>PXRN01000024.1:73680-129319 GCA_003021045.1 Halobacteriales archaeon QS_4_69_34 | reverse complement strand
GAGGCCGGGCTCATCGACACCGAGAAGGTGCCTATCGACGTCGGCCGCCCCCGACTGCGCCTGCTGCTCGGCGCGGAGTCCCTCCGGGAGGCCGACGCCGGCCGGCTCCCTCGCCTCGCACGCCGACTGCTCGACGAACACGAGTAGTCCATCCGAGCCGGCTCTTCGAGGTAGCACTTCCCCACCGAGCGTCCGTCCCCGAACGGCGAAGTAGAAGCTCCGCAGTTCTGTCACCCGGTATACCGAGGGACCGTATCGCCTGCCGGGCGCGCCGTCGACGGCACCGAACGGGGACCGGCGAGCGCGAGCGGTTCGGGGTTCCCGATCCAAGCCGACGATCACTCGACGGAGTCCGGACGCACGGGACGACCTCGCCCATCGTCAGCGGCCTCGTGACGTAGTCGGTCGCGCCGCCGTCGAGCAGGCCCTCGATCGCCGCGTCGTCGACACTTCCAGTCAACGCCACGATAGGAACGTCCGCGTCGAGCTCCGTCCGCACCGTCTCGGTCGTCTCGAACCGTCTCCCTGGCGTGACGACATCGAGCAACACGAGGCGGGCTGTCGGTCCCGCCTCCAAGCGTTCGGTGCAGTCCGCCCGCTTTCGGCCGTGGTCACCTCGAAGCCGTCGCCGGCGAGTTTGCGAAGGTGGCGGATGCCGGGGTCGACGAGCCCTCCGGCAGTTATTGCCTGCCTCCCCGGAAATTTCGCGTGTATGCATCTGAATACTGTGGTCGGAGGATCGACTCCATCGGCCAGTACGTCCTCACGCGATGTCGCGGCTGGTGTCGATTTCGACTCGATCGAGCAACTCGAGCTTGATCGTGTCGGTGAGCGCACGACCACCGCGGAACTTCGGCACGGCGAGGCGGTTCTCGACCCGTGCACCCTCGACGCTCGTCTCGAGCCGAAAGACGACGTCGGCCACGTGCTCGGTGAGATCCCGGAGGGCGGGCACGTCGTGGCCCTCGAGACAGTGCAACACTGCGAGGCTGTCCGTGGTGATGACCTGTGCCTGCAGCTGGGCGACGAACTCGAGGTACCGCGAGCGTTCGACCCGTTCGAGGATCGAGTGAGGGTCGATGACGAGGTTGGACGCCTCGGGCAACGTTTCGACGAGTTCGGTGGTGTGCTCGATCGGATCGTCGCCGCCGACGTACTGCACCTGCGGATCGCCGGTCTCGACCGCCGTTCGGCGGAGGTCGTCCGCGAGCGCGAACTCGGAGCGGTCGAGGGTGAGATACAGCGTCTCGCGGGCAGCGGTGAGCTCGTAGAGGATGAGCTCGGCCTGACTGTCGGGGCTCGCGGTGAGCGCGAGGACGCTACCGGCCGGGATCCCGCCGCCCAGCCGTTGATCGAGGACGCCGATGCCGGTCGGCAGACGGGTTGCCATCGTCTCACGTTCACCCGCCCGTGGAATGAACCTTTGGTCTATCCAAGCGGTCGTGTCTCGCCGTACTCCTGTGTCCCGGGCAGCTACCGCCGAGCATACTGAGAGCGGAGAACGTAGCCGAGAGAACGGTGCATCTCGAAGACACCGAGCCGTTCTCGTCCCGCCGGCGAGTTCGGCGTGGAGTCCGCGGAACGGCTGCTCGGAGACGGTCTTTCGCGGCCTCCGTACGACCGGTACCGGCCGCGGTCCCCCGCCTCGATCGTCCGGCGATCCGAGCGGTGAGCGGGCCCCGTTAGCCCTCTCGATCAGTCCTCCGTGACGAACGGCGAGCGAACCGACCAGACCGACCAGTGGAACTCGACGGCACCCCAGAGCACGGCGACGAGCAGACCCGAGACGATGGCCAGCAGCTCGGGATAGCCGACCCACGCCGGCAGCACGTAGAGCACCGGGTTGACGACCATGCTCGGGAGGAGGTCCTTCCAGACGCCGGCGACCTCGTAGACCGGTCCGGCGAGCGAGGACTCCCGGGCGGGAGCGTCGCTCGTCGCCGTCCGGGATTCGAGGTTCGCGCGCGTCGCCGTCGGGCCGCCGGCGCTCTCGGGACCGGTCCCGAGGCGCTCGGCCTCGTAGGCTCCCTGCATGTCGACCTGCCAGACGATCGCGCCCGATTCGTTCACCTCGAACACGCGGCCGCCGTTGGTGTCGGTGATGAGTGTGTCCCCGTCGGGGAGCCGGTCGGCGTCGCGGGGCCACTGGAGCTCGACGTCGCTCCAGCGCCACGTCCGGTTCCACGAGCCGTCCTCACGCTCGTACTCGACGATGCGGTTGTTCTCCGAGTCGGCGACGACGACCGCCGGACCGGCGTTCTCCCCCGGGAGGTAGTCGGGGTTGTGTTGCTCGAAGAGGACCGAGCGGTTGTCGTCCTCGCCGAGGGTCCAGCCGGGCTGGTAGCCACGCTCGCGGTCGACGAACGCCACCGAGTCCTGGTTGCGGAGGCTGACCATGACCCGACCGTCGGGTAGCAGTTCGACGTCGTTGATGTGGGTCCAGTCGCCGGGAAAGAGCCCACCGCCCGTGACGGGAAAGTCCGCTTGGGCGCTCCACTCCCACTCGATGATCCCCGAGGAGGTGTTGTAGACGAACGCGCGATCGAGCGCGATGTCGGCGACGAGCCAGCGGTCCTCGTCGATGCGGTCGACGTCGTGCCAGTGGTTGCGCGCCTCGGCGGTCTTCCAGGTGAACACCACCTCGGTCTCGCCGGTGGTGAGGTTCACGCGCTCGACGACGTTTCCGTTACACGGTTCCGTCGCCTGACAGTTCGCGCGCTGGTCGGTCGCCATGTAGGTGACCGTCGCGTCGCCCGCCGGGCTCGGGTCGACGTCGTCGTAGATGTCGCGGCTGTCGTTGTAATAGCGGACGGTGCCGTTCGGGGCGAACGCGACGAGGAAGTCGTTGCCGTACATGCTAGTCGTCACGACGGTCGTGCCGTTCGCCGGCGGGGCCGCCCGTTCGCCGACCTCGAACGCCGTCCCGCCACCCTCCCGGTCGAGCGCCCAGAAAGCGTAGCCGGCGGCCGTGCCGGCCAGCGACAGCACCAGCAGCGACGCGAGGACCGCCCGGAGGAGGAGCCTGGAGCGTCTCACTACCCGCACGGTCGACGGACGGCCGTATATTCGTTCGGATGGCCGGTGCCGCCGAGCGGTCCCTCCGGCCCCGCAGTGCTCGTCCCGTTCTACGACCATTTCGGAGGGGCCTCGGGCCGCCGGCGTCCCTTCGGCGCGCCGGCCGACGACGCCGAGAAGTAGCTGCGCGAAGGCGAGGTTCGCCGGCCGGGGCGAGGGAGATGGATGGTCGGTGCTGGGCGGTCCAGCGGTCGGCGCGGCGTGTGCGCTGCTCGGTCGGCGCGCAATGCTCGCGCGAGCGAATCGATTGGGAGGCGTGTGGCCTGTGGTGTGGCGGCGGTGCGGAGCGGCGGTCTCTCGTGTGACCGACACTCGGTCCGGACGTCGCTCCGATCGACCGTTCGCTCCCGCCGCGCCGGTCAGTTCCGGTCCGCACCCACAGCGCTTTAGCCGCCCGGGTGCTCCGACAGGGACATGACGACGGCGGAGGGGATCGTCGGGGAGTACCTCGCGCTCAAGGGCGAGACCGACGCGGACCTGTTGGCGATGCAATGTGGCGATTTCTACGAGTTCTTCGCCGAGGACGCCGAGCTCGTGAGCGAAGAGCTCGACCTCAAGGTGTCCCAGAAGTCGTCCCACGGCTCGTCCTACCCGATGGCCGGCGTCCCCCTCACCGAGCTCACGCCGTACCTGAAGGCGCTGATCGAGCGGGGCTACCGCGTTGCGGTCGCCGACCAGCACGAGGTCGACGGCGGTCACGAGCGCCGGATCGAGCGGATCGTCACCCCCGGGACGCTGCTCGAAGCCACCGAGGCCGCGGCGCGCTACCTCGCGGCCGTGGTCCGGGAGCCGGGAGCCGACGAGGCGACCGGAAACACCGGGAGCGCCGGGACTCCTGTGGCCGCCGGGAGCGACACGGGCAGCGCGGACGGCGCGGGCGGCGCGAGCGATGCCGGCGGAACGGACGGTGTGGATGGGGTGACCTACGGCCTCGCGTTCGCGGACGTCACGACCGGCCGGTTCCACGCCACCGCGGTCGCGGGTCGCGAGGCGGCGCTCACCGAGATCTACCGGTTCGCACCCGTCGAGGTGCTTCCGGGCCCCGAAATCAGGGCCGACGATGCGCTGCTGGACGCGCTCGGGGAGGACGAGGGTGCGCTCTCGCTGCACGCGACCGACGCCTTCGCGCCGGGGCGGGCGCGGCACGCGGTCGAAGAGCAGTTCGGTACGGGTGCGCTCGAGAGCGTTGGACTCGACGACGCCTCCGAGGCAGTTCGGGCGGCCGGGGCGGTCCTTTCCTACGTCGAAGAGACGGGCGTCGGGGTCCGGGAGTCGATGACGCGCCTCCGGCCCGCCCGCGGGGACGAAAGCGTCGCGCTCGACGCGACCACCCAGCGCAACCTCGAACTCGCGGAGCCGATGGGCGAGGGGGGAACGTCGCTGCTCGAAACCATCGACCACACCGTCACGAGCGCCGGCGGGCGGCTGCTCCGCGAGCGCTTGACCCGCCCACAGCGATCGGTCGCGGCGCTCGATCGCCGGCTGGACTGTGTCACGGCGCTCGCCGAGCGCGCGCTCGCCCGCGAGCGGCTGCGCGAGCTGCTCGCCGAGGCCGCGGACGCCGAACGGCTGGCGAGTGCGGCGACCGCGGGGAGCGCCGACGCACGCGACCTGCTCCGGGCCCGCGACACGCTCGCACTCCTCCCCCGGATCGCCGACGCGATCACGGACGAAAAGCGGCTCGCGGCATCGCCGCTCGCCGAGATCGTCGAGCGGCCCGATCGGGCGGCGGCCGAGCGCCTCCACGGGGAGCTCGACGCGGCGCTGGTCGAGGAGCCCCCGAAGACGGTGCGGGAGGGGGGGCTCTTCCGGCGGGGCTACGACACGACGCTCGACGAGCTGATCGACGAGCACGAGACGGCCCTGGAGTGGATCGAGGGCCTCCAAGCCCGCGAGAAGCGAACGCACGGAATCACGCACCTCTCGACCGGCCGCAACCGGACGGACGGCTACTACATCCAGGTCGGGAAATCGGAAACGGACGCCGTCCCCGAGAGCTACGAGGAGATCAAGACGCTGAAAAACGCCAAGCGCTACACCACCGCGGAGCTGGAGGAGCGCGAGCGGATGGTTCTGAAACTCGAGGAGCGCCGCGGCGAGCTCGAATACGAGCTCTTCGCCGACCTGCGCGAGCGCGTCGCGGGGGAGGCCGCGCTCCTCCAGGACGTGGGTCGGGCGCTCGCGGCGGTCGACGTCCACGCGGCGCTTTCGACCCACGCGAGCAAGCACGACTGGACGCGGCCGGCGTTCGGCGATTCGGGCCTCGACGTCGAGGCGGGACGGCATCCGGTGGTCGAGCGGACGACGGAGTTCGTCCCGAACGACGCGCGTCTCGACGACGAGCGCTCGTTTCTGGTGGTGACGGGCCCGAACATGAGCGGGAAGTCGACCTACCTCCGGGGCACGGCCCTGATCGCGCTGCTCGCCCAGATCGGCAGCTTCGTGCCCGCGCGGGAGGCCGAGATCGAGCCGGTCGACGGTATCTACACGCGGGTGGGCGCGCTCGACGAGCTCGCCGGCGGGCGCTCGACGTTCATGGTCGAGATGGCCGAGCTCGCCAACATCCTCCACTCCGCGACCGCCGAGTCGCTGGTGGTCCTCGACGAGGTGGGCCGGGGCACGGCGACCTACGACGGCATCTCGATCGCGTGGGCCGCCACCGAGTACCTCCACAACGAGGTGCGCGCGAAGGCGATGTTCGCCACCCACTACCACGAGCTCGCTGGATTGGCCGAGCGCTTGGAGCGCGTACGGAACGTCCACGTCGCCGCCGAGGAGCGCGACGGCGAGGTAACGTTCCTGCGCACGGTGCGGGAGGGCCCCGCCGACCGCTCGTATGGCGTGTACGTCGCCGACCTCGCGGGCGTGCCCGATCCGGTCGTCGCGCGCTCGCGGGACGTGCTCGAACGGCTCCGCGCGGAGGAAGCCATCGAGGCCAAAGGTAGCGGTGGCGAGAGCGTGCAGGCCGTCTTCGACCTCGGCGCGGGCGAGTTCCGTACTGACGCCGAATGCGCGGGTGCGTCTGGGAACACGGCGGCCGCCGACGGCGGCGAGGGCAGCGTGGGAGACGCGCCAACCGACGCCGACGCCCCGCGGCTCGATCCCGAGACCGAGACCGTCCTCGACGAACTCGCCGGCACCGATCTGGACGAAACCCCACCGATCGAGCTGCTCTCGCGGGTGCAGGAGTGGCAGTCCCGCCTCGGGGAGGAGCCGTGAGCGACGACGCCGACGGCCGGACGGGCGACGGCCGGAGCGGCGACGACCGGGCTGGCGGCGGTCGGGACGGCGACCACGGCGACGACCGACCGGCGATCCGCCGACTCGACCCGACGACCGTCGAGCGCATCGCGGCGGGCGAGGTTGTCGAGCGACCCGCCTCGGTGGTGAAAGAGCTAGTCGAGAACGCCCTCGACGCCGACGCCACGCGGATCCGGGTGGCGGTCGAGCGCGGCGGCACCGGGAGAGTTCGGGTCGCCGACGACGGACTCGGGATGAGCGAGAGCGAGGTCCGGACCGCCGTCGAGAAACACACCACGAGCAAGATTTCGAGTGTCGCGGATCTCGACGCCGGCGTCGAGAGTCTGGGGTTTCGAGGCGAGGCGCTCTCGGCCATCGGTGCGGTCTCGCGGCTGGTCATCAGGACGAAGCCCCGCGGGAGCGACCGGGGTACCGAGCTCCGGATGGCCGGCGGCGAGGTCGAGGCCATCGAGGCGGCGGGCTGTCCCGCGGGCACCGTCGTCGAAGTCGCGGACGTCTTCTACAACGTGCCCGCGCGCCGGAAGTACCTCGCGCAAGTGGGCACGGAGTTCGCCCACATCAACCGCGTGACGGCGGGCTACGCGCTGGCGAACCCCGAGGTGGCGGTGACGCTCGAACACGACGATCGGGAAACGTTCTCGACCGCCGGGCAGGGGGATCTGAAGGGCACGGTGATGGCCGTCTACGGCCGCGAGGTCGCCGAGGCGATGGTGCCCGTCGTGGCCACCGCACGTGCGGGCGATACGAACGGGGACGGCGCGAACGGGAGCGACTCGCCGGCGGGTGGTGTGAGCGCGTCGCCCACGGACCTCCCCGACGGGCCGCTCTCGGCAGTTCGGGGATTGATCAGCCACCCCGAGACGACGCGGGCGGGCCCGGAGTACGTCTCGACCTACGTCAACGGCCGGTACGTGCGCGCGAAGACCGTCCGCGACGCGGCCATCGAGGCCTACGGGACGCAGTTAGCCCCCGACCGCTATCCCTTCGCCGTGCTCTTCCTTTCCCTGCCCGGCGGCGCGGTCGACGTGAACGTCCACCCCCGGAAGCGCGAGGTGCGCTTCGCCGACGAGGCGGGTGTGCGCGAGCAGGTCGGTACGGCGGTCGAGCGGGCGCTGCTCGACGCTGGCCTGCCCCGCTCGTCGGCTCCGCGCGGGCGATCGGCCCCCGACCAGACGGACGTCAGTCCGGAACGGGAGGCCGATCCGGAACCGAGGCGGGACGGATCAGACGGGAGCGATCGAACGGACGCGGCGGAGAGAGCAGAGACGGCACACACGGCGGAGACGGCGGCGAACCGAACCGGGACGGGAGACGGCGGCTCACCCGAAACCCCAATCACGGACGACGGTCCCGACGGTCCGAGGGAAGCGACGGCGAGGCTTGACAGACCAAGAGACGCGGCGAACGCGACGGCGGAGCGACGGGCGGGCGACCGGCCGGCGACGGCGTACGAACCGAACGGACACGTCGCGGGACCGGACGCGACCGACGCGGACCCCTCGCAGCGATTCACCGGCCCGGTCGAGCAGGCGACGCTCGACGGCGAGTCGCTCGACCGGGAGGAGCGGTTCGATCGGCTGCCGCCGCTGCGCGTGCTCGGTCAGCTCCACGACAGCTACGTCGTGGCCGAGTCGCCCGAGGGCGTCGTGTTGATCGACCAGCACGCGGCCGACGAGCGGGTCAACTACGAGCGCCTGCGCGAGCGGTTCGCCGGTGGGTCGACGACACAGGAGCTCGCCGAGCCCGTCGGGATCGCCCTCACGGCCGAGGAGGCGGCGCTGTTCGGGGAGTACGAGGACGCGCTCGCCCGACTCGGCTTCCGCGCCTCGCTCGTGGGAGGCGACGGGGGCGAGGGGGACGAGGACGCGAGCGACGGAAGAGTCGATGGCGAGCGCAGCGGCGAGAGAACCGACGTCGAGCGAGTCGACGACGGAACCGACGGCGAACGAGCGGTTCGAGTGACGGCCGTCCCGTCGCTGCTCGCCGACGCCGCCGACCCCGAGCTGTTGCGCGACGCCCTCTCGACGGTCGTCGCCGGCCGATCCGGCACGGCGACCGTCGCGGGCGCCGCGGACGCGCTGCTCGCGGATCTGGCGTGTTACCCCGCCATCACCGGCAACACCCCGCTGTCGGAAGGCTCGGTGATCGACCTCCTGGCGGCGCTCGATGCCTGCGAGAACCCCTACGCCTGCCCGCATGGCCGGCCCGTCCTGATCGAGGTGAGCGCCGGCGAACTCGCCGAGCGCTTCGAACGCGACTATCCCGGTCACGCCGGTCGGCGCGAGTGAGAGCCCGCACCTCGGGTAGGCGACACGAGGACACGCGCGGACGAAACGGTCGACGTGACGTCATACTGCCGCCTCTCCGGAGCGGAGCGCCGCGAAGCCCCGCTCAGGCCTCTGTCTGAAAGTGCTTCTGGATGTCGACGACATCGACGCTGCCGTCGTCGTTGAAGTCGAACCGGGGGCTGTTCTCGACGGCTGCGTCGGGCAGGTTGGCGAAGAAGAACTGGGTGTCGACGACGGTCGTCTCGTTGTCGCCGTTGACGTCCTCCGTCCGGTTGTCGCCGTCGAGGTCGTTCGGCGGGGCATCCGCGCTGCCGACCGGCACGTCGTCGGGGACGTTCTCGCTCGCGTTCTCGTCCGTCTCGTTGCCGTCGTCGGTCCTGTTCCGATCCTCGGGCTCGTCCTCGTCCTCGCTCGCGTTCGGATCGTCCTCGCTTTCGTTCTCCGAGGCGTTATCCGATGGATCCGCGTCGTTCGAGCTGTCCGTGCCGTTCTCGTCGGTACCGTTCTCGTCAGGAGCTTCCTGTGCTGCGGTCGTGCCCGCGCCGGCGAACGCCACCGACAGGGCTACCACGGCCACCAGCAGCACGCTCAGGATCGTCTTCTTGTTCATGATGTTCGTGTGGCGACTTGCCACAGCCCCTGCTCGGAGCGGGAGCCATTTCAATACTCCGGATCTAGCGCTGAATTTAATCGAATTGGGCGTGATTTTCCCGTTCCGCTCCGACCGCGACCACGTGGTGGCCACGACCAGACAGCGCCCGACGGCAGCGGCGGCGGGCCGGAAAGGTCTTTTATTTGCGCATCCCGTGGGCGAAGCAATGGTGCTCCATCTACCCGGGAGGCGTCCCGGGACCGCGGCAGCCGTGGTGGTCGTGGCGGTCGTCTGCCTGCTCGGATGGAGCCTCGTCCCGGCCGCGGCCGGAGACGGGCAGGCGGGACCGGGGGCGTTCCAGACGGGCGCGGTCGACCCCGACGGGGTGCGCATCGACGCCGACGTCCGGGCGAACGGCTCCGCGGCCGTGCGGATCGTCTACCGGGTCGACCTCGACGACCCGAACGCGACGGCCGCCTTCGAGAGCCTCCAGGCGGACATCGCGGCGAACGAGACGGCCTACACCGCGCGCTTCGCCGACCGAATGGCCCGGACGGCCGCGACCGCCGAGAACGCCACCGGACGGGAGATGAGCGTCGGGAACGTGAGCGTACACGCGCGAACCCAGCGCTTCGCCGCGGCGGACGGGTTCGTGAGCTACGCCTTCGAGTGGCGCGGGTTCGCGGCGGTCGACGGCGAGCGGATCCGGATCGGGGGGGCGCTCGCCGAACTGTTCCTCGACGACGACACCCGGCTGTCGGTCTCGTGGCCGGCGAGCTACGCCGCACGGACGGTGCGGCCGGCAGCCGGGGACCGGCGCACCGACACGGCCGTCTGGAGCGGGCCGCTGGCCTTCGACGCCGACGAGCCCCGGATCGTGCTGGTCCGACGGAACGCGAGCGGCGGGGCCCCCCGAGACGGGGCATCGGCGTTCGGCACTGCCGGGGCGACCCCCAGCACGGACGGACCATCCGCGATCGGCCGAGCGACTGCGGCAGCGACGGATCGATCGAGTACGACCGGGGGAGCCGGGGCGGGCGCAGGGGACAACGGCGAGGCGTCGGGTTCGGGGAGCCTCCCGCCGTCGCTGATCGCGGGTGGGCTGGTGGTGCTCGGCGTGCTCGCCGCCATCGGCTGGGTGACAACCCAGAACGGGAGGGGCAGGACGGGCGAGGGGTCGCCCCCCGACGCGGACGGGGAGGCGGGCGACGGCGCGATCGGGGACGGGGCCGACGGCGCGATCGCCGACGGAGCGTCGTCCGAGGCGTCCGTCGACGGCCCGAGCGACGGCACCATCGCAGACGGCGATGGCTCGCCGGACGAACTGTTGAGCAATGAGGAACGGGTCGTCCGGCTGCTCGAAGAGCACGGGGGACGGCTCAAACAGCAGGCGGTCGTCGCCGAACTCGACTGGACCGAAGCGAAGACGAGTCAGGTGGTGAGCGACCTGCGGGAGACGGGGGACGTGGAGAGCTTCCGGCTGGGCCGCGAGAACGTTCTGTCGTTGCCCGACGCCGAGGAGGGGGACCCATGAACGGAGTTCACGGGGTCGTCAACGGCGGCAAATCCGGCTTAATCCGGGTCACGGGTGACAGTAACTTATATAGTCGGCGACCCAGCGAAGCGACCATGCGACGGCTCGTGATCGCCCTGCTGGTCTTTACGATCCTCGCAAGCACCCTCCCCGTTGCGATCGCCGGGGCCGACACGAGCCCGGTGGCCGCCCCCGGACAGGGGGCGAACGGGTCGAACGCGACCGGCGGAGCCATCCCAACGGCGAACGCGACCGGAGGGGCGAACGCGACGACGGTGACGGCGGCCCCGGGCGAGCAGTTCGCGGGGCTGGTCGGCGTCGGACGCGCCGAGGTGGACGGCGAACTCGACGAGCGACGCATCGACGCCGCGCTCGATCGAGCCGGGAGCGACGCGGCTCGCGCGGCCGTCGTCAACGCGACCGCAGCGGAGCTCGACGGAACGCTCACGGCGCTCGAAACCCGCCGGGAACGCCTCGCCGCGGCGCGCACGAACGAAACGGTGAGCGACGGGACCTACGCGGCACAGCTCGCGGAGACCGTCGCTCGCGCCCGGACGATCGGGCGCGTCGTCGGTCGGCTGCGCGCCGTGGTGGCGACGCTGCCGGCGACCGTCACGGGGGCGAACACGAGCGAGGCGGCGATCGCGGCCCTCGACCGCCGCGCGGACGCGCTCGCCGACGGCGAGGTACGAACGATCGCGCGCGGCCTGATCGGCGACGACGTCGGCGCTCCGTTCGTCACGGCAGACCAGGACGCGACCGGGAACCGCGACACTCCGGCCGATCCGGAAGGAAGCGGGAACGGCGACAGCCCCGTCGGGAGCGAACGGGCGACCACGGACGCCAGTATGAAAGCGGAGACGCCGGCGTCGAACGCGCTCGGAACGCAGGCCGGCGGAGGGGCGATCGGGACGGGAGCGAACGGGGACGAGGGGGAAGCCGGGGCGCCGGGGACGGCGAACGGTGGGCGTGACTCGGACCCGCCGACGAGCGAGGAGCGAGCCACCGATCCGGGTGGGACCGACGGGAGCGACGGGCGAGATCCCGCGGACGATCGGGGGGAGCGACGCGACGACAGCGACCGAACGAACGGCGGCGAGGCCACCAGGGCGTCGAACGACGCGGGGACCGACGGTAACGAGACCGGAAACGGGGAGGCGGGCCGGGGCGGGGAGCGCGGTGGAGACACCGACACCACCGGAACCGAGGGCCAAAGCGCCGGAAACGGGAACCGCGCCACGGACGGGGACACCTCCCGCGAGCGGGACGAAGGTGAACGCGGGGCATCGAGTGGCGACAGCGACGATGGCAGCGAGCGACGGACCGAGCGCGACGGGACCAGCGCGATCGACGACATCAACTGGACCGGCCAGCTCGACGAGATCGAGTGGACCGAAGGAGCCGACGGAGTCAGGGAGATCAGATGGACCGCGGATACCGAGGACAACAGCGGCGGGAGCGACGGCCGTGACGGACGCGATAGAAGCAACAACGAGGACGGCGCGGGTGACGGAACCGAGGGCAGCGGCGAGGACGACGGAGACGAAGGCGACAGGAACGACGGAGACAGAGGCGACGGAAACGACGGCAGCGACGGAACCAACGGAACTGACAGAAGTGAAAACGGAACCGGCGACGGGGGAAGCGAGGACAGCGGTGAAGACGACAGCGATAGGAGCGACGATGACGAGGCAGACAACAGCGACGACAGCGAAACGAACGAGACCGAAGAAAGCGACGGGACCGACGACGGTGAGCGGGACGGCGACGGCGACGGTGGGGAGACCGACGACGGCGAGGACGAAACTGACGGGAGCGACGACAGTGACAACGACAGCGAGGACGAGAGGGGCAACGGGACCGACGACGGAAAGCAGGACGGCGACGGGACGACCACGACGCCCGAGCGCCGGGAGACCGACCTCGAACTGGAGAAGACGGTCGACGACCGAACGCCGGCGGTCGGCGAGAACGTCACGTTCACGGTGACGATCGCGAACGGCGGCCCGAACGACGCGACCGGCGTCGTGGTCGAGGATCGCCTGCCAAACGGGACGACCGCGGCGGAGGGCGAGACGAGCACGGGACGCTACGATCCGATGAACGGGACGTGGACCGTCGGGTCGCTGGACGCCGGCGAGAGCGCGACGCTGAAACTGACGGCGACGGTGACCGACGAGGCGAGCCAGACCAACGTCGCGGCGGTCGTCGGGGCCGACCAGTCCGACGTCGACTCGACGCCTGCCAACGACGTCCCCGGGGAGGACGATCAGGACGACGCGCCGTTCGACCCCAAGAGAACGCAGCCATCGACCGCGACCACAACCGGAACGGCGACCGACACGTCGACCACGACGGGCCCCACGACGTCGACTGACACGACCGCGCCGACCGAGACGCCGGCAGCGACCGAGACGACCGAAACGGACACGACAACTGCAACCGACACGACGACAACCGAAGCTGATGCGACGGCGGCTGCAACGGCCACGGCGACGCCGACCGAAACGACCTCCCCGACGGATACTGCGACGCCGACTGAAACGGCGACGTCCGTGACCGAAACGGAATCGCCGGCAGGATGATCGGCGGCACGGTCTTCGAGGCCACCGACCGCGACGACACCGGAGACGGCGGCGAGCCGGGTATCGAGGGCGTCCTCGTCGAACTGCGGAGCCCGACGGGGCCGTGATCGGCGATCGGGCGAGCGGAGCGGGCCACTACGAGTTCACCGGCCCGCCCGCGGGCGACTACACGGTGGCCGTGAGAGGGAGCGTTCCCGGGAACCGCTCGCCGACCGCGCCGTCCGCACCCCGGTCTCGTGCTCGCGGCAGGCGAGGCCCACGACGACGCTGACGCGGGTTACGGGCCCGTGTCCAGTGGCGAGCGGGGGTTCGACCTCGAACCGAAGACCGTCCCGGCGTGACGTCGATGGGGCGTGCAAGCCGAACACCGGCTTCGCGGTCGACGCACGCGGCGACGCCCTCGAGTCGGGACAGGTCGTCGACGAGGGGAGCGCCGTCGTGTCGGTCGCGTCGCCGGCCCCGAAAACAACAGCTACACCGTGGTCCGACTCGACGCCGCGAACGTCCGCCGGCTCGGCATCACCTTCCCCGGCAGCGGGGCGGTCTGGGATCACCTTTTGCGAGCAGCGCCAGCGAGGCATCGGACGACCTCCGACGTCGCGGTGACCAACGACGGCTCGGCCAATGCGACCGGCGTGGCCGTCGAGGACGCGCTGCCCACGGGGTGGAGTACATCTCCTCGAACGCGACGGCGGGCAGCTACAACCCCGAAACGGGCATCTGGAGCGTCGGCTCGCTCGCCCCGGCGAGAGCGCGACTCTTGTTCCGGCGCTTCGGGACCGGCTTCGATTCTCGCCCCTCCTCGCCGCCCCGGCCTGTCAGTCCGACCACCCCATTGAATTAAGACGGCCAGCCGCGAATCAACCCACATGACGGACCTCCTCGCGTTCGGTCCCGCAGTGCTGGAGCTGTCGCCGCCGGCGGACGAACGGCTCGAAACTGCCGACCGTCTCGGGATCGCGGTGTCGGGTTCGGCGAACGGTGTCGCCGTCGCGGCCGCCCGGCTCGGGTCGGTGGTGGCGTGGAGCTCGCGGCTCCCCTCGACGGCGCTCGGCCGGCGCGTGGCCGGGGGTGTGCGCCGTCACGGGGTCGAGGCGGCGATCCGCTGGAGCGAGGGGGGCCGGCAGGGGCTCGCGTTCACCGAACGGGGAAGCCCGGACGCGCCGAACACCCGCGTCGACGACCGGGCCGAGACGGCTGCGGCGGAGACGACGCCCGCGGACCTCCCGCTCGACCGCATCCGGGAGGCTAAGGCGGTGTACACGGGCGGCGGAACGCCCGCGTCGTCGGCGACGCTCGTGGAGACGACGGCGAGCGCTTTCGAGGCGGCCCGGGAGGCGGGCACGACGACGGTGCTCGGACTGTCCGCCCGCTCGGCCGGACGCACGCCGGCGACGCCGGAGTCCCTCGCCGACGTCCTCTCGCGGACGGACGTCCTCGTGGCGGGCGAGGCCGACGCCAAAGCGCTCGCCGACCGGGCGCGGACGCCCACCGAGCTGGTCCACGGGCTGGCCGCCGAGCACGGCCTCGAAACCGTGGTGCTCGCGCGCCGCGAGCAGCCCTCGCTGGCGTGGTACGACGCGACGGTCCACGAGCGCGGCCCGCTCGACGTCGCGGCCGTCGACGACCAGGGGGCGTTCCCCGCGTTGGCCGGCGCGTTCCTCGCGCGGCTGATCGACGGCGAGTCGGTCGGAGACGCCCTCGCGGCCGGCGTCGCGTGCGCCGCGCTCTGTCGGACTACCCTCGGCCCGATGGCGACGGTCACGCCCCGGGAAGTCGATCGGATGGTCGAGCGACTCGACGGATAGCGAGGCGGCGGTCGGTGCGATCGTCCGCCGGGACGGTCGGAGACGACGGATATAGCCGGCGTGTGTAGCGTGTCCGCCTCCACAGCGGCGCGCACGCTCGTACGAGAGTGCGATCGGTCGCGGTGGCTCTCGTGGCCCCGTGTTCGCGATCGGGTTCTGCGGGGAGCCCGACGCCCGCCTTGGGACAGCGAGCGCCGTCTGCCTCCCCGGCACGGGCTGGTTTTTTTCCGCTTTCGGCGAGGAGGTCGCGGCCTACCGGATCGCGTAGTTGCCGTCGGCGATCCGCCGGGCCGCGTAACCGCCGTCGACGACCACCTACCAGACCGAGTAGCCGCCGTCGGCGACGAGGCCGTGCCCGGTGATAAAGGAGGCCTCCTCGCTCGCCAGAAAGCAGATCGCGTCGGCGATCTCCTCGGGCTGGCCGAGGCGCTTCATGGGATACTCCTCGGCCATCGACTCGCGGGCGGCCTCGGGGTCGTCCTGGGTCGCGAGGAACTGCTCGCCCAGGGGCGTCTCGGTCACGCCCGGACAGACCGTGTTCGCGCGCACGCCCTTCGGGCCGGCCTCGGCGGCGACCGTGCGCGTGAAGTTGAGCACCGCGCCCTTGGTCAGCGCGTAGACGCTCTGTTTGGGGAAGCCGAGCAGACTCGCCAGCGAGCCCACGTTGACGATCGCGCCCGAACCCTGCTCCTTCAGCGCCGGGAGGGCGGCGTGACAGCCGTTCCAGACGCCGTGGAGATTGACGTCGATGACGTAATCGCGCACGGAGGCGTCGGTGTCCTCGACGTATGCCGGGGGGTGGCCGGTGCCGGCGTTGTTCACGAGTACGTCGAGGCCGTACTCGGCGACCGTGGCGTCGATCGCGTCCGCGAACGCTTCCTCGTCGGTGACGTCGAGTTCGTGGAACTCGGCGTCGCCGCCCGAGTCCTCGATCCGCTCGACGGCCTCCTCGCCGCCCGGCGTGTCGACGTCGGTGACGATCACCGTCGCGCCCTCCGCGGCGCACTGCTCGGCCGTTGCCCGCCCGATCCCCGACGCTGCGCCCGTGATGAACACCACGTCGCCCTCGAATCGCATGGCCGACCCTCGACGGCCGGCGGTATAAAACCGCCTCCCGCAGGTCGACTGCGCCCCTCCGGGCGACCCGCTTCCCGTACACGGACGGCCGGCTGCTCCCCGGCCGTCCTGCTCACGCCCGCTTTCCGGCCACAGCGGTGTCGGCGGGTGAAGACACCGAACGCCGGGCGTCGGCGAAGTGGCGAACCAGCAGGTGTCGCCGGCCGCCGGTGAGTCCCTTCCGGCCGACGTCCTCGGCGGCGAACCTCTCGGGGAGCTCCTCGTAGAGCACACCGACGGATGGCCAGAGCAACCGACGGGTGGTCGATCGATCGCGCTCGACCCGCCGGCCCGGGAGGGCTGGCACTGATTGACGATTACGAAACTTTCTATTCCGATAACCGAACTGAACATTTGGTAGATGGAGAAATAGTTAAGTGACAGCCGTCCCTCCCTCGGAGTGGAGGGGGAGACATGGCTCAACAGGAACGAAAGCACGGAAGCGGCACGGTATCGCCGGGCGACACCACAGAGCGCGTCGGGATGCAGGTCATCCGCGAGCGCGGGGGCGACCCCGAGGAGATCCGCGAGACGCTGATCGACGCCATCGGCGCGGAGTTCTCGACGTACTACTACTACACGAACCTCCGCACCCACCTCGCGGGCAACGAGGACTACAAGGAGATCACCGAGGACGCCCGCCTGGAGGATCGGGCGCACTTCGAACTGGTGATGCCCCGTGTCTACGAGCTCGACGGGAAGCTGCCGCCGGACATCCACGACTTCATGGCCCGCGCGGGCTGTCCCCACGCCGAGCTGCCCGACGATCCGACCGCCGAGAACGTCCTCGAAGTCCTGCTGGAGGCCGAGCGGTGTGCCATCCGCACGTGGAGCGAGGTCTGTGACATGACCCGCGAGTGCGACCCGCGCACCTACGACATGGCCCAGCGCATCCTGCAAGAGGAGATGGACCACGAGGCGTGGTTCATCGAGCTGCTCTCGATGGAGCGCGACGGCGAGGTCAACCCGGCGGGCCACTTCGTCCGCGGCGAGCCCGGTGACGCTCCGCTGTCGACGAACAACCGCTTCAACGAGTCGGCCTGAGGCCACGTCGGCAGAACGACAGCTACACCGAACCACCGATATTTTCGCACTAAGCGTTGACAGTGATATTCAACGACATCCGACATCAAACAATGTCGAAAATTTCGAGTATATCTCCCGAATCAGTGAGGGCACCGAGTATAAGGCACTGTTAAGTTAGTAGAAAACCGCCATACGGAAGCCAGATGAATCGTAGTTCTCTCGATTTCGGCGACGACTCATTCACTTATTTCTCGGCTTCGTCACAGATTCTCTTAGAATAACAACAGTAATCGAGGGTGTAAATCATCCCGCTTCCTTCCGGCGATTTTCTGCTAAGTTAACAGTGCCGAGTATAATCGAAGCAACGAATATCGATTCTTTGTTATCCTTAGCAACAAACCATCCTGTTTGCAGTGAGAAAAGTAACATATCATAGAATCCCCATTCGATATTTGAGGTGCTTGATTCGCGCTTCTCAGGTGGATTTTTCGGGAGGTCAGGTGAGACTGGGGACGCTGGCGGACGGTGTGTTCTGGGCTGAGCCGCGGTTGCGGATGACCTTTGCTTGATCAAGACAGGCGGGATTTCAGAGAAGTCTGATACTACCGACTTTAGACTTCAAACCCCTTCTGTAATCTTTGAAGTTCCATGTAAAGTTGATTCGCATCTACCTGACTCACTATTCGTGCGGCTTGGCGATACGATTCGCCTATATTCCCGAGTGTCTGTACTCGTTTAGAGGAATGCATCATCTGAATAGCGTTGTCCACTTCTTTAAGTGACGACTGAATTTCATTAAGTGTCTGAATCGCATTGAGTGTGCTAAAGGGCGAAGCTTGCGGTGCAACTGCCATGCTAAGTGATGACGTCTGGAGAACATAAAATTTTTGACTGTTTTGGTCCATGACATCGTTAGCTTAGAACCGTCGGCGCTTTCCCGCAGCCGCCCTGGGTTCGACCGTGACCGTCCACACCGTCGAGATCGTCGTCCCGGAGGACTGCGCGGAGCTGCCCGAGCGCGCGGGCGAGACGGTCGAGATCGAGGTCAGTGAGGGGGAGTACGTCCTCGCTGCCGCACGCGAGGCAGGCGTGTGGCTGCCCGCGGACTGCCAGCAGGGCTGGTGTACGACCTGTGCCGCCGAACTGCTCACGGGCGAGGTCGACCAGTCCGACGCGCGCCGGTACTACGGGATCGACCGTGAGGTCGACCTCTTTCTGCCCTGTACCGCGAAGCCCCGCTCGGACCTCCGGATCCGCGCGTGTCAGCACGGAGCGATGCTCGACCACCGCGCCGAGCACGACCTCCCGCCGGGGAGCTCGAAGCGCTGAATCGCCTCTAGATCGAGTCCGACGCTCCGGACGGATGGATCGACCGCACACGGCCGCTCGTTCGTCGACTGCGGGTACGAGCGCCCGAGTCGTGCAGGTCACACTGCTGGAGAGCGGAGCCCGAGGGGCCGCCGTGTGAGGGAGAGGAACGGACGAGGACGGGGAACGAAAGAAAGCCGGCAACCGACCCGAGGATTCGCAGCTCGGCTTACTCGAGGTCGAAGCGATCGAGGCTCATCACCTTCTGCCACGCGTCCACGAACTCGCGCACGAACTTCTCTTCCGCGTCGTCGCTCCCGTAGACCTCCGCGATAGCCCGAAGCCGGGCGTTCGAGCCGAAGACGAGATCCGCGCGGGTCCCCGTCCACTCGAGTTCGCCCGTGTCACGATCGTAGCCCTCGAACAGACCGTCGGACCCGTCGGCCGGCTCCCACTCGGTGTCCATGCCGAGCAGGTTCACGAAGAAGTCGTTGGTCAACGTCCCCGGTCGGTCGGTGAAGATCCCGTGGTCGGCGTTCCCGTAGGTCGCGTCCAGCGCCCGCAGGCCGCCGACCAGCACCGTCATCTCGGGAGCCGTCAGGTCCAGGAGATCCGCCCTGTCGACTAGCAGCTCTTCGGCCGGTCGGTCGATCCCCTCCTTGCGGTAGTTGCGGAAGCCGTCCGCGTCCGGTTCGAGCGCCTCGAAGGAGTCGACGTCGGTCTCCTCCTGTGAGGCGTCCGTCCGGCCCGGTTCGAACGGCACGTCCACGTCGTACCCGGCCTTCCGGGCCGCCCGCTCGACGGCTGCGTTGCCCCCCAGCACGATCAGGTCGGCGAGCGAAACCTTCGTCCCATCGGCCCGTGAGCCGTCGAACTCCGTTTTGATCTCCTGTAGGGTGTCCAGTACGGTCGCCAGCTGCTCGGGCTCGTTGACCTCCCAGTCGCGCTGTGGCCTGAGGCGAATCCGGGCTCCGTTCGCGCCGCCGCGCTTGTCGCTCTTGCGAAACGTCGACGCCGACGCCCACGCGGTCTCGACCAGTTCGGGGACCGACAGCCCCGAGTCGAGAATCTCCTCTTCGAGCGCGGCGATCTCCGCCTCGCCGATCAGGCCGTGGTCGACGTCGGGGACCGGGTCCTGCCACAGCATCTCCTCGTCGGGCACCTCCGGGCCGAGAAAGCGAGCGGGCGGGCCGAGATCACGGTGGATCAGCTTGTACCACGCCTTCGCGAAGACCTCCCGGAACTCGTCGGGGTGCTCCCGGAAGCGCTCGATGATCTCCCGGTAGTCCGGGTCCGCCTTCAGGGCGACGTCCGTCGTCAGCATCATGGGGTCCACGTTCTTCGAGGTGTCGTGGGCGTCCGGCACGGTGCCCTCTAGGGCCTCGTCGGTCGGCGTCCACTGCCACGCACCGCCGGGACCCCGTTCGGCCTCCCACTCGTGGTCGAGCAGGTTGTCGAGATAGCCCATGTCCCACTGGATCGGCGCGTCGGTCCAGGGACCCTCGATGCCGCTGGTGATCGTGTCGGCCCCTCTGCCGGACTCGTGGTCGCTCTCCCAGCCAAAGCCCTGTGCCTCGATGGGAGCCGCCTCGGGTTCGGGTCCGAGGTTCTCGGGGTCGTCGGCACCGTGGACCTTCCCGAACGTGTGGCCGCCGGCGATGAGCGCCGCGGTCTCCTCGTCGTCCATCGCCATCTGGCCGAACGTCTCGCGGATGTTGTGCGCCGATCCTTCCAGATCCGGTTCGCCGTGTGGACCCTCCGGGTTCACGTAGATGAGCCCCATGACCGAGTTTGCGAGCGGGCTCTTGAGGTGGCCCTCCTCGTCGAAGCGCTCGGGGGAGGTCACCTCCATCTCGTCTTCGGGCCCCCAGTCGACGGCCTCGTCGGGCATGAAGGCGTCCTCGCGCCCGCCGGCGAAGCCGAAGGTCTCGAAGCCCATCGATTCGAGGGCGACGTTGCCCGCGAGGACCAGCAGGTCGGCCCACGAGAGGCTCCTGCCGTACTTCCGTTTGACCGGCCAGAGCAGCCGGCGTGCCTTGTCGAGGTTCGCGTTGTCGGGCCAGCTATTGAGTGGCGCGAAGCGCTGGCCGGCGCGGTTCGCGCCGCCGCGGCCGTCGCTCACACGATAGGTGCCGGCGCTGTGCCACGCCATCCGTATCATCAGCGGGCCGTAGTGGCCGTAGTCGGCCGGCCACCACTCTTTCGAGTCGGTCAGCACCTCCTCGATGTCCGCTTTCACGGCCTCGAAATCGAGCGACTCGAACGCCGCGGCGTAGTCGAACTCCTCGTCTATCGGACCGCTCCGGCGAGCGTTCCGGTCGAGAATCTCCACGTTCAATCGGTTCGGCCACCAGTCCCGGTTGGACTTGCTCATCGCCGGACGGTTGCTTCTTTCGCAACTTAAGATTGTCTAACTCGATAACGAAGTTCGGTACAGCCCAAGTAGCTTATCGATTTCATGAGCGGCACTGTTAAGTTAGTAGAAAACCGCCATACGGAAGCCAGATGAATCGTAGTTCTCTCGATTTCGGCGACCTCGGCTTCGTCACAGATTCTCTTAGAATAACAACAGTAATCGAGGGTGTAAATCATCCCGCTTCCTTCCGGCGATTTTCTGCTAAGTTAACAGTGCCCATGAGCCTTCATCGGTGGTGGAGTCAGACCTACCCAGCGCGACTCCCGGAAGCCTTTCCCGTCCGGAAGTTTCACGGGACCGTTCTTTCGGACACCTCGTCGTGGATCAGAAGCGAGGCGCGAACAGTGTGTCCTTGCCACTGGTACAGTCCTTTGATACAACGCGGGCGCGTGGCTGCCCGCCGACTGCCAGCAGGGCTGGTAGACGACCTGTGCCGCCGAACTGCTCGCGGGCGGGGTCGACCAGCCCGGCGCGCACCGGTGTTATCCTGTCGGACAGAATCGTTTCGAAGGCGCAGCCGGACTATCCAGCCGCAATCAAGCGTCCACTGCCGGTCGATATTCACGTATTTCTGCCCGACAGTATACGAGGGTGACCGCATTCTGCTCTGTACCGTGAGGCTACGCTCGGACCTCCCGACCCCCGTGGGTAGGGCATGTATCAGTAGTATTGAATCGGTTTCGTCCACATGGGATCTGGGGATTTTATCCTCTCGCCAGCATCGACCTTGCAGTATCCTGCGAATAGCTCATGTCCGCCGGTTTCTTCTCGGCAGATACCGAGGGCGGCTCCGAGGGTTCCCCCACCTCCCCCCGCTGTGACTGTTGTCGTCACCGTGTGAGTCGTCCTCGGTTCTCTACCCGTGTCGGTAGCACACCCCCCTGACCCTTTCGTCGGTCCACCAGCGTCGGCGAGCCGTCGGCCAACGCCGCCGGGTCGGCGACGGCTTCGAGTCGCGGGTGCGGTTCGGATCCGTCGGCACTGGCGGTTCTCGGTCGTGGCGTGACTCGTCGGTCGTGTCCGTTCGGCGCTCTCACCCCCCGGTGTCGAAGCCGACGTCGAGGTCCTCCAGTACGGCCTCGGCCTCGGCGCGTTTCTCCTGGTGGTCTTCGAGGAACTCGGTCATCAGTCCGGCGGCCTGTGCCTTGCAATCCCCACAGAGGCGCTCGCCGCCGACGCACTCCTCGTAGACCCGGGTCGCGAACTCGTCGTCCTCGGCGGCGAGCAGGTAGGCGTAGAGCTCGTAGACCGGACACTCGTCGGCCTCGCCGCCGAGTTCGCGCTGGAGTTCGGCGGTCTCCCGGCCGCCGGTCGTCGCCGCCTCGACCTTCTCGTACCCTTCTTCGGGGTCGTCGAGCAGGCTGATGTGGCTCGCCGGTACCGACGAGCTCATCTTCCCGCCCGTGAGCCCGGTCATGAAGCGGTGGTAGATCGAGGAGGGCGCGACGAAGCCGTAGCCGCCGTGCTCGATCCCGACCTCGCGGGCCAGCGCTTCGGCCGCCTCGCGGGAGAGTTCGAAGCTGTCGACGTGTCCCTCGTAGACGCGTTTCTCGCCCTCGATCGCCTCGATCAGCGCCGCGAAGGCCTCGTCGGTCGCGTTCCGGTCGAGGAATCGGACCCGGGGCCTGAGCGGTTCCTTGCCCGCGGCACGGAGCTTCCGGACCGCGCCCTCGCGTACAGGGGTATCCGCTTCGAACGTCTCTCCCGTGAGTGTGGGCTGCTGAGGCGTGTGTTCAGCGAGCCAGCCGGCGGCCTCGACACATCGGACCGGGGTCGTGTCCCCGTCTTTCTCGTGTTCGGCCGATAGTGCCTCGTACGCCTCAGCAACGAGCGCACGCTCAGCGGGACCGGTCTCGAAACTCGCGTAGGCCTCCGTCACCCCGAAGAATTGCGTCCGGGCGGCCAGATCGCGCGCCAGCCTGACGTGGGGGTCCTGATCGGGACCGACGGGGATCACGGTCGGCTTCGGTTCGTCGAGCTGTGGGTAGAGGATGTCCGCCATCTGGGTAACGACGCTTTGCATGTACGAGACGTTCGTCTCCCCGTCGAAGCCGTAGATGCTCGCCAGCTCCGAGACGTTGGCCCCGATGCCGAGCTCGAAAGCGAGGTCCCGGACTGCTCGGTTGTCGGACTGGCGGTAGAGCTCGCCCGCCTCGGCGTCGAACCCACAGGCGAGCAGGCTGAGCAGGTAGTCCCTGGCGTGCTCGTCGATCGCTCCCCAGTCGAGCCCGCGCGCGCTGTGGGCCTCGAGGTCGGCGATCAACCCGTACGCGTCCGCGCCGCGCTGCTGGTGCCAGACCAGCTCGTCGAAGACCAGCTTGTGGCCGACGTGAGGGTCGCCGGTCGGCATGAACCCCGAGAGCGCCGCGGCGGGCTCGTCCCGTTCGAGCGCCCTGGCGACCCGATCGTACTCGCGGTGGCCGAAGATCACCCCCCGGCGCATCAGGTAGTGGGGCTCGGGCACGTCGGGGAGGACGTCCTCGAACTCCTCGATGCCGAACTCCGCGAACAGCGCGCGGTAGTCGGCGATCGCCGAGGAGCCCCACGGATCGAGCGTCGTCTCGTCGGCCCCGGCTGCGGTCCCGCCGTCGAGGGCCACGTCCGCACCCGGGGACGATCCGTCGTCAGCCGTCGATCGATCGGCCGCCGGGCCGTCGTGGCTGTCGTCGGTCATGGTGTGAGCCGGCTCACCGAGAGCCAGTCGACCGTACTCCCGTCCGTTAGCGCAAAAGCCATGCGCTTTCTGACCCCGCCCGCGAGGCGCACGTCGAGCGCGAGGTCCCGGAGCGAGAAGGCGTGTCCGCGCGGGAGCACCCGCACGAGGTGCTCGGAGTGGCCGAGCTGGTCGACCGATTCGACGTCGGCGTAGGTACGAAAGTCCGCGCCGAACTTGAAGCCCGTCTTCGGGACGACGCCGCGCTCGCGCAAGCTCGAATACGCGGCCAGCCGGCGGCCGAAGCGCTCGCCTTCGAGGGCGCGGCCGCGCTCGACGACGGTCGCCTCGGCGTTCGCGGCAGCCGCTTCGTCGTCCGCGACTGTCCCGTCGCCACCGCCATTCGCGCCGTCGGCATCGTCGACATCGCCGTCGCCGGTGAGGACGATCGCCCCGCGCGCTGCGAGGAACGCGGCCTCGACGAGCGAGAGCTGGACGGGGCCGCCCTCGGCGTCGCGCCCGCCGAGACGCTGGCCGTAGAACGATCGCTCGTACAGCGCGTCGGGGGGGTTCCAGAGCACCACGCGGTCGGCGAGCAGGCTCCCCGGAACACCGGTCGGAAGGACGTGTTCGGTCGTTCCATCGATCGTCGGCCGCTCGGTCTCGAAATAAGAGAGTTCGCCTTCCTCGTCGACGACCGCGAGGATCACCTCGCCGAGGTCGGCGGCGGGGGTCGTCTCGCGCTCGCCGACACACCGCACCCGGTAAGCGACGTCGCCGTCCCACGGCCCCTGCCCGCGCGGGTAGACGAGGAAGTCGATTGCCCCATCGACGGCCCGGCCTCCCTCCGCGGCTCGGTCGCCACGGAGCCACCCCTCGCGGGCCGGCGAGAGGTAGAACCCGCGCTCGCGCAGGTCGGCATAGACGAGAAAGTCCGTGCCGACGTCGCCCTCCCGGCCCTCGACCGTTTCGAGGAACGCTCGAAGACCCATCCCGTCGATCGAACCGAGGTCGCCGCGGGCGAGCAGGTGTGCCGCCTCGACCGGGGCCAGCGCGAGCGCGCCGCCGTCGAGCGGTCTCCCGTAGCCCCGCGAGTCGTGAAAGCGCTGGCGGGCGTCGTCCCCGAGGCGTACGACGCCCCCCTCAAGCTGGCCGTCCATGCGTAGTGGTCCGCCGGGACCGGGAAAGCGACTGCGGTCGTCGGTCGGCGGGTGCGGGCGCTGTGTCGGTGGGGACGTACCGCCGTGTCGGGTCCGCCGAACTGGAAAAAGAGTTCAGCCCGCACGTCCGCAGGCCGCGTCGAGACACCGCCGTCCACCGCTCGTCTCGAAGGCCGGGAGCCCACAGCCGCAGTCGCCGACAAACACGCGGATCGCGTCGGACATGGCCCGGGCTGGTCGCGGCTCCGCACTCGGGAGTTCGGGCGCGGTCGCTCCGCGGTCGGTGCGTGATCGTCGGTCGCACGGACCGTCGAACCCGGCGTGGCATCGAAGGCGGCACGGAACGGCCGAGGGTGGATGGCCGACTGCGGACACGGCGACGGAGGACTGTTGTGTTGGAAAGGGCGAGTGCCGGACGGAACTGAGGACGCTTCGTCGGCCCGTGTCGACGGAATCGTCGAAAGATTCCCGTCCGGCATTACGGGCGCGCTCGAAGGGCAAAGCATTACCTACCCCCTGTCGTGGGGCGGAGCAAGGATGTCCCCCGAACGGTCCCTCCCGTCGGTGTTCGCGCTGTGGCTGCTCGTGGCCGCCGTCGTCCTCGCGGGCGTCGGCGGGACGACGATGGCGCTCGAAGCCGAGCTCTCCGAACCCTATCCCCACTCGCCCGGCTCGAACGTCCTCCAGCGCGTCTCGGTCACCGCCGAGTCGGGCGACACGGTCGTCCAGAGCGGCCTGGAGGAGGCCACGATCGACTTCGGCGCCGACAACCGCTTCGACGGCAGCCTCGGGAACGTGACCCGCGTCGACGTGCTCGTCTCCGGCCGAGACCCGATCCCCGCGAACTTCTCGACGAGCGATAACGGGCAGATCACCATCGACCCCGCGCGGCGGATCTCCCTGGAGGCGGGCGACCGCATGTTCTTCCGGATCTTCAACTTCACCACCCCGAGCGTCGCCAATCCCTATCAGGCACAGGTGACGCTCACCGGCGGTAACGGGGCGACCGACACCGCGACCGTCGACTACCCGATCACCCGGACGACGCTTTCCTTCCCCAACCAGACCGCCCCCCAGTTCGGCGCCCAGTCGGTCGAGCTCTCGGGGACGGTCCCCAACTTCGGGTACATCGGCGTCTTCGAGGTCGACGGAGACGGTCGCGGCGAACTCGTCGGCAGCGCGGCGACCGGCCCCGACCACGATCCCCAGAACTTCACCGTCGACCTGAACGGCAACGTGACCGAGAGCCAAGCCCTCCAAGCGGTCGTCTTCTACGAGACGCGCGGCGAGACGCTCGACGAGCGCCGGAACGGCACGTTCGATCCCGCGACCGACCGCCCCTTCACCAACACCGGGCAGGTGGTGAGCGCGACCGGGTTCGTCACGACGATCGACGCCGACGCGCGCCTCGAACCCGGTCGGGAGTACGCCCCCGGAACGAGGCTGTACTTCGCGGGCGGCGAGCCCGGGACGGGCTATCAGGTCCGGCGCGTCGAGGACGGCTCGCTCGCCGGAACCGCCACGCAGTTCGAGACCGGGTCGGACGGAACGGCGACGTTCGATACTGCCGACGTCGGAACGGGCCGGTACGCCATCACGACGGTCGCCGAACCCGGGGAGGTCGTCAGCCTCGACGACGACAGCACCACCAGCGCCGCCGACGACAGCTTCGTCGTCGCGGCCGGTGCGTCGGGGCCGGCGACCACGGGCGGCTCGGCCGACGCCGGCGGGACCGACGGAGGAGCGACCGGAGACGACGCGGCGAGCCCGGACGACGGCTCGGGCACGACCGAAACGATCGGTCCGGGAGCGGGGCCGACGACCGGCGACGCGGCGGGGCCGGACGACGGGGGTTCGAACGACGGCGGCGCGGCGACCGCGCCGCCCGGCGACGAGGAGACCGGCGGCGTCATGGGGCTGCTCCAGCAGGGGTTCGTCCTCACGGCCGTCGTGGCGGCGGTGCTCGCGATCGTCGCCCTCGGCGCGTTGTTGGCCGTGCGCCGCCGGCGCAGCGGTCGACGATAGACCCGCGAGTGCCGGGCCGAGCGAGCGGCACGGACCACGAATGCCGATACACACGAGGGCCGCACCGCTACTGCACCGCGCCGCCACGCGCTCGCCCATCCCTCGCGCGAGTTCGCGCGCCTCCGCACCGCGGCGCGCGGAGCGCGCCGACCGCGCCGCACAGCAACCACACGGCGACCCCACTGTACGGCGACCGCGCCACACGGCGGCCGCACCGCTCGTCACCGTTCGATTCGGTTCGACGGAGTCGCGCTCGCGCGTGGGCTCGCTCGCCCGGAGTCACGAGCGCGCGTCGGCGGGCGACAGCTCCTCGATCTCGACGCGGCCCTCGGGCACCCGGAGCGCGACCACCGCCTCCTTGGGGGCGTCGGGCGAGTCGACCGTCTTGTCGACGTCGTAGCCGGTGTACGTACACGCCTCGGGGGTGAACTCCACGACCGAGTAGCCCCAGTGGTGGCTGTCGAAAAACTCCATGTGCGGATTCTGGGTGCGCACGGCCCGGGAGAGCAGCCGCTCGGTCAGGTCCCACGCGCGCCCGCCGTCGACCGCGACGGCCTCGCCGATGTTGACGCTCGTCACCGGGGGTGTCATGAACTCGACGCCGACCCGCTGGCCGTCGGCGTCGGCCGCGGAGCCATCGAGCAGTCCGGAGAGGGCATCCCGGTAGACCGTCTGCTGGTAGCCCGCGACGTAGCAGTGCATGTCCCCGGTCAGGGTGACGAAGTTCGAGACGTCGCTCTCGGCGAGCGCGTCCATGATCAGCCGGCGCTCGCCCCCGTAGCCGTCCCAGCCGCTCTCGGAGGGGTGGAGCGTCGCCGGGCCGGCCCCGACCTTGAACGGGATCGTGAGCACTTCGTCCGACCAGACCGTCCACGTCGCCGTCGAGGCCCCCACCCGGTCGAGAAACCACTCGCGCTGGTCGTCCCCGAGCATGCTGCGCTCGGGGGCCTCGCGCCCGAGCGCCACCGGCAGCCACGTCGGGAGCGGGCTATCGGCGTTTCGCGGCGGGTCGCGGTAGAGCCGCTCGTCGGTCAGCACCAGATCGACGAGGTCGCCGAAACGGTAGCGATTCCACAGCCGGTAGCGCTCGCCGAACGTCTCGGCGTCGCGGTCGCGATCGACGCGGGCGGGCATGTGCTCCCACCACGCCTGGAGGGCGTCGGCGACGAGCTCGCGCATGAACTCGGGGTCGTCGCCCCGGGGGTGCTCCGGGCCCCGCGGCGCGCCGGCCTCGGCGTCCCAGTAGAGGTTGTCCGTGAACTCGTGGTCGTCGCGGGCGGCGATCAGGGTGTGGCGTTCGAGCGCTGCCTGGAGGCAGCGATCGGTCCGGTAGGTCGCGTAGAGATGGCGGTAGTCGTCGAGCGTCCACGCGCGGTCGCGGCCGCTGGGCAGTGCGATCTCACGGTCGGGGTACTTCCGGCTGCCCCGACCCTTGTACTGGCCTGCCGCGGACTCGTAGATGAAGTCGCCGACATGAAGCAGGTAGTCGACGTCCTCTTCGGCGACGTGGTGGTACGCGCCGTAGTAGCCGTTCTGATAGTCCTGACAGGTCACCACCGCGAACCGGAGACGTTCGGGGCTCGCGTCCGGGGCGGGGAGCGTGTGACACCGGCCGACCCGACTCCGGACGCCGCCGTAGGTGAACCGATAGTGGTAGTACCGGTCGGCGTCGAGCAGGCCGTCGGTCTCGACGTTGACGGCGTAGTCGTGATCGGGCGTGACGTGCTCGGCGTCGACGAGGCCCCGATAGACGACCCGTTCGAACCGCTCGTCGGCAGCGATCTCGACGCCCAGCGGCTCCCCGGGCACGTGGGCGTCCGGGTCGATCCGCGTCCAGAGGACGGCTCCAGCCGGCGTGGGGTCGCCGCTCGCCACCGACTGGGGGAACGTCGTCGCCGGAGGTCGGTCCGGATCGGCGTCGAAGCCGTCCGCGTCAACCGACCCGGAGGCGTCGTCCACCTCGGTCGGTTCGACCGGAGCGGCGAGGCTCCGCGCGGCGAGCAGCGAGTGGAGCTCGTCGTAGCCGTCGGCGTCGGTCGTCATCGCCGACGATTGTGTGCGGACCGGTTTGAAGCTACCGTCGGCTGGCGGAAACGGTGTCGTCCCGAGTCGCGAATCGAGCGACGTATCGACGACCACGAGTACGTCGAGCGAAGACGAAACTGCGAGTGCCGGCACATACGGAGACCGCCACGCAACCGCGGTGCGTTCCGCGCCGACCGCAGTCCGCACCGCTCGGCACCCCCTCCGGTACGGGACCGGCTCGATTCCGGCCCGACAGTCGAACCGTAGGACCCGACCGTTCGAGCCGGGGTTCAGTCGACCCAGACGGTACGGGACTCGACGGTCGGCGGCAGTGGCAGGTCGGGGAAGACGACCTCGACGGCAAAGCGGAGCGTGTCCGGGTCGCCGCCGAAGACGGGCACGGGGAGGGTCGTGGAGCCGAGATACGCGCCCGATCGGGTCATCTCGACGCCGTTCACCGTCGCTCGGAGGCCGGCGCGCGCGCCGCCGCCCGCGTTCTCGACGCTCACCTCACAGAGCTCCCGCTCGCCGCGGGCGATCCGCTCGGGGAACGTCCCCCAATCGAGCGCGATCGCGGGGAGTTCGTGTGCACGTTCGAGCACCCGCTCGGCGACGCCCTCGGCGAGCCCGCTCTCGACGAGCCCCGCGACGCCCGCATCCCGCACGTCCGCCGGCGTCGAGATGCCGGCGTCCGCCAGCTTGCTCGCCCGGCCCGACGCGACGCCGTCGATGGCGGTGAGCCCCACGGTGTCCGCGTCCACGCCGTGCTCGACGCGCGCGGCCAGTCGACGCGCGCGGTTGGCCGCCGCCGGGCCGGAAAATCGGTCGAGAAAGGCCCGTAGCGCTGCCAACAGTCGGAGTGCGTTCTGCCTGATGACCCACGCGTCGCTCGCCAGCTCGGAGGGGGTCGACCCGTCCATGCTCGCCTCGAGGATGGCGAGCACCTTCCGCTCGCCCGCGTCGAGGTCGTGGTCGCGCGGACCGAGCACGTCCGCGATCGCGTCGCGCTCGGCCGAGCGTGCGTTCACGCTGTCGAACTCCGCCGCACACGCGACCGCTTCGAGCATCGCGCCCTCCGCCGGCGGGCCGTCGGCCCCGTCGGCCGCGTCGGCCGCGTCGGCCGCCCCCTCGGCGAGCGTGAAGAAGCGCCGGGCGGTCGGCAGCCGGAGGTAGTACGCCGAGGCGAGCGTGCCGAGGGACGTCGCCGACACCCCGCCGTCGGCGTCTCGCTCGACGAACCCATCGGTGACGAGAGAATCGAGCGTCCCGCTCACTCCCTCGCGCAGGTCCGCTTCGGCGTCGGGCTCGGCGGCGTTGCGTGCGCGGACGAACGCGAACGTGGTTTCGAGCCACGCCGTCACGTCCCCGGCGTTCCTGATGGTGCCCATGGCGATCTCGGCGTTCAGGTGGGTGTCGAGGTCGGCGGCCAGCCGCGACTCGATCGGCGTTCCCTCGCGGAGCAGTTTGCGGTACTTCCCGGCGTCCGCACGGTCACAGACCACCCACGCGTAGCCCGCGTCGTCGTAGCCTGGCCGGCCCGCCCGGCCGAGCATCTGGAGCACGTCGAGCGGGCTCATGTCGACCTCGCCTTCGAGAGGATCGTGGTACTTCGTATCGCGGATGACGACACACCGCGCGGGGAGGTTGACGCCCCACGCGAGCGTCGAGGTCGAGAAGAGCAGCTTGACCGTTCCCTCCCGAAACCACTGCTCGACGTGGTCTTTGTCCGACTTCGAGAGTCCCGCGTGGTGGAAGGCGACCCCGTCGAGCACCGAGTTGCGGAGCGTCTGATTTTCGAGGACCTGCGTCTCGGTGTGGAAGTCGTACTCGCCCCGGGTCCCGACGGGAACATCGCGCTCGGCGATCTCGTCTCTGGCCTTCTCCGCGGCCCGGACGGTGTCCTGGCGGGAGGCGACGAACACGAGCGCCTGGCCCGCCTCGCGGACGTGGGGCTCGACCAGATCGAGCGCGCGGTAGAGCCGGCGGTACTTGTCGGCGAAGGCGTTCTCACCGTGGGTGTAAGTACGGACCTCGGCTTCCAGCGGTACCGGTCGGTACTCGTCGCCGAAGTCGAACGTCGAGTCGGGCGGTGCGTCGAGCCACTCCGCGACCTCGCCGACGTTGGGCATCGTCGCCGAGAGCGCGACGATCCGGGGCTCGCAGAGCCGCCGCAGGCGCGAGATCGTGACCTCGAGCACGCCGCCACGCCGATCGGAATCGAGCAGGTGGACCTCGTCGATCACACAGCAGGCGACGCCGGTGACGAACCCGTAGCGGGGCGAGTCGTGCTTCCGGGTCGCGGAGTCGAGCTTCTCGGGGGTCATCACGAGGATGTCCGCACGCTCGGCGCGACGGGGATGCAGGTCGCGCTCGCCGGTGACGACGTAGACCGAGTATCCGAGGGACTCGAAGCGCTCCCATTCGGCTTCTTTCTCGTTGGTGAGCGCGCGCAACGGCGCGACGAACAGGGCCGTCCCACCCTCGCGCAGGCACTTGCAGATGGCGAGCTCGGCGAGGGCGGTCTTGCCCGAGGCGGTGGGCGCGCTTGCGACCACGTTGGCGTCGCCCTCGAGGATCGCCGGGAGGGCCGCGCGCTGCATCTCGTTGAACTGCTCGAAGCCGAACGCGTCGGCGAACTCGGGGATCGTCTCCGCGACGTTCACGCGGGACGCCCCCGCGGAAGACCGCCGCGCGCTCGTCGTCGCCGGCGCGCGACGGCGGTAATCACGAGGATCACTCTCGGGAGTAACGGCGGCGAATGGGAGGGGTGGAGCGAAACGACGGGAGTCACGTGCGTCGCTACTGGGGGTGGTGCCGACAAAGGCGTTTCCGTACCGCGCCATGCCCGCGACGGCGAACCGGGCGGAGAAATCCGTCCGAAGGGACGTGTGACCGTCGACTATCCATCGAAGTCGACGTCGACACCATCCGCATCGGCATCGACACCATCCGCATCGGCATCGACACCATCCGCATCGGCATCGACACCATCCGCGTCGACGTCGGTACCGTCCGCGTCGACGTCGGTACCGTCCGCGTCTGTATCGGCGTCGCTGTCGGCGTCGACGCCGTCGGCCGCGACGGCGTCCTGCCGGGCGGCGCTGTCGCCGTCGCGTTCGCCCGGAGCCCGATCGGCGAGGTCGTCGCCGGCGAGATAGAGGTAGGCGGGCGGGAGGAGGTACGACGCGATCGCGACGGCGACGAACCACTGCTCGAAGTACGCGAGCAGCCCGAAGCCGGTCAGCGCCGCCGTCGCCGCCGCGCGGATCCCCGCCCGTCGTCTCGTGTACCGCCGATAGTAGTTCCAGCCGCGCCGGAACGATCCGGCCGCGGTCGATGCCGACGCGCTCATAACCGGATCCTCGTAGGCCGGCGTAATCAGCGTCCCGCGTGTTCGGACGCGCGGCCGCCCGCTTCGCTCGGCTCCACCGGCGACCGCGCGTCCACCGCCATACTGCCAGAGCAACCGATTCTACCGGTCGTTCGTCGCGTGCCTCTCGGCGGGTGGTCGCGAACGGACGAGTCAGTCCGTCGCCGCGACCGCCCGATCCAACATCCCGCCGGCGGTCGAGTAGCGGTAGTAGGCGGCGAGCCCGAGCGCGGCGGCGATGTTGGAGAGCGTCACCGCCCAGAAGACCGCCACGACGCCGACTCCCAGCAGGACGCCGCCGACGGCGGCGATCGGAAGTCGGACGGCCCAGAACTGGACCAGCGTGGCGACGAAGCTCGTGCGGGTGCGGCGCGCACCGTTGAAGCCCCCCTCGAGCAGGTAGGCCGCGCCGATGGCCGGGTAGCCGTAGGCGAGGATCCGGAGGTACTCCACGGACAGCGAGAGCCCCCGCTCCCCGAGGTCGGGGGTGAGCAGGGTCGTGACGAAGACGGGCACGAGCCACTGCACGACGCCGACGACCGCGAGGCCGCCGGCCGCGAGCGCGACGCCGAGCCACGTCGCCCGCCGAGCGCGCTCGGGACGGCCCGCGCCGAGGTTCTGCCCGACGACGCTCTGGGCGGCCTGCTGGAGCCCGATGGCGGGGATGAACGCGATCGCCGCGACGCGCGCACCGACATTATAAGCCGCCAGCCCGGCCGCGCCGCCGGCGACGAAGACGACGCCGACGATGGCGATCCGCACCGTCTGTCGGGCGACCTGCTGGCCCGCCACGGGAAGCCCGACGTCGAGCAGCTCGCGGACCTCCCCCGGATCGAGGACGGCCGCGGCCCGCGAGTACATCCCCTCGTTGCGCCCGGTGGCGACGAGCGCGAGCGCCGTGAGGAGGCCCCCGCCGAAGCCCAGCGCCGTCGCCAGCGCCGCGCCCCGAATGCCGAGCCGAGGAACGGGTCCGAGCCCGAAGATGAGCACCGGGTCGAGCGCGGCGTTGACGAGCACCGTGACGACGCTGATGTACAGCGGCGCGCGCGAGTCGCCCCAGCCGATAAACGAGCCCTCGACGGCGTCGGAGGCCCCGCCCAGCGGGAGCGCGAACGCGAAGACGCTGAGATACGCGACCGTCAGCGACGGGACGTCGCCCGCACTACCCGCGAGCGGCTGGACGATGGTGAGCAGCGCGACGACGGGACGCGCACCGAGGACCATGACCACCCCGCCCGCGAGTCCGACCGCGATCCCCACGGCGAGGCCGGTGAAGCCGGCTCGCCGCGCGCCCTCGCGGTCGTCGCCGCCGACGCGCTGACTGACGAGCACCTGCGTGCCGACGAGCGCGGCGATGCCGACGACGCCGAACAGGAGGCCGATGACGGGGAAGGCAAGTCCCACAGCGGCGACGGCCCCGCCGCTGAGCCGGCCGAGCCAGAACAGATCCACCACCTGTTGGGCGACCTGCACGAGGTTCTGCACGAACAGCGGCGCGGCGAGGCCCACCAGTGCTCGCAGCAGCGGCCCCTCGGTGATGTCCTCGGGCGCGAGGTCGAGCACGCCACGTACTGCTTCTACTCGATAGATAATCCTTCGGACGCTTCGGGCGAGAAGGGAGAACACAGTGGCCGGGACACGGACCGACCGATCCAGGACCGTCGACGAACCGCACGCTTTTGCCGGCGGGACCTCAACGGGAACCGATGAGTCGCGCGCGCAAGCCGGACTGGCTGAAGACCCGCCCGCCTGCGGGCGAGCGCTTCGCCGAGATCAAGCGGACGCTGCGCGACCGGGACCTCCATACGGTCTGCGAGGAGGCCAACTGCCCCAACCTCGGCGAGTGCTGGTCGGGCGGTGACGGTCCCGGTAGCGGCCCCGGCACCGCCACGTTCATGCTCATGGGCGAACGCTGCTCGCGGGGCTGTAACTTCTGTGACGTCGAGACCGGCGGTATGGACGCGCTCGATCCCGACGAGCCCGCGAACGTCGCCGAGGCCGTCGTCGAGATCGGCCTCGACTACGTCGTGCTCACCAGCGTCGATCGCGACGACCTCCCCGACCAGGGGGCGGGCCACTTCGCCGACACGGTCAGGGAGATCAAGCGCCGCGATCCGGGGATCCTCGTCGAGACCCTGATCCCGGACTTCCAAGGCGAGGAGCAGCTGGTGGCCGAGATCATCGCGGCGGGGCCGGACGTGATCGCCCACAACGTCGAGACTGTCCCACGGCTCCAGTGGCCCGTCCGGGACCGGCGGGCGGGCTACGAGCAGTCGCTCGCGGTGCTCGAATCGGTCGCGCGCGACGCGGACGCGTACACGAAGACGAGCCTGATGCTCGGGCTGGGCGAGTACGACCACGAGCTGTACGCGACCCTCTCCGATCTGCGGGAGGCCGACGTGGACGTCCTCACCTTGGGCCAGTACCTCCAGCCCTCCCGGAGCCACCTCGACGTCGCCTCCTACGTACATCCCGACGCCTTCGAGACGTGGCGGCGAGTCGCCGAGGAGGAGCTGGGCTTTCTCTACTGTGCGAGCGGGCCGATGGTCCGCTCTTCCTACAAGGCGGGCGAACTCTTCGTCGACGCCGTACTCAGGGAGGGGCGCTCGGTCGAGGAGGCCCGCGCCGCCGCGCGGGCGGCGAACTCGGCGTGAGGACGCGAGGCCAAGCTGCGCGGCGTGAAAGCACTGGACCGGGCTGTGCCGATGGCCCCTCGACCGCCCACCCACGGGAGAGCCGACCGGACCGCACGAGCAGTCGGCGTCGGTGTGCCCGACGGCTATCGTGCCCACAGCGGGGAAACCGGCCTCGGGACCCACTCCGGTCGAACACACCGTGGGCCCGTGACCCTCGTCGAAAGGGCAGCAGGACGCCCGGCGGACGCCGGGCGCGCTCGTCGCCGGCGGCAGACGTATATAGCGCGGTTCCGAACGCCGGGCACGTGAGCGACCTGCTCTCCATCGCGGACCTCCGCACGCAGTTTCGCACCGAGCGCGGGGTCGTGAAGGCCGTCGACGGGATCGATCTCTCGATCCGGGAGGGCGAGACGGTCGGGCTCGTCGGCGAGTCGGGCTCCGGGAAGTCGGTGACGGCGCTGTCGGCGATGGGACTGATCGACGACCCGGGGGCGGTCGCCGGCGGGTCCGTAACGTTCCGTGACGCGGACCTCGCCCGCGAGCTCGCCGAGGACCACCGGGGGGAGTTCGCCGACCCCGATTCGGGGGAGATCGACCTCGCGCGCGCGCCCGAGGAGGCCCTCCGTCGGGTGCGAGGCGGCGAGATGAGCATGATCTTCCAGGACCCGATGACCTCGCTCAACCCCGCGATCCCGGTCGGCGAGCAGGTCGCGGAAAGCCTCCGGCTCCACCGATACGGCGGACACAGGAAGGACACGTGGCTGAACGCCGTCCGCGAGATCCTCCCCCGGATTCAGGGGAGCGTCGACGAGGCGGTCCTCGACGACACGGTCGGGATGCTCGAACAGGTCGGCATCTCCGAGCCCGCCGCGCGGATCGAGGAGTACCCCCACGAGTTCTCGGGTGGAATGCGCCAGCGCGTGCTCATCGCCATCGCGCTGGCCTGCCGCCCCCAGCTGCTGATCGCCGACGAGCCCACGACGGCGCTCGACGTCACCATCCAGGCCCAGATCCTCGATCTGATCGACGACCTGCAGGACGAGTTCGGCATGGCCGTCCTGTTCATCACCCACGACCTCGGCGTGATCGCCGAGATCGCCGACCGCGTGGCCGTGATGTACGCCGGCGAGATCGTCGAGGAGGGCCCCGTCGGGGAGATATTCCACGATCCCTCACACCCCTACACGTACACGCTGCTCGAATCCGTGCCCACCGAGGACACCGAGCGACTGACACCCATCGCGGGCAACGTGCCCGACCTCGTCGATCTACCGGAAGGTTGTCACTTCGCGCCGCGGTGTCCGTGGGCCGAGCCCGAGTGCACCGCCGGGGAGATTCCCGATCTGGAGCACGGGCCCCCGGACGTCGACCACCGCGCGAAGTGCATCCTCGAGGACTTCGACACGAACGAGTACGGCGGCGAGGGCGTCGCCACCGCCGGGGGCGAGATCGGCGATCGCTTGCTCGACGTCGAGGGCATGCGAAAGCACTTCGCCGAGGCCGACGACCTGCTCGACAAGTGGCTCGCGCGCGAGCGCCGGAGCGTGAAGGCCGTCGACGGCGTGAGCTTCGGCGTCTACGAGGGCGAAACCCTCGGACTCGTCGGCGAGTCGGGCTGTGGGAAGTCCACTGCGGGACGGGCCCTGCTCCACCTCGACCCGCCGACCGACGGCCGGGTGGTGTTCGCGGGCACGGATCTGGACGAGCTCGACCGGGGCGAGCTGCGCGGGATGCGAAAGGAGATGCAGATGATCTTCCAGGATCCCCTCTCCTCGCTCGACCCGCGCCGGACGGTGGCCCAGACCATCGCCGAACCCCTCAAGATCCACGGGCTCCCCGAGCCTGCTGGCGACGATCGCTCGGCAGGACAACGGAGGCGCGACCGGATCACGGAGCTCGTCGAGGCCGTGGGGTTGGACCCGGGCCAGTCCGACCGCTACCCCCACGAGCTCTCGGGCGGCCAGCGCCAGCGCGTGGGGATCGCCCGCGCGCTCGCCGTCGATCCCGAGTTCATCGTCTGTGACGAGCCCGTCTCGGCGCTCGACGTCTCGGTGCAGGCCCAGATCATCAACCTCCTCGAAGACCTCCAGGAGGAGTTCGGGCTCACCTACCTGTTCATCGCCCACGACCTCTCGGTAGTCAGACATATCTGTGACCGCGTCGCGGTGATGTACCTCGGCGAGATAGTGGAGATCGCCGAGACCGCCGAACTGTTCGCCGAGCCGAAACACCCCTACACGCGGGCGCTGCTCTCGGCGATCCCCGAGCCCGACCCGCGGGCGGACACCGACGACCGCGTGATCCTCCCCGGGAGCGTCCCGAGCCCCGTCGACCCGCCCTCGGGCTGTCACTTCCGCACCCGGTGTCCCGCGGTCATCCCGCCCGAGGAACTCGACATCGAGCAGGCCGCCTACCGCGAGGTGATGACCTACCGCCAGCGCGTCGAGAAGCGCGGGATCGACCTCGACACCGCCCGCGAACGGGCCCGGTCGATGGACGCCGAGGAGGGGCCCGTGCGAGCGACGGCGGACGGCGGGTCGACCGACGGCGGGTCGACCGGCAGCGAGCCGACGGGCAGCGGATCGGGCGGTGAGGGGTACGGGTCGACCGGCCGCGTCCCCGGCGACGGCGGGGCGGACGCGGCGTTCGAGCGCGTGCTCTGGGACCGGTTCTTCGAGACGGAGCCGTCGGGGCGATCCCGCGAGGTGATCGCGCGCTCGTTCGATCACCTCGCGGCCGGGGAGTGGAACGAGGCCGAGGCGCTGCTCCGCGAGCAGTTCGAGAGCGTCTGTGAGCGCCGCGAGCCCGTCCTCCAAGCGGCGGCCCACCCCGCGGCCTGTCACCGCTACGAGCAGCCCGACGCGCCCTCCGAGTAGCCCGAGCGACTGCCGGGCGAGCAGCCCGCCGTCGACACGGGTGACGACACCGGAGAGTCGCGTCGCAGCCGACGGCTCGGGCCAGCGGTACGACGCGACCGGCGCGTCGCTGCCGGTATCCGGTAGGATTATTAGGGTGGTCTCGTGAGAGACGGGCATGGCACCTGATAACGATGCGGGTCGACGGCAATTCTTGAAGATCGCGGGTGGTGCGGCGGTCACCGCCTCGGTCGCCGGCTGTTTCGGCGACGACGGCGGCGACGGCGGCGACGGTACCCCGGACGACGGTGGCGACGGGACGCCGACCGGTGGCGACACCGGGAGCCCGACGGCCGCCGGCGACGGCGAGGACGAGACGGCCACCGACGGCGACGGCGGTAGCGGCGGTGGAACGCTCGTCTACGCGCGCGGCAGCCACTCGCCGACGCTCGACTTCCAGAACTCCACCAGCGGCGAGGTCGCCAAGGTCACCGAGCAGATGTACGACTCGCTGTTGGGCTTCGAGCCGGGCGAGGCGACGCTCGTCGCGGAACTGGCGACGGAGTGGAACTTAGAGGAGCAGACGGCGACGCTGACGCTGCGCGAGGGGGCCACCTTCCACAACGGCGAGGAGTTCACCGCCGAGGACTTCATCGCCACCTTCCGGCGGTTCGTCGACACCGAGTACCAGTACTACGCGGGCGACGACTACGTCTCGGCCTACGGACCCTTCACCTTCGGCGACTGGGTCGAGGACATCTCCACGGACGACGACTACACCCTCACCATCTCGCTGACTCAGAAGTACGCGCCGTTCCTCCGCAACCTCGCCATCTTCGCGGCGTCGATCCACTCGAAAGCGGCCATCGAGGACGAGAGCATCGACCTCAGCAGCCAGCCCGTCGGGACGGGTCCGTTCCAGCTGGAGAACCTCGACGATTCGAACGAGGTCATCCGGCTGTCGGCGTTCGAGGAGTACTGGGGCGAGGGGCCACAGATCGGCGAGGTGGTCTTCGATACCATCGGGCAGAACTCCACGCGCGCCCAGTCGCTCGCCAACGGCGAGGTCGACATCGTCGACGGTCTCGGCGCACAGGCCTCACAGCAGGTCGACGACGCCGGCAGCGCCGAGCTCCGGGAGGTCGAGGGCATCAACACCGGCTACATGGCCTTTAACTTCAACGTCGAGGAGTTCCAGAGCAAGCAGGTCCGCCAGGCGATCAGCTACGCGGTCGACACCGAGGCGATCGTCAACCAGATCTACGCCGGCTTCGCCTCCCAGGCCGCCCAGCCGGTGCCGCCGAACGTGCTCGGGCACAACGAGGAGCTCGAACCGTACCCACGGGACTTAGAACAGGCCCAGTCGCTCTTGGAGGAGGCGGGCTACGGCGACGGCTTCTCCTTCGAGCTGGCGACCTTCCAGAACCCGCGGGGGTACAACCCATCGCCGCTCCCGACCGCCGAGACGGTGCGTTCGAACCTCGCGGAGATCGGCATCGAGGTCTCGATCAACCAGATGTCCTTCTCGCCGTTTCTCGAGTACACCGCCAGCGGCCAGCACGACGCCTGCTTCCTCGGGTGGTATACCGACAACGCCGACCCGGACAACTTCCTGTACGTGCTGCTCCACCCCCAAGTCGAGGACAGCGCGCTCACCGAGGGTCAGGACTGGGTGAGCTTCGATACGGAGGGCTACAACACCTCCAACCGGGCGGCGTGGGCCAACCGCGACTTCATGCAGCTCGTCGAGGAGGGACAAGCGACCTACGACGAGGCGACCCGCAGGGAGAAGTACACCGAGGCCAACGCGATCGCCCGCGAGGAGGCCCCGTGGGTGTTCATCGACCACGCCAAGGAGCTCCGTGGGGTACGAAATCGCGTCGAGAACTACACCGTCGCGGCCATCGGCGGCCCGTATCTGAATCTCGTCACGCTCGGCGGGTAGGCAGCGCCGCCGAACGCCGACCGAAATCACGAACAAGCAAGGCGCGGGGCAACCCTCGAAACGTGCTCCCGATCCGGATCCCCGTCGGTCCCGAACCCCTCGTCGTTCTCCTCGCCTTCCCCTCGATAGCCGCAGCTACCTCACGTACGGGACCGGGAGAGCGGCGAGCGACCCGCGTGCGGGGCTCTGGGCGGCGGCCATCGGCGTCCTGACGGCCTTCGGCCTCGTCCCCGGCGTCGTCGCGCTCGCCGCGTACAGCTACGACCGCGGGGTGGGTTGAAACCGCTACCGAGCCGGGCGAGGGGCCGGACTGCTGCCGGGCGAAGTCGAACCGCTGTCGGGCGGCTTCCGGGAGACGGCCCACGGAGACCGTTCGGCGGTCCCGGCGGCCAGCGCGGGAGACAGGCGGGAGGTTTTTACCGGTGCCGCTCCCGGGGTCGCCAATGGTTTCGCTGCGGTTCGTCGCCAAGCGACTCCTGCTTCTCGTGCCGGTGCTGTTCGGGGTGGCGACGCTCGTTTTCGCCATCCTTCACCTCTCGCCGGGCAATCCCGCGCGGGTGATCGCCGGCAACCGCGCCTCCGAGGAGTTCGTCCGCCAGATCGAACGCGAGCTCGGCCTTGACGACCCGATCTGGGTGCAGTACGGGCGGTTTCTCGCCGACGCCGCCCAGCTCGAGTTCGGCGAGTCCTACACCATCCAGCGCGACACGGCGGTCAGGGAGATCCTCCGGAACAAGCTGCCCGTGACGCTCGAACTCGCCATCTACGGGCAGTTGATCGGTATCCTGCTGGGACTGCCGCTCGGCATCCTCAGCGCGATCAAACAGGACACGCTGACCGACCACCTCACCCGCGTCGGCGCGCTCAGCGGAATCAGCGTCCCCATCTTCTGGAGCGGCCCGCTCGCCATCCTCCTGTTCGCACAGTTTCTGGGCTGGTTCCCGACGAGCGGGCGCATCAACTCCCAGGCCTTTTCCATCGAGCCGATCACGGGCGTGATCACCCTCGACACGTTCGTCAGGGGGGTGGAGGCCACCCTCTCGAACGGGTTCGCGGTGAGCGACTTCGCGCCCTTCTTCTCGGCGGTCGAGCACATGGTGCTCCCGGCGGCGACGATCGGTATCTACTCGATGGCGCTGATCTCCCGGATGATGCGCTCGTCGATGCTGGAGGTCATCAGGCAGGACTACATCCGTACCGCCCGCGCGAAGGGCCAGGGCGCGAAGATCACCCTCATGAAACACGGCCTGCGCAACGCGCTCATCCCCGTGGTGACGGTGATCGGCATCCAGTTTGGCACGCTGCTCGGCGGGGCGGTGCTCACCGAGACCGTCTTCGGCATCGGCGGCATCGGGACCCTCCTCGTGCAGGCCATCGAGGTCGGCGACTACCCCGTCGTTCAGGGCACGGTGCTGACGTTCGCGTTCCTGTTCACCCTCGTGAACCTCGGCGTGGACATCACCTACTCCTATCTCGACCCGAGGATCCAGCAATGAGCGCCGACCCCCGGAACGATCCAGCCACGAGCGGCGAAACGCCGACAGAGGCACGCGCCGCCGTCCCGACCCGCGGCGAGGATAGCGGCGACCAGCCGGCGGCTCCGGAGGGACGACGATGAGCGCCGAGACCGAAACCGGGACCCGCGCTGGCCGCGACCGCGGTCTCCTCGGGCGGGTGCGCGCGTCGCCGTTTCTCTCCGAGCTGCTCTCGAACCGGCTCGCGCTCGTCGGGCTGTCGATCATCCTCGTCGTGGTGACCGTCGCCGTCTACGCGCGGGCGTTCGTCGACTTCGAGACCATCACGCGGGTCCAGTTCGGGGCGAACCCGCCGCGGGCGGCCCCGGGCTGGATGGCGCTGTTCGGCACCGAAACCCAGGCGGCGGGCCTGCTACACTATCCTTTCGGCACCGACGGACAGGCCCGCGACATCCTCCCGCGGGTGCTCTACGGCGCGTGGTACGCCATGCTGTACGGCACGATCACCGTCGGGATCTCGACCGTCGCCGGGGTCGGGCTCGGCACCCTCGCGGCCTACTACGGCGACGTCACCGACAACGTGGTGATGCGGACGATGGACGTGCTGCTGGCCTTTCCCTCCCTGCTGCTCGCGCTCGCTCTGGTCGCCATCTTCCCGGACGATCTGGGTCTCTGGCGGGCGGTCGCCGCCCTGACGCTGGTCTACACGCCCCGCTTTGCCCGCGTCATCCGCGGGGCCGCACTCGCCGTCCTCGAAGACGAGTACGTCGACGCCACGGTCGCGCTCGGCGCGCGGGACCCCCGGGTGCTCGTGCGACACGTCCTGCCGAACTGTCTCGCGCCCATTACCGTCCAGTCGACGCTGAACTTCGGGCTCGCCATCATCGACCTCGCCGCCCTCTCGTTTCTTGGCTTCGGCGCGGCGGCCGGCACGCCCTCGTGGGGGCTGATGCTCTCCAACGGTGTCGAGCGTGGCCTGCTGACAGGGGAGTGGTGGTGGTCGTTCTTCCCCGGGTTCTTTCTGGCCGTCACCGTCCTCGGTTTCAACCTGCTCGGCGACGGGATGCGCGACGCGCTCGACCCGCGAATGCGCGAGGCGATCGATTAATGGCCGACCGGCCCCGAACGACGGCGATGACGGTGACGATGCTCGACCGGCTGGGGCGCGTGGGGACGGCGCTCGAACGGCTCCGCGAGGACGTCCGAACCGCCATCGAGCGCGACCCCGCAGCCAAGAGCGCGCTCGAAGTGTGCTGTTGCTACCCGGGCGTACACGCGATCTGGGCGCACCGAGTCGCCCACGCGCTCTGGCGGCGGGACCGTCGACTCGCGGCGCGGTGGCTCTCACACGTCGCGCGCTTTCTCACCGGGGTCGAGATCCACCCCGGCGCGCACATCGGCCGGCGCTTTTTCGTCGACCACGGCGCGGGCGTGGTGATCGGCGAGACCGCGGAGATCGGCGACGACGTCACGTGTTATCAGGGCTGTACGCTGGGCGGCGACACGCTCAGAGACGAGAAGCGCCATCCGACGCTCGAAGACGGCGTCACGGTAGGTGCGAACGCCACCCTCCTCGGGCCGATCGTCGTCGGCGAGGACTCGAACGTCGGGGCCGGGTCGGTACTGCTGCACTCGGTGCCGCCGAACTGCACCGTCGTCGGCAACCCCGCCGAGCTGGTCGGCGACTGCGCCGAGGACGAGTCAGTCGCGCTCGGCGACGGGCTGGCCGACTGAGCGCCGGTCGATGAGCGATCCGATCGCGTCGCACGCGACGCTCGCCGACCGGCTGCTCGTTCGCGCGCGGCTGGTCGGCGGGGCCGCTCTCGTGGGGCTGCTCGCCGGTACGCTCGGTGTCCTCGCCCTCGCGCTTCTCGGCAGCGATGCGCGGTTCGCAAGCGAGCAGGTCTTCGCGGTCTGTGCGCTCGCGCTCGGCTTCGGCGTACTCGGCTGGTCGGGCTCGGTGCTCGCGGGCCGGACCGTCGAGGGCCTCCAGTCCTCCCTTGATACCAACACTGAGTGGACCGAGGCCGACTCGCGGCGCGCGATGGCCCGGATCGGCGGGTTCGGCGCGGGCGGGATGGCCGGCACCGTGGTCAGCACGGTCCTGCTGGGGTGAGTACGGAGGGACGAGCGCTCGACAGGAACGGTCGAACCGTGCGGGCACCTGCGTCCGTGCGTCGACCACGACTCGACGGCCCGAGACGCCTTCCGTACCGGCGTCGCGGAGGACGGTCCCGCCCGGGAAACCGGTTTCACTCGGTGGCGACACCGACGGCCCGACGGCCCGACGGTCAGTCCCGCTCGCCGCACAAGGGTTATCGGCCGCGGATCCGCTGGCGACGACCTCCCGGCCGAAGGGGCCGATCGCCGCACAAGGGTTATCGCCCGCGGGTGCGACGTGGCCGACGAATGGGCGGCGTCGCGATTCCCGATCGGCGGACCCTCGCTGCGCTCGCGGCCGTCGGAGCAGTGCTGGCCGGCGCGTACGCCCTCGTCCCGCACCCGGCCGTGCAGTACGGGGCGTGGCTCGTCGTCTTCGCCGTCTGGATGGGGTGGTTCGTCTCGGTCGCCGCCGAGTGGATCGCCGACGCCGACTTCTGAGCGCCCCGCGGGTCGGAGCGGGCCGACGACAGCCGCCGTTCGCCACACCCTCATTCACCGTGTCGTCTCGACGAACAGCTTCTGGACGTCGACCACGTCCACCGCTCCGTCGTCGTTGAAGTCGAAGGCGGCCGGGTGGCCCTGAATGGCCCGGTCGTCACGGTTGGCGAACAGCGCCTGCACGTCGACGGCGTCGAAGCCGCGCTCGCCGCGCCGGTCGCCGTTGACGTCCTCGTACTCGCAGTCGCCGTCGGGATCGGTCGCCGCTCGCCCGTTGCCCGTCACGTCGCCGGGACCCGGCCCGCAGTCGCCCTCGCCGCCGGGGTAGAACGGCCCGAAGCGCTGGTGTTCGGTCTGGGCGACGCCCGTCACGCGGCGCTCGCTCCCGTCGGGCGCAGTGAGGACGCCAGCGGCCGTGGCCGCACCCTCGTGGACGCGTCCGATCGCCTGTCCGAACTCCGGGATCGAGATCGTCGCGTCCGGGACCGCGTCGAGCCGGAGCGCGAGCCGGCTGCCGTCCTCCAGGGTCGCCCGGACGTCGACGGCCCGCGGCACGCCCGAGCGGTGGGCCGAGCAGGGCACTACCGAGCCGTCGGCTTCGGTGTAGGCACACTCGATCGCGGTCGCGTCGAGCCATCGCCGCCCGTCCCGCGAGAAGTACAGCACCGGCCCGACGTCCTCGCGCAGGGGCTCGCCGTCCGGCGTCGCCTGGTAGAACGTCCGCCGGAAGTAGACCGAGCTACCCCGCGGCAGCGATTCGACCGTCCGAGGCCGCTCGTCCGCTCTACCGGCGTCGCCCGCTCCGAGAGCCCCACTGCCGGAACTGTCGCCGCCCGAACCGCCGTCCCCGGTCGCGCGGTCCGGGTCGTCGAGGTGGACGTTGATGAAGTCGATGCCACGCTGGCTGACCCGCGACCACGTCCCCCAGACGTGTTCGAGGAACCCGACGCCGACGACCGGCCGGACGGTGCCGTCCACTCCGACCGTGCCGTCGATCCCGGCCTGATTCCAGAAGTAGACGTTCGCCGTGCCGGTGCCCTCGGGGTAGTTCGCGCGCAGCTTCGGCGCGTAGCCCGACGAGTAATCGAGATCGAGGCTCGCTCCGCCGCCGGGGTCGAGCTCGACCGTCCACTCCGCAGGTCCCGACGTGCCGACGCCGCCGTCGCCACCGCCGTCGCGCGTCTGGACGACCGAGCCGGTCGCCGCGGGCGAGCTGAACGTCGCCTCGTAGTTCTCGGTCGACGCCGTGGCGGCTCCCTCCGTCGAGAGCGCGATTCGCCGGCCGTCCGCGCCGTACTCGACGAGCGTGAACAGGAAAACCGGGCCGGTGGCGTTGGCGTCGATGACGATGGCCGCGGAGTAGTCGTACAGCGGCTCGTAGGGCGGCGTCGCGTCGTAGAGGTGGCCGTTGAAGTACCACCAGTTCTTGCTTGCGTCCGGCTGGTAGGCCTCGGGGGGCGGACTCGTTTGACCGGCTGCGACGCCCGCCACTCCGGTCGGCGCGCCGACGGCGAGGGAACCGGCCGCCAGCGATCCCCCTCCCGCCAGTAGTCCTCGGCGCGAGACGTCGATCCCGTCGGTTTCGGTGTCGTCGGTCATGGCTCAGTCGATCACCTCGGTGAACAGCTTCTGGACGTCGACGACGTTCGCCGATCCGTCGTCGTCGAAGTCGAACGCCCGCGGGTTCTCGCGCACTGCCCGGTCCTCGCGGTGGGCGAACAGCGCCTGGGCGTCGACGACGCCCGTCCGACCGTCGCCGTCGACGTCCTCGTACAGCCCGTCGCAGTCGGGGTCTCTCGCGGGTGCGCCGTCGCCGGTCACGTCCGGACCGGGCGTGCCACAGCCGTCGCCGTCGCGGATGCGCGCGTCGCCCGCGCCCGGGAAGTACCGATCGGCGATGGTCTCGGCGGTCCGGAGCGCGACGGCCTGTCCGGTGTGGGTCGGGTTCGGGCCGCCCAGCGCGTTCGGCAGTACCGAGTGGTCGCCGACGAACAGCCGCGTCACCGCTTTGGCCTCCGCGCCCGCGTCGGTGACCTTCCCCATCCCCATCGTGCTCTGGAGGTGGAGCAAAAGCGGCGGCCAGTCGGCCCGGTGGACGTGGCTCGCGCCCGCACTCCGGAGGATCTCCGTGGCGACCTCGGCCATCTCGGTGCGCTTTCGCTCGTCGTCGGCGCTTGGCTCCCACTCGACGCGCGGGACGGGGCCGTGCTCGTCCCGAACCGTGGGATCGAGGCTGACGCCGTTTTCCTTCCGCGGTCGATCGTCCGTGAGGACGAGCACCGAGAGCGTCCGCCTGTAGTCGGCCATCTTCTCTTTGAGCGCCGAACCGACGATCCGCCCGCGGGTGTCCCACGGGCCTCCGGGATCGTCCTCGTCGAGCGAGCTGTAGCCCGCCGCGCTGAACCCGTAGTTCGAGACTGCCTGCAGGCCCGTCCCGCCGCCGAACACCTCCAGCCCGCCGACGCCGGGCTTGTCGAAGCGCGCCGCGGAGTTCTGTCCGACGTGGGGATTCAGGTTCGGCTGGCCGAGCCGCTCTTCCAGTACGTCCTCATCGAAGACGCCCACGACGTAATCGAAGTAGTGGGTCGTCATACCCTTGCCGACCCACTCGGTGGCGGGCAGGCCGGCGTTGAGCCACAGGCGGGGAGTCTCGACCGCGCCCGCCGCGAGCACCACCACGTCGGCTGTCACCTCCTCCGTGTCGCCCGACCAGGTGTCCCGGAACGTCACCCCCGTGGCCTCCGGCGTGCCCGTCCCGTCGCTCGTGAGCACGTCGGTAACGAAGGCGTTGGGCCGGATCGTGACGTTGCCCGTCTCCATCGCCCGGGGAACGAGGCTCACGTTCGAGGAACGCCGGGCCTTCTCCTCGTAGGGCGCGCCGAAGGGGGTCGGGTCGCCCTGGAACTCGTGGCCCGCGAGCGTCGAGCCCTCCACGTCGGGGTAGGTGAAGTCGCCCTGGTAGTCGCCCCGGAGCTTCTCGTCGGGCCGGAGGATGGCGTTGGGCTGGGGCCGGTAGCCCGCCTCGGTGACGTTCCACCCATCGAGGAGGTCGTAGCCCGCCGCCGACGCACCCTGGAAGTAGAGCTCCTCCTTCGCGGTCTTGGGGGCGGGCTCGATGGGGTGGGTGGCTTCGAGGTGCTGGTAGTAGGGCACGAGGTCCGCGTACGAGACCGCCTCGGGCCAGTCGCCCTGCTCGTCGACCGCCAGCGGGAGCGCCCGCGGGTGGTTGCCGAGGTAGTGCAGCGTCGTGCCGCCGACGCCCGCCACCTGATAGAGGATGGCGGCCTGCGTGATCGCCCGGTACCACGGCCCGCGACACCGGTCGGCGGGACCGAAGCGGAGCTTCCCGGAGAGGGGGTTGTTGGTGTCGTTCTCCAGTCGGGTGAACTGCTCCTCTAAGAGCTCGCCGCTGAGGTCGGCGGGATCGGCGCTCGACTCCGCGCCGGGCTCCTCGTGGGGCTCGGGCCAGTTCTCGTTGCCGTGGAACGGCCCCGCTTCGAGCACGAGGGTGTCGATGCCCAGCTGGCCGAGCCGCCACGCGATGGCCGGGCCGTCTCCGCCCGCGCCGACCACGACGACGTCCGTTTCGGTCGCCATCAGCGTCCCTCCGTGGTGTCCATCAGTACTCGTCCTCCACGAACTGCTGGACCTCGTAGCCACGGAGGTCCGCGTACCCCCGCGCCGGGCCCGGATAGTCGGTCTGCTCGAAGCTCTGGACCGCCTCGACGCCCTCGAAGACCCGGTCGGTCGGACAGTCGGTCTTCGTCTCGCCGTAGCCCGCCCACTCGGAGTAATAGCCCAACATGGCGACGAGGTTCATGCCCGTCACCTGGTACTGTACGAACCCCTCGTAGTCGACGATCCGGTCGGCGAGGCTCTCCTCCCCGGTCGGCGGCTCCAGGGGGACCTCCTTCGCCGCGAGCAGTTCGACCGCGCGGAGCCGGTCGTCACGGGAGAGCGCGGCGAACGTTCCGCCCGCCGAAAAGCGCGTCGTGGTGGGGGCGTCCTCGTTCTCGCCGCGAGCGAGCAGTTCGCTCGCGGCCTCGTCGAGCGCCCCGGCGAACGTCTCGGCGGCGCGGAGCGTCCCACCGGTGTCTTCCGGCCCACCCGGCTCGACCGGCACGAAGCTGTTGAACGAGTACATCAGAAACCGTTCGAGCTCGATTGCGAGCCCGCCGGGCTCGTGTTCGCCGCCCCGCTCGGCGGCGACGTCGGGTGTCTCGGGCACGAGCGCGTCGACCAGTGCCCGGAAGGTCGCCACCGTGTGCGGGTCGGCCTCGCCCGCGCCCTCCGATCCGCTCCCGAGCGGGCCGTCGCCCGCTTGGGCAGCCACGCCCTCGGGGAGCGCCGCGAGCCCGCCCGCGCCGACCAGTCCCCGGAGCACGGTCCGGCGACGCAGGTCGGTCGTCCGGTGCTCGTCGGCGCGGTCGTCGCACACGCCAGTACGGTCGTCGGGCGTGTCGGCCGTGTGTTCGGGATGGGACATCGGTGGGTGGATCATCGGTGGTCCGGGTTCGATCGTCCGTGCTCCGGTTCGGTCGCTCAGCTCACCTCCGTGAACAGCTTCTGGACGTCGACCACGTCGAGGCGGCCGTCGTCGTTGAAGTCGAACGCCGCGGCGTGCTCGTGCATCGCTCGATCCTCGCGGTTGGCGAACAGCGCCTGGACGTCGACGACGTCCGTCTGGCCGTCGCCGTCGACGTCCTCGTACTCGCAGTCGCCGTCGGGGTCCGTGGGGGGCTCGCCGTTGCCGGTCACGTCGACCGGCGGCCCCCTGCACGCGCCCTCGCGCAGCGCTTCGAGAACGCTCCCGCAGGTCCGGGACTCGAAGTCGACGCCCGCCGGGGGGTAGGCTTCGAGGCTGGCGAGGTAGAACAGCACCTGTTCCCACGCGTGAGGCTGGGAGACGATCGAGCGCACCTCCCGCTCGCCGTTCTCCTCGAAGACCTTCCAGACCTCGCCCATGACGTGTGTATCCGGCGTGGCGTGACGCTTTGCGATCCACTCGACTCCCTCGCGCACCTGCGCCAGACTTCCCGGGTCCCCGCTGCGGCGCGCTTTCGCCAGCGGGATCAGTGCCTTCGCTTGGTAGAGCCCCGCGTCGCGGTTGCCCGCCTCCGGCTCAGCGAAGGCCGTGGCCGCCTCGTGGTAATCGGTGGTCAGGTGCGACTGGATGCGTGGATGATCGAGGGGGTTGTCCACCTGTGGTCGATCCATGAGTTCGTCCGTCTCGGGATCGGTGTAGGGGGTGAAACAAACCGGCCAGACGACCTCCGACATCGCAAAGCGAAAGGCCCTGTCCTCTCTGGTCCCGTATGCGCCCTCGCCGCCGTCCCCGTCCTGGCGGTCGTAGAGGTGCTCGTCGATGGCCCGGCCGAGTTCGTGCTGACGGGCTTCGTAGCGGTCGGCGTCGGCGTCGTGACCGAGCACGCGGGCCGCCTTCTTCGCGGATTTCAGTCCCAACCACACCGTCGACGCGCCGACGATCGTCTGTGTGAGCTGTGTGAAGTGGTCGTCCTCGAAAGCCCGGCACTGCAGCCCGGAATCGGGGTCTTTGCACTCGACGAGGTAGTCCGCTGCGCGCCGGATCGCGGGGTAGACGCCTTCGAGATATCCTTTCTCGCCGGTGACGGCGTAGTGGTCCCACATCGTCCAGATCCCGTAGCCGGTCTCGTCGATCTCGTAGGGGATCGGGCCGCCGGCGATCCCGTCGCCGTAGTAGTTCATCACCCAGTTGCCCGGCGGGGTATTGGGGTGGCTCGGGCGCGGGTCCGTCGCAGTCTGCTGGATGTCGGCGTACCATCGGCCGCGTTTGCCGACCCAGTCGTGCAGCCCTATGAGGTCGAGCGCGTAGTTGAAGTACGCACCGTCGCGGGGCCAGTCCTCGCCGTAGGGACTCTGAGTGGCGATCGAGGCCACGATCGCCCCGTTCGACGGGTCGTAGTCGGTCACGAGCGTCACGAGCGCGCGCTTTGCGAGTTTCGTGATGCTCTCGTCGTCGGTGTTCGGCAGCGGCGCGTCGGCGAGCAGCTCGTCGAACCACGCCCGCTTCGCCTCGTTGATCGCCTCGAAGCCGCCGGAATCGAGGCGCTCGCGGGTCCCGTCGAGGATCGTTCCCGCGCCGGCCGCGTCCTCGCTCGCGGCGAACACGACGTGCTCGGTCGCCGAGTCGCCCTCGAAGCCGAGGGGAACCGAGAGCGCGCCGGTGGTCTGGCCCTCGAAGAGGTCGTTGCCACGCAGTTCGCCGTCGGCCGCGTCGTCGTAGGCGTCCTGGGTCGGTCCCCCTTCGCCGGCGGGCGTGGCGGCCGGCTCGTAGGCGTCGCCGCCGACCTGGTGAGCGTCGCTCGCCGAGCCGAGGCCCATCGCCACCGCGACGCTCCGGGGCTCGCCCGTGGACTCGTCGACGCCCGACTTCGTGTGGATCACGGCGTCGAGCGCGCCGTCGTAGCGCGCCCGGTCGGTGTTCTTCGACTCCTCGCACCAGTCCTGCGTGGGGTACTGGGGGTGCTTCGAGACCACGAGGTTGAAGTTCTCGAAGGCGACGAGCTTCCCCCCCGTCACCGGCGAGTCGGCGTCGCGCTCGACGTGTACCCGCCGGACGAGCGCGTCCTTCTCGCGGGCCACCACGTCCGTCACGACCACGGAGAGCCCGAGCTCGTCGCTGCGGTAGCTCGTCACCACGTCGTCCGCGAGGTCGTGGCCGTACCGTTGCTCGGACGCCCAGTCGCGCAGCCACGTCGTCGTGGTCCCACCAGTCGCGTCCGTGCTCCCGCCGCCCGGCAGCTCGACTGAGCCGTCGGTTTCGACGGCGAGCCCGAGAAACGCGCCCACGTTCGGGTACGTCTGGATGTCCCCGTCGGCGTCGCGTCCGAGCGTGAAGTACTTGATCTGGTCGTAGAAGGAGGGACGAGGCCACCGGAAGACCGTGACCGTTCCCGCGTCGCTGAGCCCGACCGACAGCCCCTGATTGCCCGACTGGGCGTTGATGTCGGTCGGACCGTAGAGCTCGAAGCCCTGATCGGGCCGGAAGCACTCGGTCTCGCGGCCAGCGACGGGACCCACGGAGAAGTCCGCCTCGGCAGTCGCTCGATCGAGGGGGCCCGAGGCCGCCGCGAGGGTGGCCGCCGTGCCGGCGGTCGGGCCGCCGATGTCGGCGGCCGTCTCGTCCGTCGTGCCGGCCCCGCTGGCGACGCCCACGAGCGGCCCTGCCCCGATGCCCGCGACGCCGAGCGCCTTGAGCAGGGTTCGCCGGTTCGGGCCCGTGTGATCCGGGGTTCGGTTCTCGCCGTCGCCGCGATTGTGCTCTCCGCTGTCGCTCCGGCTGTGCTCGTCGGCTCGTGGATCGTCGGCTCCGTTCATGATCTAGCTGACCTCCGTGAACAGCGCCTGGACGTCGACGACGTCTACCCTACTGTCGCCGCTGAAATCGAACGCGCCGGGATTGCTCCGCACTACCGACTCCTCGCGGTGGGCGAACAGCGCCTGGGCGTCGACGACGCCCGTCCGACCGTCGCCGTTGACGTCCTCGTACAGCCCGTCGCAGTCGGGGTCTCTCGCGGGTGCGCCGTCGCCGGTCACGTCCGGACCGGGCGTGCCACAGCCGTCGCTCCCGCCGCCCGACCCCGAGGGTTCGAGCAGCGCGGCGAACTCGTTCACGTCCTCGAACGATTCGAGGTCGTCGATCGCCCCGAGCACCGTCTCGATCTCGCTGCTCGAGAGGACCCCGTCGGCCGTGGTCCGGAACTTCTCGTCGGCGTCGACCGACTCGATGCAGCTGACGAACGAGGAGAACTCCCGGCCGTCGGCCTCGACGACCACCTTCGCGCCGAAGATACCGTTCGAGAGGTCGGGCACCGCCTCGCTTTTGCCATAGAGGGTCCGAATGGCGTCGCTGCCGATCCGATCCTCGCGGTACTGGGCCGCGGTGAGCTCGCCGTCGAGCAGTGACGCCAGCACCGGATAGGTCGAGTCGTACAGCAGCGCGATGTACGTCCAGTCGGGCCGGTCGTCGTCGAGGATCTTCTCGTAGATGTAGTCGGAGTTCCCCCTGCTGAACATCGTCCCGGTCGCGGCCGTCACGAGGGGCACGCGGATCGTCACCGAGTCGATCCGGCTGGGGTCGCTCGGGTCCACGCCTGCCTCGACGAGCTTCTCCCGCACGTTCAGCGCGGCCGTCACCGAGGTGAGGTGGAAGCCATTGGTGGGGTAGCGCTTGTTGAAGTACTGCTCGGCGAAGCGCCAGTTCTCGCCGAGTCCCGAGACCGCGGTTTCGAGCTCGGCGGGCGTGCGGATGTCCGCGACCGCATAGAAGTACCCCAGCGGATTCTCCAAGAGGTCCCGGCGGCCGACGAGGCCCGCGCCCGCGAGTTGGGCAGCCCGGACGGAGGTGTGGGCGGGCTGGCCGGTCACCATCCCCTTTGCCGGCGCGGTCCACGCCGGGATCGAGGTGGTCTGGGGCTGAGTGGCGGCGATTCCGGCGGCGTCCTGTAGCTCCGCCGCGCCGAGCCCGAGCGCCTTGCCCGCGACGAACGGCAGTTCCGTCTGGTGGACCGCGAGCGCCTGCCCCGCCCGCACCACGTCGGTCAGGAAGTCGCTCACCCGGGCGATGATCTCGTTGCCCGCGACGATAGCAGCGAGGAGCTCCTCGCCGCTCGCGCCGCCGGCCTCCGCGGCGGCCAGCGCCGCCGGGACGATCGAGGCTCCCGAGTGGGCGAGGTAGGTGAAGTCGTCCCACTCCAGACACTGGCCGAGAAACGAGTTGACGAGCGCCGCGTCGGCCGCCGACGCGTCGTAGCTATCGGCGCCGACCACCGTCGACTCGCCCGCGTTCCCGAGTTCGCCCATCGCGCCCGCGAACGTCGCGCCCGGATCGGTCGTCGAGCCGGTGTACAGGGTCCCCACGATGCTCTTCAACTGAGCCTTCGCCGTTTCGATCTCGCCCTCGGGGATGTCGTCGTACTCCAGTCCCGAGACCCACTCGGCGAGCCGGCGGGTGACGTCGGGTGCGTCGTTCGTCCCGGCGAACCGCTGTTCGAGACGGCCCTCGGGGTTGTTCCGGACTTCCTCGGCGTTTTCGAGGGCGGGCGGCGCGCCCTCGCATTCGGGGACACCGCCGCGCTGGACCGCGCCCGCGATCGTCCCGATCAGGAGCTCGGGATCGTTGCTCGCGCCCGCCGGCAGGTTAGCAAAGACGTACATGACGAGCAACAGGAGAACCTCCTTGTTCGCCTCGTCGTGAGCCGGGAAGGCCTCCCCGCCGACAACGGGCGCAAGTCCCGTATAATCGCCGTAGAGCACCGCCTCCCAGTCCGCGGTGTCGAGCACGAGGTGGGCGTTCGCGCTCGGGTCGCGCCCGGTCTCGACCGCCGCGCCCTCGGGCGGGAGGCTGAGCACGTAGTTCTCGCCCGTGTCGGACACCGTACAGTTGAACGTGCGGTTGACGAGAAAGCGCCCGAAGCGGGTCGCGGCGATCACGACTCCCACGCCCGCGTTCCACTTCGTCACGAACGCTTCGAGGCCGGCCGCGACCGTCCGTGCCCCCTCGGGCACCTCGGTCGCGGGACCGTCGCCGATCTGATACTCCTGTGTGGCTGCGACCTCGCTGACGCCCCGCCCGAGTATCGAGAGCGTCGCGAGCGCACCCGTTCCCTGGAGCATCGTCCGCCGATCGAAATCAGAGCTATCGAGCATCTGTGAACCGGTATCGTTATCCGGAAACAAAAACCCTCGTTAACGATAGTGACGGTTTGAACCGTTCTGAACGCCCTACCTGTTCTCTCGCATGAGTGTCCCAAAGACGTATATCTGCGAGTCCCCATGGGGGGGGTATGACCGACCTCGACGCCGAGCGCCGGACCGTACTGCGGGGCCTCGCCGGGGCCAGCATCGTCGGGGCGATACCCTCGGCGGCCTCGGCGAGCGACGTCGCGGCGGCCGCCGCCGAGACCGACCCGCAGACCCAAGCGACGTTCGCGGCGGTCGCGGCGACGATCGTCCCCCGAACGCCCGGGCTCGGCGACGAACTCGGTGCGGAGCACGTCCCCGGCGCGCCGGGGATCGAGCTCGGCGACTTCTTCGTCACCTACGTCAACGACCTGTTCACCTACGATCCCGACGGGCAGGGCGGCGAGAACCTCCGGCTCGCGGAACCGGTCGCCGATCTGCTCGACGAGGCGGCGAGCGAGCTGCTCGCGCGCAACGAGAACGAGCAGCCGCCCGACCCGACCCGGTATCCCGAGGGCGGCCCGTTCACGAAGCTCGCGCCGATGGACCGGGTCCGGGCGATGGCGCTGCTCGACGACAAGGAGCTCGGGACGACGGGATTCCCGAGCCCGTTCCCGTTCGCGGAGGGTGACGGGGGGCTCGTCGTACAGCTCGTCGTCGCGTTCGCGGAGGTGCTCTATTACTCCGAGTGGAACGGCTACGTCGACTACACCGCGCCGCCGAGCGAACGGGAGTTCACCGGCGAGGTCCAGAGCTGGTCCCAGACCGACTACCCGGGGCCGGCGAAGGGCTACGCCGCACTCCGGGGCTACGTCGCCTCACACGACGGTCCACTCGGCGGGCCGCCCGCCTCGAAGCCGATCGTGGGCGATGCTCCACCGAGAGACCCCGACGACGACGGCCGGTGTGAGGACGTCGACGGCGACGGCGAGGTGGACGTCGTCGACGTCCAGGCGCTGTTCGCCAACCGCGAGGAGTCGGTAGTGCAGAGCAACCCGCGGGCCTTCGATTTCGGCGATCCGCCGACGGGCGACGGCGAGGTGAACGTCGTCGACGTCCAGGCGCTGTTCAAAGAGCGCGGTCCCCGGGTCGTCTCGCTTGCACTCTCGCGTCAGCCGGGTCGCTTCGAGGACAACGAGTACGACACGAGCGACTACACCGAGCCGTTCCCCGAGTCCGACGGCGATAGCGGTGGCGGTGGTGGCGGCCTCCTCGACGCCGGCACCGACGGGACGGCCGAGGCCGACGACGGCCTCTCGGGGGTGAGCTGAGGTGGCCGACCACGACGTCGTGATCGTCGGCGCGGGCGGGGACGGGCCGGTCGCGGCGTGGAAGCTCGGCGCGGCGGGACTGGACGTGCTGGTCCTCGAAGCGGGACCGTTCCACGGCAACGAGAACTGGCCCGAGCCCCACGAGGAGCCCGGCGCGGAGTCGAGTTCGGACCCCGCCGACCTCAGCGGCGAGCTCCTCGACGAGCAGTTCACGACACGCGAACTGGAGATGAGCTCGGACAAGCTCCTCTTTGGCCCCGCGGACCACGAGCGCGGCCTCTGGCTGCGCAAGCAGCCCCAGGACGGCGCGCTGCTCCAGTGTTCGGGCGTCGGCGGCACCACCCTCCATTACACTGGCAACCACCCGCGGGCGTTCCCCGCGGCCATCGACGAGCAGCCCCACTGGCCCGACGAGGTCTCCTACGCCGACCTGATCCCCTACTACGAGGAGGTCGAGGAGCTCGTCGAGGTCGCGCCCGCGCCGGTGACGGCCAAGGAGGACCTGTTCTTCCAGGGCTGTCTGAGCGCCGAGCGCCCCGACGCGGACGAAACCGGCTGGGACCTGCTCGACGTGAAGAACGTCACCGAGCCGGGCTGGCGGCCCCAGCCAAACGCCGTCAAGCAGCCCGACGAGAAGCTGTTCGTCGACTCGGACTACGATGGCGATTTCACCTACCCCGACGTGGAGGGCTCGACGCTCGCCTCGGCGTTCATCGCGGGCAATCCCCACCCCATCGGCGCGCCGTTCGAGGAGAAGGCCAAACGGGCGACCAACGTCAGCTTCGTGCCGCTGGCGATGGAGACGGGCAACGTCACGATCCGGCCCAACGCCTTCGTTACCGACGTGCTCACGAGCGACGGGACGGGCACGCCGGAGGCCACGGGGGTGAC
>PXRN01000024.1:0-73670 GCA_003021045.1 Halobacteriales archaeon QS_4_69_34 | reverse complement strand
GGGCGCAGTCGAGACCCCCCGCCTGTGGCTCAACGCCGGCCTGCCCGACAACGGCTGGGTCGGCAAGGGCATGACGCTGCACTACGGCGACAGCCTCCAGGGCATCTGGGCGGAGGGCGAACTGGAAGACCGGCTCGGCGGGACTGCGCTCGACCCACAGAAGGGCCAGAACATCGCCGCCCGCTTCGACTATCCTGGATTGGGCGCGATGCAGACCACCGGCCAGGGGCCGGGCATCTCGACGATCCTCGGCTATGGGGCGAGCTCCTCCGGTTTCAGCGCGCTCAACGAGGTCGATCCCGACGAACCGTGGGACACCCGCGGACGGATCGTCGGCGAGGAGCTCAAACGGGTGGCGGCCGACTACCGGCGGACGCTGAACGTGCTCATCCTGACCGACGATCGACCCCAGCAGCGCAACGGAGTCTCGGTGCAGGAAGACGTCGAGGACGAGCACGGGCCGATCCCGATCGTCGACTACGAGCCCAGCGAGGCCACCCGGAAGCGCCGCGACGAGCTCGCCCGCATCGCCGCGCGCATCCTCCGGGGTGCGGGGGCCGAGCGCGTCCATCGCTCCGACGCCCCCCCGACCGGCATCCACATCCACTCGACGATGGCGATGGGGAAGGTACTCGACACGGCCTGCGAGGCCTACGACGTGAGCCGGCTGTTCGTCGCCGACCACTCCGCGCTCGCCAATTCGCTGGGCGGCCCGAACCCGACGAACACCGGCCAGGCGCTCGCCGCCCGGACCGCCGAGAAGATCGTCGAGCGGTACTTCTGAGACGCTCTCGCTGTCGTCCCACTGCCGGGTCGCCGCTCGGATGACGCCGACGGGGGATCGGTGCGCCATCGTCGGCGTCGAAAAACAATAAACTCGTTGTCCGTTTCCGGCGGTCCGAAATACTCATGGCACGCGCTGTCGCACTCCGTCCCGGAGCCACATGGACGACGCGACAGCACACGCGAACGACGACCTCGACATGGCGGTGAGCGACGACGAGCTGGTGATCCGGGCGACCATCGATCGGCCCGAGGAACGCAACGCGCTGAACGACGCCGTCATCGGCGGGTTGGGCGGCGTGCTCGACGCCGCCGACGAGGGTCCGGCGCGGGTGGTCGTCATCCGGGGTGCGGGCGGCACGTTCTGCTCGGGCGGCGACCTCAAGAGCATGGCCGGCTCGATCGGACAGGGCTCGCAGGCCTACCGCGAGGGCTTCTCCGGACTCGCCGACCTGATGGAGCAGATGGTCGACACCGGTGCGCTCGTGGTCGCGGCCGTCGAGGGCTACTGCCTCGCCGGCGGAATGGGCCTCGCGGCCTCGTGTGACCTGATCCTCGCCAGCGAGGACGCGACCTTCGGGACGCCCGAGGTCGACATCGGCCTGTTCCCGGCACAGGCGCTCGTGCCGATCATGCGCACCGTCAACGAGAAGCAGGGACTGAAACTCCTCTTTACGGGCGAGCACATCGACGCCCCGAAAGCCCACGAGATCGGGTTCACGACCGAGGTCGTCCCCGACGAGGAGTTCGAGGGCGAACTCGATTCGCTGGCCGACGACCTCGCTGCCTCCTCGCCGGTGATGATCGAGATGGGCAAGGAGGCCTTCTACAACCAGCGCGACATGGGTTTCCACGAGGCGCTCTCGTATATGAAGGAGGTCATCGCCCTCGTCGCCATGAGCGAGGACACCGAGGAGGGCATCAACGCCTTCCTGATGGACGAGGAACCCGAGTGGAAGGGTCGATAGACGAGACGGCGGTCGAGACGACCGAGAGACCGGACGGCGAAACGAGGGTCCACGACCGGGCCGACCTACGAACGGCCGATCCACGTCCACGAAACCGATCGAGGACCGAGACACACCAACCATGACCATCGCAGAACAAGAATCCACCAAGGGCAACGATCCGGAGAAGGCGATCATCTCGGCGGCGCTCACCGGCGCGCTCACGACGCGCGACCAGTGCGAGGCGATCCCCTACACTCCCGAGGAGATCGCCGAGGACGCCGCCGCGGCACGGGAAGCGGGCGCGGCCGTCGCGCACATCCACGCGCGCACCGACAACGGCAGCCCGACCTTCGAAACCGACACCTACCGGGAGATCAAAGACGAGGTGCGCGACCGGACGGACATAATTATAAACTTCTCGACGGGGGCGCTTCACGAACCCCCCGAAGAGCGCATCGAGTACGTCCGTGAGGTGCAACCGGACGTCGCCGCGCTGAACATGGGCTCGATGAACTACGCGAAGTACTCCGAATCCCGGGAGGACTTCGTCTTCGACATGGTCTTCGAGAACCCCTTCGGCGAGATCAGCGAGTTCGTCACCGCGATGGGCGAGTCCGGCGTCAAACCCGAACTGGAGTGTTTCGACACCGGCCACATCGGCAACATCCGGCCGCTGCTGAAGCGGGGCGAGCTCTCCCACCCGATCCAGTTCAGCCTCATCATGGGCGTTCTCGGGGGGATCCCGGCCACGATCGAGAACCTCGCCCACCAGGTGCGCCAGCTGCCCGACGGCGCGAACTGGCAGGTCATCGGCATCAGCAGAGACCAGTGGCCCCTCGTCGCGGGCGCGCTCTCGATGGGCGGGAACGTCCGCGTCGGGCTGGAGGACAACTTCTACCTGCCGAATGGCGAGATGTCGACGAATCCCGAGCTGGTGGGGAAGGCCGCCGAACTCACCAGAAACGTCGGCCGCGAGCCCGCGACGCCCGAGGAGGCCCGCGAGATCATGGGGATGGGCTGATGGCCACGCCGAAAGCGAGCGACGGAGGACAGCCGGCCGCGACGTCGGGGCGGATCCGGAACCGCGGCCGCGGCGGATCGGGGGTGGGATGATGGCCGGCCTCGGCGAGACGCCGCCGAGCACCGATCTCTTCGCCGACGACCTCTTCGCGGGCGAGGTGGCGCTCGTCACCGGCGGCGGCACGGGTATCGGCCGGGAGATCGCGCTCGCGTTCGCCGCCCACGGCGCGGACGTCGCCATCGCCAGCCGGGCGATGGATCACTTAGAGCCCGTGGCCGAGGAGATCGAAGACAGCGGCGTACGGGCGTGTGCGACCACCGTCGACGTCCGCGAGTACGAGGCCGTCGAGGCGATGACCGACGACGTAGTCGCGGAGCTCGGCGGGATCGACGTGCTGGTGAACAACGCGGGCGCGAACTTCCTGACACCCACCGAAGCGCTCTCGCCGAACGGCTGGCGCTCGGTCGTCGGCACGATCCTCGACGGGACGGCCTACTGCACGATGGCCGCCGGCGAGCACATGATCGAGGACGGTGGCGGCGTCGTGCTGTCGATGGGGGCGACGAACTCGGCTCGGGGCGCACCCTACCACGCCCACTCCGGTGCGGGCAAGGCCGGCGTCCACAACCTGATGCAGACGGTGGCGAGCGAGTGGGCTTCACACGAAATCCGGGCGAACACGGTCGCTCCAGGGATAATCGAGACCGAGGGCGTGACGGCGGCCGCGGGCGGCGAACTGCCCGACGACTTTCTCGCGGACGTGCCGGCCGATCGGTTCGGGACGCCCGGCGACTGCGTACCCTTAGTACTGTTTCTCGCCAGCGACGCGGCCGCCTACGTCACGGGCGGCTATTTCACCGTCGACGGCGGCCAGCTGCTCGCGCCGAGCCCGTTCTGAGTCGGCGTTCTCGGCGCCGCTTCCGGCCGATCGGCGGCTGCTGAGCGGGGTGAAAGGAGGTGAACGCCGGCTACGAGGACGTCTCCAGTGTCGCCGTGTACGGGCACGGGTGCTCGCCGGGAGAGCGCCTGACGTCGACGACCGTCCACCCGGTGCCGACGGCGGCCTCCCGCAGTCGGTCCGGGCTGAACAGCCGGAAAAGCAGCGTCTCGCCGACCACCTCGCCGTACTCGAAGTGCATTGTCCGGGAGGCGAGCCCCGGGGTCGGGTCCGCGCGGTAGCCGAGAAGCTCCGCCGTCCGCTCGCGTTCGGGATCGTAACACTCGAAGACGGCGATCGCGTCGGGCGTCGTCACGGCCGCGAGATCGCCGAGGAACTGCCGGAGTCCACCCATCGACCCCGCGAGCCCCGCTTGGGTCCCGATGGCGAGCGCCGACCGGAACCGATCGCGCCCGAACGCCTCGCGGAGCGCGAACATGTCGACATGGCGGGCGTTCCGGACACCGCGCTCGTCCATCGTCTCGACGAGGTGCTCGCTCGCCTCGATGGCGACCGTCTCGAAGCGCTCCTGAAAGCAGAGCGCGAGCCGGCCCGCGCCCGCGCCCATGTCGAGCAGCGGACCGTCGAGCCGCGATTCGAGCCACTGACCGTCCTCGCTCTCGGCGGCGAACTCCCCGAGGTACATCTCGGTCGCGTGCTCGCGCGCTGTGGACCCCTCGCGCTGGACGAGCGGCTCGGACTGCTCGTCGCGCCACCGGTCGTGGACGGCGCGTCCAAACGGGTCGGCCATCGTACTCGGTCACAGCCCCAGCAGCAAAAAGATGCAATGAGCGTCGGTAGCGAGCCACGCGGGGCCGGCGTCCGGCTCGGGGCCCGCCTAAGTAGACGGCGAACGGACGGCCCCCATGCCACGGGGTACGTACACGCTCGTCCTCGAACGCGATCTGGGAGCGACGATCGAGGTCGGCGCGCTCGGCGAGCACGAGTTCCCGGCGGGCTGGTACGTCTACACCGGCAGTGCGCTCGGCCCGGGCGGATTCGCGCGTGTCGAGCGCCATCGCGCGGTCGCCGACGGCGAGAACGACACCCGCCACTGGCACGTCGATCACCTGCTCGGCCACCCCGGAACGACTATCGAGCGGGTCGTCCGATCCGAGGACGTGGACGCCGAGTGTGCGATCACCCGAGTGCTGCCCGGTCGGCGCGTCCCCGGCTTCGGCGCATCGGACTGTGAGTGTGGCTCACACCTGGCGCACGCCGACGAGCGGGACCGGCTGCTGGAAGCGGTGGGGCGGACACACCGCGAGCACGGCGACGCTCCCCGGTAGCTCGCAGCGTGCGGTGTGGTCCTGTGCCGAGCGGTACGAAAGCGGTACGGTCGGCCGTGGTGCACGCCCTCCGTCGGCCCACGACGCTCGTGGAGACGAGCGCGGGGGTCACGGTCGCGGTGTGGCAGTGGAGAGCCCGAGCGAGTCGGCCGGGGAGGCGTGTGGACTGCGGTGGCGGTCGCAGGGCGGTTCTCACGCGTATTGGCATCTCCCGGTCCGTATCGAGCCGGCCGATCCGCCGGCTCGGAAGCGCGGATCGATCGCGATAGCTCGTGAACGGGCGGGCTGAGAGACGCGAGCGGCGGTGCTCCGACGAAAAGCGCCGACGTCACCCCTCGGATCGACTGCGGCGAGCCAGCGGCGCGCCGGCGGCGAACCCGACCACGAGGAGCGCGCCGATGCCGCCGATGCCGGCGCTGTTCACGTTCACCGCCGCGGCGACGCTGCTCCGTTTGGCCTTGCCGCCCGCATCGCCATCCGTCGCGTTTCCGTCGCCCCCTCTTGTCTTCCCGTCGCCGCCGTCGCTCGCACCGCCGCCATCGTCGCCCGCACCGCCGTCCGCAGCTCCGCCCTCGCCGTCGCCGCTCTGCTTGGCCTTGCCCCCGTCGCCGTCAGCCATCTTTGCTTTCCCGTTCCCGCCAGTCACAGTACTGCCGTCACCACTGTCGTCACCGCCGTCGCCGCTACCGCCGTTGCCGCCATCGGCTGTGCCGTCGCCCTCGGCGGCTCCATCGTCCTGTTTGCCTTCCCGTCGCCGCCATCGTTCGCCGTCTCGCCTGCCGTGTCGTTCGTAGTGGGGCTATCCGTGACGTCCGCTGGACCGGCGTCGGTGAGCGCGACCGCGCCGACCGTCCCGAATGCGACCACCAGCACGAGCGTGGCGGTCAGGACGCCGGTTCGCTTCGCTGTCGTCGAGGAGTCCGTCGGTGCCATCGTGGCCTTCGACCACGCGGGCTGGCGACTTGTACCTGTCTGACGCGCGTCAGACGTTGGCGTGTGCCGGGTATCGGTTGAAAACACCGGATGTCGGTAACAGATTCACGCGTGGGCACCCGAGCACACGAAAACACGGGTAGACGAGCCGACGGGCTGACACGCGTGGACGAGCAGGCCGCGGACAGGCAGGTGTCGGCCGTCGGCCGCCGGAAGGCGGTTAGAACAGAACGGTGCCGTGGTGGCGGGGCTGGTCGTCGCGGCGCTTGTTTCGGAACGCGTCGAGGCGTCGCACCAGCTGGTCGCGCAGGTCGCCCGCCGGCAGGAGCTCGTCGACCTGCATCGTCCCGGCCTGCTTGCGGATGTCGATGTACTCGTCGAACTGCTCTTTGGCGCTCTCGATGAACCGCTCTCTGGTCTCGCCCTCCATCTCCGCGAGCTGGCCGCCGAAAAGGGCGTGGACTGCGGCGTCGGGCCCCATCACCGAGATCTCCGCGGAGGGCAGCGCGAGCGTCGCGTCCGCACCGAACGAGGGGCCACACATGCCGTAGATCCCCGCTCCGTAGGCCTTCCGGGTGATCACACAGAACTTGGGCACTTGTGCGTTCGAGGTCGCGTAGATGAACTTGCGCCCCTTGCGGAGGACGCCCTCGCGCTCGACCTGCGAGCCGATCATGAATCCCGGGGTGTCACACAGATAGACGAGGGGGATGTCGTAGGCGTCGCAGGTCCAGACGAAGCCCGCGGCCTTGTCCGCCGAGTCGGGAAAGATCGCGCCGCTGATGTGGTCGGGCTGGTTGGCGACCACACCCACCGGGTGGCCATCGATGCGCGCCAGCCCGGTGACCATCTCGGGCGCGAAGCGTGGTTTGACCTCGAAAAACGAGTCTCGATCGACGAGCCGGTCGATCGTCTCGTGGACGTCGTAGGCCCGGTTGGGCTCCTCGGGGATCACGGCGTCGAGACCCTTCGGGTTCTTCGCCGGCGGGGCGGGCTCGTGTGTCGGCGGGTCGGCCTCGTGGCTACTGGGGAGATAGGAGAGCAGTTGGCGGGCCTTCGTCGCGGCGGTCTCCTCGTCGGGCACCACGAGGTCGGCGCTGCCCGACTGGGTGGCGTGGACCTCCGGGCCGCCGAGGCCCTGCATGTCGACGGACTCGCCGGTCATTGCCTCGACGATCCGCGGGGAAGCGATCGCCATTCCTGCAATGTCCTCGACCATGATGAGGAAATCACAGAACACCGGCGTATAGGCCGAGCCCGCGACGTCGGGCCCGTAGAGCACGCCGATCTGGGGGATCTGCCCCGAGAGCAGACACTGGTTGTAGAACATCCGCCCGCCGCGGTAGCGGTCCATGTGGGTGTCGCCGGGCTCGCGTTCCTCGGCGTTCAAGCGCGCGCCCGTCGAGTCCACGAGCCGGAGCATCGGGATCCCCATCTCCATCGCGCGCTCTTGGATTCGCAACACTTTCTCGACGCCCATCTGCCCGAGCGAACCCGCCTTGACGGTGTAGTCGTTCGCGGTGAACGCTACCTTGCGGCCGTCGATCGTCCCCACGCCGGTCAGGAGGCCGTCGGCGGGGAGTTCGTCGTCGTCCCCGTGGCGCGCGAAGGTGCCGTCCTCGTACTCGATGGCGTCGAAGATCATATCGAGGCGATCGCGCACGAAGACCTTGCCGAGATCCTCGATCTTCTCGAAGCCACGTTCGGGTCCACCGGAGAGGATCGCCGCGATCTCCTCGCGCAGGCGCTCCTCGCGGTCGGTCAGGACGGCTCCGGCGTCGTCCCAGTCGGCCTCGCCGGCCTCGGTCACGGACTCGCCGTCGCCGTCGACGATCTCGACCGACCGGCCGAGGTGTTCGGCGACCGCAGTGGCGATCGCGCGGGCGGTCTCCTCGTCGGCCCCGCCCTCGACGCTGATCTCCATTCAGCGACCCTCCGTGCCGTCCGCTTTTGAACTAACCATTCGTTGTGAGTTTTCGTCGCTCGTCATGCCCCCGGCTACGGAGATGCGCGGTAAATACCTTTCCCGCGGCTCTTCGGGAGGCACCCCGGGCAACACGACCGTACGTCTGACGAAGAGCTATACCTCCCGCGACGAAACGGCGGTACGTCATGGCCCGGGACGACAGCGATCGGACCATCGTCGCAACCGAGGGCGGCGGGGGACTGCCGGTCCTCGAACTCCTCACGGGGCGCGGATTTATCACGGGCAAGTCCGGGTCGGGGAAGAGCAACACCGCGAGCGTCGTCGCCGAGGGGCTGCTCGCGGAGGGCGTCAACCTCCTCGTGGTCGACACCGAGGGCGAGTACTTCGGGCTCAAAGAGGAGTTCGAGGTGCTCCACGTCGGCGTCGACGAGTTCTGCGACGTGCAGGTCACGCTGGGGGAGGCCGAACGCATCGCGGAGGTCGCGCTCGTGGAAGACGTGCCCGTGGTGCTCGACGTCTCGGGGTACATCGACGGCGCGGAGGCAAAGGAGCTGATCCACGACGTCGTCGCTCACCTGTTCGCCAAGGCCAAACGCGAGCGCAAGCCCTTTCTGCTGGTCGTCGAGGAGATCCAGGAGTACCTCCCCCAGAAGGGCGGCGCGTCGGACCTCGCCAAGCTCTTGGAACGGGTGACCAAGCGGGGTCGCAAGCGCGGCCTCGGGATCTGTGGCGTGTCCCAACGGCCCTCCTCGGTCGACAAGGACTTCATCACCCAGTGTGACTGGCTCGTCTGGCACCGGCTCACCTGGAAGAACGACGTCTCGATGGCCCGGGACGTGCTCGGAAACGAGCGCGCCGACACCATCCAGCACTTCGACGCCGGCGAGGCCTTCCTGCTCACCGACTGGGACGGCTCGATCGAGCGCGTCCGCTTCCGCCGGAAGGCGACCCGCGACGCCGGCGCGACGCCGGGACTGGACGCCTACGGTCGAGACGAAGGGGCGGTGTGCGACGCCGCAACCGGCGTTCGGGGTTTCGATCCGGCGGAGGCGAGCGGGACCGGGGCGGAGACCACGGTCGGGGACGGCGACGCGGCATCGAGAACGGCGGACGCCGAGCGAACGGTCGCCGCTGTCGAACGCGGCGGGGACTCCCGAGCGGACCAGCGGAGACTCGACACCGCCGACGGGACGGATCGGGAGGACTCATCCGAGCGCGACCGGGGCGACTCGCTCGACGACGAGGTCGCCGCGATCCGCTCGGACGCCGCGACCGCCGGTTCGGCCCGGCGAGCCCGGCGGCCCCAGCGTGGCCGGGGCGCGGCGAGAGCGCGCGGCGAGGGGGCCGACCGGCTCGCCCGCCCGGAGTCCCCGTCGCCGCCGGCCGCCCCGGAGGAGCGCGCGGGCGTCGGGGGCACCCTCGCGGAGTTCGGCGACTTCTCGTCGTATCTCCTCCGATCGCTGGCCTACCGGGCCCGTCTCGGCGTCTACCGTGCCCGCCGAGCGCTGCGAGAGCGCGACGGCTGAGTCAGCGACCGGGCCAGCGCGATTTCACCACCCGCGCGCGAACTCGTCGCCGCGGCCCGCCGGCGACCCCTCTGCACTACGCTCCGGCCGTCATCGAGCCCGACCGGCGAACTCGCGCCAGTGTTCGAACGCCCAGTAGCCGACCCCGGCGACGATCAGCGCGGCGGCGAACAGCGAGAGCCCCACGCCGGGAACGAAGACTGCACCGGGGCTCCGGGCGGCGAACAGCAGTCCCTCGACGCCGAGCGAGACGACGACGAACGAGGTGAACGCGACGATCGCGGCCGTACTGATGACCGAGCCTCCCGGTATGCCCTGTGCCTCGAGGGCGAGGATGGTCGCCACGAACGCGACGGCGGCCACGCTCAGGTACCACGGGACGTGGGCTCCGAACGCCACGACCTCCCCCGTGAGGAACGCGAGGACGCCGACGAACCCCGCCGTGAGGGCGATCGTCGAAACGCCCACGACGACCGACGCACGGGCGAGAAATCGTCGACGAGGGGAGTCTCGATCCATTGTGGGACGGGCGGTTCACTCCGCCGACGGCGGATACCGAACGGGTCGACGGTCGAGAACTTATAGCTTCCTCAAAGGACGGTGGCGCTCGGACGACGTCGTTCACGCGCGATGTGGTTCGGGGCCGTCGTCTTCGCTCCCGTCCCGCGACGGCCGTGGTTCGACCGTCTCAGAGCTCCTCGCCCGTCGGTTCGAGCGGACCGCCGAGGCGCTCGTGGGCCTCGTCTTCGAGCTTGAAGCGCTGGGTCTTCTGGGTCGCGCTCCGGGGGAGTTCGTCGACGAAGAAGACCTCCCGGGGGTGGGCGTAGGTGGCGACGTGATCGAGGGTGAACCTGCGGAGCGCCTTCTCGTCCACCTCGGCTCCCTCTTCGAGGACGACGAACGCCACGGGGGCCTCGCCCTTCACCTCGTGGGGGGCACCGACGACGGCCGCCTCCGCGACCTTCGGGTGGGCGTAGAGGGCGTCCTCGACCTCGGCGGGGTAGATGTTCTCCCCGCCGGCGATGATCATGTCGTCGGCGCGGTCGACCATCCAGAAGTAGCCGTCCGAGTCGACCCGGGCGATGTCCTCGGTGTAGAACCAGCCCGCCTCGTCGAACACCTGCTCGTTTTTCTCGGGGCGTTCGAAGTAGCCCTCGAAGACGTTCGGCCCGCGGATGGCGATCTCGCCGGTGACGCTCCCCTCGTCCTCGAAGTCGACCTGCGGGTCGGCCATGCCCGCCGGTTCGAGGTCCTCGGGCCCGACGCGGAACTCCCTGCTGTCGGGATCGGCGATCGCCAGCTCGACGTTCGGGACCGCGGGGCCGACACAGCCCGCTGCCTTGCGCACCCCGCGGGCGGGCTCGACAGTCCCGGCGGGCGCGGTCTCGGTCATCCCCCAGCCCTCGTAGACCGGGACGTTCCACGCGGCCTCGATCTCCTTGCGGGTGGATTCGGCGAGCGGCGCGGCCGCGCAGTTGGCGTCCTCCAGCGTCGAGAGGTCGTACTTCTCGGGCTGTTCGCGGTACTCGCGGTACATCGTGGTGTACATCGCCGGCACGCCCGCGAACTTCGTGATCCCGTGGGACTCGATGCTGTTCAGCATCGGTTCGGCCTCCGGCCGGGGCAGCATGACCATCGACGCGCCCGTATAGAGGAACGTGCCCATGAGCGCGTTCAGCGCGAAGATGTGAAACAGCGGGAGCACGAGCAGCAGCGAGTCCTCCGGGTCGACCGCCAGTCCGCCCTTGTCGTAGGACTCGACGGTCGAGAGCAGGTTCTCGTGGGTGAGTAAGACGCCTTTGGGGTCGCCCGTCGTCCCGGAGGTGTAGGGCTGGCAGGCCACGTCGCCGTACTCGCGCTCGGGCCGGTCGAACTCGGGGCTCGCCTCCTTGAGGGCGTGGGAGTAGTTGACGATCCCGTCGTCGGAAACCCCCGGGATGAAGGTCGTCCCCACGTCGCCGGCCTCGGCCAGCCCGCGGACGTCGTCGGCGAGCAGCGGCGTCCCGATCAGGCACTCCACGTCGGCATCCGAGAGAACGAAGGAGAGCGTCCCGGGGTCCATCCGGAGGTTCAAGGGAATGGGCACCGCGCCGGCCTTGATCGCCCCGAAGTACGCGACCGGGAACTGGAGGGTGTTCGGGACGAACAGTCCCACGCGGTCGCCCGGCGAAACGCCGTGCTCGGTGAGGACGTTCGCGGCGCGGTTGGCCTCGGCGTTCAGCTCTCGATAGGAGAGCTCCTTCCCGAACGCCGCGGAGACGAACGCCGTCTTCTCGCCGTAGCGACTCGCACCCATCGCCGGGAGGTCGCCCACGTGCTGGAGCGGCCCGCCGTCGTAGTAATCCATGCTACCCGGACCCACCGAGGTCGGGGACTTAGGCGTTGTGCCACGGCGGTTCCGTTCGAAGCCGTGGTCTCCGGACGGTCGGGAACGGACGTTCGACGGGGCGGAGTCGACTCAGTACGATCGGGGCAGCCCGAGGGTGTGCTCGGCGATGTGGTTGCGCATCATCTCCGTCGAACCCGGGGCGACTTTCCCGAGTCGGGTGCCCTTCCACATCTCGACGACCGCGTAGTCCCGGCTGAACCCGTTGCCGCCGTGGGCCTGGAGCGCGACGTCGCAGGCCTCGTGGCCGGCCTCGCTCGCGCGCAGCTTCGCCATGTTGGAAATCTTCGCGGTCTCTTTCATGTCGGGCTCGTTGTCGACCATCCACGCCGCCTTCTTTAAGAGGAGGTCCGCGGCTTCGAGCTTCGAGTAGCTGTCCGCAAGGGGGTGCTGGACGCCCTGATGTGCGCCGATGGGCTGGTCGAAGACGACCCTGTCGCTCGCGTAGTCGACCGCGCGCTCGATCGCGTTGCGACCGGAGCCGATCGCGCCCGCCGAGCCGAGCAGCCGCTCGGGATTGACGGTGTCGAACAGCTGGTAGAGCCCCATCCCCTTCGTGCCGATCACGTCCTCTTCGTTCGCCACGTAGCCGTCGATCGAGAGCTCGTACTGCTTTTCGGGCGTCGGGATGCCGACGTCGAGTTCGCGGGCCTCGATCGCCGGGTCGGCGGGATCGGCCCGGAAGAGGGTGACGCCCATCGTGCGCTTGTCGGCCTCCTCGATCGGGGTCGTACGCGCGACCAGCAGCATCTCGTCGGCGCGCTCGACGCCGCTGATCCACTGCTTCGAGCCGTCGATGACGTACTCCTCGCCGTCCTGTTCGGCGAAGGTCTCCATGTTGGGCGCGTTGTGGCCCGCGTTGGGCTCGGTGAGCGCCATGCAGAAGCGGAGCTCGCCGTCACACAGCGGCGGCAGCAGCTCCTCCTTCTGGGCCTCGCTGCCGTTTGCGACCAGCGTGATCGCGCCGAAGCAGACGTTGACGACGAACAGCATCTCCGACCCCATGCAGCCGTTTTCCGAGAGGGTCTTGACGATCTCCGCGAGCTCGGCAAAGCCCATCCCCTCGCCGCCGTACTCCTCGGGGACCGTCGTCCCGAGGAAGCCGGCGTCCGCACAGTCGGCCCAGAACTCCGCTGGCTCCATGCCGTCGGCCACGTCGAACCAGTACTCGTCGTCGTAGTCGGCGGCGACGTCCCGCACCGTCTGCTTGATCATCGACAGCTCGTCGCTCTCGCCGAACGCCGCCGCGCCCGATTGTGCGACCGTCATGCATACCGTTCGGGCCCGGACGACAATAAAGCTATGGAACTAACAACACGTGGGAAGTTTACAGACCGTGGGAGCGAAAAGTTCGCTGCCCTTCCCCGTTGAGGTCGTCGGGCCAGCACGGTTAGGGGCGTCGACGACGACTCCCCGACGTGGCTCCCGAGTCGACCGACTACCGCGACGTCAGCGCGCTCGCCGTGACGGCTGGGGACGTCGTCGCGGCCCTCGAAGCCAACCGGCGGCGCGGGGTCGGGACCGTCCTCCGTGTCATGCCGCCGTTCAACGGCCGGATGCGCGCCCGCCTCCATCGTGTCGATGCTGGAATCGGGGGCGACGCCGACGGCCCCGCGCCCCTCCACGTCGATCCGGCGGCGCTCGTCGAGGACGTCCCCGAGTACCCCACGCCGGACGACACCGCGGACCGCCTCCGGGCCGCGACCGACACCGCCTATTCGATCGAGGCCCACCGCGAGCGCCACGCGGCGGCGGTCGAGCGGTGGCGCGCGACCGTCGCCGGGCGGATCGTCGACGCCGTCGAACTCGACGGACCCCGGGGCACCCACCGCGTCGCGGTGACGGCCCTCGGCTGATCGAAACGGCGATCTCGGTTCGATCCGGTCTGTTGTGAGCGCCGTGCCGTCGCCGAGTGCCGTGCTCGTACCGGACCGGCGTGACTCCGGACCGCGCCACCACCGCGGACCGCCGCCCTGCACTCGAAGCCCTCCTATCGCCCGGAGCCACCGAGCACCGCCCGGATGTGGGGCCACTCGGCCGCGATCGCCCGATGTTTGAGCAGGGCGAACCCGGAGCAGACGATCGCAAAGCCCACGACGGTCGCGGCGTCGACGACCTCGCCGAGGAGGGCGAAGCCGATGAGCGCCGCGAAGATCGGCGCGACATAGGAGACGAGGTTGATCTCGACGGGACCGAGCCGGTCGAGCAGGTAGAAATAGAGCAGGAAGCCGACCGCGCTCGGGACGACCGCGAGGTAGGCGAGCGCCCCGGCGGCCTCGGCCGTCCACCGGACGGCTGCCGGCGACTCCCCGATGGCGAGGCTCCCGGCGTGCAGCCAGAGCGCGCCGCCGAGCATCGACCACGCTTCGAGCGTTTCGACTGGGAGGCGGGACTCGCTCCGGCGCGTGAGGACGCTCCCCAGCGCGAACGCGACCGCCGCCGCGAGGACGAGCCCCTCGGCGAGGAGGTCGCCGGCGAGCAGGTTCTCGAAATCGGGCTGGGCGAGGACGACCACGCCGACGAACCCGAGCGCCATCCCGACGAGACCGGCGAGGGTGAGACGTTCGTCGGGCAGCAGTCCGCGCGCGAACGCCGTCGTCAACACGGGCGAGAGGCTCACGATGACGGCGGCGGCCGCACTGGTCGTGCCCTGCTCGCCGACGAACAGCAGGGCGTGATAGCCGGCGATCAGAAAGACCGAGCCGACCGCGACCAGCCACCACTCGCCCGCCGTGCGGGGACGGAAGCGGTCGGCCGCGTAGGCCGCGTAGCCGAGCATGAGGACCGAAGCGACGTCGAAGCGGAACGCAGCGAACAGGACGGGCGGGAAGAAGTCGAGTCCGGCCTTGATGCCGACGAACGCCGATCCCCAGACAGCGGCGAGGAGCACGAACGACAGGAGGTTCCGGTAGGCCACGCCCGCCGTCGGCGGCGATCGGCCCTGAACGTTTCGTCACGGCTCCACGGTCGTCTACGACGGGAGGCTCCCGCCGATGACACTTACTGGGACCGAAATCGAGCGTTCCGCGAGTCGCCGTCGCCGCGCTGCCCGTCCCGTCGCCGGCTTTCCTCTTTCCGTCTCCCCTCTCTCAGCGCGCCCACGCGACCAGTCGCGCGTAGCGCTCGTCGCTTTCGAGGGTCGCGGCGTCGCCGACGAGTACGAGCGCCCGCTTCGCCCGGGTGAGCGCGACGTTCACTCGCCTGTGGTCCTCGAAGATCGGCGAGTCGAGTTCGCCCGTGGCGACAAAGGAGACCACGATCACCTCCTTCGCCGAGCCCTGGAAGCGGTCGACCGTGTCGACGGCCACCCCGTCGAGCCGCCGGCGGATCGCTGCGGCCTGTGCCCGGAAGGGCGCGATGATGCCGATGTCCTCGCGGTCGATGCCCCCCTCGGCGAACGCCGCCACGACCTCCACCACTGCCTCGATCTCGGCGGGGTTGGTGTGGCCTACGGCGGTCCCGCCGGGATCGACGAACGCGACCTGCTCGCGGAGATGGGACGGAAGGGCGTCGAGCGACACGCCCGGGAGGTCGTCGATCCGCCGGCTCGCCACCGCGCCGGAGGCGGGCCGCAGCCCGCCGTCGTAGAACTCGCGCGAGGAAAACGCCTGGATTCGCTGGGCCATCCGGTACTGTGCGTCGAGCATTACGCTCGCGTCGGGATAGGTCTCGATCAGCCGCTCGAACAGCGAGCGCGAGAAGTCCGTCGGCGGCCACTCCCCGGGGGCCGGCTCGCCGTCCCCCGCCGTCCCGGCCCCGGTCCCCGCCGCCTCTCCAGTGTCGGTCGTGCCGCCACCGGTTGTACTGCCCTCGGTCGTACTGCCGCTGGCTGTGCCGCCGTCGGTCGCCGGTTCGTCAGTCCCGTCGGTTGCGCTCGCGTCGACCCTCGCGCCGGTCGCACCGGTCGCGCCGGCCGGGTCGGCGTCGGTGGCCCCGTCGGTCGTCGACACTCCGGTGGGGAGGGTGTCGGTCTCACCCTGTACGACCGGGGGGAGCTGCTGGTGGTCGCCGACGAGAACGAACCGGTCGGCGAGGTTCGTCGCGGCGAGCGTCGCCGGCTCGGTCAGCTGGGCGGCCTCGTCGACCAGCGCGACGTCGAACTCGCCCTCGCGCATGACCCGCGAGCCACAGCTCGCCGTCGTGGCCGCCACCACCGAGGCCTCCCGGAGCTCGGCCGCCCGCGCCGCGGGGTCGCCCCTCGTCTCCAGCCGGTGGTCCTGCATGTCCGCGCGCACGCCGTGCTCGGTGCCCACGCGGACGAAGTTTTCGTACCCCTGTTCGCGGAGCGCTTCGAGCGCGTTGTCGACCGCGCGATTGGTAAAGGCCGACAGCAGGACGCGCTCGCCGCGGGCGACCAATGCGCGCACGGTTCGGGCGATGGTGTAGGTCTTGCCGGTGCCCGGCGGCCCGTGGATCAGCGCACAGTCCGCCGCGCCGACGGCCAGCTCGACCGCGCGGTCTTGCGCCGCGTTGTTCGGCACGAACCCCTTCTCGGTCGCCCCGTCGGTCCCTGCTTCCCCACTCGCTCCTGCATCGACGCCCCGGAACGCGGGTTCGCGCCGGCCGAACAGCACGTCCTTTCGCCGCTCGTCGCCCGCCAGCACCGCGTCGTGCAGCGCCGTGAGCAGCCGGTCGCTGCTCCAGTCCGAGGGGTAGACGTCGAGCCGGCGGAGCTCGACGGGCTCGTCTGTCGTGACGACCACCTCCGCGCCGAGCTCGACGATCCGGGCGAGTTCGGCAGTCCCTCCAACCGGGTCGCCGTCGCTCGCCAGACAGACGTCGCCCGCGCGAAGCTTCGAGACCGGGTCCTTACACCGTGCCCGGAGCTCCCACCGGCCGTCGACCTCTCTTTTTCCTGCGGGTTCGAGGTCGATCAGCGCCCGGTCCGCCTCGGCGCGTTCGGCGGGACTCTGGGTCCACAGCTTCGCGTATTCGCCGTGGGTCGCCCGGCGCTCGCGCTCGGCGAACCCGTACATTCGCTCGAAGTACGCCCGTTCTCCCTCGGGGAGTGTCTGCCCGATCCGCCCGGCCTTCGACTCCTGATCGAGCCGGCCCGAGACCACCATGCACGTGTCCTGCTCGAAGCAGTATTCACACACTGCGTCGGCCTCGTATCCCGTCGGCACGCCCAGCCCGTACTCCATCGCGGCGAGCTCGTTGCGCTTTCTGAGCACGAAATTCAGGAGTCCCGACCCGATCGAGAACTCCTTTGCCGGCGAGAGATCGCCCGACGCCTCCTCCCGGTCGAGCGTGGCGTTTTTGGTATACAGGAGGGTGCCGGTGTCGGGCGTCTTCGATCCCTCGCGGTCGCCGAGCAGGAGCGCGTAGCACGCCACCTGCACTTTGTCCTGGAAGCGGGGCTCGCGGTTCGTGTTCTTGCCCGTCTTGAGCTCGACGGGGGTCCCCCGGCGGACGGCGTCGGCCCGTCCTTTGAGCCCGTAGCGATCGCCGATCAGGGTCTGTTCGCTTCGCCAGTCGTCGTCGACGCCCAACCTGCCCTGGCTGAGCCAGCCGTCGATGGCGCGGGCGTGGTCGCGCACGTCCGCCTCGACCGCCGCGGCGTCGCGCTCGAGCAGCCCGAGGTCGAGTCCGGCGTCGGCGACGCGCTCGGCGACTGCCGATTCGACCGCGCGACCGCGGAGCAGATCGGAGAAGACCTCGTGAACGATCGTCCCCTTCACCACGGGGTAGTTCAGTGGCGTCCCGGAGAGCTTGTTCAGGTAGTGCATCCGGGGGCACTGCACCCACGAGCGCACGTCGGTGACGTTCGCCAGATAGCCCGGTTCGAGCACCACCCGCGAGTCTCCCGTGGTCGAGTATCGGGGCTCGCCGCGGTACTTGCCCTCGTCGGGGTTCGTGACCGAGAGCTCCATGCCCGGCTCGGCGTAGTCGGCGGTCTCGGCCCAGTTCCCCCAGAGGGTCACCCGGACCGGCGGGGCCCCACCGCGCTCCGGTCGGACCGAGAGCTCCGCGAGGTCGCGCTCGCCGTGCCGGGTATCGACGGTCCGCGATCCGCCCACGTCGACGATCGGCCCGCGGAGCTCGCTCACACGTCCGGGGGCGGCCGGCGAGCGAAAAACGCTGTCGGTCCGCCCGGTCGCCCGTGCGCTCGCTACACCTCGTCGCTCGATTCGATGAGCGAGCTTTTTTTGCCCGCGCGGCCCCACGCGATGGCATGCTCGACTACGTGGGACTCGAGGCCGACCTCGGCGAGGAAGAGCGGATGATCCGGGACACGGCCCGCGAGTTCGTCGACGACCGGGTGAAACCCGACATCGGGTCCCACTTCGAGGACGGCACCTTCCCTACCGAGCTCGTCGAGGCGATGGGCGAGCTGGGCTTCTACGCGCCGAACCTCGATAGCTACGGACTGCCGGGCGTCTCCGAGACCGCCTACGGACTCCTGATGCAGGAACTGGAGGCCGGCGACTCGGGAATCCGGTCGATGGCGAGCGTCCAGGGCGCGCTGGTGATGTACCCGATCTTCGCCTACGGCTCCGACGCCCAGAAGGACCGCTGGCTGGCGGAGCTGGGGGCGGGTGAGGCGGTGGGCTGTTTCGGGCTCACCGAGCCCGACCACGGCTCGAACCCCTCGGGGATGGAGACCCGCGCGGAGGCCGCAAACGGTGCGGACACGGGCGAGGGCTACGTACTCAACGGCTCGAAGACGTGGATCACCAACGCGCCGATCGCGGACGTCGCCGTGGTGTGGGCGCGCGACCTGTCCGCGCCCGACGATCCGGTGCGGGGCTTTCTCGTCGAGACCGACCGCGATGGCATCTCGACCAACGGGATCGACGGGAAGCTCTCGATGCGTGCCTCCGTGACGGGGGAGATCGGCCTGAGCGACGTCCACGTCCCCGAGGCGAACGTTCTCCCCGGCGTCGAGGGCATGAAGGGACCGCTCTCGTGTCTCACGCAGGCCCGCTTCGGCATCGCGTGGGGCGCGGTCGGCGCGGCCAGGGACTGCTTCGAAACCGCCCGCGACTATGCGACCGACCGCGAGCAGTTCGACCGACCTATTGGAGGGTTCCAGCTCCAGCAGGGCAAGCTCGCCGAGATGGCGTCCGAAATCACGACGAGCCAGCTGCTCGCCCACCGGCTCGCGGAACTGAAAGAACGGGGCGAGTTGCGCCCCCAGCAGGTCTCGATGGCCAAACGGAACAACGTCCGGATGGCCCGCAACCAGTCGCGGGTGGCCCGGGAGATGCTCGGCGGCAACGGCATCAGCCTCGATTACTCGCCGATGCGCCACATGGCGAACATGGAGACCGTCTACACCTACGAGGGCACCCACGACATCCACTCGCTGATCCTCGGCCACGACCTGACCGGGATCCCGGCGTTCTCGTGAGCCGACAGGCGGGCGACCACGGCAGCGAGAGCGCCGGGCTTCACTCCCGGCGCGACACGGGCGAATCGGCGCTGAGCACTACCCCCAACCAGTCCCGGCGATCCGCACCCCAGCGGTAGAGGGTTTCGCGGAAGCGCCCGTAGTCGTCGAACTGCCCGAGGAAGTCGAACAGCTCCCCCGGAACGGCATCCGAACGCGCCAGCACCTCCTCGGTGGCCCGTCCACAGGAGTACACCCGACCGTCGGCGAACAGGTGGACACACTCCTCGTAGTCGGGAGGGAGGCGTTCGCGCTGTGTGTCGGTGAGTGCCGAGAAACCGATCGGCTCGAACTCGCCGTGGGAGACGGCCCACTCCGCACACCACGTACAGAACCCGCAGTCGTCGTCGTAGACGAGCGTGGGGCGGTCGGCCGTCGGACCACCGGCGGGGTCGCTCACGCGAACCACCCCGTCTCCGCGTCGCAGTCGACACACAGCGTCACGAGGGTGTCGCCGTCGTCGCCGCCGTCTTTGCCCTCCTCACCCTCCTCCGCGCGCTCGATCCGCTGGGCGGTGCGCTCGTCACAGTTCGGGCACGCGCGCAGGATCTCGGTTTCGCCGGCCGCCTGCGGTGCGCCGAACGCCAGCGCGACGACGCGCTCGGAGCCCTCGTTGGTCCCCCGCTGGTACTCCCCGGGCGCGAACCGGACGGCCTCGCCGGCGTCGACGGCCACGTCGCCCGCTTCGGTCTCGAAGGTGACCCGCCCCGAACGGACGTAGAAGACCTCCTCCTGGTCGGTGTGGGCGTGGTAGCCGAACGCGAAGCTCTCGCCCGGCTCGAGCTCGTAGTAGTTCAAGTTCAGCTCCGAAGCGCCGAGCGCCTTCGAGAGGGGACGCTTGACCGCCGCGGGGCCCGCGTACGATTCCACCTCCTCGACGGAAACCGTCTCCATGACGACGCCACGGCGGCCGGCGTGAAAGCGCTGGCGCTGTCCATTAGCGCTGGCCATCAGCGCTGGCAGTGGCCGCGTCGGTCGTCCCGACGAACGCGACCGGCCGGCTGCGCCGAGTCCCGACCGCGGTCGAGTCAGTGCTCGCCGTGGAGGTGGACGTCGTCGTCGACGGTGTCGACCATCTCGTCGCGGAGCGCGTAGGTGTCCTCGTCCGTGTCGCCGAAACCGAGACCCGATTTCACTTCGTCGGCGAGCCCGGGATCGAGGTCGACGTAGGCGGTGTCGCCCTCGACCGTCGCGACCGTCCCGACCTCCTCGCCGGCGTCGTCGAGTACCGACATGCCCGAATCGACGTCGTGAGAACCGTCGTTCATGACAGCCACACCGTCGCTCGGGCAGGCACTGTATCCGGTGCCGTCGATGACAAGCCCGCCCGGCTGGACCGCCGACGCTCGCGACGGCAGAACGGGGTCGGACGGACGAGCGCGGTCACCCATCGCTGCCCGACCCCGCCACGTCCTCTCGGAAGTCGACGTCGCCCTCGCGCCGGTAGAACCCGTGCAGGCGCGCGCCTCACGACCTCCGATACCCGCGACCGTCGTGGAATCGGGGACGAGGACGAACGGTGTGTCGTGAAATTCGAGGCGGAGACGCCCCGAAAACTCTGCGAGCGCCGTCGCTCGGGAGCGTGTCTGTGACCGTTTCGAGCCGTCTACCTTGCCGCTTCCACCCTCGTCCATCACACACGGCTGTGCGCTCCGCACGGCCTTCCCATCCATCCCGTGTGTTAACGCTACAGTTGACAGCATCGATAGATTTAATTCGTTCGCTTCCGGATCGGATAGCCGGATATAATCGGATCACCAGCCACCATGCCTCAAACAGAGTACGAAAACTTCGACGTCACCCGTTCGGATGGCATCATCCGGGTCGTGTTCAACAGTTCCGCGGGCCGCAACGCACTCCACTTGGAGATGGCCAACGAGTTCATCTCGCTTGCCACCGACGTCAGCGAGGACCCGAACGCAAGATGCGTCGTCTTCACTCACGAGGGCGATTTCTACGGCACCGGTGCCGACTTGAGCCCACTTGACGCGGACGAGAGGGACGCGCTGACGCTTCGACGGTTGGCTGGTCGACTCCACGAAGCTATCGTCCAGTTCCATACGGCGGAAACACCCATTGTTGGAGGGATCGACGGCGTGGCGGCTGGGGCGGGATTCAGCCTTGCCATCATGCCGGATCTGGTGCTCGTCAGCGACGAGGCGCGGCTGAACTACGCTTACCCTAACATCGGGATGACAGGTGATGGCGGGTCCACCTTCTGGCTCCCGCGACTCGTCGGGCTCCGGAAGGCGAAGGAGATCACGCTGTTGGACGAGCCGATCGGCCCCGAAGAGGCGGTTGATCTCGGTCTAGCCAACGAGATCGTCTCCAGCGAGGAGTTCGACCACAGACTCGACGAACTGGCACACCAACTCGCGGCTGGTCCGACCCATGCAATGGGTGTCACGAAGCAACTCTTGACGGAAAGTTTTAACAAAAGCATCGAAGAACAGCTCGCAGCCGAGACCGAGTCGATTGCGGATGCGGCCCGGACTGAGGACTACGCTCGGGGCCTCAGCGCGTTTCTCGGGGACGACGAGCCGGACTTCGTGGGCCGGTAGACTGGTGTACGCCAGCGACGTGGCTCATCGGGCCGGACGCGTCGGTCCCGGGCCGCGAGGTCTTCCCCATCCGCCGAAGCGTGCGCTTCGGGGAGACGGAACACGGCGTACCACTCGAAGGATGCGAGGCGGCGTTCCGGGCCGTGAGCGAGGCCGCGAACGAGGGGCCCCGACGGGCGCTTTCGCGACGATCACCGCCGCGAGCTATTCGGCGAGTGAATAGGAGGAAGGCGAGCACCGACCGGAAGCACGTTCAGGTGTGGCAGTCACGGGCGGGCGATCACGGAGCGGAGGTGCGGTCGCGGGAGGAGGCGCAGTCGGCGCGCGCTCGCGGTGTGGCAGCGGGCGGCGCGGCAGCGGGGCGGTGCGGTCTCTCGTGCGTATCGGCCCTCGCGGTCGTCGTCGCTTCGCTCGGCCCGGAACTCGCGGTCGTCTCGTTCCGTCCGGGACTCGAAGATCGCGCTCCCGTCTCTCAGGACCGGACTTCCCAGCGCTCTGTCACGGCTCTGTCTCATGGCCCGTGCGATACCGGGGACAACGGGCTTTTGCCCGCGGACGGACGACCCCGTAGCATGACCGCAGCCGAGACGTCGGCTACGAGCGCCGACGAACCCACGGTCGAAGCAAAGCTGGCTGCCGCGCGTGCGGACCTCGCCGAGCGCGACGGCGTGCTGGTCGCCTTCTCCGGCGGCGTGGATTCGAGCGTCGTCGCCGCCCTCGCAAGCGAGGCGCTCGGCGAGCGCGCGGTGGCCTGCACGGCCAAGAGCGAGACCCTCCCGGAGGCCGAGCTCGCGGACGCGACGCGGGTCGCCGAGGAGATCGGCGTCCGTCACGAGGTCGTCGAGTTCTCCGAGCTCAGTAGTGAGCAATTCGTCGCCAACGACGCCGACCGGTGCTATCACTGCCGGACGATGCGCCTCGGGGCGATGTTCGACACGGCCCGGGAGCTGGGGATCGAGACCGTCTGTGACGGGACGAACGCCGACGATCCGGGCGCGGGCCACCGGCCGGGCCTGCGCGCGGTCGCCGAGCTCGACGCCTACTCGCCCCTCCTGGAGCACGGCATCGACAAGGAGGAGGTACGCGAGATCGCCCGCCGCTACGACCTCTCGGTCGCGGAAAAGCCCGCGATGGCGTGTCTCTCCTCGCGCATCCCCACGGGACTCGACGTAACCGAGGAACGACTCACCCGGGTCGAGAGGGCCGAAACCCTGCTCCGGACGTGGGGCTTCGAGGGCTTTCGCGTGCGCGACCACGACGGCCTCGCGCGCATCGAGGTCGCGCCCGACGAACTGGAAGCCGCGCTCGATCCCGCGTTCGCCCGCGCGGCCCGCGAGCACCTCGCCGATCTGGGCTTCGAGCACGTCACCCTCGATCTGCACGGCTACCGTACCGGCAGCGTAAGCCCCGGTAGCGGGGACGGACGCGACGCCGAAGCCAGCGCGGACGACGACAGGGACCCGAACGCGGATGCGGCCGACCTGCTCGACGCCGAGCACCCGACGGCCGAGTGAGCGTCCGGAGCTTTTCCCTTCTCCCTTCTCTCTCCCTCGATCTCTCTTTCGTTCTCCTTCCCCCTATCGCCACTCACGACGCACGCAGCCGGGAGACGACCGTCCCGTCGGCGATGAGCGTCGTCGCACTGCCCGGCGATGGCGACCGATGGCCGGGATGGCTCACCCCGGCAGGATCTCGTGGAGGACGGTCGACTCGACTTTCTGCAGGTGTTCGGCGACCGTCGCGGTGGTTCGATCGAGCGCCGCCGCGACGTCGTCGTGGGTCGCCTGACGGGGCGACTCGTAGTAGCCCGCCTCGATCGCGGCCCGCAGCGTCTCGCGTTGGCGCTCGGTGAGCAGGTGGAACAGCCGCTCCTCGCCCGCCCAGTACTCGCCGACCTGCATGACGGTGACGTCGACCCAGTCCCCGAGGGACTCGACGGCGTTCTGTAACCCCTCCGTTTCGCCGATCAGCGTCAGCGACGCGCCGCCGTCCCGGGTGTACGCCGTCGGATGCCTGTAGAGTATCCTGTGTTCGCGCTGTAGCTCCAGCCAGCCGCGAATGACGTCGTTCAGCTCGAACTGGATGTATCCCAGCACGTCGTCGCCGTGCCCGAACAGCTGGTAGCTGTGCGCCCATTCCTCGACCGCCTCGCTCCCGTAGGCTCGCCGTACGGCGGCGGGATCGCCGCTGCACAGGTAGAGTACGATGGCCGTCCGGGAATCGACGAGCCGGATGTCGAGGACTGCTTCGCGTCGCACGTCCTCGGCCACCGCGAAGGGCCGTTCGATGGGATGAAACCGCTCCCGTCGTGGGGTCGTCTTGAGCCGGAGGCGTTTGACCTGCGCGTGCTCTGTCGTCATCGGGCGTCGACGTCACGGCCCCGGCCCGGGCCGCGGGAGACGTTTTCCCGTGAGTCGGCGAGAGCGGTATCCAGTCCCATCTCATCGCTGCCCCGCTCCGTTCGCACGACGGCGGGAGCGACCCGCCCCGGGCCGGTCCGCTGGGCGCCGGGTCGGTGGCTTCGCGCCGGGGCGGGAAGCTCCACGGGCGGGAGTAGCATAAAAGTAGCCGATCATGATCGGACAAAACGTTTTCGGAAATCGGGCGCCATGGTAGCTCGTGCAGCGACATGGATTCACACGGAACACGAACGGAGGGGCGGCCGATCCGAACCAGCCATGAGAGTACACACTCGGTCGCCGACTGAGAAGCCGGCAGAGCTGGGCCTCCTCGCCCCCGCTATCGAGGGCACGGCGGAAGGACGTGCCCCCGACTCGGACGCGGGGAGCGCGACCCAAAGAGCACGAACCGCACTGGCCGCCGGTCCCGGTGGCGGGGCGACGGCGAGGGGGAGAGAACACCGTAGGAGGGGCTGCCGATGAGCTCGAAGCGGGCCGGCCACGATCCCGAGCTGCTCGCGCTCGACACGGGCGGGACGATGACCGACGCGTTCGTCGTCGACAGGCAGGCGAACTACACCGTCGGGAAGGCCCAGACCACGCCGGAGGACGAATCGGAGGGCGTGATCGGATCGTTCGGCGACGCCCTCGAACGGTGGGACGCCGGCGTCGACACGGGCAGCGAGTCGCTCGCGGGCATCGTCTACTCCGGGACGGCGATGCTCAACCGGCTGCTCGAACGCGAGGGTCACGGGGACATCGGCGTGATCACCAACCGAGGCTTCGAGGACAGCCACCGGATGGGCCGGGGGATCCAGTCGTGGGCCGACCTCTCCTACGCCGGCCGGCTCCACGCCCGCGAGCACGAACACCCCGAGCCGATCGTCCCCCGCGAGAACATCCGCGGGGTACGGGGACGGACGAACATGCAGGGCATCGACGTCATCGGCCTCTACGAGGAGGAGGTTCGGGAGGCGGTTCACGACCTGCTCGACCAGGACGTGCGCGTCATCTGTGTCTGTCTCATCTACTCCTACGCGAACCCCAGTCAGGAGACACGGGTCCGCGAGATCGCCACGGAGGTCATGGAGGAACGAGGCGTCGACGTCCCCGTCTGGCTCTCGGCCGAGCAGAACCCGGTCAAGGGCGAGACGCCGCGGCTGAACACGCTCGTCCTCGAAGCCTACGCGGTCGAGCCCTCGCGCGAGCAGCTCTACGGCATCCGGGACGCCTTCGAGGACCGCGGGGCCGAGGCCCCCTTCCGGGTGCTCTCCTCGTCGGGCGGGACGGTCTCGCCCGACCACGACTGGCTGGCCGAGACGATGCTCTCGGGGCCGATCGGCGGGGTCTTCGGCGCGGAGTACCTCGCCGAGGAGCTCGGGCTCTCGAACCTGGTCTGTTCCGACGTGGGCGGCACGAGCTTCGACGTGAGCCTCATCACCGAGGGTCACTACCCCACGCGGTGGGACCAGAGCCTCGCCCAGTTTCTCGTGAACATCCCGATGACCGCGCTCGATTCGATCGGAAGCGGGACGGGCAGTTACGTCCGGGTCGATCCCGCCTCGGATCGACTGGAGGTGGGGCCCGACAGCGCGGGCTACCTCGTCGGCGTCGCAAACGAGGAGTCCGGGCTCGAAACCCCCACGGTGACGGACTGCACCGCGGTGTTGGGCTACCTGAACCCCGATCGGTTCTTGGGAGGGGACATCCCGCTCGACCTCGACCGTGCCGAGGCGGTCCTCGAAGAGCAGGTCGCCGGCCCGCTCGGCGAGGACCTCCACGAGACCGCCCGCGGCGTGCTCGACGTCGTCGAGCGCGACATGGCCAACGAGCTCCGCTCGATGGTGCTCGGGCTCGGATACAGCCCGGAGAACTATCACCTAGTCTCCTACGGTGGCGGCGGGCCACTCCACGCGGCGGGCTACACCGCCCCGCTCGATTTCAAGGACGTGCTGGTGCCGGACTGGGCCGCGGCGTTCTCGGCGTTTGGCTGTGCGTGTGCCGACGACGCCTACCGCTACGACCGCTCGCTCGACGTCATCCTCCAGCCCGATCGGAGCAACGCGAGCGAGGTGGCCGACCGGCTCACGGAAGTCTTCCGGGGCCTGCGCGAGCAGGCGGCCGACGCCTTCGAGCGCGACGGCATCGATCCCGCGGAGATGGAGTTCCGGCCCGCGATCCGCGCTCAGTACACGGGGATGCTCGACGACCTCGAAGTCAGAGTTCCGGAGGGCGTCTGGGACGGCGAACTCGACGTCGAGGACCTCGAGGCCATCATCGAGAAGTTCGAGGAGGAGTTCGGGCGCGTATTCAAGCGCGCCGCTCGTTCCAAGGAGAACGGCTACCAGGTCACGATGGCCGTCGGGACGGGCGTCGCGCCCTCGCCGAAGCCGTCGCTCCCACAGGAGGAGACGGGGAGAGCGACGCCGCCCGAGGACGCGAGCCGTGGCGAGCGCCCGATCTACTGGGCGGGCGACTGGCACGACGCGGCGCTGTGGGACATGGAGGCGCTCGTCCCCGGCAACCGCGTCGACGGCCCGGCCGTCGTCGAGGCACCGGCGACGACGATGCTCGTCCCGCCGGGCTATACGGCCCCGCTCGACGAGCACCGCATCTACCACCTCCAGGAGGCAGACCGGTGAGCCCGAATCCGGGCGAGGAGCCGGGCGATCGGACCGCGAGCCGGGAAGAACGGACAGCGAGCCGGACGGACGCGGCGAGGACCACCACATGAGCCAACAGGAACGACGCGACGACGAACCGGACGTACCGAACGCCGAGGCGGATCCCGCCACGTCGGACGCCGGCCTCGACGTCTCCGATCAAAAGCGGGCCGAGGCCGAGAGCGTGGAACCCCCCATCGGCTGGGACGGCGCGACGCTCCAGGAGATGCTCGACGAGAGCGAGTCTCAACTGGAAGAGACGGGCCACTACCGCGGGCTCGACGAGCTCTCGATGAAGGAGAACGACCGCTTCGAGTACGAGCAGCTGTTCTCCCGGCTGCGCGGGGCGCTCGTCTCCGCCCGCGAGACCGCGCTACACGTCTCCGCCTCACCGATCGTCCGTGAGATCGGCGAGCTGTGCTTCCAGGTCTACACCCCCGAGGGCGACTGCGTCGCCGTCTCGACGGGCATCATCGTCCACGTCCACACCGGGAGCATGGCGATCAAGTACATGATCGAGGAGGACTACGAGCACGATCGGACCATCCAGCCGGGCGACGTCTTCTGTAACAACGACAACGACCTCGGCAACGTTCACACCACCGACGTCCACACCTTCGTGCCGATCTTCCACGACGGCGAGCTCGTCGCGTGGGCCGACGGCGTCACCCACGAGATCGACATCGGGGGGATGACGCGGGGCCACGACCAGGTCGCCTCGACGAATCGCCACGAGGACGGCCTGTACGCCACCTGCGAGAAGATCGGCGAGAACGATCGCCTCTACCAGGACTGGAAGGAACGGGGCGAGCGCGGGACGCGCACGCCGATGTACTGGGATCTCGACGAGAAATGTCGGCTCGCGGGCTGTCACCTGATCCGGGATGCGGTGCACGGCATGATCGACGACGCCGGCATCGAGTCGTTCAAGCAGTTCATGTACGAGGCCGTCGAGGAGGGCCAGCGCACGCTGAACTCCCGCGTCGAGGAGCGACTCTTCCCCGGGACGTATCGGGAGGTGAGCTTCGCCGACGCCCCATTCGAGGAGGAGGCGTGGCAGCCCGGCTCCCAGCAGGACATGCTCAACCACCTCCCCGTCGAGATCGAGGTCGACGCCGACGGCGGGCTCGCGCTCGACATGGAGGGTGCGAGCCCGCCGGGGCCACACTCGTTCAACGCCGCGGAGGGCTCGATGGAGGGCGGCCTCTGGGTGTCGATGACCCAGTGTCTGCTCCACGACGGGAAGGTCAACGACGGCTCCTACTTCGCGGTCGACACCCACTTCCCCGAGGGCTCGGTGACGAACCCCCAGGACCCGGGCCTGTCCTACCACACCGCGTGGGGGACGATCATCCCGACCTACCAGTCCGTCTGGACGAATCTCTCGCGGGCCTTTTTCGCGCGCGGCTTCCGCGAGGAGGTCGTGACGGGCTACAGCAACACCTCCGACGCGGTGCAGGGCGGGGGGCGGCTGATGAAGTCGTTCGCCGAGACGATCCCCGACGCGGTGGGCGATTACTTCCCCGTCGGTCCCTTCGAGCTCTCGTGTCAGGGGCTGGGCGCGAGCGCCGTGGGCGACGGCCTCGACTACGGCTACGCGATGTGGAACCCCGAAAGCGATCTGGGAGACGTCGAGGAGTGGGAGGAGGTCCAGTGGGGGCTCATGCAGCTGGCCCGCAGCGTGAAACCGAACACCGCGGGCCACGGGAAGTACCGGGGTGGCTCGGGCTGGGAGGGCGTCTACACCCTCATGGGCAGCGAGGACGTCTCGCTGTACAACCTCGCCCAGCCCAACTGCGCGTTCGACACCTCCGGGATGTCCGGGGGCTACCCGGGTGCGACGCGCTACTCCGTGCGCGCTCACGACACCGATCTGGCGAGTCGAACGGTGAACGAAGAGCCCTATCCCGTCGGTGACTCGCCGCCGGGGAGCTTCGAGGAGCGGATCGACGGCGAGATCACCCGCACCGAACACGGGTTGTTCTGGCCCGAGGAGTTCGACAACTACGACCTGCTACACTACAAGATGGGCGGCGGGCCGGGCTGGGGTGACCCGCTCGACCGCGACGTCGAGAAGCTCATCGAGGACATAGAGGACGGCATCTTCACCCCGGAGATCGTCGAGAACGTCTACGGTGTCGCCGGCGAGCACGACGCCGACGAGCGAGAGTTCACCGTCGACGAGGACGCCACCGAGGAGCGCCAGGCGGAGATCCGCGAGCGCCGACGCGAGGAGAGCGTGCCCTTCGAGGAGTTCTACGAGCAAGAGCGCGACCGGCTCCAGGAGGGCGATTACAGCGATCCGGTCGAGTGGATGTACTCGGGGGTGTTCGAGCAGTCCGCGGAGTGGGCCGACTTCTTCCGTGAGTTCTGGGACCTGGAGGGGTTCCGGCCATGAGCGACGCCGGCGCGGGCGGCGCGGGCGGCGTCGACGAGGGCGAGGCGAGCGAGGGCGACGCGACCCACGCGGCCGGCACCGACGGCGCGGGGCGGTCGGGGACCGACCGCGAGCAGATCGCGAAGCTGATCGACGGGACGCTGCCGTGGAGCGAGCTACGAAACGACGTGCTCCCGGACCCGAAGGACCCACAGCGCTTCGAGACCACCCGGGCGATCCTCGAAGAGCGCGTCGACTGGGACGAGCCGATTCTCGTCCCGCTGAACGAGAAGCTCTACGTCGTCGGCACCGACGGGGGTCGGGCCGTCAAGTGCGAGTGCGGCCACGAGTTCTGCCCGGCCGACGAGAACTGGAAGGAGTCCGCCCGAGTCCGCGTCCGTGAGGACGAGGAGGAAGTCGGGGAGATCTACCCCGAGGGGATGGGCCAGAACTCCGACTGGACGTTCCAGCTCCGGGAGTGGTTCTGTCCGGGCTGTTTCGCCCAGCTCGACGTCGACGCCGTGCCCGCGGGCTATCCCGTGCTCCACGCCTTCGAGCCCGACATCGACGCCTTCTACGAGGGGTGGCTCGGCCGGCCCGCGCCAGACCGCGAGGAGGCGGTCGAAACCGACGGCGGCCGCGATGTCGAGAGCGAAGTGGACCGAACGGAGGATACGGAGGGGGCACGGTAGATGGGCGCGAGCGACGGCGGTCACCGCGGCGCGGGCGAGGGCGGAGCCGGCGAGTGGCAGGGCGCGACGCTCCGGGGGGCGTTCGAGACGGCGCTCCGGAAGTACCGCCACCGGGTCGCGGTCGAGACCGACGGCACGGAGTACACCTACGGCGAGCTGGACCGGCGGGCGAACGCGATCGCCAACGGGCTCGCCGAGCAGGACATCGGTCCCGGCGACCGCGTGGCGCTGTTGATGGCCAACCGGGTCGAGTTCGTCGTGATGGGGCTGGCACTGAACAAGGCCGGCGCGGTGATGCTCCCGCTGAACAGCATGCTGACGAACGACGAGTACGAGTACATGCTCTCGGACGCAGGGGCCGAAACCGTGGTCGCGGGGCCGTACTTCCTCGACCGCGTGGCGGGCATCAGTGAGGCGATCCCCGCGGAGCGCTTTCTCGCCATCGGGACCGGTGACCGCGACCTCCCCGAGGGGTTCGCGGACGCCGACGAGCTGGGCGGCGACCCGGACGCGCCCCCCGACGTGTCGCTCGCGCCGGCGGACGTCGCGGGCCACTTCTATACCGGTGGGACGACGGGCAAGCCCAAGGGCGTGATCCACACCCACCGCGCGATGACGATGAACGCCTACTCGCACGTCATGGAGCTCGAAATCACGGGCGAGGATTCCCTCCTGTTGATGACGCCGCTGACCCACTCGGCGGGACTGTTCCTGTGGGCGGCGCTGCTGTCGGGGGCGACCTGTCACGTCAGGTCTGGCTTCGATCCCGGGCTCGCGCTCAGCGAGATCGCCGAGTACGGAATCACGTGGACGTTCATGGTCCCGACGATGATCTACCGTACCCTCGACCACGAGGCCCTCGAAACGACCGATACGTCGTCGCTCGAAACGCTGATCTACGGGGCCGCGCCGATGACGGCGGGCCGGCTCCGCGAGGGGATCGAGGCGTTCGGCCCGGTGTTCGCCCAGTTCTACGGCCAGACGGAGTGTCCGAACCTCATCACGAGCATGGGCAAGGCCGAACACCGGATGGCCGTCGCGGGCGGCGGCGACGGGAACGACGGCGACGGCGATGGTGGCGGTGACAGAAGCGAAGGCGACAGCGGGAGCGGGGACGGACCGGGCGAGGAGCTGCTGAGCTCGGCGGGGCAGTCGTGTCTGATGACCGACGTGCGGATCGTCGATCCCCGGACCGGTGAGCCAGTCGGCGTGAACGAGGAGGGCGAGATCGCCGTTGCCGCGCCCTACACGCTCACGGAGTACCACGACCTGCCCGAGAAGACCGACGAGGCGCTCGACGACGGCTGGCTGCGGACGGGCGACCTCGGGCGGATCGACGAGGCGGGCTACGTCTCGCTGCTCGACCGGAAGAGCGACATGATCATCACCGGCGGGATGAACGTCTACAGCACCAACGTCGAGGAGGCGCTGGACGAGCATCCCGACGTGGGACAGGTCGCGGTCATCGGCGTCCCCGACGAGAAGTGGGGCGAGGCCGTCACCGCCATCGTCGTGCCCCGGGAGGAGGGCGGCGTCTCGGCGGACGGGATCAAGGAGTTCGCCGACGGGCGGCTGGCGGACTACAAGAAGCCCAAGTCGGTGGAGCTCGTCTCGAACCTGCCGACGACGCCCTACGGGAAGGTCGACAAGCAGGCGCTGCGCGAACCCTACTGGGAGGGCGAGGAGCGCGAGATCGGCTGATCGCTTACTGTTGTTTCACGCCGACGACGTTGATTCTGACGAGCGTTCCGCGATACCGGACGAAGTACCCGTATACACCCGCACTCTCGTTTTCATATCGTTCGAACCTACCGAGGGCCTCTTCGACCCGATCGGCTTCCCCCGGCTTCCAGCGTGATCGTCACGCCGGGCCACCTGTCGGTGCGGTTCTCTACGGCCTGTCGCAGCACCCGCTGGATCGGCTCGACGTCCTCGATCCGATCGTTCGAGGCGTCGAGAACCGTCGCGCCGGTCGGTGGTTCGCTCATCACTTCGGCTTCGAGCTCCGTAGTTACCCGACCCCCAGCGGGCTCTTGACCCTCCTCCAGCTCGGTCGGTTCCGCCGGGTCGGCGGGTTCCGTCATCATGGTCGCCCCCTCAGCTACCGCTTCGGTAGCGGTTTCCCGCTCTTCCGACGGCACCCGTCCATCCGTCTCAACGTGCTCGCCGACAGCAATCGCGTCCACGACTTCGGAGGCGTCTTCGAGGGTTCGCGTGAGGGCGATGTCCGGCCGGCCGTCACTATCACCGTCCGCACTAAGGATCATCACGATCTCGTCGCCGGCCCGGAGAGCGTAGCGCTTGCCTGTCACCGGATTTTTGGCGACCCGAACGACCGCCCGGTTCTCGGTGGCTTCGACCTCCTGGATCGAGGCCTTGATGCTCACGTCCGTGCTGACGCCCATATCGTTGACCCCGCTGATGTTCCCGCCGCGGTCGATTCCGAACACCGACGCGCTGAGCGGCTCGAAGCCGGACAGGTCGAGCGCTCCGGACTCGACGACGACGGTTCCGAGCGAGTCCGTGGCCGCGGCGTCGCCGACGGTCGCCTCGATCATGAGGTCCTCGACCGGCCCCAGTTCGGTTCTCTCGGCCGAGACATCGAGGTCAGTCAGTTCGACCCGGCCGGCGCGTCCGGCGTCGGTCTCGGTCACATCGGTTCCGTTCGTATCGATCCCCGAATCCGTCGATATTCGCTCGGGTATCGGGTCCGTCGCTGTCGTCCCGGTGGTCGGCTCGGTTCGCGTGAGCGTCGTGTTCTCGTCGATGGCACTCCCATCACTGGTTCTATCGGAACCGTCGGTCGGCGACGGCGTTCGCGGCGGGGTCACGTCGTCGGTCGTCCCACGAGCCGTCGCGTCACCCGGCTGGTCCACGCCACCGATACACCCACTCGCCAGAACCAGTACGGCCAGTAGGACCGTGGCAGCAACTTTCGAGCGTCGCATATTCGGAGGACGGAGCTCGCCGATATATGGCTAGGGAACACTCAAAGAACTGTTTTAGTCTCCATCGCTACCCGCCATAATACGGCAGTTCGTCCCCCGAGCCTCGCTCATCCGGTCCGCCTCGAACCTGCCGACGACGCGTGACCTCTTCGAAGGCCCATCGAGAACTCAGTGGAGTGGGGACGTGATCTCTGACCGATTGGAGATGCTGGGCTAAGGACGCCCAAAAGTATAGAAAAGCAACACTATTCCGAACAACACTAGCAACGGGAGGACCCACACCGTCCCCTCCAGCCCAAAGATCAGGATCGCCACGCCGCCCATCACGACGAACTCCGTGACGACCAGAAAGCTGACGAGCTCCCGGGTATTCATGACGACAGCAGTGTTCGGGCGATGGATGTTTGAGCCTACTGGACTGAGCGGTCAGCCCGGTCCGGTTCCGGATGGAATGTAGCTGTCGAGCCCTCATCGGTAGCCCGTCTCGTTTTCCCGCACGACCTCGATCGCCCCCGTCTCCGAGTCGTAGTGAAACTCGTTTATCGCACAGTTCTTCTGGTGCTTGCCGCTCCGGAAGGAGTCGACGACGCTCCGTCCTCGAACAGCGTCGAAGATCGTGTAGATCGGTCCGCCGTGGGTGACGACCAGCACCGTCTCCTCGGCGCCCGATGCATCGAGCAGCGCGTTCCAGCGATCGAGCACGCGCTCGCGCAGGTCGAGGACGCTCTCGCCGCCCTCGGGGCGGGCGCGGACCGCCGCGATGCCGCTTTGCTCGACGTCGAACTCCGGGTAGCCGTCGAGGAAGTCGTCGTAGTCGAGCCCCTGGTAGACGCCGACGTCGCGCTCGCGCCACGCCAACTCGAAGGTCGCCTCGCGTCCGACGGCGGCACAGACGGGTCGTGCCGTCTCCCGGGTCCGGCGGAGGTCGGAGGCGAGCACCCGGTCGACGTCGTACTCGTCCGCGAGGTGCTCGGCGGCGGCCGCGGCCTGCTCGCGTCCGCGCTCGTTCAGGGGAACGGGAGCCCACCCTTGGAGGCGGCGTGTAGCGTTCCAGTCCGTCTCGCCGTGTCGGAGCAGGACGAGGGAGATCACGTCCGGATGTTCCGGCCGACTGGAATGAGCGTTGTCATGCGCCGTTCGGTGCCGGCGTGGGTGGGCGTGACGTCGGGTATACGTCCCTACCGGTCGCCGGCGTTCGACCGTTGATCCATCGAGCAATCCGTGCGGTGGCGACCCGGGAGAGACACCGAGTCGTCGACCGACACCACACTGCCGGCGGAAACCGGGCGGACGCCCTCGGAGAACGTGAACGCTCCTCTCACTCGCGGGGCGAGGGGACCGGTGAAATGGCGAGTTCGCAGCCTCTTTCGTCCTTTCGCCTCCGGTCGGTGGAGCGAGTGCCGCGGGCACGAGCGAGAATCGAGACGGGAGGTCCCCCAGCGGCGAGCGGTCACCACGGTTCGCCCTTCAGTCCGGCGCGATAGGCGACGAGGTTGGTCCCAACGTGGAGCAGCGGCGTGAGGACGACGACCGCGAGGAGTGCCGGGGGCGAGAACACCCGCCCGAACCACGCGGGGGCGGCAAGCGCCGCGAACGCGAGCGCGCCGACGGCGAAGTCGAGCTGGTCGAGCCCCGGTGCGACCGCCCCGCGCTCGCGGTCGAGTCGGCGCTTGAGAAAGGAGGCGGCGACGTCACCGGCGACGGCCCCGAGCGGGAGCGCGACCGCGGCCACCACCGGGAACCCGGGCAGCACGAGATCGATCGTGCCGGAGAAGGGGGCTGCGAGCGCGTCCTGCACGAGCGCGAGCGCCGTTCCACTGACGACCCCTGCGGTGGCCCCGCGCCACGTCTTCCCGTCGCCGAGCAGCCGTCGTCCCCGCCACGTGCGTCCGCCGTCGATCGGTCGCCCCCCGCCGGCGAGCACCGCGGCATTGTTCGGCACGTACGCCGGGAGCATCGCCCAGAACGCCGCGACGACGACCGCGATCGTGCCCATGAGCGCTGTCCGTGGCCGGTTCGGTTAAACGTCCACCATCGCGACCCTACAGCGACGCGGAACGTGGGCGGCGGTGGAAAGCGATGGACGGAAACGAGCGGAAGGGTCGGGAGGAAGAGTGAAGGGAAAGAGAGGCGGCCGAGCGAGCGCACGATCGCTCCGCTCTGCTCTCCGGTACCCGTCCAACAGTCGGCCGCCGTCACCGCGATGACAACGGTCTTCACCCGGGCGGCAATAGTTGCCGGCGTGATCCCGCCGATCGCCCGCCGGTTCGTCGCCGGCGAGACGCCCGCCGCGGTGCTCGAACGCGCGCGTCGGCTCGACGAGCGCGGCGTCGGCTGCATCTGTAATCGCCTCGGCGAACACTACGAGCGCCCCGGCCCCGCCGTCGAGGACCGCGACGCCTACCGCGCGCTGCTCGACGACATCGCCGCCGCGGGGCTCGACGCCCGTGTCTCGGTCAAGCCCTCCCAGCTCGGGCTCGACGCGGGCGAGTCGCTGTTCCGTGAGAACCTCGCGGCCGTCGTCGAACGGGCGGCCGCCCGCGGGGGGTTCGTCTGGATCGACATGGAGGATCACACGACGACCGATGCGACGCTCGACGCCTTCGAGGACAGCGTCGCCGAGTACGGCGGCGTCGGGGTCTGCGTCCAGGCGAACTTGAAGCGCACCCCCGACGACCTCGAACGGCTCGCCGAGCTCCCCGGGAAGATCCGCCTCGTCAAGGGAGCCTACGACGAGCCCACCGAACTCGCTCATCAGGAGAGAGAACGGGTCGACGACGCCTACCGCGACTGTCTCGACCTCGCGTTCGAGCGCTTCGAGGGCGGCATCGCCGTCGGCAGCCACGACCCGGCGATGATCGAGCACGCCATCGAACGACACGAAGCGCACGGCACGGATTTCGAGATACAGATGCTGATGGGCGTGCGCGAGGACGCCCAGTACGAACTCGCCGACGAGTACGACGTCGACCAGTACGTCCCCTACGGCGGCCGATGGCTGTCGTACTTCTACCGGCGGGTGGCCGAGCGCCGGGAGAACCTCACCTTCGCGCTCCGGGCCGTCCTCGGGCGCTGAGGCCGCTCGAAGAATGGAACACGGGGAGGGCCAGGGACGGCAACGGGAGATGGGGTAGGGAAAGAGGAACGGACGGATGACGGCTGGTCGGGCGCGGCGGCCACACCGGCGACCGCGGATCGCTCGGTCGACCGAGCACGAACCCTGATTAGGGTCCGGGATAGTCACCGCGTATGACCCTCAAGCGCGACGCCGCACGCGGGCTGGTGGTGCTCGTCCCGTTCATCGTCACGCTCTATGTCCTCGCGGTCATCTACAACGCCATCGCCGGCCTCCCGGTGATCGAGGACATCGACTACGTCCTCTTCGGCCTGTTCAACCTGAGCTGGCTCCGCGTGCCGCTCACGCTCGCGGTGTTCGGGCTGCTCGTGCTCGCCGTGGGTTATCTCATGCGGACGGCCACTGGCCCGCTGGTCGAGCGGGCCGTCGACGACGTGATGAACCAGCTGCCCGGGCTCCGGGTGGTCTACAACGCCTCGAAGATGGCGGTCGAGACCGCCGTCGCGGGCACCGGCGAGCTCCAAGCGCCCGTCAAGCTCGAGACGTGGGACGGCCTGCGGATGACCGCGTTCAAGACCGGCAAGCGGACCGAGGACGGTCGCGACGTGCTCTTCTTGCCCACTGCGCCGAACATCACCACCGGGTTCGTCATCGAGGTCGAGCCCGAGGTCTACACCGAGACCGACGAGCGCGTCGAGGACGCGCTGACGCGCATCCTCAGCGCCGGCTTCGGCGAGACGAACGCGAGCGGCGTCGATATCGACGTCCGCGAACGGACGCCGTTCGCCGACGGGGAGTGAAACCGGAACGGAAGGCCGGTCGCGCCGCGCTCAGCCCACGGGCGAAGCGAGCGAACGCGATCGAGCTGTGCTCCGGCAGTCGTTCGGTGCTGCGCGGCTAGATGCCCGTTGCGACCGTCACCGCCTTTTGTCTCCTCTGTACGATCACGGAGCCACGCCGCCGGTCACGACCGCCGTCGAACGGCCGAGCGCTCGCTCCATCGCACTCGCTCCAGCGGGACAGGGAGTGCTCCCGAGCCCTGCGTTGACGGGGCGGACGGGACGCCACGCCCGCCAACGGGCATCGGCCCCGTCCCATCCACCGCTCCGCGCCGTCGCCGAAAGGCCGATAACCCACGGCCCACGGAGGAAGGCCATGAGTCGCGAGTGGCGCGACATGATCGTCGGCGACCGGATGACCGTCGACCAGGCGTTCGCCGAGCGGGTCGAGCACTCGGGCTTCTCGCGCCAGGAGTGGGGACTGGTGATGACCGCCGTCGAACTGGAGATCGAGCAGCCCGAGGACGACGAGCGCGCCCGCCTCGTTGCCGACACCGAGCAGCTGCCCCACGTCGTTCCGGAGCTCGAGAACGTCCGCGAGGGGATGGGCGCGATGGGGGCCGGCGCGGGCGCGGCCGGCGGTGGCAGGAGCGGCCGGGACGGGCCCGGGAGTGGCGTCCTCGACTCGCTCCGGGGAGCGCTCGGACTCGGCGGGGACGACAGCCCCGACGAGGAGGAGCTCGAAGCCGCGAAGCGACTGGCCGACGCCTACGCCGAGACGCTCCAGCGCCACCTCGAAGAGCGTGGACGCTGGGCCGAGGTCCGTGCGGCGGCGCGGGAGTAATCGGGGGCCGACCCCGTTCGCCAGCCCGTGCCGCAGTTAGGGGCTCCCGCCGCGAAAGAGCGTCCGCTCCTCGGTCTCGTAGATGTTCATCAGCTCGGTGACGATCTCGTCGTAGCTCTCGTCTTCGACCCGGAGCTGGTCGAGGCGCTCTACCGTCTCCGCGTCGAGTTCGATCTCGGGCATCGTGCCGATCGGACGCCGGCGAGGCGCTTAACTGCGGCGGTCGCCCCGCCTCGCGGCCGCCCGGGTACGGGCGCTCCCCCAGCGCAGCGCCGCCGGCCGCTACAGCCGCGCGAACACCGCCTCGGTCACCGCCTCGGTCGTCGCCGATCCGCCGAGGTCGGGCGTTCGCGGACCGCCAGCGAGCACCGTCGTCACCGCTTCCCGAACGCGGGCGGCTGCCTCCTCGTGGTCGAGGTACTCCAACAGCATCGCCGCGCTCAGGATCGTCGCCGCCGGGTTCGCCGTTCCCTCCCCGGCGATGTCCGGCGCGCTCCCGTGGACGGGCTCGAACAGCGCGCGCTCGGGACCGACGTTCGCGCTCGGCAGCAAGCCCAACCCGCCCACGAGGCCGGCGGCGAGGTCGGAGAGCACGTCGCCCGCGAGGTTCGGACAGATCACGACGCCGTGATCTTCCGGGTGCATCACGAGGTCGGTCGCCAGCGCGTCCATCAGCACTTCCTCGTGGGCGGCCCCGCGCTCGTCGGCGACGGCCCGCACGGCGGCCAGGAACTGGCCGTCCGTGACCCCCATCACGTTCGCCTTGTGGGCCACCGTCACATCGTAGCCCCCCTCGGCGGCGTACTCGAACCCGAAGTCGGCGAGCCGCCGCGAGGCAGCCGCCGTGACGACCCGCGTGAGCGTCGTCACCCCCGCGGCGATCTCGTTTTCGATGCCCGCGTACACCCCTTCGGTGTTTTCGCGGACGAACACCAGGTCGGTCTCGGGCTGGAGCGCATCGACGCCGGGATACGCGCGGGCCGGGCGGACGTTGGCGAACGCGTCGACCGCCCGCCGGAGCGGGAGGATCACGTCGGCGGCCGTCTCACCCGCCGCGCCGAACAGCGTCGCGTCCGCGCTCGCCGCCAGCGCCCGGGTCTCCGCGGGCAGCGCCGCACCCGTTTCGTCCCGCACCGCGTCGCCCGCGTCGGCCTCGACGAACTCGAACTCGCCCACCCGGTCGAGCACCGCGACGGCCGCCGGCACGACCTCCCGGCCGATCCCGTCGCCGGCGATTACGGCGACGCGTTCAGCCATCGAGTTCCACGTAGGGCAGCGATTCGGCCGTCTCTCTGACTGCCGCGCCGTTCGCCCCCATCAGCGCCGTCGTGTCCCAGACGCCCTCGACGAGCGCCGTCCGCTGGGCATCGTCGACCGCGACCGCGAGCTCGTGGTCGCCGTACCGCACCGTCTCGCCCGCGACGTCGATCTCGATCTCCCCGTCGGGGTGGGCGTCGACCCACTCCTGGAGCGCGACGATCGATTCGTGATCGGCCGTGACGGTCGGCATCCCGAGCGCGAGGCAGTTGCCCGCGAAGATCTCGGCGAAGCTCTCGCCCACGACCGCGTCGATCCCCCAGCGCGCGAGCGCCTGCGGGGCGTGCTCGCGCGAGGAGCCACAGCCGAAGTTGGCGTTCACGACGAGGACGGTCGCCCCCCGGTGGGCCGGGTCGTTGAACGGGTGGTCCTTTTTTTCGTCGTCGTCCGTGAATCGCTGATCGAAGAAGGCGAACTGACCGAGGCCATCGAAGGTGACGACCTTCATGAAGCGGGCGGGGATGATCTGGTCGGTGTCGACGTCGTTGCCCCGCACCGGGATTCCGGTCCCCGAGACCCGCTCGACCGTCTCGGCGGGGCCGTCGCCCGCGTCGTCGGCGGTTTTCCGGCTGCCGTGGCTCACGCCGTCTGCACCTCCACGGGCTCCAGTTCCCGGACGTCGGTCACTTCGCCCCGCACGGCGGCCGCGGCGACCATCGTCGGGCTCATCAACACGGTGCGTCCGTCCTTCGACCCCTGCCGCCCGACGAAGTTCCGGTTCGAGGAGCTCGCACACGCCTGATCGCCCTCCAGTTGGTCCTCGTTCATACCGAGACACATCGAACAGCCCGCGCCGCGCCACTCGAAGCCCGCCTCCGCGAAGACCCGATCGAGCCCCTCCTCTTCGGCCGCTCGCTTGACGCGCTGGCTGCCGGGTACCACGAGTCCCCGTACGTTGGGATGGACCTCCCGGCCGCGGACGATCGCGGCCGCTCGACGGAGGTCCGCGAGCCGCGCGTTCGTACACGAGCCGAGGAAGGCCACGTCCACGGGGTAGCCCCGCATCGTCTCGCCGGGCGCGACGCGCATGTGTTCCTGTGCGCGCCGCGCGGTGTCCCGTTCGTCGTCGGGGAGATCGTCGGGGTCGGGGATCGGCTCGGAGATGCCGGTGCCCTGTCCGGGTGTCGTCCCCCACGTTACGACCGGCTCGATGGCCGCGCCGTCGATCTCGACGACGTCGTCGTACGTCGCGTCGGGGTCGGACCTGATCGACTCCCAGTACTCCTTGCGACGCTCGAACTCCTCGGGATCGTCGCGGAACGCATCGGTCTCCCGGAGCCACTCGTAGGTCGTCGTGTCGGGGTTGACGTAGCCCGCGCGCGCGCCGCCCTCGACGGACATGTTACAGACCGTCATTCGGCCCTCCATGTCCATCGATTCGACGACCTCGCCGCCGTACTCGTAGACGTAGCCGACGCCGCCGTCGGTCCCCAGCCGGCGGATGATCGTCAACATTACGTCCTTCGCGCCCACGCCGGGACCGAGCTCGCCGGTGACCTCGATCCGTCGTACCCGCTGTTTCTCCATTGCCACGCAGCCGGTGGCGAGCACGTCCCGGATCTGGCTCGTCCCGATGCCGAAGGCGAGCGCGCCGAACGCGCCGTGGGTCGCGGTGTGGCTGTCGCCACAGACGATGGTCGTCCCGGGCTGAGTGAGCCCCTGCTCGGGCCCGATGACGTGGACGATGCCCTGATCGCCGCTCCCGGGACCGGAGAACTCGATCCCCGCCTCGCGGACGTTCGCCTCCAGCTCGCCCAGCATCTCCTCGGCCGCCCCGTCCGCGAAGGGCCGTTCGGTGCTCGCCGTCGGGACGATGTGGTCGACCGTCGCGTGGGTCAGTTCGGGGTAGGCCACCTCGACGTCGCGCTCGTGGAGCATCCCGAACGCCTGCGGGCTCGTCACCTCGTGGATCAGGTGGAGGCCGACGAACAGCTGCTCCTGGCCCGTCGGCAGGGTCGCCACCCGGTGGCGGTCCCAGACCTTCTCGTAGAGAGTTCGGCCGCTCATCGCTCCCCGTCGCGGCCCTCGCTCCCGCGTTCGAAGACGCGATTGGCCGCGCCTTCCCCGTCGCCCGGGGGCGTGTGCGGCACGTCCTCCATTCGCTGTTTCCCCGCGTCCTCGGTGTCGTCGTCCGCAGTCGTCTCACCGCTCGCTCCCTCGGTGTCCCCGTCGTCCCTCTCGCCACCGGCGTCCCGGCGGCCGCCGTCCGCGGCGACGGCCGGACCGCGGTGGTAGACGACCCGCTCGCCGAACGGACGGCCGGTGTGGGGGTTCGTGTGATCGACGCTCTCCATGCTCCGTGTCGTGTCCGTGGTTTCGTTCGTGTTCATCGTCGGGGTCCCGTCGTCGGGCGCGTGTTCGTCGTCGTGTTCGTCGTCGCGCTCGCGGTCTCTCGACCGGTGTCAGTCATCGGCTTGTACTCGTTCGTCCTCCGCGCGTTCCTCGTTCGCCGTCGGCTCCGCCGCTTCGGCCCACGCGAACAGCTCGCGCAGGCGCGCGCCGACGGCCTCGACTTCGTGGTCCGTCTCTGCCGCACGGAGCCGCCGGTAGCTCGGCCGTCCCGCCTGGTTCTCGGTGATCCACTCGCGGGCGAAGCGCCCGGTCTGCACGTCCTCGAGGATCGCCTCCATGTTCTCGCGGGCGTGATCGTCGATCACCGCCTCACCCCGGGTGAGTCCGCCGTACTCGGCGGTGTCGCTCACCGAGTCCCACATCCCCGAGAGGCCGCCCTCGTACAGCAGGTCGACGATGAGCTTCATCTCGTTGAGACACTCGAAGTACGCCATCTCGGGGCTGTAGCCCGCGTCGACGAGCGTCTCGTAGCCCGCCTTGATCAGCTCGGCGACGCCGCCACAGAGGACGGCCTGCTCGCCGAACAGGTCGGTTTCGGTCTCCTCGCGGAACGTCGTCTCGACGACGCCCGCCCGCGCACAGCCGATCGCGTGGGCGTACGCGAGCGCCGTCTCCCGGGCCTCGCCGGTGGCGTCCCGGTGGACGGCGAGCAGTCCGGGCGTCCCCTGCCCCTGTTCGTAGTTCCGTCGAACGAGGTGACCCGGGCTCTTGGGGGCGATCATCGTCACGTTCACCGTTTCCGGGGGACGGATCTGCCCGAAGTGGACGTTGAACCCGTGGGCGAACTGGAGTGTGTCCCCGGGCTCTAACTCCCCCTCGATCGCGTCGTAGACCGCCGGCTGGGCGGTGTCGGGCACGAGCATCGAGACGACGCTCGCCTCGCTCGCCGCTGCTACGGGGGTCACAACGGTCAGTCCCTCCGCCGCCGCGGCCTCGCGCGAGGCCGATTCCTCGCGCAGGCCGACCACCACCTCGACGCCGCTGTCTCGCAGGTTGAGCGCGTGGGCGTGGCCCTGTGAGCCGTAGCCGAGCACGGCCACGGTCTCACTTTCGATGTGTGCGGGGTCGGCGTCCTCCTCGTAGTGGATCGTCGCGCGGTCCCGTTCGTCCGTCTCGGCCGGACCGCCGGGCTCGGTCCCGCTCGTCTCGGCCGTGTCGTGTTCACTCATGTTTCCTCGGGCTGCTCGTAGCGCTCCTCTTCGGCGTGGGTGGTCCACTCCTCGCCCCGGGCCAGCGCGGTCTGGCCCGTGCGCGCGATCTCGCGGATCTCGAACTGCCGGAAGGCGTCGATCGCGTCGTCGATCTCCTGCTCGCCGCCGGTGATCTCGACGGTGATCGTCCGCGGCCCGGCGTCGAGGGTGCGGCCGCCGTACATCTCGGTGATGGCGTGGACCTTCTCGGGGCTCCCGCCGTGGACCTTCAACACCACCAGCTCCCGACGGACGGCGTCGGTTCCGAGCTCGCGCACCGAGATCACGTGGATCAGCTTGGCGAGCTGCGTTTCGACCTGCCGGATCCCCGGTTCGGGCTCCTCGATGACGAGCGTCACCCGCGAGGTCTCGGGATTCGTGGTGGGACCCACGGTAAGGGACTCGATGTTGAACTGTCGGCGGGAGACCAGCCCCGAGATCGTCGCCAGCACGCCCGGCTCGTTTTCCACCAATGCCGACAGCACCGTGCGACGCGGCTCTGGTTCGGCCTCGACCTCGGGATCGATCCGGATGCCCTGGGCGTTGCGCCGGCCCGCAGGCTGCGGGCGCTCACCGGGTGCGGGCCCCTGCAGTCCCCCACTCATAGCTGCTCCTCCGCGAGGACGAACTCCCCGTTCGAGCCGCCGCTCGGCACCATCGGGTAGACGTTCTCCCCGGGGTCGATGTGGGCATCCACGACCGAGGGGCCGTCGTGGGCGAGTGCCTCGCCCATCACCGAATCGACCTCGCTCGCCGCCTCGATCGTGAACCCGCGCGCACCGAAGCCCTCCGCGAGGGTCTCGAAGTCGGGCACCCACGGGTACTCCGAAGCCATCCGGCGGCCCTCGAAGAAGCCGTCCTGCCACTGGCGGACCATCCCGACGGCCTCGTTGTTGAGGACGACGACCGTGACGTCGAGGTCCTCGCGCACCGCGACCGCGAGCTCCTGGATCGTCATCAGAAAGGAGCCGTCGCCGTCGAAACAGACGACCGACTGATCGTCTTCGGCGGCCAGCCGCGCGCCGATGGCCGCCGGGAGTCCGTATCCCATCGTCCCGAGGCCATGAGAGGACACCCACGTCCGGGGCTCCCGGTAGGTCCAGTACTGACACGCCCACATCTGGTGTTGCCCGACGCCGGTCGTCACCACCGTGTCCTCGGGCGTCAGCGCGTCGACGCGTTCGACGACGTACTGGGGTTTGAGCGGCTCGTCGTCGGGCCGCGGGTAGTCCATCGGGTACTCCTCTTTCCACTGCTGGCACTGCTCGCGCCACTCCCGGTAGCGATCGTTGACCCTCGACGTGCTTCCGGCGGCCGGTTCGCTCTCGGCCGTCGGTTCGTTCCCGTTGGTCCGCGTGCTTCCGGCAGCCGGTGCGTCCCCGGCGGCCGGTGTGTTCCCGGCCGGCTTGCTCTCGACGGCCGTATCGCCCATCGCGTCGTCCAGTTGAGCGAGGACGGTGCCGGCGTCGCCCAACAGGGGGTAGTCGGCGTGGACGTTCTTGCTGATCTCCGCGGGGTCGACGTCGACGTGGACGATCTCGGCCTCCGGGGCGAACGTCTCGACGCCCCCCGTGAGGCGGTCATCGAAGCGCGTGCCGACGGCGAGCATGGCGTCACAGTGGGTGATCGCCATGTTCGCGTAGCCCGTCCCGTGCATCCCCGCCATCTCCAGGGCGAGCGGGTGGTCCTCGGGGAACGCGCCGATCGCCGGCATCGTCGTGACGACGGGGATCCCGTGTTCGGTGGCGAACCCACGGAGCTCCGGGGAGGCCTCGCCTTTGATCACCCCGCCGCCCGCCAGCACGACGGGCCGGTCGGCGCTCGCGAGCACCGCGGCCGCCTCGGCGACCGCCGCCTCGTCGGCCCGCTCGGGCGGATCGTACGTCTCGGGGAGCCGCCCTTCCGCGGGCTCCTCGTCGGTCGTGCCCGTCGTGACGTCCTTCGGGAGGTCGACGAGCGTCGGTCCCTGCCGGCCGGCGCGCGCGAGCGCGAACGCCTCGCCCACGGCGTCGCCGGCGGTGTCGGCGTCGCTCGCGAAGTAGTTCTCCTTCGTGATCGGGGTCGTCACTCCGGTCGTGTCGGTCTCCTGGAAGGCGTCGGAGCCGACCATCCCCGTGGGGACTTGCCCGGTGAGCGCGAGCAGCGGATCGGAGTCCATGTTCGCGTCGGCGATGCCGGTCACGAGGTTCGTCGCGCCCGGCCCGGAGGTGGCGAGACAGACCCCGGGCTCGCCGGAGACGATTCCGTAGGCGTCCGCGGCGTGGGCCGCGCCCTGCTCGTGGGCCATCGTGACGTGGGTGAGGTCGGCGTCGTAGAGCGCGTCGTAGACGGGCATGATCGCCCCGCCCTGCACGCCGAAACAGTACTCGACGCCCGCCGCTTCGAGCGCGCGCGTGACCGACTCCGCGCCGGTCGTGACGGGCGCGGTCGATCCGGCGTCGGCCGCCGGCTCGGCGGTTGCCGTCGCGTCCGATCGCGCCTCCGTTTCGGTGTGGGCCTCCGGTGGCGCGTCGTCCTTCGCGCTCGCCTCGGCGTCGGTCGCGTGCTGGTGTGGCGTCGCGCGCTCGCTCATCTCGCGCTCGCTCATTCTGCGGCCTCCGTGGGTGCGGTCTCCGCGGGTGCCGTCCGTGGTCGCTGCTTCGTTCGCGTCGGTCGATCCGACGGTCGGTGCGTCCGTGTCCGCGTTCGGTGGTGCATGGATCGTGGGTTGGGTCGGTGTCGGAATGCTGGTGGTGCGGGTGCTGTTCGCTGTGCGATCGGCGCGTCGGCGTCGGGGAGGGTAGTAGTGCAGGGGCTCAGGCCCCTACGATAATGAGCCGGGCAGCCGTACCGCTCCGGGACCGCGTCCGCGGAGTGGAGTTCGGCTGCGCCATCGTACTTCCCCGATTTCACCCGGCGGTGATAACCCTTGCGTGGCGCGCAACGATTGCGGCGATCGGCGATCGTCGGAACCGCGACAGCGGCTCCCGTCGGTGCGGCCGGTGTTCGTCCGGTGGCCGTCGGCATGTCGGGGGTCGTCGCCCGGGCGGCCGTCGCTGGCCGCGGGGCGGACGTGACGTCCGGAGTCGTCATCGGCTCAGGCCCCGATCTCCGACTCGCGTTCGGGCTCCGCGCGGTCGACGTCGACCTCGCGGGCGAACCGCCGGAGCACCGCCGTCGTGACGCGTTCCTTCCCGGCACCGAACTCCTTCACCCGGCGGGTGCACTCTCGGACTTCGTCGTCGGTCGGTCGGAAGCCCGCCTCGTGGAGCCGCTCGCGCACCGAGTGCGTGCCCGTGTGTTTCCCGAGGACGAGTTCGCGCTCCGCACCGACCATCTCGGGGGTCATCACGCCGGGCTCGAACGTATCGGCGTTCTCGATGACGCCCGCGGCGTGGATGCCCGACTCGTGGGAGAAGGCGTTCGCCCCCACGACGGGCTTGTTCGCCGGGACGGGCATGTCGCTGGCGCGCTCGACCAGCGCCGAGAGCTCCCCGATCCGCGTGGTGTCGATCCCGGTGTCGACGCCGTAGAGGCTCTCGGCGGCCATCACGAGCTCCTCGTAGGCGGCGTTGCCGGCGCGCTCGCCGATGCCGTTCACGCTGACCTGCGCTTGACTCGCGCCGGCCTCGAAGCCCGCGAGCGCGTTCGCCGCCGCCAGCCCGAAGTCGTCGTGGGTGTGGACGTCGACGCGCGCGTCGGTGTGGGCACACACCTCCTCGATGAGTGCGCCGAAGCGCGTGGGGGTCGCCACCCCGCAGGTGTCGGGGACGTTGATCCAATCGACGCCCGCCTCGGAGACGGCCTCGATCATCTCGAACAGGAACGCCTCCGCCGTGCGGGTGGCGTCCATCGGCGAGAACATCACCTCGACGCCCGCCTCCCTGACGCGCTCGACGGCCGCGACCGAGCGCTCGATCACCTCCTCGCGGGTGGCGTGCATCGAGTCTTCGAGCTGGACGTCGCTCGTCGACGCGAAGACGTGGACGAGGCCCACCCCCGCATCGAGGGCGGCCTCGACGTCCTCCTCGACGACGCGTGCCAGCCCGCAGACCGTCGTGTCGGTGTGGGCGGCGATGTCGCTGACGGCCGCGAACTCGCTCTCGGAGTTCGCCGGGAACCCCGCCTCGATGACGTGGGTGCCCATCTCGTCGAGCGTCGCCGCGATCGCCAGTTTCTCGTCGCGACTGAACGAGACGCGTGGCGACTGCTCGCCGTCGCGCAGCGTCGTGTCGAAAACCTGTACGCCGTCGATCTCGTTAGTATGGGCTAGCGTGCCCGCGAAGAACTCGACCCGCCGGTCGACCCGACGCGCCCTCCGTGTCCGCAGCGTGGTGGGACATTGCGACCGTTCGGAACGCGACCGGACACATAAACCTGTCCCTCGCCCGCCGCGGGGGACGGGTCCGTCGATCCCCTCGGGCGGAAAACCACCCGGCTGCGACGGGTGAGTATGCTCGATATCCCATTATACACGGGGGAACGGTAGGGGGCCGCCGGGCCGGCGTCCCGGCCGGTGATCGGCAAATTTCAAATACGGATATAGAAAATCAATATTCCGCCCGCTGGCACGCGCCGTGAAACGTCGGCCGCACAGCTAAGTCGGTGGGCGTCGTAGCGGCGCTCGCATGACGAACCAGGAAGTGACCGACCTGCTCGAACGGGCCTACGGCGACGAGATCGAGACCGTAATGAACTACCTGACGAACTCGATTGTCCTCGACGGCGTGCGCGCCGAGGAGATCAAAGAGAGCTTAGAGGCCGATATCGACGAGGAGCTGAATCACGCGCGGATGCTCGGCCAGCGCCTCAAGCAGCTCGACGAGCGCCCGCCCGCTTCCGCCGAGTTCGAGACCAACCAGGACAGCCTCCAGCCGCCCGCGGACACGACGGACGTGCCGGCGGTGATCGAAGGGGTCCTCGACGCCGAGAACGACGCCATCGAGACCTACCGGGCGCTGATCGACGCCGCCCGGGGAGCCGACGACCCCGTCACCGAGGACATCGCCGTGACGATCCTCACCGACGAGGAGGCCCATCGGACGGAGTTTCGGGGCTTCCGTAAGGAGTACCAGACGACGGTCTCGTGACGTGGTCGGCCGCTACGGCATGAACTTCGGGACGATGCCCGAGCTGGGGCGTCCCGGCGTCCCCGTCCCGGACTGCCTGCGGGAGTCGGGAAACGGAGCGCTCTTGGCCGTACGCTCCGACCTCGCGTCCCGAACCGAACGAGATAGGATCGCCCGGTTCGAACGCCGCCCGTGACCGACCTCGAAGACGCCGTCGACGACTTCCTCGACCGCGCGGACAGGGTGTACGACGACTACGAGAGCGGCTACGTGGACCCCGACGCGGCGCTCTCGGCGCTCGAAGGACATCTCGCGTCGCTCAGGGAGGCGGCCGGCGATGGGACCGGCGAAACCCGGACCCGTGACTAGCCCTCGACCGACTGTCGTGCGTTCTCGAAGGCGTACTTGACGACCTTGCTCAGTGCAGGGTGGACGTGGATCGCGTCGGCGACGTCCCCCACCGTGCCCGACCCGCTCCGGAGCGCGACGACGACCTCGTGGATCAGATCGGGGGCCTCGGGACCGACGATATGACAGCCCAAGATCTCCCCGTCGGCGGGGTCGGCGAGCACCTTCACGAACCCCTCCTCGATCTTCCGTGCCTTTGCCATGGCGACGTTCGTGTACTCTTCGCGCCCAACGACGTACTCCCGTCCCGTCTCTTCGAGTTCGCCCTCGGTCTTTCCCGTGGCGGCCATCTCCGGCTCGGTGAAGATCGCGTGGGCCATCCCGCTCCAGTCGGCCCGTTCCTGTCCGTCCCCGAAGGCGTTCTCGGTGACGATCTCCCCCTCGTAGTCCCCGGAGTGTTTGAACATGTAGTTGTCCGCGATATCGCCCATCGCCCAGACGTTCTCCGCGGTCGTCGCCAGATACGCGTCGGTCTCGACGAACCCGCCCTCGTTCGTCTCGATGCCCGCCGCCTCGACCGCGAGGTCGTCGGTGTTGGGTCGGCGACCGAGCGCGACGAGCAGTTCCTCGCCAGCGACCTCGATCTCCTCGCCGTCCTCGCTCTCGGCGTTGAGGGTCACTCGCCCGCCCTCCTCGGCGACCGCCGTGGCTCGGTACCCCGTGTAGACGTCGTGTCGTCGCCGGGCGACCTCGGTGAACGTCTCGGCGACGTCGGCGTCCTCCCGTGGGACCAGCGAGTCCTCCATCTCGATCATCGTCACTGCGGTCCCCATCGACTCGTAGAAGTAGCCCAGCTCGGCGGCGATGTAGCCCCCGCCGAGCACGACGAGCTCGTCCGGCCGCTCCTCCAGCCGGACGGCATCCGTGCTCGTGAGGTAGTCGACCGCCTCCAGGCCGTCGATCGGCGGCGTGCTCGGGCGGCTCCCCGCGGCGACGACGACCCGCTCGCCGGTGACCTCCTCGCCACCGACGTCGAGGGTACGCTCGCCCGTGAACTGGGCGTACTCGTCGTAGAGCGTGAGCCCGTCCTGCTCGCGCAGGCTCGCCTCCTTGTTCTCCGCGAGTCCCGCGAGCGTGCTCGTCACCTCCCGGACCACGCTCTCGAAGCCCACGTCCTGGATACCGGCGTCGATGCCGAACTGCCCGGCTCCCCGGATTTCGTTGGCGACGTCGGCCCGGTGGATGAGCATCTTCGAGGGATTACAGCCGCGGTTGAGGCAGGTCCCGCCCAGGGGACCCGGCTCGATCAGCGCGGTTTCGAAACCCCGCTCGGCCGCCGCCGAGGCCACGCTGTTGCCCGTCCCCCCGCCGATCACCACCGCGTCGTAGTGGGTCATCGAAGACGCTTACCGGGAGCAGAGATAAGCCTTCGGCGATCGTCCGTCGGCGACGCATCTCGGCCGCGTTCGTCGGCCGCGATCGAGCCTACAGTCCGCGCGTCCGTCGCTTTCCTCACGACCGTGACCTCAGAGGAACAGTACGGGGATCGTCTTCCGGAGGATGTTCAGCCCGATGACGAGCAGGAGCCCGACGACGGCGAGGTTGAACCGGCGCTCGTCGATCTCGACCCGCCGGAGGTAGGTGCCGACGAGGAGGCCGACGACGGTGACGACGGCGATAGCCGAGCCGAGCCACAGCTGGTAGGCCGTCATCGCACCTTCGAGCACCAGCGCGAGAATCTTCGCGGTGAACACGAACGTGAACACCATCGAGAGCCCGCCCACGTAGCGCTCGGTGTCGCGCTCGAAGGTGTGGAGGTAGGCGGGCAGCGGCGGTCCGAGATTGGCGACGGCGAGGAAGAACCCTTCGAGCAGGCCGACGACGCCCAGCGCGACGGGGTGGTGGGTCGCCTCGATGACGACGAAGCCCTTCGACAGCTCGAAGGCGGCGTATCCGAGGATGACGACGGCGATGAGAAACGGGATCAGCGGTCCCGTCGAGAACTCGACGAAGAAGGACACGCCCACCACTGTACCGAGAAGCGCCAGCGCGATGAGCGTCCACTCGCGGCGAACGTAGGCGATCCCGGTACCGGTATCGCCGACCTGGAAGACGTTGAGCATCCACGGCGGGATGGCGAGCACCACGACCGCGACCGCCGGGTCGATCACCGTCGCGAAGACGGGCGTCGTGATGAGCGCGTAGCCGAAGCCGATCGTCCCCTTCACGACGCCCGCGACCACCGCGACGAGGACGAAGAAGGCCAGTAGCGCGGGGCTGACGCCCGCCTGCAATCCGGCTCCGAGGTGGTCGAATCCGGGGAAGAGGACGACCGTCCCGATGACGACCGCCCCCGTGGCGACCGCCATCAGCAGCTCGCGGTACCGGCAGTCGCGGAGGTTGTCGAGGAACGCACGCGGCCGGACGTTCGAGCCGCCCGCAGCCATCTACGCCACCACCGCCGTTCGCTGCGTCCCTGTTCTTCCAGCGCCTTTCCGATCGTTCGGCCGCTCAGTCGGGCGATTCGCGGTCGTTGGCCGGCGTCTTCGTGTCCGCGATCGGCATCTAAACGGCCCCGGTCCGAGACTCACGAGCGTCGTCGTCGCCGATACGGGTGGGAGAGGGCTGTACCTGCGGGCCGTGGTAACGGCGTCCGAGAGCGGCGATACACCCCAGGAACTACGACGACCCGAAAACGGTACTGAGCGACCGCCGATCGGCCGATCACGATTGTTCGTCCGTCACCGGCGCCGGGGATTGTTGCTCGTACGTTCTCCTAGCAGGGTCCGTCGGCGAGCATCGTCCGCCGTGGCGGTGGCCTCGCCGTCAAGCGGCAGCACCGCTGCCGTCCGCGGCGGCCCCGCCGTCCGCAGCGACACCCCCACAGTTATTCGTCCGCGCGTCCCCGGACCCGGTATGACGGACTTTTCGAGCCGGGTCGAGTCGGTGTCGATCAGCGGCATCCGCGAGGTGTTCGCCGCCGCCGGCGCGAACGCGATCAACCTCGGGCTCGGCCAGCCCGACTTCCCGACCCCCGAGCACGCCCGCCGGGCGGCGATCGAAGCCATCGAAGCGGGGGAGACCGACGGCTACACCGGCAACAAGGGCACGCTCGCGCTCCGGGAGGCGATCAGTGAGAAGCACGCCCGCGACAACGCGATCGACGTTTCTCCCCGGAGTGTCATCGCTACTGCGGGGGGCAGCGAGGCGCTCCACCTCGCCATGGAGGCCCACGTCGACCCCGGCGAGGAGGTCGTCTTCCCCGACCCGGGGTTCGTCTCCTACGACGCGCTCACCCGGATCGCCGGAGGGACGCCAAAACCCATCGAGCTCCGCGAGGACCTCACGATGGCTCCCGAGACCGTGGAAGACGCGATCACCGACGACACGGCCGCGTTCGTCGTCAACAGCCCCGCGAATCCGACGGGGGCGGTCCAGAGCGAGGCGGATATGAAGGAGTTCGCCCGGATCGCCGACGAGCACGACGTGCTGTGCATCTCGGACGAGGTCTACGAGCACATCGTCTTCGAGGGCGGCCACCGCTCGCCGATGGAGTTCGCCGAGAGCGACGACGTCGTCGTGGTGAACGCCTGCTCGAAGAGCTACTCGATGACGGGCTGGCGGCTCGGCTGGGTAGTCGGAAGCGAGCGCCGGATCGAGCGGATGCTCCGGGTCCACCAGTACGTCCAGGCCTGTGCGAGCGCGCCCGCCCAGTACGCCGCCACAGCCGCCCTGTCGGGCCCCCAAGAGCCCGTCCGCGAGATGCGCGACGCCTTCGAGAAGCGCCGCGACGTCCTGCTCGACGGCCTCGCCGACATAGGATTAGCGACGCCGACCCCCCGCGGGGCGTTCTACGCGATGCCCGAGGTCCCCGAGGGCTGGGTCGAGGCGTGCATCGACCGGGGCGTGATCGTCGTCCCCGGCGCGGCCTTCGGCGAGGGTGGGGCGGGCTACGCGCGCATCTCGTATGCGACGGGCATCGGGGAGATCGAGGAGGCCCTGGAGGTCATGGACGAGGCGACGCGCGCGGTCGGCTGACGGCCGCGACGACGGGTCCGCCGAACCGCGCCGGTTCGGGGATGGCCCCCCACTCGAAGGGGCGGTTCCGCGGCAGGTGGGCTTATGGAGCGCCGCGCCGTTGGGCGGCCATGGCCATCGCGCGCCACGGACGCGGCCCCGTCGTGGCTCTCAGGGCGTTCGCCTCGCAGGTCCACCCGGTGTTCATGCTCCCGCCGCTGGCGGCGTCGTGGTTCGGGGCGGTGCTGGCCCGGGAGTTCTCGGTCTCGATCGGAATACTCCACATGACGGCGATGTTCTTCGCGGTCTACACCGCCCACGTCAAGGACGGCTACGTCGACTTCCACCGCCGGGACGAGGACGACGACCACCCGATGACCGTCCTCGGCTGTCGGCTCGGGCTGGCGGGCGCGACGGTCGGCTTCGCCCTCGCGCTCGCCGGCCTCTGGCTCTCCGTCGGCCCCGGCGCAGCCCTCCTCACCCTTCCGACGTGGTTCGTCGGCTACCTCCACGCCCCCCAGTTCGACACCCATCCCGTGACGGCGACGCTGGGCTACCCGCTCGGCATCGCGCTCGCGCTCCTCGGGGGCTACTACGTGCAGACGACGGCGCTCGCCGTCCGCCCGCTCGCGTTCGCCGCCGTCTTCGTCCTGTTGCTCGCCGGCGTGAAGATCGTCGACGACGCGAAAGACGACGCCTACGACCGCTCGATCGGCAAGCGCACGGTCGCGGTCGTCCTCGGGCGTGCCCGTGCACGCCGGCTGGCCGGCTGGCTGATGGTCGCCGGTCTCCTCGCGGTGCTCGTCCTCGCCGTCGACGGCCTGTTCCCGCCCTCGGCCCCGCTCGCGGCGCTCGCGTTCGGGGCCGTGGCGCTGCTCGCTCGGCGCGCGGCCCCGGGGCTGGCGACGATGGTGCTCATCCGGGGCGCGTACGTCTTTCTCGGGGTTCTCGTCGCCGCCGTCTGGTTTCGCCCGCTCGCCGGCGCTCCCCTGCCGGACATCGCCACCCTCGGCCCCTACACCTACCTCGCCACCGAGGTCGTCTTCGGCGCGATCGCGCTGGGCTTGCTCGTCCGCGCGCGGGCGCTCGGGTCGGCCGCACGGACCGTCGTCGCGCTCTATCCGATCGCCTACCTCTGGGACTGGTACACCCTCGAAGTCGGGGTGTTCGCCATCCCGCTGCGGACGGGCGTCGAACTCGTCGGGATCCCGATCGAGGAGCACGTCTTCATGATCGTCGTGCCGGCGCTCGTGATCGGCCTCCACGAGACCCTCCGGGGGACGGACGCCGGCGGGGACGTCCACGCGACCGAGAGCGCGACCGGAGCCGAGGACACGGCCACGACGCCGACCGACCGCGGGGAAAGGATCGACACCTGAGCCGCCGGACGACGCCCGAGGCGGTCACCAGCACCGAGAACGGACGCCGATTCGCGGACTCGTCCGGTTCAGTAGGGCCACTCTCCGGTGAGCTTCATGCCCTCGGCGAGGCCCTCCTCTTTCAGTTGGGCGGCGATCTCGCCGGGCTCGCGGTGATCGATCCGCACGTCGTCGCTGGCGAGGTGGACCACCAGCTCGGTGAGGAGCACGGCCTGTTCACGGAGGTTCCTCTTGTCGAGCTTGTCGAGCGTGTCCGCGCGGGTGTGGCCCCACCCGCGTCCGTCGCTCCCCGTCTCGCTCGTGACGTGATAGCCCGGGACGCCCCGTCGGACGTACGGCCAGTGGTCGCTGTGAGGGTTGAGCTCCGGGATCGTCTCCACCGGATGGTCGAAGCGATCGGCCACCGTCTCGGCCGCGGCCGCGAGTCCCTCGAACCCGTGAGTGTAGGCCTTCAGCGTGCGTCCGCGCACGACGCCGTCGTTGTTGACGACGGCCTCGATGGCGTCGCCGTCGCGGCGCTCGTCGTCGTGCGCCGAGCCACACAGCCCGACCTCCTCCGCGCCGTAGACGACGACGTGAACCCGGGCGTCGAGGTCGGCCTCGCGGGCGGCGAGCGCTCGCGCCACCTCGACGACCATCGCCGTTCCGGCCCCGTTGTCACCCGCACCCTCGGCGATGTCGTGGGCGTCGACGTGGCTCGTCAGCAGCACGGCCTCCTCGGTATCGGGACCGAGGGCGGCGTGGACGTTCTGGCTCGTCGCGTCGTCGATCGTGGCGTCGACCTCGACGGTCACTTCCGCGCCGCGTCCCTCGGCGCCGCTCCAGCGCCGGGCGAGCCGTGCGCCGACCTCCTTCGAGACGCCGACGGCCGGGATCTCGCCGACCGGCGACTCCGCCGTGCCGACGCTCCCGGTCGGAGCGAGACAGCCCGGAACGTGGTTCCGGAAGACGAACGCCGCCGCCCCCGCCTCGACCGCGCGGTAGTACTTCTCGCGGCGGTGGAGAAAGCGGTCGTACCAGCCGGGGACGTCGCTCGCCACCATCACGACCGCTCCATCGAGGTCGCGCTCGAAGTCCCCCGGGAGTCCGTGGCCGAGGTCGACGAGTTCGCCCGTCGCCGCGCCGGCGGGGCTCCGGGGAAGCGCGATGCTCTCCTGTGTCGTGTCGTCCGCGTGGACCGCCGAGGAGCCGCGGGTCCACCCCTGCACGTCGAACGGCTCCAGCCGAGCGTTCCGCGCACCGACGTCCGCGAGCGCGTCGCGCGTGGCTAGGGCGGCGCGGTGCTCGCCCTCGCTGCCCGCCATGCGGTTCCCCACGTCGACGAGCGTCTCCAAGTGGCTCCAGCCGGCGTCGCCCGTGAACGTCTCGCCGATCCATTCGGTCATGGGACCTACTCGGGGGCGGCCGCCCAAAAAGCCCCGCCGGGCCACCCGGTCACAGCGTGAAGAACGAAACCGGAACGTCGAAACCGGCCGGCGTCGAACCGACGTCCCATGAGCGACGACCGTCCGGTGGACGAGACGGCGATCCCGACCCGACCGGTGACCGACGGCGGACGCGACGGGGGTGGTGGCGAGACGGCCGAGCTGAGCGACACCCCCTTCGATCCCGCGGTCGTCGAGAGCGTCGCCGCGGACGCTGGCGTCCCGGTGGAGGGACTCGTCGACGCCCTCGTGGTGCTCGACGCGTCGCTCATCGGCTCACACCCGACCTACGAGCGCGAGTGCGAGTACGCGACCGTCGAGGGGGTCCGCGTCTACGCCGTCGACACGGCGGCGTGGGAGTCGCTGCGCGAGGCCCACGACCTCGACGGCGCGCTGCTCGACGCCGCAAGACGGGCCCACGCCGATCAGGCGCGGGAGCTGCTCGCGCCGACTGACGCCGCCCTCTCCCTCGGGGACGGCGCTGCGATCGTCGTCGGCATCGACACGGCCGAAGTCATGAACTGAGGGCAGTCCGCCGGTCGATCGCGGCGTCGACTTCGCTCCGACGTCCCGTCCGCGCGTCGTCGGGCGGGGCGCTTCGAAGTGACGGTCGACGCAGAGCGGCGGACGGAGGGCATTCGACGATCCCGTCGGCACGGGCCGACGGATACGTTTCGTCGGCTCCGTCGAGTGCTATCGCCGTTCGCTGCCGTCCGATCCATCGCCGCCCGACGCCCGCCCACCGTGATGGCGTGGCACCTCTCGACGACCGTCGAACTCTCCGCTATTCTCTGTCCGAATCACGCCCTCGACCAGCAGTTCGCTCGGAGTCTCCACTTTCGTTCCCGCCGGGAGCCGTCATGCGAGAAAAAACCCCCATTCTCCCTGCGTGGGAAAGCCATGTGTTTTTATCCGCGCCGCCAGTATCGGGGCGTGAAACCGCGCCATCCGATCCACGTTTCGGTTCGTCTCCGAACGGGGCGGCCGAATCGCTGCGGTCGGGGCGCGGTTGAACACCAACGATCACAGATGCAAGGCGACTACTGGCAGAGCACGACGCAGGCGGGCATCGTCTACCAGCGAAAAACGTTCAATCGGAGGTGGGCGCGGATCGAACGGGTGGCCCTCTGATGAGTGCGGTCGACAAGTACCTTCCCGCGTGGTCGGTGGAGGGACCGAAGCAGTTCTTCGAAACATACGGGCTTGGACTGCTGTTCTCGGCGAACGTGTTCGGAGCCGGTTCCGTGTACATTCTCTCGAACACCGGGGCGAACTTCGGCTTTGCCCTGCTGTGGACGCTGCCGCTGGCACTGCTGGTCGACCTCGGGATGCACGAGATGTCGGGTCGGCTCGCCACGATCGACAAGCCCCTGATGACGTACATCCGGGAGTCGATCGGGTCGGGCGCCTCGAAGGTACTGTCGGTGGTCATCGCGTTCATCATGCATTTCTGGGCGATCTCGAACTACGCCGTCGGCGGGGCCGCGCTCGCGTGGCTGACGCCGCTGGACAACGTCTACCTCGGCGTCATCATCACGGCCGGCATCGGGATCGCGCTCATGGAGCTACGCATCTACGACCGGGTCGAGGCCGCCATCTCGGTGATCATCCTCACCGTCTTCGCCATCTATCTGGTTCTCGTCCTCGGGCTCGACCTCCCGATCGGGCGGGTCGCGTCCGGGCTCGTCCCGGCGCTCCAGTCGACCGAGATCGGCTATCTGGCGGCCGTCGTCGGGCTGCTCGGGACCACGGTCTACTACCCGAACTTCTTCATCCAGTCGAGCATCCAGCCCTCGAAGGAGTGGACGAAGATGGCCCCCTACCGGAAGGACAACTTCGTCGGGATCGCGTTCGTCGTCCTGCTGAGCGGGGCCGTCATGGCCGTCTCGGCGCTCGTGATGGACCCCGGGACGCCGACGCTCACCAGCCCCGGCCAGCCCCTCGAAGCGGTTCTCGGGCCGGCGGCGCTGACGACCTTCGTCCTCGCGGCCTTCCTCGCGTCGATCTCCTCGGCGACGGGGACGCTGTTCGGAGCCGGCTTCATGGTGCCCCAAGCGTGGGGGCGCACCACCGTCTTCGGCGATCACGCCTTCCGCCGCGTCGTCGAGGTGCTGATCGTCATGTCGATGGCCTTCGCCATCCTGCTGCTGGAGTTCACGAACATGACACCGGTTCGCCTCGGCATCGTGATGCCGGCGGTGAACGGCCTGATCGGGCTGCCGATCACCGCGCTCGCGCTCTTTTTCGCCAATCGGAAGTTCTTCGATCATCCCAAGTGGCTCGATTTCGCGCTCGCGGTCGTCACCGGACTGATGTTCGTGTTCGCGTTCCTGACGGCCCGGAGCCTCTACGGCCAGATCGTCGGCTGGCTGTAACTCCTCCCCGGCGCGAGTACTAAAGTTCCCTCGCGCCGGGAGGTCGGGTGAGCCGATTCGGTCGGTACGTCCGACGAGGCCGGTGATTTGCCATCGAGGGCCGCGAGATCACCGCGCCCCACTCTTCGCTTGAACACCGCCACGGCGGCCGGCAGAACACACGACACGTCGCCGGACCGCGACCGACACTCTCCGCTCGCAGGGTCCGGCCGCCCTCGTCGGGGCAGTAGAGCGGCCCAGCCGGGCCCGATCGGCCGTCGGACGGGGATCGGCGTGGATCGAGAAACGCTGTTTCGCCGATCGAAAAGATAGTTGCGGCGAGCGCGTAGTGTTTTTCCCGTCAGAGTTAAATGCCCCTCTGGCGAAAGCGGGAGCGCTCGAATGGCCAAAATAGAACTCACGATCCCGGAACACCTCGAGATGCAGGTCGCTCAGATGGTCGAGCAGGGGGAGTTCCTCAACCGAGAGGAGGCCGTCGAGGAGCTGCTCTCGACGGGGCTGAAGGCGTACAAGACGAGCGGTCCGATGGAGGACGACGACGAGCCGGGCGGGCTGGAGGACGACGGTATGATGGGCCATGAGGACGAATACGTCTTCTGAGACTCGCCTCTCCGCGGTCGCCGGTCCTCGCCGGATCACTTCCCGTCGACGCCCGAACCGCCGCCAGATTGAAACCCCGAGCCACTTTAGATCGCGCATGCACAAAGAGGAGCTGCTCGAACTCCACGCCCAGCTCGTGACGATCATGGAATACTTCAGCGACCGCGAGGACGTCAACGCGGCACGGTTCGAGCCCTACCGCGGGCTGGACGTCACGCCCGACGACGTCCACAAATCGAAGAGCGAACACAAACACGCCGTGTTCGTCCTCGGCAACGCGCTCGCCAACGCGATGAGCGACGACGAGTTCTCCGACGCCGGCCGGATCGGCAAGCGGATGCGCGAGCTGGCCGACGACGCCGAGTCCAAGCTCTGAGTGCCGCGCTCGCCGGACGGGCTCGGCCCCGTGCCTGTACCTGCCGCCTCTTTTCTCTCGCGGTCCAGCAGGGGAGTCGGTGTGATCGTCGTGAGCACGCGACAGAGTGAAACCGCCCCGGCCCGGAGAACGGACAATGGGTGTGCTGTCGGGTGTTCCGGTGTGGCAGCTCGCGCTCATCACGGCGGTCGCCGCCTCGCTGTTGGCCGTGTGGCGACTCGACCGTCCGGGCGGACGGTGGGGAGCCACCCTGCGGACGCGCTTCGTGCTCGGCGTCCCGTGGGGGACGCTCCTGACGGTGGGCTTCGTCCTTTCGGTCTACCTGTTCGTGCAGGGGGGATGGAACCACTGGTACCGGCCGGTAACGATCCCCTTCCGGTCGTGGTCGTATCTCTATCCGCTCGGGGTCGTGACCGCACCGTTCTCCCACACCGGCGCGGGGCACCTGATCGGCAACCTCATCGGGACGCTCGCGCTCGGAGCGCTCGCGGAGTTCGCGTGGGGACACTTCCCGGCCGAGCGGGGCTCTACGTCGTTCTCCTCGCTCCGGACGAACCCCCTCGCTCGGGTTCTCGCGGTCCCGGCCGCGGCGATCGCCGTCGGCCTGTTCACGAGCCTGTTCGCCATCGGCCCCGTGATCGGTTTCTCGGGGGTCGTCTTCGCGTTCGCGGGGTTCGCGCTGGTGCGTTACCCGCTCGCCACCGTCGTCGCGCTCGCCGCCGGCGAGGTGCTCCAGCTGTTCTACACGGCTCTCGGGAACCCGATCACGACGGCGCGGGCGGCCCCCGGCTTCGGCTCGCCGTGGTGGGCCGAAATCGCCATTCAGGGCCACGCCATCGGTCTCCTCGGTGGCGCGCTCCTCGGCGCGGCGCTCGTCCGCAGACGGGGCGTTCGCCCGCCGGCACTACGGCTCTGGCTCGGCGTCCTCGTCTTCGCCGTCGGACAGTCGCTGTGGGCGGTCTACTGGTTCCGCGGCGGCGAGCAGTTCGTGCTCTACCGCGCGCTCGGGGCCGTGCTCGTCCTCGCGCTCGCGGTGCTGGTCGCCGCGAGCGTCGCCGCCTCCGACCGGCCGGTTTCCGCACGCGCGCTGCGCGCGTGGGACGGCGCGGCGAAACGCCTCCAGCACACGGCGGGCCGTCTTCGGACCGACGCCGACCGGCCGGCGGGACCGCTCTCGGCGTTCGTCGGCGGCGTCGCCGGGCTGTTGCGACTCGGACGCGGCCTCCGATCGCCGTTCGCCGCCCGCCGGCGGGTAGCCGCCGCGGTAGTGCTCGCGCTCGCACTCGCGGCACTCGCCGGCCCGGCGATCCCGGTGAACCTGACGACCGTCGACGGGACGGGCATCGACGCCGCACTCGGGGGCAGCGCCGCCGCGAACGCGACCAACGCCACCGACGCACCCGGCGTCGTCAACGCGACCGGCTCCACGAACGCGACCGACGCAACTGGCGTCGCCCCGGCCACGGTCGGCGCGACCGCCGGGACCGTCTCGGTGCGCGAGTACACCGTCGCCTACGCGGAGAACGTCACCAACCGGCTGGTCTCGGCGATCGACGTCGCCGCGTTCGGCGAGACCACGCGGGTGAACACCAGCGGCGTGATCGTCGTGAACGAGCGCCGTCACCTCTGGACGACCGCAATCTCGGCCGACCGGCTCGCCTTCTCCGGGGCGCGCTCGGTCCGGCTCGGCGGGGTCGGCTGGCGTGCGTCGGTCTGGGCCGATCGCTCGGGGTGGACGGCCGGCGAGGAGACCGCCTACCGGGTCACCCTCGATTCGTCCGACGGTCCGAAACGACTGGCCTACACCTCGGAGCCGATCGACACGGGGGCGACGATCGACGGCCGGAACGTCTCGATCGATCCCCGCGGGGCGAACTTCACGATCGTCGCCGCGCGCGCGAACGCGACGCTCGCCCGCGTGCCGGTCCCGGCCGCGAACGAGACCCTCACCGCGGCCGGCATCACGTTCGGTGTCCGTAACGAGAGCCTGTTCGCGGCGACGAACGACACCCGCGTGCGGATCGCGGCGCGCGAGACCCGTCGCTGAGCGCTCCCGGCACGGGCCGCCCCGACGGTCGGAACGCAGGTGGATCGAGCGGTGCGGAACGGTCGGCGCGCGGCGGGCGTGACGGACACACCGTGGTGTAGAGGCGCGCCGCTCGTGTGAGCGATGAGGGCACGGACGCGGGGCTGCGGTGCCGTTGTGGCCGTGGTGGGTGTAGCCGAGCGCCCGAGCGGCGCGAATCGGCCGGGGAGGTGTGGGCCGTGTGGTCGCGGTCGCGGCACGGTCGCGGGGGGTCGGTCTCTCGTGTCTGCCGGCGTTCGCGGCCGTCACTGCCTCGCTCGGTTCGACGCTCATAGCCCGTTCTCGGATCGGCCCCGGCCTCGTCCGAACGCGACTCGGCCGCGGCGGGGTATGCGCGTACGACGCGTCGCCGGACGTCACGGAGGGTGGCCGCTCGCATCCATCGGCGTTCCCGGTCCGTACCACGCCTCTCGCAACCGACATCACAGCCCGTCGACGCTTCGGACTCCGCAACCTCCGGTTCGTCACCGCGCCGGAATTCGGACGAACGCCTCCGTCGTCTGCCGCGTTGCACTCGCCCCGCCCGCGTGACGATCAAGTCAGTCTTCTGACTTTTTCCACTCGATGCGGAAGACCTCGGCGGCGACGGTTCGCGAGCCGGCCTCGTGGAACTCGAACTGGCGTGGCAGGTCGAGTTCGGCCCGGAACGCGCGCTCGATCCGGCCGCCGTTGTCGGCGGCGAAGCGCTCGACGAACTCCCGGCTCCCCGCGTTGTGGACCGAGTAGGAGACGTCCGCGACGCGGGCCGCCGTGGCGAGAAACCCCCGGTCGGCGTGCTCGCTGCCGTCCTGCGCCCCGAAGGGCGGGTTCATTACGACGGTGATCGGCGGTCGGCCGGGGGCCTCCGTTCCGTCCAGGGTCGAACTCGTGACCGTCCCTTCGGCCGAACCACCGCCGTCGGCCCCGGCGCTCGTTGCTCTACTGTCGGCGTCGGCAGCCGATCGCAGCGGCGCGCGCGTCGCGTCGGCGCGGACCCACGAGATCGGCGTGGTCGTGCCGACGCGGCGCTCGTTCTCGCGGGCGGTTCCGAGCGGCGCGGGATCGACGTCGATCCCGACCACGGCCGCCGGTCCGCGGAGCGCGGCCCCGAGCGCGAACATTCCGGTGCCGGTCCCGAGGTCGACGACGAGCCGCCCGGCGACGTCGCCTTGGAGGTCGGCGGCGTGGATCAGGCGGGCCGCCAGCGCCGGCGGTGTGGGGTACTGTTCGAGGGAGGCGCGAGGGCTCTCGAAGCCCGCAACTACCGCGAGCTGTCGGGCGAGTGCGTTGGCACTCATGGGCGTCGCTGGGCCCGTGGATCGATAAGCGCTTCCCGGCTGCGGTCGCCGAAGCTCTCGGCGCGGCCCTCCGCGCGACGCTCCGACACGTACCGTCCCCGTGCCCTCGCCGCCCTCTTGTCGTCTCTTCTCTCCTCTCAGTTCGTTCGTCCGGTTTCGGCCCCGTTCTGGACCTCGGGACCGACGGCTCGCCTATCCGCGCCGCGAGAGGGCGAATACGGCGAGGAATCCACCGAGCACGGTGGCGACGCCGAACCCGGGGCCCGACCCCGTCGTTGTCGCCGACCCCGCCGTGGTCGAGTCGGCCGCGGTCGCGGGCGGTGTGCCGGTCGCGCCGGCGTCCTCAACGACCAGCGACGCGCCGTCGGTCTCGGCCACGCGGTAAGGAGCGCCGCTCGCGTTGCCGAGCGCGGGGACCGAAAGCGAGAGCCGGGTGGTGCCCGGCTCGACGCCGGCGACGGTCACCGATGCGATCGTCGTCGGCCCCGTCCGGGAGGCGTTCGCCAGCGCGGCGACGACGGCCGCCGAGGCGTTGTCCGGCGCGACCGTGGCGTTCGAGATTCCCGGGTCGCCGGCCGGCGCGACCCCGGTGATCGACGCTACGTCCGGGTCCGCGAGCTCGATCGCCACGTCGTAGGCCGCGACCCTTCCGTCGGCGTCCGCCACCCTGACCTCGAAGGTCGCGGTCTCGTTCGGTGCCACGCTCGCGTTCGCGGGCGCGAGCTCTACCGTGGCGTTGCCGGCCGCCGTCGCCTGTGATACCACGGAGCCGGCCCCGCCGGCGGGGAGGGCGGCGAGCGCGACCGACGCGAGCACGAGCAGTGCGAGCACAGCCACGACCGTTCGCCCCGGCCGCGAGGCGGGCGGTCGTTCGGGGTCGGGTGTCATCGACCGCGTTTCGCGGGGTCGGTTCATCAACGCTGTGACTACCGCCGGCGGCCGAACTGCGTCGAGGAAAGCGTCGACAGAGCGGATGGCTGTCGACGATAGGCCGTCGGGGGCGACTCACCACGTCCCGTGGAAGGTGTCGAACGAGAGGTCTTCGAGGGGCTCGTTGCCGACGGCGATCTCGTACTCGCCCGGCGTCAGCATCGGCTTGTGGAACTGCGGGCCGTCGTCGGTCGTGATCCGCGGACAGCCGGTGTTGACGAACGCATCCATATCGAAGTTCCGCAGCCGGTCGGGCGTGACCTCGTCCATCGTGATGAGGTAGGCGTCGTCGTTCTCGGCGACGATCGCCTCCGCCTGCTCCCAGCGGCCCTGGCCGATCTTCGTACAGAAGATCACGCCCCACTGCTCGGCGCTCATCGCCTTGTGGACGGTCGCGTAGCGCTGTCTCAGGAACTGTTCGGCGTCGGCGACCGAGACGGCGTTGTTCACCGGGTCGGCGATCACCACCCGCTTGTCGGGGTGTTCCATCGCCAGCCCGAGCGGGTGGAACTTCCCGCCGCCGACGTACAGCACCTGCTCGGCGTCGATGTCCGCGGCGGCGTAGTTACAGCCCAGCACCTGTCCCTCGTGGGTGAGCCTGTCGTCGCCGCGACGGGTGTGAACCTCGAAGCCCCGGGCTTCGAGCCACGCGTGCATGGCCTCGAACCGGTTCATGTGCTGGGCCGTCGTCACGAGACCCACGTCCGGATCGTCCCCGGGGTCGGCGAGCTCGTCGAGCGCGTCGGTCAGGATCGGCTCGACCGCGACGTTCGAGAAGAGGGGCACGTAGATGATCTTCTCGGATTCTTTCATCGGGCTGTGCCCGAAGTGGACGAAGACGTCGGTGCGGCGCATGAGATAGGTGTCGAGGTCACAGGCCCCGTAACAGGGCTGGCCCGACAGCATCGCGGTGACGTCGGCGGGCAGGCGGTCGCGGAGGTCGTCGACGACGGCGGGACCGCGGCGCTTGAGCCCCTCGGGGAACTGGAGGCCCACCGTGCTCGCGTCGCGCTCCGCGACGGCCGTGACGATGCGATCGAGCTCGTAGTCCCACTCGCGGTCGTGCTTGAGGGCCATCCCCGTGCGCGTGAGGTCGCCCTCCGAGACCGCCGTCTCGTGGCTCATTGGTCCGCGTACCGGCTCGGCGCGTTTAATCTCGGTGCTTCGTCGAGCGGGGCGACGCTCGTTGCGAGCGACGCGACACGACGGTGCGTCGCCGAGCGGGACGAGGCGGCGCTCGTCTGGGGCGAAGCGAAACGACGGTGTTTCGCGTGAGCGATCGGACGTGACCTGAGTCTCGCTTGGCTATCACGCACGGACGGATGTGAGCGAGACGAGAGCGGGCGAGCGGGACGGAGAGTGCCGCGTCGAGCGACGTGTCGAGGACCGCGTATATCGAGCCGAGCGGCGTAGCGAGTACCGCGAGTGCCGGTGTGTGGGAAACCGCGCCCGTACCGCGACCACACCCGCGGTGCGTCCGCCGCGCCGACCGCACCGCCGGCCCGTCCGAACCGTCTCCCCTCCTCCGTGCGCCGTTCGTCCCATCGGCACCCGACCGCGTTACGCGGGGATTGAAACCGCCGGCCGCGGTACCCGACGTATGGCCGAACGCGTCGACCTTCCCCTGGAGTACGAGCACGTCGAACCGCGGGCCGCTACGGAGGGACGAGCACCGGCGGTGTTCGTCCTCCACGGCCGGGGTGCGGACGAGCGGGATCTGCTTCCGGTCGCCGAGCGGCTCCCCGAGGAGCTACACGTCGTCAGCCTCCGTGCGCCGGACCGCCTGATGGGCGGCTACACCTGGTACGAGCTCGATCTCTCGGGCGGCGGCCTCGAATCGAGCCAGCCCCACGTCGGCGAGTTCGAGCGCAGCCTCGATCTCGTCAGCGAGTCGGTCGCGGCCGCGATCGAGGGCTACGACCTCGATCCCGAGCGGGTGGGCCTGCTGGGGTTCAGTCAGGGCGCGATCACGAGCCTCTCATTGCTGCTCGCCGCGCCCGAGCAGTATGCATGGGTCGTCGCGCTGCATGGCTACCTCGCCGACTCGCACGCCGACCGCGACCCCGCGGGGATCGCGGGCACCCCGGTGTTCGTCGGCGCGGGGTCGGCCGATCAGGTGATCCCCGCCGACCGGGCCGCGGCCGCCGCCGAGCGCCTGCGCGAGCTCGGCTGTGCCGTCGAGGCGGGCACCTACGGATCGGCCCACGGGATCGGCCCCGACGAGCTCGCGGACGTGGTCGCGTTCGTCGAGGCGCGGCTCGACTGAGAGCGATCGGGCACGGGAGCGCTCGGCGGAGGCCCCAACGGCGTACACGAAGCGGCGAGGACCGGGACCGCCGGTAGGCCTAAGCGGCTCCGACTCCCAGTAGGGCCATGAGCACCGAAACGGCCGCCGGCATGGACGTCGAAGACGAACTCGGCAGCGATCTCGGCAGGGCGATCGCCGACCTCCCCGAGTACGAGCGCTTCGTCGAGGCCAAACGGGCAGTCGAGCGCAGCGAGGCCGCACAGGAGAAGGTGCAGGCGTTCGAGCGGACCAGAGAGGAGTTCATGCTCGCACGGCAGACCGGCGACGCCACGCAGGAGGACCTCCGCGACCTCCAGCGCGCACAGGAAAGCCTCCACGAGGTGCCTGTGATGGCCGAGTACCTCGACGCCCAGAACGACCTCGAAGCCCGGCTCGAACGCATCAACGAGGCCGTCTCGGCGGGACTCGCCATCGACTTCGGCGACCACGTCGGCGCGTGCTGCCAGGATTGAACGTCTAGAGAGAGGAGTCTCTCGCGCTCGCCGCCGGTTCACCCGCTCGAACCGCCAAAGACACGGGTCGTCCGTGTAGCGTGTCGCCCGTCGTCCGTCCGCTCGCGGGCGACGAACCCACTCGTGGGAGAGACGGCGTCGTCGACCGATCGAGACGCAGCGAATGGAGCGTGCGCCGGAGCCGTCCGCGTTGCCGTGACGGCATTCACAGCTACGACGGTCTCGCCGCTACGCGGCACCGCCACCGCGACAGCCAATCGCTGTCTCGGGCCCCTGACCGTTCAGTCCTCCTCGTCGGCGTCGATCTCGACCGTCTCGACGACGTCGAGCGGGACGTCCCGGAGCGCGCCGCCGACCTCGCTCTTGGCGATGCGTCGCGCGTGCTGCTCGCCGTCGGTGTTGAACACGTCGATCTCGAGGACGAGTCCCACCAGCGCGGTGCCGGCGGCGACGAACGCCGAGTCGAACGGCTCCCCGCAGGCCGGACAGCCGGTCGCACCCACGTTCACCTCGACGTAGGATTTCTCCCGTTCGTTCAGGCGCTTGCCGGCCTCGCTGACCGCGACCCCGATCGCGTCGTCGACGTTCCCGACGTCCCGCACCAGCCACGCGGCCTCCAACACCACGAGGAAATCGCTCATACCTCCGCTCGGACGCCGGGAGGGTCGTGTCTTCCGGTCTGGTGCCCCTCGGAGGGGCCGCCGTCGCTCGCGTCGCGGTACGCTCGCCCGTGGCGTCCCCTCCCTTCCCGGTCGAGACGTATGGCAACCCCGACACCCGGCCACACTGGGCCGAAACTCGCGACTTCTCTCGACCGCCCGCTCGCGGGAGTACGCCGTCGGTCAGAAGTCCGTGGACACGCGATGGAGAAACCGAGAGACGACAGAGGGAACCACGACCCACTTCGCAGTCGTTTCGACCGACAGCGGCTGCCCGTCTCACGAGCGGGTCTCCGTCGACGGCAGCCGTGTTTCGCCGATCGAACACGAAGCGGCCCGTCGTCCCGCAAAAGCAATTCTTAAACGCGGCGCAGGAGTGGTCGAGGTATGGCTGGAACCATCGAGGCGCTCGTTCCCGGCGGCGAGGCCACCCCGGGGCCGCCGCTCGGCCCGGAGCTCGGCCCGACGCCGGTCGACGTGCAGGCAGTCGTCCAAGAGATCAACGAGGAGACCGCGGCGTTCGACGGCATGGAGGTGCCAGTGACGGTCGACTACGAGGACGACGGTGCCTTCGAGATCTCGATCGGCGTGCCGCCGACGGCGGCGCTCATCAAGGACGAGGCGGGCTTCGAGACCGGCAGCGGCGAGCCCCAGACGGACTTCGTCGCCGACCTCTCGGTCGAGAGCGTCCGGCGAATCGCCGAGCAGAAGCACTCCGATCTGCTCGCCTACGACACGAAGAGCGCTGCCAAGGAGGTGGCGGGAACCTGCGTCTCGCTGGGCGTGACCGTCGAGGGGGAGGACGCCCGGACGTTCAAGCGACGTGTCGACGACGGCGAGTACGACGAGGTGCTGACCGACGAAGCGGAGCCGGACGCGGCGGCGAGCGCCTGAGACGCCGAGAAAGCGGCGGAAGGCGGGCGTGGAGTCGGTTACGGTTTCGTTGCGGTCGGCGCGGCGGCGCGACCGTCGTGTGCGCCTTCCGTGAGCGATGAACGCGGTGGGCCGGCGGTGCGATCGCCCGCCGGGGGTGATTCGGCCGGGGGCTCGTGAGCCGGACGGCGCGGTCGCGGTGGCGGCCGCGGAGCAGTGTGGTCTCTCGTGTGCACCGCTCGCGGTCGTCGTGGCTACGGAGGAGCTACCGCTGTGGAGGCAGTGGTCCACGGTCGTCTCGGCACTTTTCGACACGCCTAGCCCGAACCGGCCACGCGAGCCATCTACCCGCCAGTAGCTTTAGGTCTCCTGCCGTCGTACCACCACGGGCCATGGGAGAAGAACACGAGTACGAGGGGATCCGAAGCCGCGAGGAGGTCGCCGACGTCTTCGAGAGCTTCGCGCGCGAGCTGCGCGGCGACGGGCCGATCACGCTCGCCATCACCGGCGGGCAGGTCACCGTCGACCCGCCGGCGGAGCTGGAGTTCGAGGTCGAGGTCGAAGAGGAGACCTCGCGTCTGGGGAGCGACGAGGGCAGCATCGAGTTCGAACTGGAGTGGGGGTGAGAGGATCGCGGTCCGCTCGTCAGCCACAGCAGCCGAAGCGGCCGGCCGCCCCGGCGGGTGAACAGGGGAGGAGCGAGGAGAACGCTCTTCGGCCGACCCGGGAACGCACGCGGCCGGCGGTGCTTCGACGCTCTTAAGTCGCCGACCCGGCTCCCCCGAGAGGAGACAGGCGTAGCCTGTGTCACGCCGTAGGAGCCACACGGCGCACTACGGGGGTATCATGGCAGATCAGGACATAGAGGAGGCCATAACGCGTGCGTTGGAGGACGCCCCGCCGCGGAACTTCCGCGAGACGGTCGACCTCGCGATCAACCTGCGCGATCTGGACCTCAACGACCCACAGAACCGCGTCGACGAGAGCATCGTCCTGCCGTCGGGGACGGGCCAGGAGACCCGCATTGTGGTCTTCGCCACCGGCGAGACCGCCATCCTGGCCGAAGAGGCCGCCGACGAGGTGCTCGATGGCGACGACCTCGCCGAGCTTGGCGACGACCAGAACGCCGCGAAGGACCTCGCCGACGAGACCGACTTCTTCGTCGCCGAGGCCACGCTGATGCAGGACATCGGTCGCGAGCTCGGTACCGTCCTCGGGCCGCGCGGGAAGATGCCGACGCCCCTCCAGCCCGACGACGACGTGGTCGAGACGATCGAGCGCATGAAAAACACCGTCCAGCTCCGCAGCGGCGAGCGCCGGACGTTTCACACGCTCGTCGGCGCGGCCGACATGGACGCCGCCGCGATCGCCGACAACGTGGACGTGATCGTCCGCCGGCTCGAAGCCAACCTCGAGAAAGGCCCCCTGAACGTCGACCGGATGTTCGTCAAGACCACGATGGGTCCCGCCGTGGAGGTGGCCTGATGTCCGCCGAGAGCGAAACGGACGCGGTCGGCGAGGCCGACAGCGGAGCGACGAGCGCCGCGGACGAGCGCCGCACGGCCACGATCCCTCAGTGGAAGCGCGAGGAGATCGACGCGCTCGCCGGGCTCGTCGAGGGCTACGAGAGCGTCGGCGTCGTCTCGATCGCGGGCATCCCGAGCCGACAGCTCCAGGCGATGCGCCGGGAGCTCCGGGGTTCCGCGGAGCTGCGGGTGGCGCGCAACACCCTCCTCGTCCGCGCGCTGGAGGCGGTCGGCGGGGGCTACGAGCAGCTCACCGGGGTCGTCGCGGGACAGGTCGGCATCATCGGGACCGACGAGAACCCCTTCGGGCTCTACCGACAGCTCGAAGCCTCGAAGACGCCGGCCCCGATCGCCGCGGGCGAGGTCGCGCCCAACGACATCGTGATCGCCGAGCAGGACACCGGCGTCGATCCCGGCCCGTTCGTCGGTGAGCTCCAGCAGGTGGGCGCGGCCGCGCGCATCATGGACGGCTCGATCCACGTCACCGAGGACTCGACGGTCCTAGCGGCCGGCGAGGAGGTCTCGGACACGCTGGCGGGCGTCCTCAACGAGCTCGGGATCGAACCGAAGGAGGTCGGGCTCGACCTCGAACGGGTGTACGCGGACGGCATCCTCTTCGAGCCCGAGGAGCTGGCGATCGACGTCGAGGAGTACCGCGCGGACGTACAGGCGGCCGCCACGGCAGGGAGAACCCTCTCGATCGAGGCGACCTACCCGACTGCGCGGACCGCGGGCGCGCTGCTCTCGACGGCGAGCGCCGACGCGCGCGGGCTGGGACTCGCCGCGGCAATCGAGAGCCCCGACCTCGCGCCGGACCTCCTCTCGCGGGCGGACGCCGAGGTGTACGCGCTCGCCGCCCGAATCGACGACGAGGAGGCTCTGCCCGAGGAGCTGCGCGGCGCGAGCGAGCCGGCTTCCGACTCCGGGGCAGCCGATGCGGACGGCGCGGACGAAGACACGGAATCGGGCGGCGACGCGGGCGAGGCGAGCGAGGAGCACGAGGTCGACGACGCGGACGACAGCGACGACGATGACGATGCGGGCGGCGAGGGCCTCGGCGCGATGTTCGGCTGAGGCGCGACCGGAACACACAAACCACACGACACACGACCCATACCACACCGATGGAATACGTATACGCAGCACTCGTCCTGAACGAGACCGGCGCAGAGATCAACGAAGACAACCTGACGGCCGTGCTCGACGCGGCGGGCGCGGAAGTCGAGGACTCGCGGGTGAAGGCGCTCGTGGCCGCCCTCGAGGACGTCGACATCGAGGAGGCCGTCGAAGGGGCGGCTGCCGTGCCGGCCGGCGGCGCGGCGGGTGGCGCTGGCGGTGGGGCCGCGGCCGGCGGCACAGCGGACGCGGAGGCCGACGAGGAGCCAGAGGAAGCCGAGGAGGCTGAAGCCGAGGAAGAGGACGAAGACGAAGACGATGACGACGCGAGCGGCGAGGGCCTCGGCGAGCTGTTCGGCTGAGAGAACGACGGACCCGCGCTCGTTTTCCGGCTGCCGCGACGTCACGCGACCTGCTCCAGTACGGAGACCCCTTCGAACCGACGCGGACGAAGGCGACCTCGACCGTCACTCCTCGATAGCTCGAACTCCCGGGACGAGAGACGGTCCGGACGGGGAGAGCCGTACCGGGAGTAGACCGGCCCGGTCGGGACATCACCACTGAGAGCCCGCACCCGCCGGTGGCAATCGTCAACACCGCGGCTCCGCCCTGCGCGTGTGCGTTTTCTGGACGACTCGTTCGGCGAAACACTCGCGAACGAACACAGCGAATAGGCGGACAAGAGGGCGGCCGTCCACGGCTCGGTGTCATCGATCGACAGGGCGGACCGATAGGACCCACAGAGGTAGGCCGCACGGCAAACGAAACCGAGACTACCCACGACAGCCTGCAGCCGTGGGTGGGCCTCGTCCGTATCGACCGGCCGCGACCGGCCCCCTGTCACGGAGAACAGGGGCCGGGTTCACGCTGGATCGATCGAGACCGTGAAGGTTCAAGATCGATACCGCGACCACTCCCTCCGGATGGAGGGGTTCGGCGTGAGCGTGGCGTTTGCCCCCGACACCGCCCTCGCCGCGCTCGCGTTCGTCGCCGCGGGGATCGCTCTGGGGACCCTCAGCGGGCTGGTACCCGGGCTGCACGCCAACAACTTCGCGCTCCTCATGGCCGCGGCCGCCGCGTCGGTGCCGGGACCGCCGCGGCTCGTCGGGACGGCGATGCTCGCTGCCGGTGTAGTGCACACGTTTCTGGACGTGGTGCCGGCGCTCGCGCTCGGCGTGCCCGACGCGGCGATGGCCGCGAGCGCGCTGCCCGGTCATCGATTGGTGATCGAGGGCCGCGGCCGGGAGGCGCTGCGACTGTCGGCGCTCGGGAGCGGTCTCGCGGTTCTGCTGGCTGTGCCGCTCGCGCTCCCGATGACCCGCGCGATGGTCGCCGTCTACCCGACGATCCGGGCGAACCTTCCGCTGGTGCTCGGCGCGGTCGCGGCCTTTCTCGTAGTGACCGAGCGGACGGACCGCCGGCGGGTCGGCGGCGCGCTCGCCTTCGGCGCGAGCGCGGGCCTCGGCTGGCTGCTGCTCGACGTCGACCCGGCCGTGCCGCTTTCGGTCGGCGGCATGCTGATGCCGCTTTTCGCCGGGCTGTTCGGCGCACCGGTGTTGATCGAGGCCATCGGCGGCGCGGGCGTGCCACCACAGGGCGACGCCGGCGTCACCTCCCCACAGCGGACGGTCGGACTCACGGCCGCCGTGGGGGCGGTCTCGGGCGCGATCGTCGGCTATCTCCCCGGCGTGTCGGCGGCCGTCGCGGCGACGGTCACCCTTCCCGCGGTCCCGCGCGACGACGGGGCGCGGGGCTTTCTGGTCGCCACCAGTGGTGTCAACACGAGTAACACCATCTTGGCACCGATACGGAAAGCGCGAAGAACGGCTGCCGGGCAGGCCGAAAGGCTACCACCCCGACGGCCGCCCGGCGGGTGAGCGTGCTCCCGCAACCGGCTTAGTCGTTCCGCCAGCACCGGCCGCGGTCGCGGCCGCCGGAGCAGGGGGTGAGCGGCGGTGAGCCGAGCGGACCCCGGTGGCGCGCGCCGATGGGTCGTCTCGGACCTCGCCGTGGACGGCGACGACGGCGACGCCGGCCTCGGGAGGTGGTCAGAGTGAGCGCGGACTCGGCGTGTCATACAACCGGTCTCGATACCGCTGGCGAGGACTCGGATGGCCGGCCGTGGGCCGACGACCCACGTGCCGACGCGAAGGACGCACTACTCCGCTACGCCGTCGAGAACCGCGAAGGCGCGGCCATCATCAATGCTACCCGTGCGATGCTCGATGCGGACGCCGACGCGGGCGACGCGAACCACCGGCTCGCGCTCCGATTCTACGACGAAAACGCCGAGTGGTTCAAAACCGCCCGACTGGACGGCCTCGAATGGGTATGGCCCCGGACTCCGGCCTTTACTCGTCCCGCGAACAAGCACAGCCCAAAACCCGGGGAGGGAACCGGGGGGAGCGATGACACGGAGAGAACGTGCGAGGAAAGCTCAAGGAGTCCGCGAGAGAACGCGCGGGAGTATCTGGCGGGTCGTTCGGCGGTGGGGACGGACGGGGAGCGGGGGAAGTTGCTGGATGCGCTGGCGACGTACCGAGAGACGACGGAGGGTAGGTACACCCGTCTCGACAGGATACGGGGAGACGGGGCGGAGACGCTGTTACTGCCGTACATGACGCGCTTCAACGCCCCGTCGCGGGTGGGGGAAGCCCGTGAGCGACTGGAAGGAGCGTTCGGGCGGGCGTCGGAGGACTACGGGAGGGGAGTAGTGCTCACGGTAACGACGGACCCGTCTCGCTACGACTCGGTGGCGGACGCGGCGGACGGCCTGCTGGCGGACGTGGGGCGGTTGAAGTCGTGGCTGGCGACGGATGGCCGGCTCGGCGAGCGTCCGCCGTCGGTGGTCGTCCCGGAGTGGACGAACCGGGGCGTACCGCACGCTCACGTGGTGCTGTTCGGTGTCTCGTGGGCGGTATCGCACGCAGCCCTCCGTGCGTACTGGTCGGGCTCGCGGGACCGGGGAAAGATAGTGTGGTTCGACCGGATAGCGTCGCGTTCTGTGGGCGGCCGGTGGCGGTGGGGGGACGGCGAGGGGCCGACGGACGCGGGCGGGCGGTCGCCCCGGAGGTATCTCTCGAAGGGTCTCGACGCACTCGATGGATTGGCGTCGTCGCCACCGGAGGACGTGCGAGCGGCGGCGCGAGCGTTGCGTTCGGGTTCGGCGGACGGTAGCAGCCCGACTCGACCGGAGGGAGGGGAGGGCGGACCGGAGGGCGACGCGGATGCGGCGGCGGACGGGCGGGAGTGGTGGCGGCTGGCGTGCTACTGGGCCGTAGATATGCGGTTGTTCACGTGCTCGCCATCGCTGAAAACGGACAGGGACGGTAGCACGGACACGGACCTCCCGCATGTCCCCTGCTATGAGTACGTGGGGACGGCCCGGCTCGGGGAGTTTCCGGGATACGTGCGCGAGCGGGCGGTAGTGCTGACGCGGGACGGCCGTGGCCGTGGTAGTGGGTCGGCCTCGGGGGGTGGTCGCTAACGGTCGGGGCGCGATGGCCAGCTTGCGGGCGGCAGCAGCCCGGCCCGACCGGAAGGAGGGGAGGCGACGGGGAAGCGGTAGCGTTGGAGCGGCCGGTCCGACTAATCCCGGACCCTCGAAACCCGGCCTACGGAAGCGCCACACACGGCGGTGCTCGGGGCGGTCGGTGAGCGACGGCCACAGCCCCGACGAAAGGTTTATGATGATTGTCTTTGCCACGCATACTCATGAAACGGAGGACCTACCTGACGACCCTCACAATCGGAGCGAGCCTCGGCCTCGCAGGATGCACCGGCGGCGAGAACAACGGCACGACCGCGGGCGGCGATGCAGGCGGCGGTGAGACGACTGCCGGCGGTGATGGCGACGCCGAAACCACCACACAGGCCGTAACGACGACCGAAGCGGCGGCTGCCACGGAAGACACGACAGAGACCGAGATAGAGACGGAGACGGAGACAGAGACTGAGACCGAGACCGAGACAGAGACCGAGACCGAGACAGCCACATCAAGCGCAGAGGATATCAGTATTTCTAACACAGAAGTCGTTAAAGGTGAGTTTGATACCGCCGTAACCGGTGAAGTAACGAACAACGGTGACACCCGGCTTGCATATCTTGAGGTAACGGCGAGATTTCGGAATGAGGCTGGTGATATTCTAAATACTGGGACTGATAACGTGGTTGGAGTGAAATCCGGTCAGACATGGGAGGTGTATATCCCGTATCTTGGAGAGGAGGAGGTTGCCGAGGGAGGGCTGGAAGTTGCGGACCTCCGTGCAGGTGCATTGCCGGAGCCGCCGGAAAACGCGGAGCTTGTAGAAAGCAACCTCGAACCACCGGAGGACGAATTCGGCGGCCCAACAATAGTTGGCCGCGCCCGCAACAATAGCGATAGTACGATTTCATATCTCGAAGCTAATTCGACGTTTCTGGCTGAAAATGGTAATCGCTCTTCTGAAGGAGATTGTTGGTCGGAGAGCTGGGGCTGTGAAAGCGTAGCGGGCAAGGGTGACGCCGTGGCGTCACCCGGATGCAATGTTTCC
>PXRN01000023.1 GCA_003021045.1 Halobacteriales archaeon QS_4_69_34 | reverse complement strand
ACTGGCCGCGACCGACGGCCATCCTGGGCCGCCGGGTGCGCCCGAAACGGTCGTCGAGCGCGGATCAGAACGTGAGTATCTGGTAGTCGTCGTCGACGAGCGACCGCATGCTGGGGTGGCCGTCGTACTCGTCCAACCGCTCCAGTCCGGCCTCGTCGACGGCCTGGCCCACCTCGAAGGCGCTGGCACAGAAATCACAGACCGAAACCTCCTCGCGGACGGCCTGATAGAGGTCGTGGTAGTCGCTGTCCTCGTCTTCCAGTTCGGGCACCCACTGCGTCCCGGCCCCGTCGAAGACGAACTCGACCTCGTCACCTTCGGTCTCGACGAACTCCTTTGCGGCTTCGAGGGCGTTCACGATGCGACCGTAGTCGGCGTGCGATTCGTTGCCGGCGAGAACGACGATTGCTGCTTTCGCCATTGCGAAGCCGGGTAGGAGCCGTCGACGTAAACGTCGTTGGAGAACGTGTGCGGGCGCCACAATCACGATCATCGTTCGGGAAGGTCGGACCGAACACCGCCACGCCGGAGCACCCGCCCGGCGAACTGCCACAGAGACGACGGCCCGAAACCACGACTGCCCGCTGTCGACAATCGTCTCAGAGCTCGACGGCGGACGCCGTGTCGACGTCGTACCGGGTGATCTCGGGCTCGCCGGCCAGCAGGTCCGGGAGCGCAGCCGCGAACTCCTGAAGTGGTCGGTTTCGGCGTGTGCGCCGAATGCGGCCTCGTCCTCGTAGCGCTCGAAAAACCGGAACACGGTTTCCTCCTCGACATCGGTCGTCACCCGGTAGTCGATAGTGCCGTCCTCCGCCCGGGAGTGTTCGGCAAGTTCCCGGGTCAGTTCGAGTGCGTCCTCGCGGCTGTTCGGCTCGACCGGAAACGCCGCGTGAATCACGAGCATACGGATCCAACCACGAGCAGTCCCATCTCGATTCGCCACCAGTCTCAGGCATGACTCACACCCCGACACTGTCGATAGCTGAGCGCAAGGAAGGCGGTGAGTACGCCCGCGACGCCGACCACTGCGAGGTACGTCAGCCCGGTCGAGAGTCCGACTACCGCAGCGACGCCACCGAGGATCGCTGCTCCGCCGAGCAGTTCGAGGGCGAGACAGCACGCGACGACGCCACCGAGCCCGGCGTACGTCAGTAGCGACGATTCCTTCTCACTCATCGTCGGCGACGATCTCACACCCGAGGACGCTCTCGATGTTCCGGCGGATGCAGTCGTCGGCGAGCCCGACCATCTCGACGGCTTCGGGGCGGCTCACCGCGTAGAAGCGCTTGCGGCCATCGCGCTCGGCGTCGACGAGCTGGCAGTTCTTCAGACACTGGAGATGGTGGGAAGCGAGGTTGGGTTCACAGTCCGCCTGCTCGCAGAGTTCGGTCACGTTCAGCGGCTCGCCGGCCTCGACGAGCGTCTGGAAGATCCGGAGCCGGGTCGGATCGCCGAGCGCCCGAAAGATGTTCGCCCGCGCATCGTTCACGTCCTGGTTCGATTGTAGGAGTTGGATACTCATTACGATAGTCGTTTGTCCGTTAGTGTATATAGCTTGTGGACTGAAGGCAGTATACGAGACTCAACGGTCGTGAGTTGAATCGAAAGAATAACACTCTCTAACTACAAAACGAGTATCGAAATGAGTTCTGAAGACGACTACGATCTCGTGATCCTCGGCGGCGGGGCAGCCGCGTTCGCCGCGATCGCCGAGGCCAGCGAGCGCGGACTCACCACGGCGATCGTGAACGCGGGCCTCCCCCTCGGCGGCACCTGCGTGAACGTCGGCTGCGTTCCGAGCAAGCACCTGCTCGAAGTCGGCAAGACCGCGTTCGAACCCTCTCGAAACCCGTTCGGTGCCGTCCGGTACGAGAGCGAGCCGACGATCGACTGGTCGACCGCCCTCGACGAGAAGGACGAGCTCGTGAGCCAGCTTCGCCGGGGGAACTACGTCGACGTGGCCGAGCGCTTCGACACGGACGTCTTCGAGGGGCGTGGACGGTTCCTCGAGGGCGCGACCATCGAGGTCGTCGACGGCGAGGACGAGGGCGCGCGGATCACCGGCGAGAAAGCGCTCGTCGCCACCGGGAGCTCGCCGTGGGCCGCTCCCATCGACGGGCTAGACGAGGTGGACTACGAGACCAGCGAGTCCATTCTCGAATGCCGCGACCTCCCCGAGAGCATCGTCGTGCTCGGCGGGGGCTACGTCGCCCTGGAGTGGGGCCAGATCCTCCACCACGCCGGCGTCAGCGTGACGGTCCTCCAACGCTCCGATCGTGTGCTCTCGGGCATGGAGGGCCAGCTCGGCCGCGAGATACAGCGGTGCTTCCGCGAGGAGGGCATCGAGGTCGTCACTGGTACCGACATCCAGCGCGTTCGAGAACTCGACGACGTCGCCGCGGACGGCGGGCTTCGAGCCGTCGAAACGGGCGTGGCCGTCGAGGAGGCGGTCGATGGCGACCGCCGCGAGTTCACCGCCGAGGCGCTGTTCGTCGCGACGGGCGTCCGACCGAACAGCAACGGGATCGGCCTCGACGCGATCGGCGTCGAAACGGACGACTCCGGTGCCGTGGTCGTCGACGAGCAGTTCCGGACGGCGAACCCCGACGTGTACGCGGCAGGGGACGTCATCGGCGAGCCAGAACTCGAAACCGTGGCCGCCAAGGAGGGGAACCACGCCGTGAAGAACGCCTTCGGGAACGAGGGGCGGACCATCGACTACGACGCGGTGCCGAAGGTAGTATTCACAAGCCCCGAGATCGCCGCCGTAGGCACGACCGAGGGCGAGTATATGGACGAGCACGGCACCTGTTCGTGTCGGACAGTCGATATGGCGGACGTTCCGAAAGCGAGGGCCGTCGAGGACACCCGGGGATTGCTTCAGGTGGTCAAACACCACGAGACCGACGAGATCGTCGGCGTCCACACGGTCGGCCCACGAGCAGCGGACGTGATCCCCGAGGCGACGCTCGCGGTGAAGTTCGACCTGACCGTCGACGACGTCATCGACACGATCCACCCGTTCCCGACGTTCTCCGAGGCGTTCAAACACGCCTGCCAGGCGTTCCGACGGGATACCCAGACGATGAGCTGCTGTGTCGAGTAACGGGACAACTCCAATGACCGACACCAATACCTACGACCTGATCGTTCTCGGCGGCGGAATGTCCGGCCTTCCGGTCGCGCTCAAGAGCGCGCACCACGGGCTCGAAACGGCACTCGTCGAACGGGACCTCCTCGGTGGCACCTGCCTGAACCGGGGGTGTATCCCGACGAAGACGATGATCCGCAGCGCGGAGGTCGCCCACCTCGCCCGCCGCGCCGACGAGTTCGGGGTCACGATCGACGGCGAGATCGGGACGGACATGGAAGCCGTCGTCGAGCGCCAGCAACGCGTCGTCGAGAGCATCCGCGAGGGCGCTTACTCGAACGTCGAGGACGCGGACGAGCTCGACCTGATCGAAGGTCGCGGCGTCTTCGAGTCCGCTACCGAACTCGCGGCGGGCGACCGTACGCTGACGGCCGACCGGATCGTACTCAACACGGGTGCGCGCCCGGTCGAACCGCCGATCGACGGCCTCGACGAGGTGGACACGCTCGACAGCACGAGTGCGCTCGAAGCGAGCGACGTTCCGGAGCACCTTGCGGTCGTCGGCGGTGGCTACGTTGGATGCGAGTTCGCCCAGATGTACGCGCGGTTCGGAGCCGACGTGACGGTTTTCCAGCGCGGCGACCGGCTGCTTCCCGCGGAGGACCCCGACGTGAGCGACGTGATCGAGGACGCCTTCGAGGTCGAAGGCATCGACGTGCAAACCGGGACGGCCGTCGAAGCGCTCGAATCCACATCGAGTGGCGTACGAGCGACCTCCGGCGATGCGGACGGCATCGAGGTCTCACACGTCCTCGTCGCCGCAGGACGACGGGCGAACACGACGGTATCGGCATCAAAGACGCTGGCGTGGCGCTCGACGACCGGGGTTTCGTCGAGGTCGACGATCAGTTCCGGACCACGGCCGACTCGGTCTATGCGGTCGGGGACGTCTCCGGCCCGCCGATGTTCACGCACTCGGCCCGCGACGACGCCGACCTTCTGTACCGTCACCTCGTCCACGGCGAAGAGATCGACGCCACCGAGCGGGTCGTTCCCCACGCGGTGTTCACCGATCCGCAGGTCGGCCGCGTCGGTCTCACTGAACGGGAAGCAGAAGAGCAGGGACACGACATGGCGGTCGGTCGGAGCGACTACGCCGAACAGGGGAAACCGAAAGCGCTGGGTGAAACCGAAGGGTTCGTGAAACTCGTCTCGGAGGCCGAAACCGGGGAGCTCCTCGGCACACACGTCGTCGGCGAACAGGGAGCGGACATCGTCCACGAACTCGTACTGGCGATCACGCTCGGCGCGACCGCCGAGGACGTGGCGGACACGATCCACATCCATCCGACGCTTCCGGAGGTCATCAACTCGGCCGCCGGCGGCGTCCACGAGCCGCCGTAGCTCCAGTTGCTGTTCGTCGACACCTCCTCCCACGCCCACCCCTCGTAGATGTGGACCTTCTCGGTCCCCTTCTCGCGCAGCCGGAGCTCGGTGCGTCGGGCGCGCCCCGAAAAGACGCTCGTCTCGCCGCTCGACTCCCGCAGCGCGAAGTTCCGCTTCCCGTCCGCGTCGCGTGCCATGATTTTCCCCTCCGTGCGGACGGTTAAAGGGGATCGATATGCCGGTGTCGTTGCCTGATAGCCCGGCAGTCCGCTGGCCCTGATCATCGGCTGTAGTACTGCCATCCGAGAGGGTTTTCACCCGGTTCGATCCGAACGGTCGGCCAACGCGGCGAAATACATGTCTTTTTCCCGGGGCCGGCTGCGCGTGCGGTATGCAGCGCACGCTCGGCACGCTGGCACTGGTCGCTCTCCTCGTGCTTGCCGGCTGTGGAGGACCCTCGGGCTCGGGCGGAACGAACGCGACTACCATCGATAGCAGCGGCGCGAGCCCACCGAACACCGACGGTTCGTCGACCACCAGTACAGTCAGTGCGAACGCAGCCGCTACGTCCGGGGACCTCCCACCCGGAGTGAACGAGTCGGGCATCGAGAACACGACGGCACTCCTCCAAGCCCACCAGGCGGCGCTCGTCGAATCGGGCTTCGAGACGGTCGTCCGGCGGAACGGAACCGGCGTCCAAGCCAATAGGACGGTAGCGTTCGATCAGAGCCAGCGGGTCGTCGCAGCCGCCGGAGCCGAGACGTATCGCTCCCGGGTCGTTCTAGGCGGACAGCGCACGGCCTACGATTTCTGGTCGAACGGGAGCACCGCGCTCGTTCGCGCGCAGGTCGGCAACAGGACGCGCTACCAGCGTAGCTCAGGCCGGCCGACTACGAGACTGACGAGCGTGGGCCTCCTCGGCACCACCGTCGCGGCCGGGAATTACACCCTCACAGCCGTCAACGGAAGCGGCGACGAACGACGCATCACCCTTCAAACACGGACGCTCACCAACGCCTCACTACTGCTGCCAGCGAACGCGACGAACGTCTCGGGCTACGAGTCGACGCTCGTCCTCGACGGCGAGGGACGGCTCCGGTCGCTCGAAGCCGTGGCGAACTACACCATCGGCGAGCGCGAAGCGCGCTACGAACTGCGCTACGTCCTTCAACAGGCAGGCGACGTGGCAGTCGAGCGTCCCAGCTGGGTGGGGACAGCACTGAACCGCTCCGGGACCAACAGCTCTACGGTGAACCGCTCCGGGCCTACCGACTCCGCCAGTTGAATTCCACTCACGAGCACAAGACTACGCGAGAAAGAGCGGGTCCGGGACGTCACGTCAGCGGAACGCCGGCGAAAGCGAAGGCAACGCCCCGTCGAAGGACTGAACCACCGGAGTCTCCGAGGGCGCGTGACCTGCTGATCGCCGTCGACGTTGAGGACGAACTGAACCGCCACTCAGAGGTCGCGCGACTGGACGGTCTTGCGGTCGTTGTCCTCCGCTCGCCGGGCGGCGTCGTCGAGGAGTTCGCCGACCTCCTCGTCGAGTGCGTCGTAAAAGTCCGCCGAGACGTTCTGATCTTCGAGCCGCTCCTTGACCGCCGATTGGACGATGAGTGTCGCCATACAGCCCTCACTCCTCCCGAGTGGTACTTATAACCTCTCGAAACGCGGTGGAAGTGATACGGACGTCGGCCCGGCCCGAGACTCCCCTCGATCTCGCCGACGATCAGGGACTCCGAGAGCAAGTCATACGATGATCCGACGGCGCTACTCGCCCGGCTCGTTTTCCTCGGTGATCCGTGCCGCGGAGCTATGCGTGACCATCGAGGCGATCGAAACCACCGCCGCCCGCACCTGGGGAGCCGACGTATCGCTCCCTGGCGACTGGCTCGTCGACGGCGAGCAGAGTAGTCGGTACGAGCCCGCCCGTTCACAGTGGTTCAACGCACTCTCGCTGCCGTGGTATACAGAGCGCTCACGAGTGGAGCAGCCTGCGCGACGAACGAACGCCGGCTCGCCCGCTTTGAGGGACGTATCCGCTGGCCATAGTCACCCGGTCGACGGTCCCGGTCCGCATTCAACCGACGGTCGGACGATCTCCGATGGCTCCGGCGGCTACTTCGATGGACGATCCGGCAAAAATGATGCTGTGTTGAACGGTGGCAACAAGACCTACAAAACAGGACGGGGAAGTCCCGATTAGGGGCGAGAACAGATGAATTCGAGCACAGGCCCGCCGCTGGATATCGAACGCGCTGACATAGGACCAGGAGACGTGCTGTGCGATCGGCGGCTAAAGGAGTGTTTCAAGGTCGCGAGCATCGATGAGCACGGTGTCGGACTCCAGTACGAAGATGCCGAGTTCTATGTTCCTTACTCGCTGTTTGCACCGTGGTACGGCTCGCGCCTCTACCACATCGAGGATTCTACTACCATCGATCCACCGGACTGGGCCCTTGACGAACTCGGCGACGAATCAGATCGTGCTGATGAGTCCGATGGCAATCCCCGCCGCGAACGCGCTCACTGACACCCATCGTCAACGCCGTCGCGTGACCGATGCGCTCCGGCGCTCGCTACCGCACCCCCTCCGCGGCGCTGGCAGAGCAAGTACGAGCTCGATTTTTGTCGGTAGGTTCGAGGATGGGGCCGAGAGCGGCGGAGATAGAAGGGGCGATCGAACCGAAAGAGGACGAGCCCGAAAGTTCCCGGTGCAGGTCGAGTTCATCGGGGCGCACCCTATAAGACCTGCCGATGTCGGTGGTGATAGACAGCCGACCGCTGCGCGAGCACGCCGATGCGGCCTCGGGGACAACCGGACGCACCGGGCGGCAAAGGGGGAGGGGGAGGGGGTGATCGACCGCCACCGACACCGGCGGGTCACCCTGGAAGCACCCGCCCAAGCAGTCAAATTGTTGCTAACTGTACGCGATGCTGTGATACACTGCACCTAAAACCGCACGACGGGAGACGAAGCGTCACGATTTACAGCGGTCTTTGGCCTGTCCTGCCCGGCGCCGACCGGGTGGAAAGCTATTTATGCCAGTCTCCACCGAACGGCTAGATCATGTCCTCGCCGACCGAATTCATTAACGATATGCCTGCGACGAAAACATTCGGGATGGAGGTTACCGGGACGAACGATGGGCGCGCGACTGCTCGGCTTCCGCTTCAGGAGAAGCTCTGTTTCGACAGCGGTGACAGTTCTGTTCTCCACGGTGCCGCCATCTTCGCGCTCGCGGACAACGCCGGGGCAGCTGCAGTGATGTCTCACTTCGAGGAGCCACAGCCTGCGTACACCATCGACCTGCGTATCGACTACCTTGACGCCGCCAGGACCGCCCTCACTGCCGAGGCGGAAGTACTTCGCTACGGGAGTGTCGTTGGCGTCGCCGATATTATCGTCGAAGATGCGGACGACAACGCTGTCAGTGCCGCTCGTGGGACCTACCGGAGTGCCCGATAACTTGTCTGTCCTCTGAGGTGCTCCTCCTCTACCGTTCGGTGGGGCGGGCTCCCGGTGTCAAGACGTGAGCGGGAGCTGATAGTTGGTGTCGGTCTGCTGGTCACGGACTGCTCTACGAAGTGCTACACCATGCTGCACCTGAATCGGCGCGCTGCCGAGGAGTTCGCCTCGATATGCGGCGGTCGTTGGCTTGCCAGGCGATGATGCTAACTGGTCCTGTGACCGCTCTGCGTCGATTACTTCTCGCTCAATTCGCGGCTGACGGTTGCGAACAGTACTGATTTGCACGAGGAACAGGCGAACACATCGGGGTGAGTGAGTGTTTCAGTACCATTTCGGTGCACAGGAACAGCCACCTGCTCTTCGATCGTCAGTTCGAGCGAGTGGCTACAGTGGGGGCATGTCGCCATCGTGGGGCCGCTAGTTCCGGGGTGGTGATGTCTTCTCCGTTCCTGGGCGGCTCTTCGCGTAGTGGAGCGCGTCTGGACCGTCATCTCGTGGTTGGATATTTGTGAAAGGCGTGTCTATCTCTACTATGGACCGATTTCAGAACACCCGTCAGCCCGATTGGGACTGGTGGGGAGAGCTTTGGTCCGAACCGAAACGGATTCTCGACGAGCTCGGTATCGGTGTAAATCAGTCAGTTGCGGATGTAGGTTCTGGCAACGGATACTTCACGTTTCCTCTCGCTGAACTCGTCCACCCAGCTCCGGTCTATGCAGTCGATATCGATGCTGGCCTTCTCGAAGAACTCGACGAGAAAGCCGAGAAAGCAGGTCTCTCGAACATCACCTGTCTCCGAGGCGACGCGCGCGAACTAGCATCGCTTCTCCCTGAATCGGTTGATGTCGTCCTGATCGCGAACACCTTCCACGGGGTCGAGAAACCAGTCGCCTTCGCGGAGCAGGCGTATCGGTCGCTTGCGTCCGATGGTCGCTTGATCGTCCTGAATTGGCACGACCGTTCGAAAGAGGAGACGCCTGTTGCGGGGAAACCTCGGGGGCCGCCTCAGGAACTCCGGCTGACACCTGAGAGAACACGGGAATACGTTTCTCCCGTCCCTTTGACTCCCACGCGCATCGTAGAGCTCCCTCCCTACCACTATGCGCTCATCTGTGAGCGGTGAGTCCCTCTCTTATCAGAATTCCATTACTGCTGAGCAGTCTACGGGCTATCGGACGGGCCGGATCCAGCCGGGGAACTGAGGAACCGACCAGAAGCCGGAGACGACCTTTCCGCCCTCGGTATCCGTTCCGAGGAGGACTACGAGGCTGAGACGGTCGAGGGCAGCCAGGACCTTCCACTCCGTGAGGCTCCGCTCGGTGGTGACCTCGATACTGTTCGGGCACATCTAAATTACCCTCTAGATGACCGGGATAGCAACGTTCTGCGATGCCGGGATTGCTTTCGGGCGAACAGCAGGGATGTTTTCCGAACGAGGGTACGATACAGAACCCCTCGACGGCGGGTTGAGGGGCCGGAGTGAGGATAAATCACACGTCAGGCCTTTCCGTCTATCGACCCCAGTACTCGGTGATGAGCGGCTCCAATTACGATCGGACGAGCCTCGATGTACTCTTCGAGAACACTGCGCTTGGTGACCGAAACGTCGAAAACCGAGTTGGCCTCTCACCGATGACACGGGTCAGTGCGACCGAGGACGGCCGCGCAACCTCGGAGATGGCCGACTACTACGCGAAATTCGCCGATGGAGGGTTCTCCGTCCTTGTCACCGAGGGCACGTACCCTGATGATGCCCACAGCCAGGGGTATGCAAACCAGCCCGGCCTCGCTTCCCAGGCTCACGTCGAAGCCTGGCAAGGCGTTACCGAGAGGGTACACGGGGCCAATACCCCAATTCTCGCCCAGCTTATGCACGCCGGAGCCCTCGTTCAGTACAATCGGTACACGGACGAGGCCCTCGCTCCCTCGGCAGTCACGCCCAAGGGTGAACAGCTCGAACTTTACGGCGGCGACGGCACGTTCCCGACTCCACAGGAGATGACACACGAAGACATCGAAACCACAAAACAGGGGTTCGTTGACGCCGCACAACGAGCCGAGGCGGCCGGCTTCGATGGTGTCGAAATTCACGGGGCAAACGGCTACCTCCTCGATGAATTCCTCACGGACTATACGAACGACCGCGAGGACGAATACGGTGGGCCCATCGAACACCGCGTTGCGCTTCCCCGCAGAAGTGCTCAACGCAGTCGTCGATGCGACTCCGGACGAATTCGTCGTCGGTGTTCGCCTCTCTCAGACGAAAGTCAAGGATCCTGAGTACGCCTGGCCGGGCGGTGAACGTGAAGCCCGAGTCGTCTTCGAAACCCTTTCAGAAGTGGGCGCAGCGTACCTCCACGTTACTGAAGAAGACATCACTGCACCCGCGTTCGGAGACGATGGACCGACGTTCGCGCAAGCAGCCGATCGACACGGAACCGTACCGGTGATCGCCAACGGCGGACTCGAATCTCCCGACCGGGCAGCCTGGGCGATCGAGGAGGGGGGTGCGGACCTGGTAACGCTTGCGACGGGCGCGCTCGCGAATCCTGACTGGCCTCAACGGGTCGCTGACGGACAGCCCATCGAGGATCTCGACTTCGAAACGGTCCTCCAGCCGGATGCGACGATCAAGGAAACCGAAGTTCCATCGCAGGCTGGTGACTGAGTCAACGTAACTACGTTTGATGGCCAACGGTGTCGACGATCACGAACAGTGAAGCACTGAGCAGCAGCAAACGACCGTCCCCGTCGATGATCACGATCTCGACCCGGCATACCGTGACGAGGGCGACGGTGACCCGGTGGTGTTCCTCCAGGATCCCGACGCGGTCGTTTCTCCGGCGTCGAATCGCCCCGCCGTCAGAAGGTCAGTTTCGGACTATCGTCCCTGACTTGGTCGGCTACGGGAACAGCGATCGCCGGGATCCGTTCGACCGTTCGATTCGCACACGAGAGCAGGCTTGAGGCTCGTCGATGAGATCGATCTCGATGGCTTTCACGTCGTCGCACCTGACACCGGGGGCGGTGTCGCGCTTCGGTACGCCGCGCGTACCCACGACCGGATCGATCGGTCGGTGCTTTCCCGTGCGACGTGCTACGGATCGTGGCCGGTCGATCGTATCGTCACCGTCGGGCTGCCGCGAACGATCGACAGGGAATCGGATGGGTCCGAAACCGAGCTGGACCGTGCGTTCGTAGACGGCCTCGCTGCTGGTGATCCAGACGAGTCGTGGGTCAGGGAAATGAAAGCGCCATGGCTTCGCGAAGACGGCCAGCTCGCGTTCGCCCGGGCTGCTGTCGCGACAAACACGAACCACACGACGGAGATCGATCACGACGCCGTCGATGTCTCCCTTCCCTGCCTCTGTGGCAGGAGATACCGAACAACCGGTGGCAGACGGCGAGCGCCTCGTGGAGGACCTCGGTGGGGAACTCGCGTCCTTAGAGCGGGCGGGTCGCTGGGTCGTCGGGGACCGCCCCGACGCTTACCGCGAGAGGATCCGGGAGCTCCTCGAAAACTGGCGGCTGATCAGTCACCGCGGTCTCGTAGCTGGGTATAACGGCGTCCGTCCTGTGTGAGATTCGTGCCTCTCGGCTTTACAGTAGCGTCTCGACGAGACCAGCGGCGGCTTGGGCCTGTTCGATCTCCGTATCGGTGAATTCCCGTGGTGCGGTGTCGGAAACGACAAGCGTCCCGTAGAACGAGCCATCTCGGTGAAGCGGGACACCCCAGATACGACTCTAGTCCAATTGTTTCGTGTGCGGGGAGACCAGCGACGCGCTCGTCAGCACCGATATCGGGGATACTCCCGATCTCGCCATCGTCATAGACACACTGGCAGAACGTCTCGCTCGTCTCGAACTCCCCACCGGCTTCGAGGCCAGCACCCAGATCATCGGAAGCTCCGATGAGGGTGTAGTCGCTGCCTTCGATGTGGCTCGCCATCGTGACTGGAACATTCAGCGCTGCGCGGACAAGATCGAGTACGTCGGCGATGCGCTCCGGCTGTGCGGGCGCTGATTGTGTAGTGAGACTCATCACCGGAACGAAGCGCTCGACACTTATAAACACCCGTCGTGATTCCACGTCTTCGACCGGGGCTACGGGCGTTTGCCCGCGCCGAGGCGACGCGCGTGCTGCGGAACTTCCTCGGCGCGGGCCGGGTTCGCTGGGACGCCGGCCGAGGGGTCCGACGCCCAGCGCGACCTCGCGCTCGCCGGCGAGCACGGCATCGAAGGGTGGACGCTTCCACGCCCGCGTCGCGCGGGCGACCGGCGCGATGACGGTGGTCACGCTCGACGACTTCGAGCGCTTCGACGGCCTCTCCGTCGAGATACCCTCTTTCGGACGAGGAGCGCGAGACTCCAGGAGTACCTCGCGCCCGATCCGTGATCTACCGACGCACCGTCGCCCGATACGGCACGACGGACACCTGCGAGCGCCCGTCGCAATGGCAGCGCACTTAGCCCACCGGAGCGAGCACCCGCCATGCGCATCACCGGCCGGACGCGCGTCGAGGGCGGCGCGGAACGGGTGACGCTCGTACCCGAGAGCCTCGACGACCTCTGGCACCTCGCCTACGTGCTCGAACCCGGCGACCGCGTCTCCGGCGACACCACCCGTCGGGTGCGTCGGGACGACGACCGGATGCGCGACACGGGCGGCGAGCGCGAGCCGATGCGCGTCACGATCAGGGTCGAGGAAAGCGAGTTCCACCAGTTCGCCAATCGACTCCGGGTGTCAGGCATCATCGAGTGGGCCTCCCGCGAGGACGAGATCGACCAGCACCACACCCTCAATGTCGAGGAGCGTGCAGAGATCGACGTCGAGAAGCACTGGAAACCCGACCAGCGCGAGCGCATCGAGGAAGCCGTCGACGCCACCGAGAACGCCGACGTTGCGATCGCCACCGTCGAGGAGGGCGCGGCCTCGATCCACACGGTCGCCCAGTACGGGACCGAGGAGTACGCCTCCGTCACCGGGCCGACGGGTAAAGGCGAGTTCGCCCGCGAGCGCTCTGAGCTGTTCGAGGAGCTCACAGACGCCCTCTCACACCTCGACGTCGACGCCGTCGTCCTCGCGGGACCGGGCTTCACGAAAAACGACGCCCGCAAGCACATCGAGGAGCACGCCCCGGCGGTCGCGACGCTGATCGCGACGACCGTGGACACGAGCGCGGTCGGCGATCGGGGGGTCCACGAAGTCCTGAAACGCGGCGCAGTCGAGGACGTACGGGCCGAGACGCGCATCGCCCGCGAGGCCGAGACGATCGACGAGCTGACCGCGCGCATCGCGCAGGGCGCGAAGGCCACGTATGGAATCGAACAGGTGGCCGAGGCCGCCGAGTACGGCGCGATCGAGGAGCTGCTGGTACTCGACGAACGCCTGCGCGCAGAACGGGCCGGCGAGGGCGAGTGGGACGCCGACGTGAACCAGGTCATCGAGCACGTCGAGCAGCAAGGCGGCTCTATCACCGTGTTTTCGAGCGCGTTCGCGCCCGGCGACCAGCTCGACGCCCTGGGGGGGATCGCGGCGCTACTGCGGTATCGACTGGACTGAGCGAACACCGGCGCCGCCGGCGATCGCCGCGCTGCGGCACCCGCGCCTCCGAAAGCTACAATCACCTCGTATTTACCTGAAGACCGGCGCTTTCTAAGGGATGGAGCGGGAAAAACGAAGGCTGCTGACCAATGACCCCCACCGAGATCAGTATCCGTCTCGTCGCCGGCATCCTGCTCGTCCTCGCAAACGGCTTTTTCGTCACTATCGAGTTCGCTCTGACCCGCGCCCGTCAGTATCCGGAGTCAGAGTTCGTCGAACCGGGGGTCCGTGGACTCGAACGCGCGTGGGCGATGACCGAAGAGCTGGAGATCTACCTGACGGGGTGTCAGGTCGGGATCACCGCGGCGAGCATCTCGCTCGGGATCGTGACCGAGCCGGCGCTCGCGGCCATCTTCGAGCCCGTCTTCGGCGATACCGTGCTCGCGTCGGTCGGCGCGGGCGCGTTTCTCGCGTATCTCGTCGTCAACGTAGTGCACGTCGTCTACGGCGAGCAGACGCCCACCTATCTCGGCGTCGAGCGCTCGAAGCAGGTGTGTCGGTACGGCGCGACCCCGCTGTACTGGTTCACGAGGGTCATCCGACCGATCCTCGATCTCGGCGACACGGTCGCCAAGTGGACGCTCGGGCTGTTCGGCGTCGAGATGACCGGCGCGTGGCTCGAATCCGGAGTCGACGTCATCGAAGGGCGCGCGGACCTCCACCGACGGCTGGGGTCGGTGCTCGACGAGGGTGATCTCGACGAGGAGCGCCAGGACGAGGTGATGAACGCGCTCGCCGTCGGCGAGGTGCCCGTCCGCAGCATCATGGTGCCACGCGAGGAAATCGTCACGCTGTCGACCGAGAACAGCTTCGAGGAGAACCTCACGGTCATCGAAGGCGACCCATACCTCCGATTCCCGCTGGTCAGCGCGGAGGGGATGGATTTCCGTGGGATCGTGTATCTCGCGGAATTCACCCGCCGATGACGCTGCCGGCCGACGAGGAGGTCAGCGACGCGATCGACCGGTTCCAAGCCGAGAATCAGGAGCTCGCGCTGGTCGAAGAGGAGGGCACGACCGTCGGGCTGCTGACCGCGACCGACGCCTTCGAGGCGGTCATGGGCGAACTCGAAGACCCGATCGACGTACACGAGCAGGCCCGAGACCGGGGCGAACCACGATCGTTCGATTCCCGGGGGGATCCGGCGTGAGAGAGCGTCACCACCCCGGCAATGGGGCTCGGAAGCGGACGGGACCGAGCGACACCACGTGCGAAGCCACGATGCGATCACGCTCCGCTGTGGGCGATCATCTACAATCACGAGGCGACGGATAGTGGTCGACCGCCGTCGGTCGTCGAGGGCGGGAGGCCGATGAACGCAGTAGAGATCACCCTCCGACTGCTCGCTGGAGTCGCGTTGATCCTCGCCAACGGCTTCTTCGTGGCGATCGAGTTCGCGCTGACGCGTGCCCAACAGTACACGGAAGACGAGTTCGTCGAACCCGGCCTCGAACGCACGTGGGAGATGACCGAAACCCTCGAGATATACCTAACGGGGTGTCAGATCGGCATCACCGCCTCCAGCATCGCGGTCGGTATCGTCGCCGAACCGGCGCTCGCGGCCCTCTTCGAGCCGCTGTTCGGCAACACCGTGCTCGCGTCGGTCGGCGCGGGAGCGATCCTCAGCTTTCTCATCATCAATCTGTTACACCTCACTCACGGCGAGCAGGCCCCCACCTATCTCGGCGTCGAGCGCTCGAAGCAGGTGTGTCGGTACGGCGCGACCCCGCTGTACTGGTTCACGAGGGTCATCTGGCCGCTGCTCCGGCTCGGGGACCTGTTCGCCAAGTGGACGCTCGGGCTGTTCGGCGTCGAGATGACCGGCGCATGGCTCGAATCCGGCGAGGACGACGTAGAGAGCCGTGCGGACCTCCACAGACACATCGAGTCGGTACTCGGCGAGAGCGATCTCAACGAAGAGCGACACGAAGAGGTGGTGAATGCTCTCGTCGCCGGAGACATACCGGTTCGGGGCATAGTGGTTCCGCGCGAAGAGATCGTCGCGCTGTCGACCGAGAACAGCTTCGAGGAGAACCTCACGATCATGGAGAGCCGCTCGCACTCGCGGTATCCAGTGGTCGGACGGGACGAAGACGACTTCCGGGGAATCGTCCGCCGATGACGCTGCCGGCCGACGAGGAGGTCAGCGACGCGATCGACCGGTTCCAAGCCGAGAATCAGGAGCTCGCGCTGGTCGAAGAGGAGGGCACGGTCATCGGATTGCTGACCGTAACCGACGCCTTCGAGGAAGTCATGGGCGAACTCAAGGACCCGATCGATCAAGAAACCGGACGCGAATTCCGACGCGACCGAGAGCCGTCTACAGGGGCCTGAACCGGTACAAAACCCACGTATCGACGGCAGGAGCGAACGCCAACGTACGCAAGAGGAGGGGACGCGGTCTCGATACAGTCCCTCCTCGGGGCGTGCGACCGTCGAGCGTATGACACCCTCACCCGGTAGTATAAACCATCGGCGCGGATAGGTGAACGAAATGCGTACACGGAACGCCGTCGGCGTCGCGCTCGCCGTCGCCGTGCTCGTCGTCCCGGCCGGGGTCGCCGTCGCGGCCCTGCCGGCCGACGTCGGGGGAGCGACGACCGCCGAGCGGATCGGGGACGGGCCCAGTGCCGGAAGTATCGGCGCTGTCGGCGGTGTCGGGAGCGTCGGAGCTGCCGGAGCTGTCGGGGCTACCGGGAGCGCCGGAAGCGCCATCGGCACAGCGGGCCAACCGCGTGCGGACCCCGCCGAGGACACCCTCGGCTGGGAGGACGGCTACTGGCACGACGAGGCGATCGACGTCGACCAAAGCGATGGACTCTCCAGGGATGAGCGCGAGGCCTACGTCGCCCGAGCGAAGGCACGGATCGAGTACCTCCGTGAGCACGAGTTCACCATCGACGTGACCGTTGAGGTCCTCACCCGTGAGGAGTACCGAAGCCGACAGGGCAGCTCCGACGACGGCGGCACCTCTCCCGCCGACGAGTGGCGCAACCAGCTCTGGGAGGCGCTGTTTGTCGTCAACGAATCGCGGAACGTGAGCGAGGAGTTCGACGCGATACGGGGGGCGGCGGTGCAGGGCTACTACGCCCCCGGCGAGAACGAGCTGGTCGTCGTCTCCGAGGGCGGCGAGACGGTCATCGACAACCGGACGCTCGTCCACGAGCTGACCCACGCCCTTCAGGATCAGGAGTTCGACCTCGGAGCGACATACGACCGCCGGACGCGCGACGGTGCGCTCGCGGCCCGGGGGCTCACCGAGGGCGACCCGAACTACGTCGAGGCACGGTACGTCGAGCGGTGTGGCGTCGAGTGGACCTGTGTGCGGACGCCGGCCGAGGACGGCGGGAGCGGCGACGATGGAGGCACTGAAGCTCTCAATCGCGGCATCTACGCGACGATCGTTCAGCCCTACTCCGACGGGCCGGCCCTGATCGACCGGCTGCTCGATCGTGGCGGCTGGGCGGCAGTCGACGCGGCCTACGAGCGTCCTCCGATCTCGACCGAGCAGACCATCCATCCCGAAGCGTACCCGGACGAGCGACCGGCGTCGCTCCGGGTCGCGGACACCGCGCGCGACGGCTGGACGCGCTATGAGGTGGGCGACGGCGGGGCGAACACGCTCGGCGAGGCGTCGATCTACGCGATGCTCTGGTATCAGGGCACCGCCTACGACAACCCCGTGATCGACACCGACGGGTTCCATCGAGCCGACGGCGGGCCGTTCGACAGCTACAACTACACGAGTGCCCCCTCTTCGGGGTGGGCCGGCGACCGCGTGGTGCCCTACGGGAACGGCGACGAACGGGGCTACGTCTGGACCACGAGATGGGACTCGGCGGCCGACGCCCGGGAGTTCGAGACGGCCTACCGGGCGGTGCTCGACGGCCACGGGGCCGAGCGGGTCGACGCGTACACGTGGACGATCCCCGGGGGCGGGTACGCCGACGCGTTCCGCGTCGTGCGGACCGGACGGACGGTCACGATCACCAACGGCCCGACGGTTGCCGCCCTCGACGACGTCCGTCCGGTCGCGCCGGTCGATGGCGACCTGCCGCGCGATCCCGACGGCGACAGCCTGTACGAGGACGTCAACGGTGACGGCACGTTCGACGTCGTGGACGTGCAGGCGCTGTTCGCCGACCGGGACGACGACACGGTCGTGGCTCACGGGAGCGCGTTCGATTACAACGACGACGGTGCGTTCGACGTGAGCGACGTGCAGGCGCTGTTCGCGGCGCTTTCGGCGGACCGATAGTCGTCCTGGATGGCCCGTCGGACGTGATTCCCGTCGCAGCGGGGCGGACGGGTGTGTCGGTTAGGCCGGCTGCCCCACTTCGATCGTCAGCCCGTCCCGCGCGAAGCGCACGTCGCCGTCGTAGTTCTCTCCCACGGATTCGAGCATCTCCTCGTGGCGGCCCTCGGTGTGGGGATAGAGGTGGGTCAGATAGACCCGGCCGACGTCGGTCCCCGAGTCGGCCAGCGTCCGTCCCAGCTGGCTCGGCGTCGGGTGGTTCGAGACGTCCACCGCGTCGGGAAACGAGCAGTCGTGGGCGAGCACGGCCGACCCGTCGGCGAAGCGCGCCAGCCCCTCGAAGGCCTCGCTGTCGCCGCTGAACGTGAATGCCGACGGGTCGCCGTCGTCGCTTTTGGCTGCGTCGTCGTTTGCGCCGCCCGTGCCCCTGTCGTTGCTCTCTCCGTCGCCCTGGCGGGTGAACCGGTAGGCGAGACAGTCCATCGAGTGGCGCGTCTCCCGCGCCTCGACTGCGAAGCCCGCCAGCGAGAACGACTCCGCACCCACCTCGCGTACTCGCAGATCGATGCGATCCTGGAGGTACTCGTGGACGCCGAGCAGCCCGTCGAGCAGCGCCCCCGTTCCTCGGGGACCGACGACTTCGAGGTGCTCCTCGCCGGCGAGCCAGCGCGCCTTCAGCAGGGGCAGGAGGTCGGCGACGTGATCGAGGTGGTGGTGGGTCAGCAGGACCGTCGAGACGCCCTCGTAGCCGACCGCGGTGCGCGCGAGACGCTGGAGGACGCCGGCCCCGCAGTCGACGAGCAGCCGGTTACTGGGGCCGTCGCCGCGCTCGTCGCCCGCCGGGGAGCCGGATTCGAGCAGGAGCCCCGTCTGGAATCGCTCGCCGGTCGGCATCGCGCTGCCGGTCCCGAGGAAGGTGATGCGCATGGCCGGGCGTCGGCGGGGAAGGGCCTAACGGCTTCGGGCCGCTCGACGAGGTGATTCATACGTCTTCTCGCTCGACACGACGGCTTCGGTCGACCCATCGGAGCGAGATGACGGGTTCGCGAGTGCCGGGACACACGAGAGACCGCCACCGCATCCTCTCCGCTACCGCGCCATGCCGCAGCTGCCACCGCGACCGCACAGCTCACGAGCCTCCCCGACCGATTCCTTCGCTCGGGCCACCGCACCACGACCGAACCACGACCGCACCGCAGATCCTCACTCGACCCTCGCACGAGCGTGCGCGCCAACGCACCGCGGCGCGCACGCCGCGCGCCGACCACACGGACTGTCGGGGGAGTACCGCCCGACCCTGCATCGACGGCCGTTCGTTCGGCCACTTCGTCCGGTCTCTCGTTCGTCGCGTCTCGATCGCTCGTTCGCGGCACGCGTCGGACGAACGGCCTTTTACCTCCCCACGGAATAGGGAAGCCATGATTTTCGAAAAGCTCCCCACCCATCCCACGTCGGCGGAGCTGATCGACACGGCGTTCTCGCGGGCGGCGCGGGCGGGGCGAGCGAAATCCGGGGTCGAGGCCCAGCGCTCGATGCTCCAGGTCGCGGCGAACGTCTGCGCGGACAACCTCGAGAACGTGGTGCGCCAGTGGCCCGACTTCGACGCGATCGACCCCTTCTACTACGAGCTCGCCGACGCCATCGTCGACGTCGACGCCGTACGGGAGAGCCTCTCGACTGTCGGCTGGGCGAGCCGGACGGCCGGCGAGATCCGCGGCGAGTACGAGCACCGCCTCTCCGGCGACCCCGAGACAGCGCGCAAGCTCCGCAAGCAGGCGTTCGCCCGGCTGGCCGACGTCGTCGAGGAGGTCGCCGCCGACCTAGAGCGCCTCGGCGACGCCCGCGAGGAGCTCCGAACGCTGCCCGACATCAAGCCCGACGAGCCGACGGTCGTCGTCGCGGGCTTCCCGAACGTCGGCAAGTCCACCTTCGTCAATCACGTCACGAACGCGCGCGGCGAGACCGCGTCCTATCCGTTCACCACGACGCGGATCGGCGTCGGCCACCTCGAACGCGACCGCGTCCGCTACCAGCTCGTCGACACCCCGGGGCTCCTCGACCGCGAGTCGGGAAAGCGAAACGCGGTCGAACTCCAAGCCGAGAGCGCGCTCGCCCACCTCGCCGACTGCGTACTCGTCTTCGTCGACGCGAGCGAGGCCTGCGGGTATCCCCTCGCCGACCAGCTCGCGCTCAGGGATCGCCTCGAGGAGCGTTTTTCGGTGCCGGTGTACACCGTCTGTGCGAAGGCCGACCGCTCGCGCGAGCTCGACGCGGACCTGTACCTGAGCGTCGCCGAAGACGAGGGCATCGAGCGAGTCGTGGAGACGGCCGTCGCGGCGATCGGCCACGAGCCCGAACTGCCGTTCTGAGGGCATCGGCCCGATGGGGCTGCTCGCGCTCACCCCGGCCCGGAGGACAGGTCCGCGTAGTCGAGGCTGAACGTCCGCGCTTCGAGGTGGGCCCCGGCGACGAGTTCGAGCGCCCGCGCGGCCGACACGAAGTTCCTGCTGCCGAAGTACGGCATCGCGTAGGCGGCCTTCAGCTCCACCTCCCGACCGTCCCGGCGGTCGCCCTCGACGGCGAGGTCCCGCCCCCCGAGCCGGTCGGGAAGCACGCTCCGATCGAGCCCGTAGAACGCCGCCCCGCCGGGGGCCGCCGACGACGCCACCGCGGCGTCGGCGACGTACTGCCGGGTTCCGCCGTCCGCGAGATAGAGCCGTTCGGCCGGCCGTTCGAGCGCGTCGAGCCCGGCGGCCTCGATCCAGAGGTCGAACCGCGCTCCGGGGTCGAAGCCCGCGCTCGCCTCGGCGTCCCGCAGCCGTTCCAGCACGGCCCCGTGGCCGGGGTTGACGAGCGCGTCGAGCGGGCGCTGGGCGGCGTCGGCCACGGCTACGTCGAGCCGGAGCGACGCGCCCGGCTCCAGCGACGCGTCCACGCGCTCCTCTCCGAGGGCGAACGCGCCGATTTCCCGCTCGCCGAGAAGCGCCGTCGCCTCCGGCTCCGAGACGTACGCTCCCACGTCGAAGGGCACGACGAGCGCCGACGCCAGCGTCGCGTCCGCGCTTTCGTCGGCGGTCTCGATCTCGAGTTTGAGCGTGCCGCCGTCGCCGGCACGTCCCGTCGCGGTCCCCGCGTCGTGGCCCCGGGCGTCGGCCGCGCCGAGGAACGTCCCGCGGTCGAGCGCCCGGAAGATCGAGACGTGCGAGCCGCCGCTGTCGGGCGGATAGGTCCCCCCGAGATAGCCGCTGAAGTCGCCGACGAACACCCACTCCCCGCTCCGAGCCCGGAGCGAGAGGCGGTGGTCGTAGAAGCCCACGTCGGTGCCGGCGAGCCAGAGGTCGAACCGTCGGGCGGGATCGAAGCCGGCGCGCGTCTCGAACAGCGCGGCGTAGGCGTACTGGTAGCGGTCGCGGGCGAAGGTGACCGTGCTGGCGCGCGACGTCCCGTTCACGGTCGCCGGGGCGGCCGTGTTCGGCACGAACGGGTCGAACCCCTGTTCGGTCGGGCGGTAGTTCGTCCGCGCGTACCAGCCGAGGCCGTCGGCTCCCGCCCCGGTCGACGCACGGAGATCCATCCGGAGGGACTGCTTCGCCGGCGTGTGCTTGGGGTTGATCGTGTGATCTCCACCGAGATAGAGCACGTCGCGTCCGCGGACGCCCTCGCGCGCGTTCGTGACGAGGCTCGTCACCGCGTCGTTGGCCGTCGCCGGTCCCGCGGTCTTCTCGTACCAGCCCCGGTAGAAGTCGACGAACGCGAAGTCCGGAAGCGCCCCGCGCGAGTCGAGCTCGTCGCACAGCGCGGCGAACACCTCCGGCCGCTTCGAGTCGACGATGTAGGGAAAGTGGACGAAAATACCCACGTCGACGTCGGGGGCCGCCGCGGCGATGGCCTGGCGCTGGGCGGCGAACACCTCCGGACCGAGCTCGCGCATCTTCTCTCGTGCACGGTCGTTCCACGCCCCACCCTCGATCCACTCGCCGCCGACGGGCGCTTCCTGCCAGACGACGAGCCGTCCCTCGGGGAAGAACTCGCCGTAGACGGCGGCCGCCCGCCCGAGCCGATCGAGGTGGGTCGCGCGCTTCTCGGCGTCGGCGACGAACGCGGCGGCGGTGATCCGTGAGAGCACGCCCGTGTTCACCCACGCCTCGATGCCGTGCTCGCGCGCGGCGGCGAGCGGCTCGCGGAGGACCGCCCCGACGTCCGCTCGGTTCGCGTTCGCCTGAGCGATCACGGCGGTCAGGTCGTGTCGTCCAGCGTAGGCAAAGAGGTTCTCGCGCACCCGCTCGTCGCGCCAGAGCGCCTGTTCGGCCCAGAGGAAGTCATCGCGCCGGCTCCCGCCGTCGGCGGATCGGGCCGTCTCCCTGACGGTCTCCGTGGCGTCCGTCCTCCCTTCGGTGTCGGCTGCTATCTGCCCCTCCGCGCCGACGGACGTCCGCTCGGCCGTCGCGGACGGTGCTCGTGTCGTCGAGTCGGCGGTTCGGCCGGCGTCGGACCCGGAGCACCCGGCGAGGACGCCGGCGGTCACGGCCGCAGCGAGGAACCGTCGTCGTCGCACGACCGCCGGTCGTCCGGTGGCGGCATAAGGACTCGGGCTGCCCGCCGCCGGCCGGTGATACAGCCGTCGCTGCCCGGCAGTCGTCGCCTCGGTAGATGGGGCGGGTCGTGGCGCGACCGTGACGTTTTCGACGCCGGCCGCCGTGGGTCGTGCATGCACTTCGACCGGCGGACCCAGCGCGCACTCGGCGAGGCGGGGCTCTCGACCGACGAGCTCCGGGCGATCTCGGAGCGCGTCGTCGCGGCCACGCAAGACGAAGCCGACCGGCTCGAGGCCTTCTTCGAGGGACTCGACACGGTGTACTCGGACATGGAGCAGGCCCACAGCACGAGCGCGTTCCCCGAGCACGCCGTCGCCTATCTCGACCTGTACACCCACGCCGACGACATCCGGGGCTACCTCCGCTTTTCGTCGTGGGGCGTCCCGGTCGAGGGCGGACGCGTGCTCTCGGCGGACGTCGTCGAACTCTCGCTGGGCCCGACGGTGAACGGTCGCGTTCGGTTCGCCGCCGACAGGGCGGCGCTCGGCGGTGAGACAGCTGACGGCGGGACGACTATCGAGCGGGACGAGGGGACGGGCGACGATCGGGACGGGAACGACGATCGGACCGCGAGCGAGCCGAGCGGGGACGCCGACGCGCGATGAGGGTCCGGCTCCGGGGCATCTACGCGACCGCGCTCACCCGGCTGTGTCTCGACGCCGACTTCGACGTCGTGTCGCCCTCCGATACCATTCGCGAGCGCTTCGATGGGGCGTTTTCGACCCGTGAGCACGACGCCGCCGTCGGGACGACCGCCGACCGGCAGGGCGTCGGCGTCTCGGGCACACCCGGGGCCGTCGCGGCGCTCGCCGACCGGCTCCGGACCATCGGCATCGACGCCCTCGATTGGTCGGCCGCGCTGTCCGCGGCGGCGGTCGTCGACGGCGTCGTCCGCGAGAGCCGCGGCGACGGTGCGATCGTCGACTGCGGTCCCGCCGAGGGATTCCTCCCGCACGCGAACGCCACGGAGGCCGTCGAGGCCGGCGATCGCCTGCGCGTGCAGGTCGTCGACCCCGCGCCGCCGTGGCGCGACGATCGGCCCGTCCTCGACGCGACGATCCGCGTCTCGGGCGGGCTCGCGAGCCTCGTCCGCGACCGGGGGGCCGGCGGGCCGGACGACGCGGGGACGACGCAGACCGCGAGCGCGCCGGGCAGCGCCGCGACCCTGCTCGATCTCGTGGCGACCGACCCGCCCGCCGGCTGGCGCGCCCGGATCGAACCCGCGGGCGAGAGCGCCGACCTCGACGCGCTCGACACCGCGCTCGACGGCCTGTGTGAGCGCGCCGCGGCCGTCGACGCCGCGCTCGCGCCCGGAGCGTCCGACGCGGATCGAGCGCCCGCCAGAACGGACGACCCGCCCGGAGCGGACGATCCATCCGAAGCGAACGACGCGCCCCTGGAGACGGACGACGCGCCCGTGGTGCGGTGGCGTGGGCGCGCGACGGCGTGGGTGTGGTTCGGCCGCGAGGCGCGCTTCGCGCTCGACGACCTGCGTCGCGCGGTGGTTCCGACGATGGCGGGCCACCACCGGATCAAGGCCGGGAGCGGCGAGGCGAGCGTCGCGGTCGACTTCGCCGAGGCGGTCTGTAGCTCGGTCGGTGACGATCCCGCGGCGTTCCCTTTCGGCGCGGTCGCCGACGGGTTCGGCCCGAGAGAGGGCGATCGACTGGCACTCGTCCACGGCAAGCCCGACGGCCGCGCCATCACGCTGGGCCGTGGGGCGGTGACCGACCGCGACGACGCGGGCGTGACGCTGCGCCGCGAGATGACGCCCGGGGGAACCTACGACGCGCTCGGGGTCGAGCGCCGGGCGGGCGACGTCGCCCTCACACGGCTCCGGGAGGGCCGGTGGTGGTACCAGACGGTCTACCGCGGCACCGAGGGCGAGCGTCGGGGGACCTACGTCAACGTCTGCACGCCGGTCGAGCTCTTCCCCGAGGCCGCCCGGTACGTCGATCTCCACGTCGACGTCGTGAAGCACGCCGACGGCCGCATCGAGCGGGTCGACGACGACGAGCTCGACGACGCCGTGGCCGCCGGACGGCTGTCCGAAATCCTCGCCGCGAGGGCGAGGGCGGTGGCGTCGGCCGTCGAGGACGGGCTGTGAGCGCCGTCCCTCGCCTCGACGAGCGGTCCGGATCAGTCCGCGTTTCGCCGTAGCTGTCGCCACGTACCGACGCCGAGGCCAGCGAGCGCCGCCAGCACGCCGAAACCGGGACCGTCGGTCGCGGTCGCGTCGGTCGCGGTCGCGTCGGTTGCCGCCGCATCGCCCGCCGTCGCGGTCGACGTCGCGGCGTCCGTCCGCGACCCGGCCGCCCCGCCGGCCGGGACCGTCGCCGAGCGAGTCGCCGAGCTGCCCGCCGAGTCCGGGGTCGTCGACCCGCTCGACGCGGCTCCCGCGGGACCGTTCGCGTCCCCGGTTTCGCGTTCGGTCGTCGACCCCCTCTCGGTCGCCTCCGTGGCCGTCGCTGGGCCGCTCACCGTCGTCGGGCCGCGCCCGGAGGCCGGGTCGGGAAAGGTGTAGAGTCCGGCCGCCTCGGGCATCGCGCCGTACTGGTTCCAGCTGCTGGCGACGAAGAAGTCGTCCGACACGGCGGGCCGTGCCGCCCAGAAGTTGGTCTCCTCGGTGTTGCGCCAGCGCGCGAGTTCGTCGGGGCTCTGCGGGTCGCTCACGTCGTGGACGGCCACCCCGCCGCGGTACCACGCGGAGTAGAGCCGCTCGCCCACGAGCGCGAAGTTGTGGGCGGTGGTCCAGATTCCGCCCCGCTCGGGCTCGTCGGTCGCCGGCGGGGCGATCCGTCCCAGCTCGCGCGGTTCGGCCGGGTCGGTGACGTCGTAGAGCGTGATCCCGCCGGGTCCACCCTCGCCGTCGACGGCCCACGATTCGACGCCGATCCCGAGCAGCGAGGCGTCGTCGTTCACGGTCGCGTAGTGGTGGTTGCCAGGCGGCGTGAGCGACGCCTCTCGGGCCGCCGACCCCGAGAGCGCGGCGAGCTCCCCCGGCTGACGCCCTCCGATCGAGGCGATCGCGGTCGGGTCCGTGGGGTCGCTCGCGTCGAGCAGCCACGTTCCGGCGTCCCAGTGGGCGACGTAGACCGTCGTCCCGTGGACCCAGAGATCGTGGACGGGGAAGAGATAGAGCGGGACGCTCGCCCAGCGCTCGTCGACGTCGAGCAGCGACCACCGCCCGACCCGTTCGGGGTCGTCGTCCCCGACGTCGACGACGACCATGCCCACCCGGCGGTCGTCGAACTGCGAGAGGTAGGCCCGTCCGTCGGTGAGGAAGGCGTTGTGGATCGCGTAGTCGGTCTCGTGGACGGACACCCGCTGAGGGTCGGCCGGGTTCGCCACGTCGTAGAGCACCATCGCGCCGCGCGTCTCGCCGTCGCCCTGTGGGTTCGCCGGGCCGACCACCGCGAGGCGATCGCCGTCAAGTTTGGCGTCACGGATCGCCGCGAGCGGGCCCCGCTCCCGGTCCGCGAGGACGCCCCGACGGTCGACGAGGACGGTCGGCTCCCGGGGGTCGCTCACGTCGACGGTCACAAAGCCGCTCGTCGCCGCGAGGAAGGCCGTCTCTCCGTCGGGCCCGACGACCACCTCGCAGGCCCCATCGACCGGGACGCTGCCCAAGGGCGCGAACCCGGGCTGTGCTGTCGGGCCGGACGGATCCGACGGGTCGAGCCGACCCGAGGGGCCGGAGTGGACCGCCGAGCCGGGGTGGGCCGCCGACCCGGACCGGGCCGTCGAGCAAGCGGACGCGAGCGGGAGCGTCGCCCCGGCGGCGAGCGCGCGGAGCGCCGAGCGGCGTCGCATACCTGCTCTTCGTCCGAGCGGTGGTATGGCCTCCGGTTCGTCGCCTTCGGCCGGTCGGCTCCCACCGCTCCCTGCGCTCACACTGCTGGCCGCGTCCGCGTCGCTTACCGCTCGGGTCGGTCGGCAGGGTCGCCCGTGCCGCCGGTGAGCGCGCCCGCGAGCGCGCCCCGGAGGACGGCGTCCGCGCCGAGCGCCGTGGGCCGCACTTCGGGGACGTTCGCCATCACGAGTCCGGGCAGGCGCTCGCGGATCGGCTCGACCACCAGTTCGGGGTTCTCGAGCGCGACTGCGCCGCCGACCGCGACGACCAGCGGCGCGTAGGCGTGGACGACGTTCGCCACGCCGATGGCGTTCAGCCGGGCGACCCGCTCGACGACGTGCTCGGCGAACTCCTCGCCCTCACGGGCACGCGCGAAGACGTCGGCCGCGTCGAGGCCGTCGTCGGACTCCTCGCCGTCGAGCGCGAGGGCGGTGTCGACGCCGCCAGCCTCCGTGGCGAGCAGGCGGGCGTAGCGGGGGAGATTCGCGCCCGAGCAGTAGGCCTCCCAGTGGCCGTCGTGGCCACAGCCACAGGTCCGCCGCCCGCGGGGATCGACGACCGTATGGCCCACCTCGCCGGCGTTGCCGTCCCAGCCCCGGAGGACGTGGCCGTCGACGGCGACGCCCGCGCCGATGCCCGAGGAGATGGTGAGATAGACCATGTCGTCGGGGCTCTCCGTGGCGTGAAAGCGCTCGCCGATCACCCCGGCGTCGGTGTCGTTGTAGAGGTAGACGTCGTGGGCGTCGAGGCGCGCCAGCTCCCCGATCGGTCCCACGAGCGGGATCGTCTCGATCCGGTCGGGGAGGTTCGCGGGACGTTCGACCGTGCCCGCGGCGAGGTCGAGCGGGCCGATCGATCCGATCCCGACCGCCTCGACGTCCGTGGGAGCCACCCCGGCCGCGGCACACGCCCCCCGGAGCGTTTCGAGCACCGCGTCCGCGACCGCCGCGCCGTTGGGGCCACGGGGGGTCGGCCGCTCCTCGCGCCCGCGGGGCTCGCCGTCGACGGCGACGACCGCCCGGCAGTTCGTCGCCCCGAGATCGACGCCGGCGTAGCAGGCCATGTCCCCCTCCTCGGGCGTCGGTGGCTTATACTGTCGGTCAGAAAGGACTGCAAAGCTGATCGTGGCTCCCCTGTGCCGTCCTCCGGTTTTCCGTTGTGCGCCCACGGACTTCTGACCGACAGTATGACTCCCCGTGGCTCGCGCCGGGCCGCATCGATGGCCGCCAGCGCCGCGGCTGCGTCGCGGTGCGTGGTAGTCGAGAGTCCGAGCGAGCGAACCGACTGGGGAGGCGAGAGTTCTCACGTCGTGAGTGTTCACGGAAACCGCCCCGAAAGCGCAACGTGACCGAGTCGTGTCGCTCCTCGCGGCCGTGACACCGTCACGCCGAACACCGCGGGGTCGGCCGCCCCCCGACTGCGGGAAGCCACCGGGTCGGGGCACACGAGGATACAGCCCGTGGACCGAGACCGAACGCGGCCGGCTTCATCGCTGTCGTCGTGCCGAACGGCTCGCCGACTGCCGCCGATCAGCGAGCCGAGCGGCGCGTACCCCGAACCCTCTCCGGCACGGAACTACTGGAAGGCGACCGGCGTGACTGGCGTGTCCTCGCCGTCGACCTTCTCGATGGCCTCGCGGAAGTCGTCCATCCTCACGTCGGTCCGCTCGTCGCGGATGGCGACCATCCCGGCCTCGGTGGTGAGGCTCTCGATCTCCGCGCCGCTCAGCCCCTCGGTGTCGGCGGCCAGCGCTTCGAGGTCGACGTCGGCGAGACTCATTCCCTCGGTGTGGATCTCGAAGATCCGTTCACGACCCGCGGCGTCGGGCTTTGGCACCTCGATGAGCCGGTCGAACCGGCCGGGTCGGAGGATCGCGGGATCGAGCATGTCGAAGCGGTTGGTCGCGGCGACGATCGAGATGTCCCCTCGGTCGTCGAAGCCGTCCATCTCGTTGAGCAGCTGCATCATGGTGCGCTGGACCTCGGCGTCCCCGGAGGTCTTCGAGTCGGTGCGCTTTGCGGCGACGGCGTCGAGCTCGTCGACGAACACGACGGCGGGCTCGTTCTCGGCGGCGAGCTCGAAGAGGTCCCGGACGAGGCGTGCCCCCTCGCCGATGAACTTCCGCACGAGCTCGGAGCCTGCCATCTTGATGAACGTGGCGTCGGTCTCGTTGGCGACCGCCTTCGCGAGCATCGTCTTGCCCGTGCCGGGCGGGCCGTGTAGCAGGATGCCCGCGGGTGGGTCGATGCCGACCGTCGCGAACGTCTCGGGATCGACGAGTGGCATCTCGACGGTCTCGCGCATTTCGCGGACCTGCTCGTCGATGCCGCCGATGTCCGCGTAGCTCACGTCGGGACGCTCGGTGATCTCCATTGCCTGCGCGCGGGCGTCCGTCTCGGTGTCGAGGGTCGTCTGGACGCCGAAAGAGTCGTTGACGGCGACGCGGTCGCCGGCCTCCAGTCGGTCGTGGAGCTCCGGGGCGACCTCGGTGAGCACCTCCTGATTGTTGCCGTGTTGCTTGACGATGACGCCCTCCTCGGCGAGCTCCTCGACCGTGGCGACGTACAGCGAGGCGGTCTTGAGCGTCTCGTTCTCGCGCTCGAGCGCGTCGGCCTCCGCGGCGAGCTCCTCGCGCTGTGTGGTCGCGGCGTCGAGGTGGGTCTCGAGCTCGTCGTTGACCTGCTTGATCTCGTCGAGGTGCTCGCGGAGCGCACGCAGCCGTTCCGGGCCCGAAAGTTCGGGATCGACGTCGAGACGCGGGCGGTCCGGGACGGAGGGGCTGTGCGACATGCCCCATCCTACGGAGGTTTCACTAAAAATCCTTTTTGATCCGGGGGATTTATGCGAGCGCTGCGGTCGACGGGCCCGTCGAGTCCGAGCGCTCGGAGTCGGGGTAGTCGTCGAATCGTGGTGGTCGTCAGGCCGAGACGGTCGTCGGCCCAGGCGATCGTCGAGTCGTGGCGGTCGTCAGATCGTGGCGGTCGTCGAGTCGGGACGGCCGACGAACCGGACGCTCGTGCCGGGTGGTCGGTCGCGGACTACGCGAGCCCCGCGACGGCGTCGAGGCGTTCCTCGTAGGTGTCGAGCGCGGCCGCGACCGGCTCCGCGGTGCTTACGTCCACCCCGGCCCCCTCCAGGAGCTCGATGGGGTACTTCGAGGAGCCCGCGGCGAGGAAGTCCCGGTAGTCCGCGGCGGCCGGCTCGCCTTCCTCCAGGATCCGCTCGACGAGCGCCACCGCCGCGGCCATGCCCGTCGCGTACTGGTAGACGTAGAACGCGCGGTAGAAATGCGGGATGCGCATCCACTCGTGGGCGATCCGGTCGTCCAGCTCGGCGGGTGCGTAGTACTCGGCCTTCAGATCGTAGTACAGATCGTCGAGTCGCTCGGGCGTGAGCGCCTCGCCCGCCTCCGTGAGCTCGTGGGTTCGGTGTTCGAACTCCGCGAACATCGCCTGCCGGCAGAGCGTCGAGCGGAACCGTTCGAGCGACTCGTTGAGGACGTGCCGGCGGAACGATTCGTCGTCGACGGTGTCGAGCAGGTGCTCGGTCAGGAGGGTCTCGTTGACCGTCGAGGCGACCTCGGCGACGAATATCTCGTAGCCCGAGTAGGCGTAGGGCTGGGCCTCGCTCGCCAGCTGGGTGTGCAGCGAGTGGCCCAGTTCGTGGGCGAGCGTGTACAGCGAATCGAGGTCGTCGTGGTAGTTCATGAGGATGTAGGGCTGGGAGTCGTAGGTGCCCCCCGAGTAGGCTCCCGACTGCTTGCCCCGGCTCTCGTAGACGTCGACCCAGCGCGAGTCGAGACCCTCGGCGAGCCGTTCCTGGTATTCGTCGCCCAGCGGTGCGACCGCCTCGATCACGTGCTCGCGGGCGTCCGCGTAGGGGATCTCGGGCTCCTCGCTTTCGGCGAGCGGCATATAGAGGTCCCACGGCCGGAGCTCCTCGACGTCCAGGACGCTCCGTTTGAGTTCGGCGTGACGGTGCAGCGAATCGAGGTTCGCGTGGACCGTGTCGAGCAGGGTATCGTAGACCGATACCGGCACGTTCGGCCCGTCGAGGGCGGCCGCGCGGGCGGTGTCGTAGTCGCGGGCGCGTGCGAGCTTCACGTCCGTCTTCACGCTGTTTTTGTGAGCGGCCCCGACGGCGTTACGGACCGCCCCCCACTCGTCGTAGAACCCCTCGTACACCTGCCGGCGGAACTCACGGTCGGGGCGCTTCTGTAAAGTGGTGAAGTTGCTCAGGGTGATCTCGACGGCCTCGCCGTCCGGATCCTCGACCGCCGGGAAGCTCATGTCCGCGTTCGAGAGCAGGTTGTAGACTTCGCCGGTCGCGCCGGTCACCTCGCTCAGGTCCGCGAGGAGAGCCTCGATCTCCGCCGAGCGGGTGTGGGGCGTCATCCGGCGCACGTCGTCGAAGTAGTGCTCGTACCCCTCCAGCTCGGGGACCGCCTCGATCATCGCGTCGAGTTCGTCGCGGTCGAGCGCCTGGAGGGCGGGTTCGAGGAAGCTCGCCGCGCTCCGGGCGTCGGCCGCGAGCGACTGGGAACGTGCCGTGAGCGCCTGATAGGCCTGGTCGGTAGTGTCCTCGTCGCGGCGCATCCGAGCGTAGGCCGCGACGTTCGAAACCCGGCGCATGAGCTTCTCGCGGGTTTCGAGAGCCTCCAGGAGGGTTTCGCCGTCCTCGGTCGCGCGGCCCTCGTAGGATTCGAGCTCCGTGATGCGCTCTTCGGTTTCCTCGTAGGCCGCCTCCCAGTCCTCGTCGGACGCGAAGAGATCCGCCAGATCCCACGTGTATTCGGTGTCGATCTCGCCGCGCTCGGGAATCGAGCTCATGGTCGAGAATGGGCCGGGGGCGACCTAAGCCGTTCGCTTCGGTGGGTCCTCGGTTGCGGGTCGAGAGGTCCACACGCGTCGGGTTCGGGGAACGGTTTTGCCGACCGCCTCCCTCGGGTCGGCCATGACCGGAGACGGGACGGATCAGACCAATCCGGCGGACGCGACGCGCGGGACGGGGACGGGCGACGCGACGCTCGACCGGGCGCTGGGCCGCGCGTGGCGCGACGACCTCTCGTGGGCGCTCCTCACGCGCCTGACCGAGATAGAAGACCGGATGGGCGGCCATCACGGCGAGCGCCGCGCGGCCGAACGCGTCGCCGACGCGCTCTCGCGGGTGGGAGCCGATCCCGGGATCGAGGCGTTTCCGATACAGCGCTGGACCCGCGGGCGGACGGAGCTCACCGTCCACGTCCCCGCCGACGGGGCGAACGGCGCGGGCGACCCCGGCGGAACCGGTGATGCTGCCGACGGATCCGGGCCGATGGACCCACTCCGGCGCGAGGAACCGATCGAGCGCGCCTTCGAGGCGGTCGCGCTGCCGTACTCGCCGGCCGCCGACGTGCGCGCGAAGCTGGTCGACGTCGGTCACGGAACGCCCGACGAAATCGAGGCTGCCGACGTCTCGGGAGCGGTCGTCCTCGCGCGCGCCGACTCCCCGCCGGGCGAGCGCCACGTCCACCGCGCGGAGAAGGCCGGCCACGCCGCCGCGGCCGGCGCGCGGGCGTTCGTCCTCGCCAACCACGTGCCCGGCCAGCTTCCCCCGACCGGGGCGCTCGCCTTCGACACCGAGGCCGCCATCCCGGGCGTCGGTGTGAGCAAGGAAACCGGCGCGTGGCTGGTCGAGTACGCCGACGCGGGCAGCGGGGCCGAAGACGGGAGCGACGAGTGGGAGGGGGACGGTGACGGACCCGACGATAGAGTCGGCGACGGGGGAACCGACGACGGCGGTGGCGAGGACGGTGGGACCGGTGGGGCCGGCGGAGCCGAGGCATGCCTGCACGTCGAGGCGACGACCGAAGCCGGGGAGAGCCGGAACGTCGTCGGAACGGTCGGGCCCGACACCGACGAGGAGGTCGTGGTGGTCGCTCACCACGACGCCCACGACGTCGGCGAGGGTGCGCTCGACAACGGCTGCGGGGCGGCGGTCCTGGTCGGGGCCGCGCGGATCCTCGCCGCTCTCGACGCCGCCGACGGGATCGGCTGTCGGGTGCGCGTAGCGAGCGTGGGCTGTGAGGAGCTCGGGTTGATGGGCGCGGCGGCGCTCGCCGACGCGCTCGATCTCGATCGTGTGAAGGGGGTCGTCAACGTCGACGGGGCCGGCCGCTTCCGGGATTTGCGGGCGCTGACGCACGGCTCCGATCGGCTGGCCGGCCTCGTCGAGGGCGTCGCCGACTGGGCCGGCCAGCCCGTCGACGTGCGCGGGCGACCCCACCCCTACAGCGACCACTGGCCGTTCCTGCGGGCGGGCGTCCCGGCGCTCCAGCTCCACAGTCGCGATCCCGACGCGAGCGGCGCGTGGGACCGCGGGTGGACGCACACCCGCGCGGACACCCGTGACAAGGCCGACCCCCGGACCCTCCGCGAGCACGCCATGCTGACGGCGCTCGCGGTTCGGGCGCTCGCCGCGAGCGAGCGCCTCGGGCGGATCGATCCCGAGGACTTGCGCGAGCGGCTGCGCGAGGTCGGCGCGGAGCCGGGGATGCGCGCGGCGGGGATCTGGCCCGGCGAGTGGTGACGCCGATCGTCGACGTCGATCACGGCAACGGGGAGACGGGAGGACTTCGCGTACCCTTTCGAGTCGATTCGCGCGCCTGTCTACCGCGACGACTGTGCCATTGATAGCTCTGCTGACGCGAACGTAGAATGGCTGGCAGCGGGATGCCGACCGCGAGTGCCGAGACACACGAGAAACCGCCACCGCTCCGCAGCCGCGCCACCGCGGACCGCGACCGCCCCGCACAGCACCGCGAACCGCCCCACATCCCCTCCCCAGCCGACTCGCTCGCTCGGGCTCTCGACTACCACCCACAGCGACCGCACCGCCGGCCCTCGCGTCGCTCGCGGGTCGCTGCCCCGCTCGCATCGAGACGAGTACCTCGCACCTCGCCACTCACCTCTCGCGTGAACGCGCGCCGACGGAGCGGCGCGCTGCCGCGCCACCGCCACGGCACCACTACGTTACGGCACCGCTCTGTTGCCGTCCGACCGTCCCCGCCGTCTTACCGTCCGAATCGTCCTCGGCTTCGCGTTCGTTCGAGCCGTCCCAACCGCGGCCGATCGAGCGTCGACGGCGACCGCCGTGGCGGGTGTGCGAGTAGGAAAATACTTCCCGCGCGCTCGCCCACGAACAGCCATGAGACAGCTTTCGGCCGGTCGGGAGGCGGGCGCACGAGCCACCGCGAACACGGAGGGGCGTCGATGAGCCTCGGCGGTGGCGGCGGTGGCGGCCAGCTCGAACAGCTCTCCCAGGAGCTCCAGGCGATCGAAGCCCAACAGGAGGCACTCAAAGGGGAGATCGAGGACTACCGGGCCGAGCAACGCGAGATCGACAAGGCGATCGAGGCGCTCGAAACCCTCGACAGCGGCTCGACGGTGCAGGTCCCGCTCGGGGGCGACGCCTACGTTCACGCCGAGGTCGGCGACATCGACGCGGTGACGGTGAGCCTCGGCGGCGGCTACGCGGCCGAACGCGACCGGGAGGGCGCGATCGGGACGCTCGACCGCAAGCGCGACGCGATCGACGACCGGATCGACGAAACCCGGACCGAGATCGACGAGCTCGACGCCGAGAGCGAGCAGCTCGAGCAACAGGCCCAGCAGATGCAACAACAGCAGATGCAGCAGGTCCAACAGCAGATGCAACAACGACAGCAGGGCCCCGGGGACGCCGACGACGAGTAGCGCGATGTTCGACGGACTCCGGTAACACGAGTGCGAGCGCCGGCAACACGACGACCAACCCTGGCGTGTCGAACGTAGCCGCGAGCGGCTCCCGGACGTCCGTGGGCGACGCTGACGCCGCGACACCCTCCGAAGGAGGCAATACGTCCCACAGGGAGGCGACCGGCAGCGCGACCGAGGAAACCGAGAGCGAGGCCGACGGCACGGAGGCCGCCGATCCTAGCACGGAGAGTGCGCCCACGACCGAGGAGCCGACGAACCGGTCGGCGGGGACGGTCGACCCGAAGGGTGCAGCCGACCCGGAGGAGGCAGGCGGGACGGCCGATGCCGGCACGACCGACGGGGCCGCCGAACCCGAGCCGTCGGCGGAGGCGAACGGGCCGGGCTTCGCCACGCGCGCGAAGCTGTTCGCCACCGGGCAGACGCTCATCGAGGAGGAGGAGCTCGACGACCCGCTCGACGACCTCGAACTGGCGCTGCTGTCGAGCGACGTCGAGATGAGCGTCGCCGGGCGCATCATCGAAACCCTCCGCGAGGAGCTCGTCGGCGCGTCGCGCGCACAGGCGAAGGGCGTCGGACTCGTCGTCGAGGAGGCGCTCGCCGAGGCGCTGCTTTCGGTGATCAGCGTCGGCCAGTTCGACTTCGAGGCCCGCGTTCGAGCGGCCGAGAAGCCGGTGACGATCGTCTTCACGGGCGTCAACGGCGTCGGCAAGACCACCACCATCGCCAAGCTCGCCCGCTATTTCGAGGAGCAGGGTCTCTCGACGGTGCTCGCCAACGGCGACACCTACCGGGCGGGCGCGAACGAGCAGATCGGCGAGCACGCGGATCGGCTCGGAAAGCGCCTCATCGCCCACGACCAGGGCTCCGATCCCGCCGCGGTGCTCTACGACGCCGTCGAGTACGCGAAGGCCAACGGGGTCGATGTCGTGCTCGGGGACACCGCCGGCCGGCTGCACACCTCGAACGACCTGATGGCCCAACTGGAGAAGATCGACCGCGTGGTCGACCCTGACATGACGCTGTTCGTCGACGAGGCGGTCGCGGGCCAGGACGCGACGAATCGCGCCCGCGAGTTCGACGACGCCGCGGCGATCGACGGTGCGATTCTGACGAAGGCCGACGCCGATTCCCAGGGCGGTGCGGCGATCTCGATCGCCCACATCACGGGCAAGCCGATCCTCTTTTTAGGTACTGGCCAGGGCTACGATGATATCGAGAGCTTCGAGCCCGACGTGCTCGTCGACCGGCTGCTCGGCGAGGCGTGAGTCCAGTGACGCCACGAGGCTATCACGAGACCCTTCCCCCGTTTCCCGGCGGATCGGCATGACCATTCGATAGGGATTCACCGTCGAGGGGGACGCCGACGCCGCCGAGTCGTTTGCGTTCGCCGCCGAGCACGGTTTCGAGTTCGTGGAGCTGAACATGGAGAACGGCTTTCAGCGCGCCTGCGTCGACGTCGATCGGATCCGTGCGCTGGCTACCGAGCACGCGCTCGACCTCGTAGTGCATCTTCCATACGAAGTGGACGCGGCCTCCCCACACGAGCACGCACGCGAGGGTGCCCGACGCGAACTGGCGGCAGCGATGGAGACCGCGGCCACGATGAGTGCTGAGAAGGGCGTCTTCCACGCTCATTCGTTCGCCAAACCCGGCGCGTGGGACCGCGATCGAGTTCGCGAGCTGATCTTCGAGTCAGTCCGGACGGTGAGCGCAGCTGCGCCCGACGGGTTCGAGGCCTGCGCGGAGAACCTGAAGGGGCCGTTCGTCGACGCGGGTGATTTTTCGACGTTGTTCGGGCAGACAGAGGCTGCCGTCTGCCTGGACACCGGCCACGCGCATGCCACCGGCCACGGCGGCGCGTGGCAGGCAGCACTCCTTCGCGAACACGGCGACCGGATTTCACACCTCCACCTGAACGACACGCGACGCGACGGGAACGACGAACACCTGCCCGTCGGCATCGGTCAGGTCGATTTCGAGGCCACCGTGCGGGCGCTCCGCGAAACGGATTGGTCGGGAACCTGTACGCACGAGCTCTACTCGTTCGGCCACGAGTACGCCGCTCACGGGAAAACGGCGTTCGACCGACTGCTCGACACCAGCGGATGAGTCGCCGGCCGACGGTCGTATCCGCTCACTGGCGGCGCTCGGCTACCGTCGAGTCACGTACTCGGACAGCACCTCGACGGCCTCGTCGACTTTCGCCGATTCGAGCCTACCGAACCAGTCGCGGACATCGTCGTGATCGGGGGAGGCGACCCCCACGGGACGACGGAGCTCTCCGCCGGAACGTCGCCCTCGGCGAAGTCCGCGCCGGTGAGCGGGATCGCGTCTTCGTACCAGGTTCGCGTCGTGAGCGTTACGGCGATGTACTGCTCGCCGTCGAACGGATGGGCATCGGCGTTGATGACCAGAAACGGCCGCGTGGGTTTCGTCTCGGTGAAGGGGTCGCCGGTCTCGACGACGTCGCCGCGCTCGTAGGTCATCCGTCATCGTACTCGCTTCGATCATCCCGCTCGCTGGGGTGTGGCCCGCCGGCCGCGCGTGCGCGCCACTCGTCCATGTCCTCGGTCCCGAGGTGTTCGTTGAGCGCGTCCACGCTCCGGCCGAAAGCGACGGCCGATGTGCGCCGACGCTCCCTGCAGGCTGCCCAGTACGGGCGCTTGTGGCGGACGAGCCCGCGCTCTTCGAGGCGCGAGAGGATCGAACTTACTGCATCCGAGTCGATCCCCGTTTCCGCGGCAATCTCGCCGCGACGGAACGCCTTGTCGTCGTTCGCGGCGAGGAAGCCGAACACCTGCTTCGCCTGCGTCCGGCTCCTGTCCGCGGGGTCGGGACGTTCGAACGTCTCGATGTCGATCGGCACGCCTGCTGCTATGGGTCCGCGGAGCATAGGTGTTTGGAAGTTTGTATCGTTTGTCACCTGCCGCCCGGCGTCGTGACTGCGCCCACCGGCCGAGCGAGAGTCCTTGCCGGGATCGACAGCCGCAACGCCGAGCGCTTCGCGCCCGAGCGTCTCGTCGACCGGCTGCTCGGCGACGACGGCGAGTGGTCGCTCGTCGCCTCCCGGCCAGCGGTTCGCCGCGAGCGACGGACAAGCCTTTAGCGGTCACATACTCTAGAGCCGTCAAATGGTACTCGACGATCTCGGCAGCTCCCTGCGCGGAACGCTCGATCGGCTCCAGGGGAAATCCCGGCTCGAGGAGGCCGACGTCCAGGCGGTGGTCAAGGAGATCCAGCGCTCGCTGATCCAGGCGGACGTCGAGATCGACCTCGTGATGGAGCTTTCGGACTCGATCGAGCGGCGCGCGCTCGAAGAGGAGCCCCCCGGCGGGACGACGGCCCGCGATTTCGTCCTCAGAGTGGTCTACGAGGAGATGGTCGACCTCGTGGGCGACTCCACCGAACTCCCGCTCGAACCCCAGATCATCCTGCTGGCGGGCCTCCAGGGGTCGGGCAAGACCACGACGGCGGCGAAGATGGCGCGGTGGTTCTCGACGAAGGGACTCCGGCCCGCCGTCATTCAGACCGACACGTTCCGGCCGGGCGCGTACGACCAGGCCGCGGAGATGGCCGCCCGCGCCGAGGTCGACTTCTATGGCGACCCCGACGGCGAGGACCCGGTGGAGATCGCCCGCGAGGGTCTCGAAGCGACTGCCGACGCAGAGGTGCGCATCGTCGACACGGCCGGCCGCCACGCCTTAGAGGAGGGGCTGATCGAGGAGATCGACGAAATCGACAGCACCGTGGACCCCGACCACAGCCTGCTGGTGATGGACGCGGCGCTCGGGCAGGGGGCCAAAGATCAGGCCCGCCGGTTCGATGAGGCCATCGGTATCGACGGCGTCGTGATCACGAAGCTCGACGGCACGGCGAAGGGGGGCGGCGCGCTCACCGCGGTCGACGAGACCGACTCGACGATCGCCTTCCTGGGGACCGGCGAAACGGTCGGGGACATCGAGCGCTTCGAGCCCGACGGCTTCATCTCCCGGCTGCTGGGGATGGGCGACCTCAAGCAGCTCGCCGAGCGCGTCGAGCGCGCGATGGCCGAGACCGACGACGCGGAAGAGGACTGGTCGCCCGAGGAGCTCATGTCCGGGCAGTTCACCCTGAAGGACATGCGCAAGCAGATGCAGGCGATGAACCGGATGGGGCCCTTGGATCAGGTGCTCGATATGATCCCCGGGATGGGCGGCGGCCTGAAGGATCAGCTGCCGGAGGACGCGATGGACGTCACGCAAGACCGGATGCGGGGCTTCGAGGTCGTCATGGACTCGATGACCGAAGACGAACTGGAAAACCCCCGTTCGGTGGGCGCGAGTCAGGTTCGACGGGTCGCCCGGGGGAGCGGCCAGCCCGAGGAGCGCGTGCGCGAGCTGCTCGAACAGCACCGGATGATGGAGCGCACCCTCAAGCAGTTCCAGGGGATGGGCGACGCGGACATGCAACGGATGATGAAACAGATGGAGGGCCAAGGCGGCGGAGGTATGGGTGGCATGGGCGGTGGCGGGCCGTTCGGGTGATGGATCGTCACCACCCCGTTCCCTCCGCCACACGAAGAACACGCCGTGTCCACGACCGCCGATAGGGGTGACTCGTGTGGTGGTGTGGCCATCGCGTGCCCGCCCTGCGAACGGCTCGCGCCAGTCAGCACCGTGTCGGAGCTCCCCGTCGACACACGCCGCCACGGACGCCCGGCTGCTACGCGCGGCAGGGCCCTCCGACACGTGCTTCGGGGTCGATTCCGCGGGTCGAGAGACCGAACCCCTCGAAACGGCGCGGGCGAGTCAGTCGCGTTCCGAGACGAGGTACGCAGCCAGCTCGCCGTGCTCCGGACAGCGGTAGCCGTCGGCGGTCTGTCGGAGCGACTCCCGGCAGCCGACGTGGGGACAGGTGGGTGCCTCGTCGGTCGGCGCGTCGCTCGGATCGGCCGGATCGTCGCGGTCCGTGGCCGATCCGTTCCCGTCCGGGAGGGCGGCGAGCCGACCGATCGAGACGCCGCGGTGTCTGGTCTTCAGCGCGTGTGTCGTCGCCCACGAGCGCGCCGGGTAGCGGTGTCGCGTCCGCTGCTCGGCCCCGCAGGCTCCGCACGCAGCACGGAAGCCCGCGGGCGTGGGGTCGCTCTCGTCGCCGGCCCCGGTCTCGACGCTCGCAGCCCCGGATCCGTTGTCGCCGACGGAGCCACCGAACAGGGCCCGTGCGATCCGGTCCTTTTCGTTCCACGGGGGAGCGAAGTCCATGCCCGTACGACGGCCCGTTCGGCTTTCAACGCTTCGCCCTCGTCCACCGCAGCCACTCCCGCTTTTCGCCGGGTACCGAGGCACCGGCCGGAACCGTCTTTTCGAGCGATCTCCTCGCGAGGATATGAGCACTCCCGACGAGACGGACCTCGAAATCCTCGAGCTGTTGATGAGCGATGCGCGCCGACCGTGGCGTGAGATCGCCGAGGTGGTCGACCTCTCCCCGCCGGCCGTCTCCGACCGCGTCGCCCGGCTCCGGGAGATGGGGGTCATTCGGCGCTTGACCCTCGACATCGACCGCTCACAGCTCAAGGAGGGAGTTCCCGTCCTCGTGGAGCTGGCGGTGGAACCGGAGCGGTTCGAGTCCGTCCACGAAGCGCTCCTCGACGCCGAAGCGGTCGAGCACGTCTTCACGACCGCGGAGAACGACCTCCTCTGTCACGCGCGCGTGCTCGGTGGCAACGTGCCCCAGTGGCTCTCGGGGACACTCGACGCGACGAGCGTCGACGACTACGAGGTGACGCTCCTGACGGACGCCGAGTGGACGCCCAGCGTCGACGGGACGGGGTTCACGCTGAACTGTGCGGAATGTGGTAACACCGTGACCAGCGAGGGCGTCACCACCCGAATCGGCGGCGACCTCCAGCAGTTCTGTTGTCCGTCGTGTGAGGATCGGTTCGAGGACCGATACGAACGGCTGGAGGAGGAGACACCGGCCTGAGCGCCCTCGTCACCTTCGGATACGAGGTAGAGGTGGGTGTGAAATCGTGGGTTCACAAGAACAATCGCATTAAACTAGGATCCCGTAGCAAATCCCGATGAGTCACCGGAAGACACAGCTCGCTATTCGGGGGATGAGCTGTGCGAACTGCTCGCAGACGATCACCGAAGCCCTCCGTCACCTCGACGGTATCGAGGGGGCGACCGTCAACTACGCCACCGACGGGGGGAGCGTCGAGTACGATCCCGAGGAGACGTCGCTCGCGGCGATCTACGCGGCAATCGACGACGCCGGCTACGGCGCGGCGCGCACGTCGACGTCGATCGGTATCACCGACATGACGTGCTCGACCTGCGCCGAGACCAACGAGAGCGTGCTCGAAGACGTCCCGGGCGTGATCTCCGCGGCGGTCAACTACGCGACCGGCGAGGCGACCGTCGCGTACAATCCGGCCGAGACAACGCGCGAGCAGCTCTACGCGGCGATCGAGGCCGCCGGCTACTCGCCGATACGCGAGGAGGGCGACGGATCCAAACGGGAGCGACGCGACGCCGCGCGCGAGGCGGAGATCCAGCGCCAGCTCCGACTCACCCTGTTCGGCGCGGCGCTCTCGATCCCGCTGCTCGCGTTCCTCGCCGAGCAGTTCCTGCTCGGCGGCGGGGTGCTTCCGGAGACGGTCTTCGGCGTCGAGTTCGGCTGGGTCGAGTTCCTGCTCGCGACCCCCGTGCAGGCCGTGCTCGGGTGGCCGTTTTACAAGAACTCCTACACGGCGCTCGTCGAGAACCGGAGCGCGAACATGGACGTGCTGATCGCGCTGGGCTCCTCGACCGCCTACGTCTACTCGGTGGTGGTCCTACTGGGACTGCTCGCCGGCGGGCTGTACTTCGACACCGCCGCGCTCATCCTGGTGTTCATCACGCTCGGTAACTACCTCGAAGCCCGCTCGAAGGGTCAGGCCGGCGAGGCGCTCCAGGAGCTCCTGGAGATGGAGGCCGACACGGCGACCGTCGTCGACGACGCGGGCAACGAGGAGGAGATCCCGCTCGAAGAAGTCGACGTCGGCGACCGGATGAAGGTCCGGCCCGGCGAGCGGGTCCCGACCGACGGCGTCGTCGTCGACGGCCAGTCGGCGGTCGACGAGTCGATGGTCACCGGCGAGTCGGTGCCCGTCGAGACGGAAGAAGGCGACGAGGTGATGGGCTCGACCATCAACGAGAACGGCGTGCTCGTGGTCGCGGCGACGAACGTAGGTTCGGACACCGCGCTCCAGCGGATCGTGCGGACGGTGAAGGAGGCTCAGTCGCGCCAGCCCGACATCCAGAACCTCGCCGACCGGATCTCCTCGTACTTCGTGCCGATCGTGATCGCCAACGGCCTCCTGTGGGGGGTCGTCTGGTATCTGTTCCCTGCGGCGCTCGCCGGGTTCGTCGGCTGGCTGCCGCTGTGGGGGCTCGTCGCGGGCGGGCCGGCGGCCGCCGGCGGCTCGGTGTCGGTTTTCGAGTTCGCAGTGGTGGTCTTCGCCTCGGCGGTGCTGATCGCCTGTCCGTGCGCGCTCGGGCTCGCCACGCCGGCGGCGACGATGGTCGGGGCCTCCATCGGCGCGCGGAACGGCGTCCTGTTCGAGGGCGGCGACGTCCTCGAACGCGTGAAGGACGTCGACACGGTCGTCTTCGACAAGACCGGCACGCTCACCGAGGGCGCGATGGAGCTGACCGACGTCGTTCCCCTCGACGGGGCTCGCCCCGCTACCGACGGTGGTGACGCCGGGACGGCGGCCGACGGCGGCGTGCAGATGGCCGACGAGCCGACCGGAGCCACCGGCGAACCGGGCGTCGACGAGGCGACCGTCCTCCGCGCCGCAGCGAGCGCGGAGAGCGGCAGCGAACACCCGCTCGCCCGGGCGATCGTCGACGGCGCGAACGAGCGCGGCATCGACATGGTCGATCCCGACGAGTTCGAGAACGTGCCGGGGCAGGGCGTCCGCGCGACGGTCGACGGCGAGCAAGTGCTCGTCGGCAACCGCAAGCTCGTGTGCGACAGCGGCATCGACCCCTCGGCCGCCGAGGACGCGCTCGAACGCCTCGAAGCCGAGGGCAAGACCACGATGCTCGTCGCACGCGTGCCGGCCGGCACGGATGACGGCGAGCTCCTCGGTCTCGTTGCCGACGCCGACACGGTCAAAGAGAGCGCCAAGGCGGCTGTGGCGGCGCTTCACGAGCGCGGCCTCGCGGTCTACATGATCACCGGCGACAACGAGCGTACGGCCAGAGCGGTCGCCGAGGGGGTCGGTGTCGATCCCGCGAACGTTCGCGCCGAGGTCCTCCCCGAAGACAAGGCCGACGCCCTCGACGACATCCAGTCCGACGGCACGGAGGCGATGATGGTCGGGGACGGGGTCAACGACGCGCCCGCGCTCGCGACCGCCTACGTGGGGACGGCGATCGGTTCCGGCACCGACGTGGCCATCGAGGCCGCGAACGTCACCCTGATGCGTGACGACCCGCTCGACGTAGTGAAGGCGATCCGTATCTCCGATGGAACGCTCCGGAAGATCAAACAGAACCTCTTCTGGGCGCTCGGGTACAACACCGCGATGATCCCGCTGGCCTCGCTGGGGCTGCTCCAGCCCGTGCTCGCCGCGGCGGCGATGGCGTTCTCGTCGGTGTCGGTGCTGTCGAACAGCCTCCTGTTTCGTCGGTACACGCCCGACCACGACTACGAGCTGTTCGACGGCTTTCGGTAGCGTTCCCCGTCGGCGAGTACGGCGCACGGCTCGACCATCGCGGCGGTTCGGCCACCGCGCCGAGAGACCGGAGCAGCGGACGGTCGCCGACGACGGGGACGGACTACCCCACCGAACGAAACCGGGAGAAACGTTGTCCTGTCCTCTCCTCTCCGGCTTGCGCGTCTAGCCGCGCGGCCCGAACGTGCTCACGACCGCCTGCACGACGGCCTCGAGGGCGGCATCGCGCTCGCCGACGAGGAACTCGATCGAGCCGTCGCGCGCGCCGCGGGCGGACAGTCCCGCCTCGGGCGCGCGTTCGGCGGCCCGCTCGGCCACCTCACGAAGCGAGAGCGGCTCGGTGCTTCGGAGGTGGAGTTCGTCGGCCCCGAGGCCGATCGTGACTGCGGCGTCCGTGCGGGTGCGCCGGTGGAGCGCGTCGATCAGGAGCCGCGTGGGCGGGAACTCGTAACGGTGGGCGAACGCGTCCGTGTCGAGCACCGTAAACGCCACTTCCCCGACCGCCCGGCCACTGGTGTTCGCCACCGCGGTCTCGATCGCGCGGTCGAGGCGCGTCCGAAACTGGGTCGCCAGCCGGGCGGCGAGCCCCTCGCTTTCGGCGGTGGCGAACAGGATATCCGAGATCAGCTCGCGCTTGTCCTCGTAGGCGTGGTAGTTCGCGAGCAGCGCGACCGCCGCGCGGATCTCCTCTACCGTCTCGGCGTCGTAGTCCGCCTCGACCGCGAGGTCGGCGTACGCGCTCGGGGCGCCCTCCCAGTAGCTCGTCGCCGGCAGGTGGCCGAGCTCGGCGCGCACCTCGGGCGCGACGGCGGCGGCGACGGTCGCCGCGAGCGCGGTCGCCGTCGGCGGGGCGTCGTCGGCTGCGTCGGTCGCGCCGGTCGTCCCGGTCGCGTCCGCCGCGTCGATCCCGGCGTCGCTCCCCTCGCGGGGCGCGACGAGTGCGTCCACGGCACGTTCGATCTCGGGGTCGGCAGGAATGGCGTCGATCACGACGCGTTCGACGCCGTAGGTGTCGAGCAGCCCGAGACCGTCGGCGGACTCGCGGCCGCCGCCCGCGGCGACGAACACCAGCAGGGGGAGCTTCTCGCCGTGGCGCTCGCGGTCGTCGAGCATTCGGGAGACGTCGGCGGTCGCGTCGTCCATACCGTAGACGCTCCCGTCGAGCGGCCGTCGGTCGAAGTAGTGGTAGACCGCGTCGCCGCCGGCGTGTTCTGCACGAATGAGCGGCAGGACGGCCCGCTCGATGGCCGCGCCGGCGAGGAAGCCGTCGGCGGTCGCGGCGTGGCGGACGACGACGGGTCGGGATTCGATGATCGCCCGCCGGATCGCCCCGGCGACCGCACCGATCTCCTCGGTGAGGGTCGGTATGACTGGGTCCTCGGCGAGCGGTTCGACCGACCCGGGCTCGGCTTGGGCCGCGAGCGCCGCCTCCAGTCGGTCCTCGACGGCGGCGCGCTCCTCCCCGGAGAGCACCGCGAGCCCCTTGGTCTCGATCTGAAGGGCCTCGCGGTGGCGCTCGACAGTTCCGTCGATGCGAACGACGTCGCCGGCCTCGGCGCCGGGGTAGGCGCGGACGCCGGCGGCCTCGAAGGCCGCACAGTCGACGGAACCGGTCTCGTCGCGCACCTCGAACACCGTCGGGCCGCCGGTCTGGCGCGCGCTCGTCACCTCGCCCTCGATCCGGACGGCGTCGCCGATCCGCTCGTCGAGTTCCTCGATCGGCACACGCTTGCGCTCGGGGGCGACGAGCGCCGCGCCACCGGCGGAGCCGCCGGTCGCAGTGTCCGCGCCGCCCGTGGTCTCCGCAGTATCGGCGGCGTCGCCGCTCCCGGTGGACGAGCCGCTTTCGCTCGTCCCGGTCGTCCCGGCGACGCTCCCGGTGTTCGTCTCGCTTCCGACATCCGCTTCGTTCGTGTCGGCCACACCGCTGGCGCTCGCGTCGCTTCCAGTTCCGGACGCGTCCGCTCCGGGCTCGGTCGATCGGGTCGCCGTCGAGGCGTTCGTCGCGTCGGCCGCGGCCCCCGCGGTCGCGGCCGAGCGCTCATTTGGGTTGGGGGACCCCGCTCCGTCCGTCGACGCCCGTTCGGCCGATTCCGCGGTTTCATCGAGCCGGTCGCCCTCGGGGTCGTCGATCAGCGTGCCGCGGAACTCGCCCGCCGACTGGCGGATCGACCACGCGAGGTCGACGTTGCCGTTCTCGTGGATGCCGGTCACCTGGACGTAGACCGTGTCGCCGGGGTCCCAGTCCAGGCTTTCGAGGCGGCGGTCGAGCTCGCTGCGGTGGAGCAGGCCGGTGACGCTGTCGCCGATGTCGACGAACACGCCGAAGTCGGCGAACCCGTCGACCGATCCCCGGTAGAACCGGCCGGGCGTGAGCTGGTCTGCACGCGATCCCTCGAACTCGAAGACGACGTCCTGATCGTGGCTGTCGCAGGTGTAGCCCTCGACGGACGCCCCGCAGATGATGCAACTGCCCATTAGAGCCGGGAAGTAACCCCGCCCTAAAACGGTTGTCGGAATGCAATCGACTGGACGATCCCGTGACACGCTGGCGGTCGGCAGCGACCGCGAGACCTCACGATTCCGACCGCCGCTCGGCGGTTTGCCGTCGTCTGCTCACCGACGCCCGATCGACGACCCGGACGCGTCGCTCACTCGAAGACCGGACTGTCCGCTTCGAGCGCCGCGATGTCCTCGGCGACCGCCCGGGCGTCCTCGGGAAAGAGGGCGACCTGCACCTCGTTGCCCGACTCGTCCTCGAAGACGAGTTTCACGCGCTTGTCGCCGAACGCGCGGACCTCGACGCCCGAGACGCCGAACAGCTTCGCTGTGGCGGTCTTGTTCGCGGGGCCGACGTTCTCGATCGCACCATCTTTCAGTTCGATCATGAACTCGTCGAGTTGCAGGCTGAGCACGGCTCCAGTACCTCGGCCGGCGGTTAATAGCTGCTGGCGACGCGGGCGGCGGCAGGATCACGAAACCGATCGACGACCCTGGCATCCGATCGACGCGATGTACACTGGCCGACGCGACACAACGCCTATGAGCGGCGTGAGCGAAGAGGGGAGCCATGGCTGGGAGCGAACGCAGGCCGGGACGACGCGCGGAGATCGACGCGATCCTGGAGCGCAAACCCGGCGTCGCCGAAACCCGCGACGAGGCCGACCGCTACACGGTCGTCGGCGCGGCGAGCCGGTCTACCTTCGAGAACTGGCTGACGCCGATCGAGGAGCACTTCGTCTGTCACCGGAACGCGATCCCCGAACCGTCCGGCGGGGACACCGGGAACGCCGGGGGCGGCGATGGCGAGGGCTCGTGGACGGTCTCCTTTACCGGCGACCTCGACGGCGAGCTCGCGGTGGCCGAGATTGTCGAGGCGTTTCCCACGGTCGCGGTCGCACACACGATGGAGTGTGCGGGCAACGGCCGCGGCCAGCACGATCCCGAGACGGGCAGCGTCCAGTGGGGTGCGGAGGCCGTCGCCACGGCCGTCTGGACCGGCACGCCCGTCTCGTCGCTCCTCCGCGCGCAGGGCGTCGGCCCCGAAGCGGGCGACCGCGACGACGGGAGCGGGGAACGATCGAGCCGGTGGCTCACGGCCGTCGGCGGCGACTCGCTGGAGGACGAAGAAGCCTTCGCGCGCTCGATCCCGCTCTCGAAGGCGATCGACGACGCGATCGTCGCCTACGGGATGAACGGCGAGGCCCTTCCCGCCGAGCACGGCCACCCCGTTCGGCTGATCGTTCCCGGCTGGTACGGCGTCAACAGCGTGAAGTGGCTCGACGAGCTCCGTCTGATGGATTCGATGGTCGTCGAGGGCTCGCTCGATCGGCCGGGCACCCACGCCCGCTGGCAGCAGTCCGACTACCGCCTCCACCCCGCAGGTGAGAAGCCGACGCCCCACGGGACGGTCAGCGAGGTCGACACGACGGACCAGCTCGAATCGCCGGCCGTCGAGCACCCCTACACGTTCGACGAGACCGTGATGTCGCTGATCGGCCGCCCGGACGGCGAGGGGCCGGTCCGGCCCGGAGCGGACGGGGCGGTCACGATCCGGGGCGTCGCGTGGGCGGGCGAGGACGGGATCGAGCGGGTCGAGGTCTCGACCGACGGCGGGGAGACGTGGAGCGACGCCGCCCTCGTCGGTCCGGACTACCCGGGCGCGTGGCGGCTGTTCGAGCGTTCGTGGACGGCCGATCCCGGCACGCACACGCTCGCCTCGCGGGCGACCGACGAGCGCGGCCGGCGACAGCCCGCACGGATCTCGGCTCCGGAGGAGTGGGAGACGGCGCTCGAAGACGACGAATTCCCGTGGAACGAGGGCGGCTACGCCGCCAACGCGTACCTGCCGAACGCGTTCGCGGTCGACGTCGAGGCTGGGTCACGGGACTGACGCTTCACGCGAGCGAGCCGAACAGCGCCGTGGCGGCCGCGAACCCCCGAAACCCGTAGCCGAAGACCAGCGCCGCCGGGAGCGCAGCGAGAGCGGCCGCCCGCGGGAGCGACAGTTCGTGGACCTGCGCCACCCCGACGGCGAGCAGTGCCGCGCCGTAGCCCGCACACGCCAGCCGGAGCGCGGGGATCGGGGCGCCCGCGAGCGCACAGGGCGCGGCCGCGTAGGCGAGCACCTGCACCGTCTCGCTGACGCCCGCGCGCCCGGCGGCGAAGGGGATCAACAGCAGGGTCTGGAGGGCCGCGACGAGGTGGAGCGCGAGCGGGGCGATCAGCACCGCGCTCGCGGCGAGCGCGAGCAGGCCGGCGGCGAGCGGCCGGCCGCCGAGGGTGGGGAACACGCCGGACACGAGCGCGAAACGCGTCGCCTCCTCGATCAGAACGACCGCGGCGGCGAAGACGAGCCCCGGGGCCTGATCGCCCGGTGTGACACCCGTGGAGAAAAAGCGTCGCGGGCGGACGAGCACCTCGACCCACGCCCGCCCGAGTGCGACCGGGCCGCGGTCGCGCCCACCCGCCGACTCCTCGACCCACCGTGTCACGGCACGCGAATAGTCGCCGAACGGGTATGACCGTTGTGCAACCGGAGTCGGTTGCGAGCGGGTCGGATGGGGCCGTCCCGGCCGGCGCGCTCAGTCGTCCGCGCCGGCGTTCTGCTCGCTCTCGAAGGTGTCGGGGTCCGGCTCGATGGCGGCGTACTGGACGACCCGCTGACCGAGGACGCGCACGCGCTCTTCGAGGTCCTCGTCGGCGAACCCACCCTCTTCGTCGAAGACGGTGCTGACCTTCGGCAGCGCCGCCTGATGGGGCAGCACCCACGCGTCGACCGCCCGGCACACCAGTCGGAGATGGTCGAGCGCCGATACGGGAAACGAGCCACCGGAGACCGCGAGCAGCCCCACCGTCTTGCCCTCGAACTCGTCGAACCCGCAGTAATCGAGCGCGTTCTTCAGCGCCCCCGAGTACGAGCCGTGGTACATCGGCGTCCCCAGCAGTACTGCGTCGGCCTCGCGCACCCGGCGGGCGAGCTCTCGACTGTCGCCCTGCTCGTCGAGATCGGGGTCGTAGACCGGGAGGTCGAGCTCGCGGAGGTCGAGGAGGCTCCCGGTGGCGCCCGCTTCCTCGACGCCTCGAAGGGCGCGTTCGAGCGCCCGGCGAGTGTAGCTGGCGTCGCGGCGGCTCCCGCAGATTGCGACCACGTGCGGACCGTCGTTCATACCGCTCGTCGGGGACCGACGGGCAAAGGAGCGCCGGTTTCGGGCGGCGGGCACGGCGTGACCGGTGGCCCGTGACGCGACCGGCGAGAAAGAGGGTGGGCGGACGAGAGATCCGCGGCCGCCGGCTCGACCGCCGGCCAGCCGGCCATCGACGGCCAGCTACCGCCGCAGCCGGACGACCCGATCGCCGTCGCGTTCCTCGACTTCGGCCAACCCGTCGTCGGCGAGGTCCGAGACGAGCCCGGCGAGCCACTCGCGGCCGTGCTCGCCGTCGTCACCCCCGCCGCCGGGCGCGTAATCGACCCGGATCTTCGGTCCCAGCTCGTCGAGCGCGAGTTCGTCGTACTCGCCGAGCGTCCGGACGACCCGGCCCCGGAACTGCCGGCGACTCCCCTCGAACGCCGACTGCGCGGGGACGTCCGGCGCGGAGAAGTCGCCCGTCGCGTAGGCCCTGCAGTGCTCGCGCCACGGACACTCGGCCCCATCACACCGCGGCGTCTTCGTACAGGCGACACCGCCCAGCTCCATGATTGCGTTGTTCCAGACGCGGGACTCGCCGGCCGGCATGAGCTCGCGGGCGGCCGCCTCGAACTCCCCTCGGTCGTCGGGCACGTCGAACGCCCGGTAGAGCACGCGTTTGACGTTCGTATCCACCACGGCGTCGCCGGTGTCGAACGCGAAGCTCGCCACCGCGTTCGCGGTGTAGGGCCCCACTCCCTGGAGCTCCCGGAGGGCGTCGGGCTCCGCGGGGAACTCGCCGCCGAACTCCTCGATCACCTGTCCGGCGGCCTCGTGGAGGTAGCGCGCACGGTTGTTGTAGCCGAGCGAGTGTGCGCTCCAGAAGCTCACCACCTCCGAGCGGTCGGCGTCGGCGAGCGCGTGGACGGTCGGCCAGCGCGCGAGGAACTCCTCGAAGGCGTCGATCACGCGGTCGAGCTGGGTCTGTTGGCTCATCACCTCCGAGACCAGGATTGCATAGGGATCGTCGGTCCCGCGCCACGGGAACGCCCGGTGGTCGGCCTCGTACCACCCGACGAGCGCCCGGCGGAGCGGATCGAGCTCGTCGGGCAGCCGGGCGGCGTCCGCGTCGGCCCCGGAGTGGGACTCGGGCTCGCTCATCGGTCATCGATGGGGTCGGCGTGGGTTTACGAGTGGTGGTTCCGGCTCCCGTCTGGGCTCCGTTCGGTCGAAATCGATCGGCACGCATATTTCTACCGCGACCGGAGAGCTCCACGTGCCCTACACGTACCGGGTCTGGAGTGATTTCGGGGCAGATGGGGTCGCTCCCGAGGCAGTGACACTCGACTACCGGACCGAACGGTCGTACACGCTCTCGGAGAGTGACGTGTCGGCGATCGACGACGCGTGGACGTCGGTCGCCGGCGACGAGGACGGACTGTACGACTCGCCGGGGTTCGGCCTCGTCGGCATCGACGACACTCGCCTCCGTCTCGGTCCGACCCGGTTCAAACACCACTTCGTCCGACGGCTGCTGGTGGCGGAACACGCCGATCTCGCCGGTCGTGACTACCCCGATGGCCTTCGTCGACGCCTCCGGAAAGCAGTTCACCTGCTCTCGTCGTTCGTCGCGGTTGTGGCCGATGGGAGCGTGCTTCTCGGGATCAAACCGGGCGGCGTCGACGGCGGTCCGTTCCTCTCCCTGCCGGGCAGTGGCTACCTCGACCGGGAGGCCGATATGGTGGGCGACGAAACGGCACCCACGTCGGCTGTCGTTTCGCGGGAGCTGCGGGAAGAACTCGGCACCGCCACGGCCATCGAACGGATTCGCTGTCTGGGGGTCTTCGAGGACACGGACCCCGCCTCGCACCTGAATCCCGCGCTTTTTTCGGTCGTAACGACCGGCGAATCACCGGCGGCGATCCGGCGAGCGGCACGAAGAGCGCGCGACGCCGACGAGTTCGTGCACCTCGCGTTCGTTCCGATAACCGAGACCGCCCTCGCCTCCACCGTCCGGCTTGGCGTGAACGGTACGGCGTCGGCGGCGGATCTCGACGGGCTGCCAGTCGATCGTTTCGAGGGAATGTCACACAAGACGCTTCTACTGGTGCTACTGCTCGGTCGGCAGCGCTTCGGTGCCGAGTGGTTCTCGGAAGTGTACGACGAACAGCCTTCGATACGGTTCGAGAACCACGGACCGTGAGCGTAGTCATACCGGTCCGGGACCGATATCATCGAGCACGTCCCCGTGCAGCAGTCCGTTCGACGCGACGAAATCGCCGTCGTGGTCGGCCCGTCCCTCGTGGTCCGTCACCTGACCGCCCGCAGCCTCGACGAGCACCAGTCCCGCAGCGCGGTCCCACCTGCTCTGTCCGAACCCGCACGCGGCGTCAGTGATCCCCGCGGCGAGATACGCGAGATCGAGCGCACCCGAACCAGTCGACCGCAGCCCTTCGACCGCCGATCCGAGCGTACGATGGGTGGCCCACAGGTCGTCACGGTCGGTGCCCGAAGAGGAGTACGGGATGGCGACGAGCGCACTGTCGAGTCGGTCCGTCTCGGACACCCCGATCGCGGGTCCATCGTCGAACCCCTCGCTGTCGCGCGAGACTGCATACAGGTCGTCCCGCATTGGAACGTATACGACACCGACTCGAAGCTCACCGGCGATTTCGAGAGCTATCGACACCGAGAACGCCGGATGCCCCCGGACGTAGTTCGACGTGCCGTCGAGCGGGTCCACGATCCAACGTTCTTCCCCGTCTCCGACGCCGCCACGCTCCTCGGACAGTATCGCACAGCCCGGGAATCTCGCCGTCAGATGTTCGATTATCAGTCGCTCGGACTCGTGGTCGACCGCGGATACCGGATCCCCCGGGGATTTGTACTCGTGGCCGTGCAGCGTACCGAACTGCTCTCGTTGGTGTGTCCCCGCCAACCGCGCTGCCTCCGTGGCGGCTTCGAGATACTCAGCCATCGTACTTCCCGTCGGGACGGTCCGTCGTCCGGGTCATCGTCCTCAGAGATACCCCGAGTACACCGAACTCGAGAAGTACACCGCCCACCACAACAGCGTGGCGGTGGCCTGGAGACCGACGAGGTACGACGAGAGGCTTCGCTTCCCGATCGGTGAGCGCTCTCGGAGGTCGTAGGTCTCGACGACCGACAGCGCCCCGTGTTGCTCGGCCTCGATTCTCCGCAGCTCGTCGTTCAGGCTGTCCCTCGTGCCCTTGTACGATTCCGTCGCAAGCCAGAACGCGTATGCGGTGACAGTACCGACCATTGCGACGAGGGGACGGAGTTCACTGCCGGTACGGAGAAACGCGCTCATGAGCACGGCGACGATGGCGAGCGAAAAGTAGTTTGCGTTGATGAGAAGCTGATCGCGATACTTGGACTGCTCGCTCAGCTGTTCGTAGTTCGTGGCGATCAGTTCGAGCTCCTCGCCGTCGGGGGCCGGCGCTCTCTCGTTCCCTTCGGCGCTCGTGTCGTGTTCGGTTTCGGGCGTCTTCGTTCGAGCCGAAGACGTAGCAGAAGACGTGAAATACCAGTAGAGCACCGGCCCGGCCACCACGAGCAGCGGAGCCACCCTCGGAAGAACGCCCGGAAGCTCGACGAAGACGTCCGTGGCGTGAACGGCCGCGGGCAGCGCAAAGACGGTGAGACCGAGGACGGCTTGATCCCGTTCGTCGCACAAAAGCTCCGCCATCCGTACCACCGTCTTCACCGCCGGATATGAATCTTTGCTACTGTGCCGGAGCCGTCGGACCGGAGGCGTGGCTCGGACGCCTCTTCCGGTCCGGTTCGAGCGGTTCCGACAGGTTGAACCCGGCCCGATCACGGCCGAGTCCCACCGTCGCGCGGCGTGTGCGACACCGCTACGTACTGATGGCCGCCCCGGCCGAGGAACCGTCGCCCGACGCCACGGAGCCACGCTCGGTGTACACTGCCGGCCAGTCGAAAGCGGCTTCCCGTGCGGCAACCAGTCCGGACCATGAGCCTCGACGACCTCTCGGGCGACGTCGAAGCCCGGTACGCGGACTTCGGCGCGGAGCTGTCGGTCGGCCTCGACCGCGAGACGCGCAACGAGCTCGCGCTCCTCACGACGGCCCTCGAACCCGACGACACCGACGAGCTGGTCCGCCGCGCCGTCCACATGCTCTTTCAGACCGCCGTCGAGACGGGCAACCTCGACTTCCATCTCCGCTCGGGCTACGACTGTACCTACGACGAGTACCTCTCGGGGATGAGCTACGAGGAGATGACTGGCGGGGGCGAGGCGCTCGCCAAGGGAGACGACACGCGACGGTACCACTACTGATAGGGTCGTGCGTAACTATTTTCAGCGGTTTCGAGAAGAACGGTCTTCGAGACCGCTGGATCGGCGGTTGGATCTGAGCGGGCAGTAACGAATTACGCACGACCCTATGAGTGGATCGCCGTAGCGCGATCGAAACCGCTCCTCGCGGCGCGCTCAGGGCGTGTATACCGAGCGTCACCGCCGGGTTTAAGAAACGCTGCACCCATAGGACGAGTTATGTCATCGATTGAACTTTCGGACAGCCAGCGGAAGATCCTCCAGGCGCTCGTGAACCTCCACACCGAGTCGGCGGTCAAGGGCGAGGCCATCGCCGAGGAGGTCGGGCGCAACCCGGGGACGATCCGCAACCAGATGCAGAGCCTCAAGATGAACACGCTCGTCGAGGGCGTCCCCGGACCCAAGGGTGGCTACAAACCCACCGCGCGGGCCTACGACGCGCTCGGCATCCAGGAGCTCACACAGGCTGCGGACGTCCCGCTCGAACACGAGGGCGAGCCCGTCGACACGAACGTCCAGGAGATCGACCTCACGAGCGTCCACCATCCCGAACTCTGTCGTGCAGTGGTCCGACTCCAAGGGCCGATCGGGAACTTTCACGGGGGCGATGCGGTCGCCGTCGGCCCGACCCCGCTCTCGAAGCTCCTCATCCGCGGGACCATCGAGGGCAAGGACGACACCGACAACAGCCTCGTGCTCACCATCGACGAGATGCGAGCGCCCGCCGGCGAGGAACCCGCCGAGCACTGACCTACCGCCCATCGAGACGCCCTCCTCCCGTCGAGTTGCCACCCATCGGGCCGCCGCCCGTCGAGCCGCCGATCGCATCGTCGATCCCGGCTGCCGACGCCCGATCGACCGCGGCGGCCGTCGATACCCACGGCCGGGTCTTCGGCGGGGCTCCGGCCGAGCGGGTGGGCCGGCTCGCGGATGAGAGGATCGGGAGCCGACCGAAGTCGGCAAGAATCGACGCCAGCGGCGGGTTCCGCCGATCGACCGGGGTCGTTTCAAAGCCTTTGTAACCGCTCCAAGCCGACGAGCGATATGGCCGAGAACGTCGTGGTGCTTGGCTCCGGCTACGCCGGGGCGGGCGCGATCAAAAGCCTCGAAGACGAACTCGACGGCGGCGTCGACCTGACGTGGATCTCGAAGGTCGATCACCACCTCGTACTCCACGAGGCCCACCGCTGCATCCGCGATCCCAGTATCGAAGAGCAGATCGCCATCCCGATCGAGGCGATCAAATCGCCCGCGACACGCTTTGTCCACGGCGAGGCCACCGGCGTCGACGCTGACGCCCGCGAGATCGAACTCGACGACGGTTCGACGGTCAGTTACGACTACCTGCTAGTCGCCATCGGCTCCCGGACGGCCTTTTTCGGCATCGACGGCCTCCGAGAGCACGCGCTCACGCTGAAGAGCTTGGACGACGCCATCGCGATCCACGACGCCGTCACGGAGGCCGCCCGCGAGGCAACCCGGGAGGAACCGGCACGGATCGTCGTCGGTGGCGCGGGACTGTCGGGCATCCAGTCGGCGGGCGAGATCGCGGCGTTCCGGGACACCCACGCCGCCCCTATCGACGTCACCCTCGTCGAGGGCCTCGATCACATTTTCCCGAACCAGGACCCCGAGCTGCAGGGCGCACTCCGCAAGCGCCTGCTCGAACGCGACGTCGGGATCCGCACCGGGGCGTTCATCGAGGAGGTCGAGGCGGGCGTCGCCCACGTCGGCGAGGAGGCGATCGACTACGACGTCCTGCTTTGGACCGGCGGCATCACCGGTCACGGCGTCGTCCGTACGCTCGACATCGGACAGGACGAGCGCAGCCACCGTATCAACGCCGCGTCGACGTTCGAGACCTCCGACGAGCGGGTGTTCGCCATCGGCGACTCCGCGCTCATCGAGCAGAACGGTGACCCGGCCCCGCCGACCGCCCAGGCCGCGTGGCAGGCCGCCGAGGTCGCCGGGAAGAACCTGCTGCGCGCGGTCCACGGCCAGCCGCTGCAGCGCTGGACCCACGAGGACAAGGGCACGCTCGTCTCGATCGGCGAGGACGCCGTCGCCCACGGCGTGATCGGGATGCCGGTCGAGACCTTCGGCGGACCGGCCGCCCGCTTCCTGAAGAAAGCGGTCGCCGCCCGGTGGATCAACGACGTCGCGGGACCGGCCCGCGCAGCCCGCGCGTGGTCGGACATGTAGCCACGGCGGTGAGGCGTGGCCCGGACCGCTCTCGATCCGCGAGAACGGGATGGCGCCGATGCGGGAACGCTCGTGTACGACCCCCGAAACCGAGTCCTGCCCGTTCGACATCCCGCGCCCGCGACGTAGGGGACGATCGGCGGCTGCGAACGCGGGGACGCCGGGCTCGACGCGACCGCCGTCCGCGAGATGGGGGGGGTGGGCTCGACTGTGAGCCGACGGGGTTCTCTGCGCGGATCGAGACCGTCGAGGACGCGACGAGCCGCGGTCATATCCGGTGCTCACCGTCGAGGCTGCGGCGACGGGTGGCCCCGACAGCGGACGATGCCGGAGTGCTGGAAGCCCGGTGTCCGAGGCGTCACCCGGCTCTCCACGGCCACGCGGGAGCTGCTGGCTAGTGCTCGACGAACTCGATCAGGACGCCGCCCGTCGATCCGGGGTGCAGGAAGGCGACGTCGTGGCCCCACGCACCCGGCCGTGGCTCCTCGTCGATGCGCTCGACGCCGTGCTCGCGCGCCCGGTCGAGCGCCGCCCGGACGTCCCCGGTGGCGAGCGCGAGGTGATGGATGCCCGGCCCGCTCCGGTCGAGGTAGCGCGCGATCGGCCCCTGCTCCGTCCCCTCGGCGTCTCCCTCGCCACCGTCCGCGACGGGTTCGAGCAGTTCGAAGTAGCTGTCACCGAAATCGAGGAAGACGACGTGGAGGTCGCCGAAGCGCTCCTCGTGGACGATCGGCGCGTCAAACAGGTCGGCGTACAGGTCCGCGAGCGCGTCGGCGTCGTCGGTGGCGATGCCGGCGTGGTCGACGTTCATCCCTGCTTCATTGATGGCGATCGGACGATACCCTTTCGACCAAGGGCCGGTCGATCCGATGGCCCTTCCGTCCGCACTCGCCCTCCCGCTGGCGCAGGGACGTCGCGTCGACCCGGAACCTGTTCGTCTCCGGGACATGGAAGAGCCCCTCCTTCGCGTCCGCCTCGCCCGGCGGGTACGCGTCGAACCAGTACGAGCGCAGCAGGTCATAGTCCTCGCCGAGCGCGTCCACCGGCTTCACCGGGTCGTTCCGGATACCACCCTTGTCGTTCCGCGAGCCAGAGCGGAGGTTCTGGGCGTCGCCGAGCGCCATCGCGCGCTTTTTGGTCATCGTCCCACCGCCGTTTCTCCACGCCGTCTCGCCCGTTTCGCCGACCCGACCCCTTTCATACGGCCACCTCCGCGCGGTGCTCGCCGAACACCTCGCGCATCGCGTCGCAGATCTCGCCCGTGGTGGCTTCTGCCTTCACCGCGTCGACGATGGCGGGCAGCAGGTTGTCGTCGCTCGCGGCGGTCTCCCGGAGGGCGGCGAGCGCGTCCGCGACGGCCTCGTCGTCGCGCTCCTCGCGCACGGTCGCGAGGCGCTCGCGCTGGCGCTCCTGTTCCGCGTCGGTGACCTCCTCGACGTCTATCTCGGGCTCCTCCTCGACTTGGTACTCGTTGACGCCGACGACGACGCGTTCGCCGGCCTCGATCTCGTGCTGGCGCTCGTAGGCCACCTCCTGGATCTGGCGCTGGACCCACCCGCTCTCGACGGCCTGGCCCATTCCGCCTCTGTCGTCGATCTCCCCGAGGAGCTCGAACGCCTCCGCCTCGAGGTCGTCGGTCAACGACTCGACGTAGTAGCTGCCGGCGAGCGGGTCGATCGTGTCGGCCGCGCCGGACTCGTGGGCGAGGATCTGCTGGGTGCGCAGTGCGGTGCGGACGCTCTCTTCGGTGGGCAGCGAGAGCGCCTCGTCCTTGCCGTTCGTATGGAGGCTCTGGGTCCCCCCGAGGACGGCGGCGAGCCCCTGGTAGGCGACCCGGACGACGTTGTTCTCGATCTGCTGGGCGGTCAGCGTCGAGCCCGCGGTCTGGGTGTGGAACTTCAGCTGCTTGGATTTGGGGTCTTCCGCGCCGAAGCGCTCGGCCATGATTTTGGCCCACATTCGGCGGGCGGCCCGGAACTTGGCGACCTCCTCGAAGACGTTGTTGTACGACGCGAAGAAAAAGGACAGCCGGGGAGCGAACTCGTCGACCGCGAGTCCGGCGTCGATGGCGGCCTCGACGTACTCGATGCCGTTGCCGAGCGTGAAGGCGATCTCCTGGGCGGCGGTCGAGCCGGCCTCGCGGATGTGATAGCCCGAGATCGAGATCGAGTTGAAGTTCGGGACCTCCGTCCCGCAGAACTCGAAGGTGTCGGTGACGAGCCGCATCGAGGGCTCGGGCGGGTAGATGTAGGTCTTGCGCGCGATGTACTCCTTGAGGACGTCGTTTTGAATCGTTCCGCGAAGCTCCGCGCGCGGGACGCCCTGCCGGTCGCCGACGGCGACGTACATTGCCAACAGGACGGAGGCGGGCGCGTTGATCGTCATGCTCGTCGAAACTTCGTCGAGGGGAATGCCCTCGAAGACGGTCTCCATATCCCGGATGGAGTCGATGGCGACGCCCGATTTGCCCACCTCGCCGGCGGCCATCCCGGCGTCGGAGTCGTAGCCCATCTGCGTGGGGAGGTCGAACGCCATCGAGAGCCCGGTCGAGCCCTGATCGACGAGATACCGGTAGCGCTCGTTGGTTTCCTCGGCCGTGCCCATCCCGGCGTACTGGCGCATCGTCCAGAGCCGTCCGCGGTACATCGTCGGGTACACGCCCCGTGTGTAGGGCTCCTCGCCGGGGAAGCCGAGCGTCTCCTCGTATGCGCGCTCGCCGTCGGCGAGGTCGTCGGGGGTATAGAGGCGGGCGACCTCGCGGCCCTCGGTGTCGGTGGTGAACGACTCCCGTCGCTCGCCGAAGCGATCGAGGACGGGATCGAGCGTCTCCGCCGCCCAGCGCTCCTTGTTTTCGCGGATCGCGGCGAGTTCCTCGGCGTCGAACATGGCCGCGGGTTCGCCGTGCGCGAACTTATACTGTCGGTGGCGACGCCCTTTTTCCCCATCCCCTCTCCCCTCCGGCCCCGCCTCGATCCATCGCACGCCGCGGACGGGGATCTTTTTGCGTGGGGCACGCCAGTTGGGATCGTGAGCGAGCCGATCGGAACCGGCTGTGCGCCCATCGACGAGCTGCTCAGCGGCGGCCTGGCGCGCGGTGCCGTCACGCAGCTCTACGGTCCGCCGGCGTCGGGCAAGACGAACCTCGCACTGTCGGCGGCCGTCGAGGTCGCCGCGGCCGGAGAGCTTGCCGTCTACGTCGACACCGAGGGGCTCTCGGTCGCGCGCTTCGAGCAGCTCGCCCGGGCGCGCGCCGACGACCTCAACGACCTCTCCTCGCGGATCGTCGTCTCCGAGGCGCTCGACTTCGAACAGCAGGAAGAGGCCGTCCGCGACGCCGGCGAGCTCGCCGAGCGCGCGGCCCTGATCGTTCTCGACAGCGCGACGGGCTTCTACCGGCTCGAACGCGGGCCCGACGACGAAGGCGAGACCCTCCGGCGGGTCGGCCGGCAGGTGACCCACCTGCTCGGGCTCGCGCGTCGACACGACCTCGCGGTCGTGCTCACCAACCAGGTGTTCGCCGATCCTGACGCCGAGTCCGATCGGGCGCGCGCGCTCGGCGGACACACCCTCGCACACCTCACGGGGACGATCGTGCGCCTCGAACGATTTCGAGGCGGGAACCGCCGCGCGACGCTCGAAAAGCACGGCTCGCTGCCCGCCGGCGGGAGTGCCCGGTTCCGGATCACCGAAAGCGGCCTGGAGGCAATCGAGGAGGTGTGACGGTCGAGCGGCGGTCACAGTGGTCCCCGGAACGAGGGGGTTGCGGTGCCGGCCGCCACAGTACGGCGGCGCCACCCGGGACTGGACAGTGACGTGCGGTTGGCGCGCAGAGAGCGTGCCGCGGTGGGGAGGCGCCCTCTCCAGTGTGAGGGACGAGTGAGCGAGGGACGGCGGTAGCGGTGCGGTGGCCCGAGCGAGTCGGCTGTGGAGGGTCGTGGACTACGGAGCGGTCACGGTCCGCGGTGGCGGCCGCGGAGCGGTGCGGTCTCTCGTGTGTGCCGGCGCTCGTGGTTCGCGCTACGCTCGGCCGATCGGTCGGTATCGAAGCCAGCATCGGTCGGGGAATTCGTGGACGTACGATCTGAAAGTGCCGTCGCGCGGCCGTGGCGGGACGTTCGAGCCGTGATTCGCGGCCGTTACGGTCGTTTCGAGCGCGGCGTGATCGCAATCGCGACACACCCGAGAGGTCCGAACGGACGGGGAAGGCTTAATCGCTCCCCGCGCCGACCAGCCCCGTGCCCGAGCCCGTCGAGACGACCGACCCCGAGGGCGTCGACTACGCGTGGGTGATGCAGACCACGTTCGTCCTCACGATCGTCGCCGGCGTACCCCTCGTCGCGGCGCTCTCAGTCGGCATCGACCTGTCCTCGTGGACCGAGTGGGCGGACTTCGCGGTTCGGGTCGGCGCGGTCGTCTGGCTGTGTACCGCCGTCGGGGTCTTTCTCTACGCGCGCCGACGCGCCGGGTGACCGAGCGCGGACCGCGACCGCCGGCGAGAACGGCGGACGAAGAGTGGTGGACGGGAGACACGGCACGAGAGACGGCAAGGCGGGCTACGTCACGGGGGCAAACCGCGTGCCGGCGCGCTTGGCGGTCGTCCGGTCGCTCGCGGAGTCGCCGACGAACAGCGTCCGCTCGGGGCTCGCGCCGAGCGCCTCGACGACCGCGAGCAGCGGCTCCGGGGCGGGCTTTCGCTCCGGTATCGAGTCCCGTCCGACGACGTACTCGACGGCTCCGGCGAGCCCGTGGGTCTCGAGGGCGATCCGGCAGGCCGCCTCGCAGTTGAGCGAACAGACGCCGACGGGTAGCCCCCCTTCGGGAAGTTCGTCGGCGAGCGCCAGCCGGATCGAGTCGCGCGCGCCATCGCGCTCGGCCGCGGCGACGAGCGCCTCGACCTCGCTCCCGACGCCCGCCCGCTCGGCGGCGTCGAGCAGCTCCCACGCGCCGAACCCGTCGGGTTCGACGCCGGCGTCGCGCAGGACAGCTTCCATGTCCGCTTCGAGGGCCGCCCAGTCGACGGCGAGGCGGACGAGCGTCCCGTCGAGGTCGTAGACCACCGCGTCGAGGTCGCCGGCGTCGGCGCCGCTGCTGTCGACGTGGCCGGCGTCGGTATCGCCCGTCACGCTGGGACCGACGGACGGCCGGTGCAAGTCGGCTTCGGTCGCCGGCGGGCGACCGCCGACGAGCACGACCGCCGGCGAGTGTGCCACCGACACGCGTCGACGCGTGTACGCGGGCCTACTTCGAGCGGCCCCGAGAGTCGACCGCCGCGGAACTCGCCGACTCGGTCGGCGTTTCCTTGCGACCCCCACAACCACCTGCGACGGGCCCAGCGGAAGCTCCCGACGGTCTTTCTCGACGAGGTGGACGACTGGCCGCTCCCGTCGGCCCGCCGATCGATTCGGTATGACCCCCGCCGATTCGAAACCGGCGCTCGAGAACCCGGAACTGGAGACGGCGCGACCGGCACTTGGTGGTTCTGTACCTGACGATAGCGGAATTTTATGCGGGTAGGGGCGCAGTTTATGACCGATCGTTCGGAAGGGTTTGGAACGTCATGTCACGACAGGGGATCGGAAGAGACAGACCAGCCTCGTCGGGGACAAACGCTCCGCCGGGGGGAGAAGAATGACCGACGACACGGAGGCGACGACCGACGGCGGACACGCGACCGGGCGGAGCCCGGGCGCGGACGCCAGTGCGGCGTCGACGGACTACCTCGCCGCCAAGGTGAACCTGCTGTCGCCGGCCACGCCGTATATGCGCGACCACGTGCGGATCATCGGGACCGGGTTCGTCATCTGGTTCGTCGCCGTCTTCGGACCGCCGACGCTGACGGCCATCGCACCGGGCGTCATGACGGCTCCGATGCCCGTCATCGGGTTCCCGCTGCATTACTTCCTGATGGCGATCGGCGCTCCGACCACCGGACTGCTCTTGGCGTACTGGTACGTCCGCAAACGCGACCAGCTCGACGAGAAGTACGGTACCAGACCCGGAACCGAGGGTGAGGCCGGATGACAGCGGGCGTTCCGCTCCAGAGCGGCGGCCTGCTCCCGGAGGGACTGGACATCTCGTTCAAGCTCCTGCCGGCTATCCTCGTGTTGTCGATGCTGGGGCTGTTCCTCGCGATCGGATTCGTCTTCCGCGTGGCCGACGCCGACGACATGTGGGTCGCCGGCCGCTCCATCGGAAACCTCGAGAACGGGGCCGCGATCGGCGCCAACTGGATGTCAGCCGCGTCGTATCTCGGTATGGCGGCGTTGATAGCGCTGTCGGGAGTCTACGGGCTGGCGTTCGTCGTCGGCTGGACGACCGCCTTCTTCATCGTCCTGATCTTCATGGCTGCCCAGATGCGGCGGTTCGGGAAGTACACGGCGCCGGACTTCGTCGGCGACCGCTTCAACTCCGACGCTGCCCGCGCCATCGCCGCGATCACGACGTTCCTGATCGGTTTCGTCTACGCCATCGGACAGGCCCGCGGCATGGGGCTCGTCGGCCTGTACGTGTTCGGCGACATCGG
>PXRN01000022.1 GCA_003021045.1 Halobacteriales archaeon QS_4_69_34 | reverse complement strand
CTTTCGCCACGCCCGCTCGCGCCGACCGAGGCGGGCCATCGCCCGGTGGGCTGCGGTCGTCTCCCGTTGCTGCATGGCGGCCCGGCGTTGCTCGAACTCCCGAACCCAATGGTCGTACTCGTCGCCCTGCCAGAACGTGCCGGTCGAAGCGACCGCCAGCGAGTTCACGCCGAGGTCGATACCGAGGACCGTTTGGTGCTCGGCATCTGCCGTCCCGTCGGCGTCTCTGTCGGAATCATTGTCGAAGCGTCGCGCCGAGACGTGGAGATAGAACTCGTCCATCGTGCCGTCGTACCGGAGCGTGCTCTCGCGGAACTCGTAGTCGTCGCCGAGGACGTACCGCTCGTAGGGCGTCGGACTGTCCGACGGCAGTACGAACGGGCAGACGACCCGCCCCTCGACCGTCGAGAGCGACACCTCGCGGCGTGAGAACCTCGCCACCCGACGGCGCTGACGTCCCCACGGACGGCGGTGCGTCGAGTGAAGCACGCTGCGGTGACGCGGCGGCGTGCAGTCGTGAGCGTTTTGCCGGTCGGTCGAGTCCCGGCACGTATGCGGACGCTCGCACCGACCGAGCCGTACACGACGCGCTTCGAGGCGACCGTCGCGTCGGTGGCCGACGGGGAGGTCGTCCTCGACGAGACGTACTTCTACGCCGAGAGCGGCGGCCAGCCCGCCGATCGCGGGACGCTCGCCGACCGGGAGGTGCGCGACGTCTACGAGCGCGAGGGGGCGGTCGTCCACGCGCTCGCCGACCCGCCGGACGTCGAGGCCGGCGAGACGGTCCTCGGGGAGATCGACGCGGCGTTCCGGACCTACTGTATGCGCGCCCACACCGCCAGCCACGCCCTCTACGGAGCCGGTCGCCGGCTGTTCGAGGGGCCCGGCTACGGCGGGTTCGACATCGGCGAGGCGACGGTCAGGATCGACTTCGCCACCCCGACCGCGATCGACGACGCGACCGTCGTCGCCCTCGAACGGCTGGTCAACCGCGCGGTCTGGGACTCCCACGAGGTCTCGTGGGCAGAACTGCCCCGCGAGGAGGCGCTGGCCCGGGAGGACGTCGCATTCAACGTCGAGACCGAGGAAGGGCTTGCGGGCGAACGCGTCCGGCTCGTCGAGATCGACGGCTGGGACCGCGCGGCCTGTGGGGGCACCCACGTCCGGAACACCCGCGAGATCGGCCCCGTGTCAGTGCTCGGCCGCTCGAACCCTGGTGAGGGGCTGACCCGCGTCGAGTTCGCCGTCGGCCCGGCCGCGATCCAGCGTCGTGCCGAGGAGCAGGCCGCCGCCCTCGACGCCGCCGCGGCGCTCGAAACAAGCGTCAGAGAGCTCCCCGAGGCGGTCGCCCGGCTCCGGCACGAGCGGGACGCGCTTGCGGCCGACCGCGCCGACCTCCAGGAGCAGATCGTCGATGCACGGCTCGACGACCTGCTCGCAGATACCATCACGAAGGATGGCCGAAAGTGGCTCGTCGGGGCGGTCGACCACCTTGACGCCAACGAGCTCGCCGAGCGGGCACGCGCGCTCGCTGGGGACGCCGCCGGTGTCGTCGCGCTCGTCGACACGGACGGCGCGTACCTCGCGGTGGCGACAGCCGACGGGGTGGACGCGAGCGCCGTCGTCGAGGCGGTCACCGCCGTGTTCGGCGGCGGCGGGGGCGGCAGCGAGCGGGTCGCACAGGGCGGCGGCATCGAGGCCGACGCCGCTGCCGTAGTGGCGTTCCTCCGGGGCGACGGCGTACTCGAGTGATCCGCGTCTCCCCTTCCTCCCCAGCGCTCATCGGGACTCGCACACTCCCGTCTCGACGCTCCGTCCTCATCGATCCAGCGAGAGCCAAACACACCGCGACTCCCTTTCAGTCGTCCTCCCGCAGCACCTCGCTCGGTCCCGCAATGGTGCGCTTCCCGATGGCGGCCCGGAGCCGTCCGATCGGTGACGGGTGGCCGCGCTCGTGGCGGCGGAACGTCGCCGTCAGGCCGGCCAGCGCAACGAGCGAAAGCACCGCGAAGGGGCCGCCGGTCAGCACCGCGGCCGCCTGAAGCGCATCGCTACCGCCGACCAGCAACACCGCGACGGCGACGACCCCTTGCAGACCCCCCCAGAAGACGATGCTGCCGGTCGTGGGTGCGAGCTCACGCCGGGTCGTCAGGATGGCGACCACGAGCGTCGAGGTGTCCGCGGAGGTGACGATGAACACGACGATGAGCGCGAGAAACAGGAAGGTCAGCAGCTGACCCAGCGGGAGCGCCGCGAACAGCGGGAAGCCGGCGACCGCCTCGGGGGTGGCGTAGGGCTCCATGGCGGCGAGGATGTCGACGGTTCCGGAGTGTTGGAGGGACAGCGACGTGCCGCCCAGCAGGAGAAACCACACGAACGTCGCGGCCGTCGTGGCGACGCCGCCCGTGAGGACGACCGTCCGCACCCGTCGCCCCCGCGAGAGCGCGGCGAGAAAGAGGCCCGCGAACGGAGCCCACGAGAACCACCACGACCAGTTCCAGACTGTCCAGTTCGCCAACCACTCGCCTGCGACCCATCCCTCGCCGAGATACAGGCTCATCGGCACGAACTCCCGGAGATACGTCCCGACGGCGGCCGTTCCGGTCTCGACGACGGCCGACCGCGGTCCGACGCCGATCATCAACAGGACGAACAGCCCGAAGAGGGCGACGCCGACCCCGGAGAGCCGCCGGATGCCGCGCTGGACGCCGCTCTGGGCGGATACCACGGCGACGAGCGTGAGCCCGGCGACGAACAGCACCGGCCCGAGGGGCCCGTAGGCGACGCCCCACTGGTAGTCGATGCCGGCGAGGAACTGCTGGCCGACGAGCGCGATCGAGGTGGCGATCCCGCCGATGGTCGCAAAGATCGCGAGGACGTCGACGAGCTTGCCCCAGTAGCTATCGAGGCCGTCGACGCCCAGAAACGGCGTCAGGATCGTCGCGACCCGCAGCGGTGCGCCCCGCTGGTAGGCGAAGTATGCGATGGGAATTCCGACGACGAGGTAGGCGCTCCACGCCGAGAACCCGTAGTGAAAGAGCGCGTAGGTGAGCGACCCGACGACGACGCCGCTCGACCGCGCCTCGGCGTCGAGAAAGGGCGGGGGCGTCTCGTAGTGAAAGAGCGCCTCCGCGGGGCCCCAGAAGACGATACCGGCGGCGATGCCGGCGGTGAAGAACATGGCGAAGTAGGTCGGATAGGTGTAAGCCGGCTCCGCCTCGGGGCCCCCGAGCTTGACCTCGCCCCACGGTCCCACGAGCAGGAACAGACAGAACAGCACCGCGATGAACGTTGCGCCGAGGAACAGCCAGCCGAACTCCTGGAGGAGCACGCTCTCGACGGCGTCGACGGCGGCCTGCGTCCGCGCCGGCGCGCCGAGCCGGGCCGCGAAGAAGAGCGTGAACGCCGCCACCGGCACGCCGAACGTGACCGGGTCCTGACGGGCGAGAAAGCCCCGACCCCGTGCGAGCAGGTCTCTGAGCGTGCCGACCGGGCCGAGATGTCGGGCGCGCAGCAGGTACGGCACCGTCCGCCGGGCGTCGGCCCCGTCCGCGTCGTCGATGTCGAGGGGTAACAGCGCGACGTAGGCCAGTCCGGAGCCGAAAAACAGCAGCGTAGCGACGAGCAGGCTCCGGCGGGTCACGACCGACCCGACGAGCGACGGGAAGAAAAACACCGACACGACGAGCGTTCCCGAGAGCGCCCACACCGGAACCAGCGCCTTCCGAACGGACGCCTCCACGGCGCTCGTCCCCTGCGTGGCCATATCTCTCACGCGGTGGTTCCCACGTATACCGCTGTCGCTGTCGCCGCCGGCACGCGCCGTGTATCGCCGTCACGGTACGCCGCTGACCCCGGTGGTCTTTATGCTCCCCGGCGACGTACGTTTCGCGGTGGCGGGTGACAGTCCCGAGACGCGGATGGACGCCGCGCTCCGCGAGCTGTTCTACCGGAGCGATAGGGTCCCCTTCGTCCACTGGCGGCAGTTCTCGGGCGCGAGGAACGTAGTGTTGCTGACCGGGGCCGTCGCCGTCCTCGCGTTCGTCACCGGCCTGTCACACCTCAGTCAGGGGACGGTCACACTCGACGGACCGCTCGCGCCGTTGCTCCCCGCCGTGGCGGGAGACGCCGTGCAGTTCGCGGGCGTGCTCCTCGGGTTCGTGCTCGGCGGGCTCGCCGTCGGACTCCAGCGCCGCATCCGGATCGCGTGGTATGGAACGGTGGTCGTACTCCCGGTGGCAGCGCTGTTGCCGCTGTTGACCGCGGAGCCGACCGACGCTCTCCTCTTTTTGTTGTCGGTCGTCACGCTGCCGCTGATCGTCCGGAGCCGGACCGCGTTCGACCGGCCGCTCGACCTCTCGGCGTTCCAGACCGCCGCCATCGTGGCGTTCGTGGCGGGGCAGCTGTACGGCACCGTCGGAGCGTACGCGCTGCGCGGGCAGTACGACGGCATCGAGACGTGGACCGACGCCCTCTACTACGTCGTCGTCACCGGGACCACCGTCGGCTACGGCGATGCGACGCCGGTGACCCAGGGGGCGAAACTGTTTACGCTCTCGGCGATCATCATCGGCGCGGGCACGTTCGCCGTCGCGTCGGGGTCGCTCATCGTCCCGGCGCTCGAATCCCGGCTGAGTGCCGCGTTCGGAACCATGACCCCATCGGAGCTCTCCCTGCTCGAAAGTCACGTCGTGGTACTGGGCTACGGCGACCTCACCGAACCGCTGCTCGACGAGCTCGTAGAGACGACCGACGTGGTCGTCGTGACCCCCGACACCGACACGGCGTCGGCGCTCCGTGACCGCGACGTCGACGTCCTGACTGCCGATCCGACCGACGAGGACGCGCTGCTCGACGCCGGGATCGGCGCGGCCAGCGGCGTCGTCGCCGCGACCGCGGACGACGCCCAGGACACCCTCGCGGTGCTGGCTGCCAGACAGGCCAGCCCCGACGTCCGGGTCGTCGCGGCGGCGACCGACCCCCGCCACGTCGGCAAGCTCGAAAGCGTGGGAGCCGACGAGGTCATCAGCCCGTCGGTCATCGCCGGTCGCCGGCTCGGCCGGTCCGTCGTCGATGCCGACGTGTCCCTCGACGCCTCCGAGGTGGACGACACCGACCGCGACGGCGACGCGGCACCGTAGCGACGACGGGGTGGTCACGGACCCGGCGGTCACGGGACGGGAGGTCCCGAGCACGGCGGGCTTTTAAAAGTGGCTACCAGCGCAACCGCGGATTTATCCTAACGGGTGAGAAATACCACCGTGGTAAACGATGTACGATACCATCCTGGTCCCGACCAACGGGAGCGACGAGGCCGCGATGGCAGCCGAGCATGCCGTCGGCCTCGCGGCCGACATCGGGGCGACGGTTCACGCCCTGTACGTCATCGACCTCCCGGGTGCGCCCCGAGCGCTGGCGCTCCGGGATGACGAGGAGCGGATGCGCAAGGAGTACCGCGAGTACGGCGAGGAGGTCACCGAGGCGCTCGCCGGGATGGCGGCCGACGCCGGGGTCGACTGCGTCACCGCGCTCAGGAGCGGCGCGGTCCACGAGGAGATCATCGACTACGCCGACGAGGAGGGCATGGACGCCATCGTGGTCGGATCGGGATACCAGGGCAAGCTCGGCGGGCTGCTGGGCAGCGTCGCCGAGAAGGTCGTCAGAGCCTCGACGATCCCGGTCATCTCACTCCGAAAGGGCGAAACCGACTGAACGGCCGCCGAGCGGGGAAAGGAGGGCCGCGTCCCCGGAGGCGAGCGCGAGCGTAATCGATCCGGCAATCGGGAGTCAGATGCTCGTCTCGCGTAGGAAGATCACGATGCTCGCGCTCAGGAAGCTCACGCCGGCAAGCGCGAGCTCCCCGCGAGCCATGTTCCACATCGCGAACAGCATCAGCGCGACGGCCAGTCCAGCGAGCACCGCCGGCAGTATCCTCGCCATAACTCCGCGTACCGCTACGATGACCGACGGATTATAGTTGTCGTCGGGCACTCGATCCAGACGGATATCCGACCGCCGAGCGCCGCGGCTCGCCGCCGGGTTCAGAAGTGTTCGAACTCCCAGTGGTACCAGCACGAGCGGCAGGTGGCCCACTCGGGCACGTCGAACTGCTGGGGGTGTCGCCGACCGTGCTCCATCCGCTCCCGGCAGACCGGGCAGGTGAGATACAGGAGTTCGAGGGCGGAGAACTCCTCGCTAGAGCGCTGGACGTAGCACTCCGGGCAGTTGAGCGTCCCGTGGGGCCGGTACTGGAAGATTTCGGCGCTGCACTCCGGGCACGCGACGGTCGCCGGCGGCCGCTTGGGCCAGCCGACGTCGCCCTTGGTCATCGTGGTCTGGGCGTCCGGGATCGCCAGCCGCATCTCCATGTCGGGGTCGGCGCGGAGCGGCTCGACCAGGGCGTGCCCGAGCCACCGGAGCCACCCGGCCACGGTAGCGGTCGCGTCCTCGAGCTGCTGGCGGCGTCCGGACACAGACGGTAGTGAGCGGGCAATACTAATAAGTGGGTCGTCTGAACCGTTCGGTATGGTCCCGAGCGCGATTCGGGTACCGACGACGGCGACGAGAGTCGCCGCGCTCCCGGACGTGGCCACCGTGGGACAGCTCGATCCGACCGTCCTCGCCGACGCCCCGGTCGCGCTCCGCGCCGCCGTGGCGTTCGTGCTCGTCCTGCTGTTCGGCGCGGTCGTTCTCTCGCTGCGCGAGGGCGTCGTCCATCGAGCAGTCGACGCCTCGCTGGAGCGCCCCTTGCTGTCGATGGGCTACGGTGTGGTGGCACAGGGCGTGCTCGTCTTCTTCGGGGCCTACGGCTACGGCCAACTGCTCCGGTTCGGTTCCATCGGGTCGGTGGTCGGCGCGGCCGGCCTGTGGGTCACCATCGCCGGCGCACTGGCGCTCTCGGCGCTCGGGCTCGCCGTCGTCGGGGCGGCCGTCACCGAGGCTGCCGGCGAACGCCAGCCCTGGCCCGGGTTGGCCATCGGGGCGGGCGTCGGCGCGGCCGCGTGGCTCGTTCCTTCCATCGGCCTCGCCCTGCTCGCATGGGTCCTCGTGGTCGCGGCCGGGATCGGCGGTTCGACGAGAATGTGGTTCCACAGCTCGCGTGGGGCCACGCCGGACGCCTGAGCCCGTCCGCCCGGGACACACGTGGACGCTGCCGAGGGAGAGGCGGCCGAGGGCCTCCTCGGGTCGCGCCGGTAACCGTAGCGACCCCGCTGTTCCGGTTACCACCTGCGGTGTGGGGGCAAGGCTCATGCCCGTGGCGACCGACCGGTGGGCATGGACCACCTCGTGCTCCAAAGGGGGTCGTTCAGCAGCGACCTGCTCGGCTCCGCCGCGGAGCTGGTGCCGCTGGTCGGCAGTTTCGTGCTGGCGCTCGTGGTCGTCGCGTTCGGGGCGTTCGTCTACCGGAGCCTGAACGGCGGGATCGAGTGGCCCGAGGATACCGAGGAAGGAGACGAGGACGGTGTCCAGCGACGTCACGACGACGAGTGGAAGTACTACTGAAACACGACGTCGGACCCCGGAACGGACGTACGCCCCGAAGGCGGGACGGACACCGCTCGGCCGGGCGACGACCGAGCGGGCCAGGCAGGCGGGGGAAAGATGGGAGGAGAGCCGGGCTCACGGTCGGTGACCCCGGTCGCGTCGCTGGTCGGCGGAAGAACGGGGAACCGTCGAGAGGCGGTGTGGCCAGATCGGACGAGTCGCTCAGTCGCTGCCGGGCGTCGAGTCGCTCGCGTCGCTCACCCCCGTGACCGTCGCATCGCCGGCGGTGGTCACGTCGACGTCGCGCTCGGCGGTCATCTCCTCGATCCGGTCGGCGAACGCCTCCGATTCGAGAATCTCGTACTCGCGGTCGAGCCCGAGGTAGACTGTGTAACACATCATCAGCAGGATGATGGCGAACGGCAGCCCGGTCGAGATGGCCGCCGCCTGCAAGGCCGTCAGGCCGCCGCCCCAGAGCAGCACCGCCGCCACGAGGCCCTCGGTGCTCGCCCAGAAGATACGCTGGGTTTTCGGCACGTCGTGTTTGCCGCCCGAGGTCAGGTGGTCGATGACCAGCGAGCCCGAGTCCGAGGACGTGACGAAGAAGGTGATCACGAGCAGCGTGGCGAGGAGGCCCGTGAGGGCACCGAGCGGGAACTGCTCCAGCAGGGCGAACATGGCAACGGTCTGGCCCACCTCGTTGTAGGTCGCGAGTGCCGCGCCGTTACCGACGAGCGAGTTGTACAGCGCGCTCCCGCCGAACGTCGACAGCCAGACGAACGAGAACAGCGACGGCAGGAGGAGCACGCCGAGCACGAACTCCCTGACCGTGCGGCCCTTCGAGATGCGCGCAATGAACATCCCGACGAACGGCGACCACGCGATCCACCAGCCCCAGTAGAAGACGGTCCACGCCGAGACGGTCCCGTCGAGGGTCTGGCCGGCCCCCGCGGCGACCGTCCCAGTGAAGAAGCTCAGCGCGAGGAAGCTGTTCAGGTACGCTCCGAGCCCCTCCGCGAACGAGCCGAGGATGTAGAGCGTCGGCCCGACGGCGAGCAGGAACCCGAGCAGGATCAACATCAAGTAGAGGTTGATCGTACTCAGTCGCTTGACGCCGCCGTCGAGGCCGGCCGCGACCGACGCCACCGCGATGAGGGTGATCCCCGCGATGAGGAGCACCTGTACGGTTATGTTGGTCGGGACGCTGACAAGTCCCATCATGTCCCCGCCCACGTACGAGAGGCCCTCGTTCACCTGTGCGACGCCGAGGCCCAACGAGGTACACAGGCCAAAGAGCGTTGCGAACACCGTCACGAGATCGATGATGTGGCCCGGCCAGCCGTAGATTCGGTCGCCGAGTAGCGGCCAGAAGATCGACCGGAACGTCAGGGGCAGCCCGCGATTGAACGAGAAGAAGGCCAGCCCGAGCCCGACGAGCCCGTAGATGGCCCACGGGGAAAGCCCCCAGTGAAAGAAGGTCTGTGCCAGCGCCGCCGTTCCCGCCCCGCCCGTCCCGGCCTCGGTACCGAAGAAGCCCGGGGGGTTCTCGAAGTAAAAGAGCGGTTCGGACACGCTGAAGAACATGAGGCCGATCCCCATGCCGGCGCTGAACAGCATGGCCATCCACGCGAAGTCGCTGAACTCCTTTTCGGCCTCGACGCCGCCGATCCTGATGGACCCGTACTTGCTGACGGCGAAGTACACGATGGTGATCAGGAAGACGTTCACCGCGAGGATGTACAGCCAGCCGAACGTCTGCTCGAAGAATGTCTTGGTCCCCTCGAAGGCTGCCGCGGCCTGGTCGCCCAGCAGGATGGTGATGGCGACGAACATCGCAATGATGACCAGCGAGAGGGGGAATACGATTGGGTGAATGTCGAAGCCGTACCCTTGCCAGTTCGTGTCCCCGGGCTCGCGGTCGGATTCGGGGTGGAACAGCTCCACCTGGAGCCCATCGGACATCTCCCCGGTAGTCTCCTCGTCAGCGCTAGCCATGTTCTCCCTCCTTCCCATCGTCGCCGTCGATTCCGTGTGATTCGCTCATCGTTGATATCTCCGTTTTTGGTGTGTTCGCGTGGTCGTTTGCTTACGCCCGTTTATCCGAGCCGATCGAAGCTGTCGGACCCCCGGACGAGCGGTCCGCGTCCGTCCGCTTGGTATCCGTGCGGTGGTTCTTGACAACACCGGTCATGGTACTAACACTCTAGACGGGAGGAAGCTCACAACATAATCGTTGGGGTGAAACTGCATCGGTATTTATCACCGGCTCGTGGACACTCCCGGGCGGCATCGGGGGCGACGAACCCGGAACACCGCCCGGGCCGGCGGCTCAGGCGTTGACGTGTGCGACCTCGTAGCCGGCGTCGCGGATCGACCGGATGATGGCGCGGGCGTGGTTCGCGCCGCTGGTTTCGACCCGGAAGACGAGGTAGGCCTCCCCGACGTCGAGCTCGGGGGCCGAGCGGTCGTGACGGATGGTCTGGATGTTGGCGTTGTGGTCGGCGATGACGCCCGAGATCTCCCGCATCTTGCCGGGCCGATCGTCGATGCGCACCCGCAGCCTGAGGAGCTGCTCGCGGGCAGTGAGTGCGTGGACCAGAACGGTCTGCAGCATCGTCATGTCGAGGTTTCCCCCGCACAACAGCGCCATGACCGTCTCGCCCGTTACGTCGAGGTCGTCGCTCAGAATCGCCGCCACGGAGGCCGCGCCCGCACCCTCGACGACCTGCTTGGCCCGTTCGAGCAGGACGAGCACCGCGCGGGCGATCTCCCCGTCGGTCACCGTCACCACGTCGTCGACGTGGGCCTCGATAGTAGAGAGCGTCAGCTCCGAGACGCCACCGGTGGCGATCCCGTCGGCGATGGTGTCGACGGTATCAAGCGCGACCGGAGCGCCCTTCTCCAAACTCTCGGCCACGGTCGCCGCTCCCTCGGCCTGAACGCCGACGACGCGCGTCGCCGGCGAGAGCTCGGCGACCGCGATTGCGATTCCCGAGATCAGGCCGCCGCCGCCGATCGGCACCACGACGGTCTCGACGGTGGGCAGGTCCTCGCACATCTCGATGCCCAACGTACCCTGCCCGGCGACGATGGCGGGATCGTCGTAGGCGTGGACGAACTCGGTGTCGTCGCCCGCCAGCTCCCGGGCGTGGGCCGTCGCCGCCCGGAAGTCGCTGCCGACGAGCTCGACGTCCGCGCCGTACCCGCGGGTCGCCTCGACTTTCGCCTGCGGTGCGGTCGTCGGCATCACTACTGTGGCCTCGACGCCCAGCCGGCTCGCGGCGAGCGCCACGCCCTGGGCGTGGTTGCCGGCACTGGCGGCGACGACCCGCTTCGTGTCCCCCTCCTCGACGCACTGGGCGATCCTGTTGTACGCGCCCCGGGGCTTGAACGAGCCCGTCCACTGGAGGTGCTCCATCTTGAGGTGGACCTCGCCGCCGGTCATCGCGTCCAGCGAGGTGCTCCGCTCGACAGGCGTATGTTTGACGACCGTCTCGTCGTCGAGGCGCTCGCGCGCCGCCTCAACGTCCGCAAACCCGATCGGTTCCGGTTCCTGACTCATGCATCCGTCCCGTGGGACGATAACGTGGGACGACCAGCGTGGGCACACCCCGACGTACAGCGTCACTCGCGGCGGTGTATCCGCTGACGTCCGTCCGCGCCCGGTTCGGGGCCGTTCACTCTCGGCTCGTCCCCGAGCCCGAACTGCGGGGCCAACGGGATTACTCTTCGCCCCCCGCTTTGGCTCCGTTTATGTGAAAGACGGATACGAGCTCCCGAACGAGCGAGTCGTAGGAGGTCGGACTACCGCCGCTCCGGCGGACAGTGAGTGTACGAAATCGTCCGACGTCGAAAGCATCGATCGGAACAGATACTTGCCCGTTCACCACGGAGGACGGATATGCAGTTCGCCGACCGGACCATCAACGAGTTCCTCGGGGATGTCGCGGCCAGCACCGTGACTCCGAGCGGCGGTGCGGTCGCTGCCATCGGCGGTGCTTCCGGAGCGGCGCTTTGCGAGATGGTGTGTGTCCACACGATCGAACGGGACGGCTCTGACGACGTTCGAACGGAGCTGAGCGATGTCCGTGATGAACTCAGGGCGCGCCGGGTCCGTCTGTTGGAGCTCGCAGACGAAGACTCGACGGCAGTCGACGAGCTGCAGGCAGCGTTCGAAGAACCGAGAGACGGGGATCGCGCCGAACTGGTCCGGAAGGCTTCACGACGCACCGTCGAAGCACCCCTCGAGATAGCCGAGGTCTGTCTCGCCGTCCTCGAAGCTGCGAGAGTGGTGACGGCGAAGGGAAACCGGAACGCCGTCGCCGACGCTGGAACCGGTGCGTTTCTCGCTCACTCGGCCCTTCGGGCGTCGGTAATCATCGTCCGGAGCAACCTGGGGCTGATAGAGGATACAGCCGTGGTCACGAGCGTCGAGGAATGCTCGGCCGAGATCGGGACGGCCGCCGACGAGGCGGTAGAGCAGGTCGAAGAGAACGTCGCGAAAGCCGTTTGACCGTCCTGCTTCGCCCCCGGTCCGCACGGTCATCGAACGCACGGGATTTTGTAGCTACGGCCATGATTGATGGACGTGGGCGAGCGTACGTGTTACCTGGCAGTCTGTCCGGAGTGTGACCTCCGAGTGTCGATCGCCGCGACGACCTGTCCCGAGTGTGAAGCGGACCTCGACCGGCGGATCGACGACGCTCACGCCGATGGATCACATCCAGAACCGTTCTGAACCAGTCGCCGGCAGGTTCGGCCCGAAACCGAGAGGACATCGCGATATCCCAGGGACGACACGCCGAAACGTCGAAGCTTCCGGGCCACTGCCAGAGGGTTCCGTGGCAGTTCCCGCCCTGTTCACGCGCCCACCACCGATCGCGGAATCTCAGGGTGGTCGACGGCCGGATGACGCGACGGAGTCGCTCGTAGCAACCCTGGTGGTCCGGCAGGAAGACCGAAGCCGTCCCGCCGTCGATTGCCGGTGGCGTTCTCGGTTCCAGCAGGAGCTGCGACTCGTCGGGAGAACGGACGCTCGGACGATCGGTCCGGTCGTCCGCGTTCGATCCTTCCCCCCGTCGGTGAGGTCGTCCGCTCCCGGCGGACGCGGACGGTCACAGTCCGGTCGGCAGCAGGGTCACGTCGGTCGAGGGGGAGGCCCTCATGCCGGACCGGGGCTCACCGCGCGCCGCGGCCGCCGATTAAAAAACCGGTCGCTGATTCACACGAAGGTTGAAGCCGCGCCGGCGGAACGCCCTCTCTCATGGCATCCACGGAGGGGACCGAGGCGTTCCCGACGGACTACGAGATCGCCCGGCAGGTCGAGAAGGATCACATCGCCGACGTCGTCGAGCCAATCGGGCTCTCGCGGGCCGATCTCGACCTCCACGGGGAGTACAAGGCGAAGCTGAAGTTCGAGGCGATCGAGCGCCTCCGGGAGTCGGGGCGCACGGACGGCGACGTGATCCTCGTGACCGGGATGACGCCGACGCCGATGGGCGAAGGCAAGACCGTCACTACGGTGGGACTGAGCCAGGCGTTCGCCCACCTCGGCGAGGACGCCCTCGCCGCGATCCGCGAGCCCTCGCTGGGACCGGTCTTCGGCGTCAAGGGCGGCGCGGCCGGCGGCGGCTACTCGCAGGTGCTCCCGATGGAGGACATCAATCTCCACTTCACCGGCGATCTCCACGCGCTCACGTCGGCGCACAACCTCATCTCGACGATGGTCGACAACCACGTCATGCACGGCAACGAGCTCGACATCGCGGTCAACTGGGTCAACTGGCCCCGCGCGATCGACATGAACGACCGCGTGCTCCGCGAGACGGTGATCGGGCTCGGCGGCGACGTCACCGGCGTTCCGCGCGAGGACGGGTTCGTCCTCACCGCGGCCTCCGAGCTGATGGCGGTACTCTGTCTCGCCGACGGCATCGCCGACCTCAAGGAGCGCGTCGCGCGGATCATCGTCGCCTACGATCGCGACGGGAACCCCGTGACCGCCGAGGACGTCGAGGCGACCGGGGCCGTCGCCATCCTCCTGAAAGAGGCCCTGAAGCCGAACGTCGTCCAGACCGTCGAGGGCACGCCCGTCTTCGTCCACGGTGGGCCGTTCGCCAACATTGCTCACGGGACGAATTCGCTGATCGCCGACGAGGTCGCCCGCAAACTCTCGGATTACCTCGTCACCGAGGCCGGTTTCGGTTCCGATCTGGGAGCCGAGAAGTTCATGAACGTGGTCTGTCGGTTGGGCGGGATGGAGCCGGCAGCGGTCACGCTCGTGGCGAGCGTGCGCGCCCTGAAGTACCACGGGAAGGACATGTGGCCGGCGGACGTGGACGCGCTCGACGAGCCGGACATCGAGGCCGTCCGCGGGGGATTCGAAAATCTCGATGCGCACGTTGCGAACCTCCGGCAGTTCGGCGTCCCCGTCGTGGTGGCGCTCAACCGGTTCCCGGGCGACGCCGACCGGGAGGTCCGGGCCGTTCTCGAACACTGTCGGGAGGACCTCGGGATCGAGGCCGCCGAGTCGACCGTCTTCGAGGAGGGCGGCGCGGGCGGCGTCGACCTCGCCGGGAAGCTCGTGGCCGCCATCGAGGACGACGGCGAAACCTTTGAGTTCCTCTACGACCTCGACGCCCCCATCGAGGCGAAGATCGAAACCATCGCCACCGAGATTTACGGTGCGGAGTCCGTCACCTTCCAGAGCAGTGCGCAGGACGACATCGAGCGGATGAACGACCTCGGCTTCGACAACGTGCCGATCGTAATGTCGAAGACCTTCCACTCGCTGAGCGACACGGCCGCGTGGAAGGGTGCGCCGACGGGTTGGGAGCTGGAGATCAAGAAGGTCTACCCCTCCGCCGGCGCGGGATTTCTCGTCGCGCTCACCAGCGACGTCCTCACGTTGCCCGGGCTGCCCGAGAAGTCGGCCGCCGCGGGCATGGACATCGATCCCGACGGGACGGTCTCCGGGCTGTTCTGAACGGCCTTCGGGCTGCCCCGAACGACCGCCGGGCTACCGGAGGGGTCAAGTGACCGTCGGCACCCCGAGAGGACCCCGCGAGGACCCCCGCGAGGAAGTCTTCACGGGGAGACGGTGTACCAACTGACGGACCGGAGCGAATTAAAAAACGGCGGTGTGTTACACATGAGCACTTATGCGTAGTCGGGCACGTCCCTAGAAGCGATGGCGAACAACGAACCCCCGGTGACCGAGGAGCAGACGGCCGAGGAGCGAGCCCACCCGAACCACCCGAGCGTCGACCAGTCCGACCGCACCCTGCCACGGAACCTGCGCCAATCCGGCGATCCCGGCATCGAGATGCTGGTCTCGACCCGGGTGCGCAAGTCGCCCTTTTTCCACAAGTCGTTCAACGAGAACGGCGCGTGGCGGTGTACGGTCTACAACCGGATATATCACCCGCGCGGGATGTTGAAACCAGAGGAGGGCGGGATGATGGCCGAGTACGACGCGCTCGTCAACCGGGTGACGTTGTGGGACGTTGCCGTCGAGCGCCAGATCCGCGTGCGGGGACCCGACGCCGAGGCGTTCACCGACTACGTCATCACCCGCGACGCGACCGAGATCGACGTCATGAACGGGAAGTACGTCATCCTCTGCAACGAGGACGGCGGCATCCTCAACGACCCCGTGCTCCTCCGGCCCGGGGCCGAGGAGTTCTGGTTTTCAATCTCCGATTCGACGCTCATGCTGTGGCTCCAGGGGGTGAACGTCGGCATGGGCTTCGACGTCGAGATCGACGAGATCGACGTCGCGCCGATGCAGATCCAGGGGCCGCGCTCGGTGGACGTGATGGTCGACGTCGTGGGCGAGGAAGTGGAGGAAATCCCCTACTACGGCCTCATGGAGGCCGAAGTGAACGGCTGCTCGGTGCTCGTGAGCCAGACGGGCTTCTCCGGCGAGAAGGGCTTCGAGATCTACGTGCGCGACGCGATGGAGAACGCCGAACGGGTGTGGGACCCGGTACACGAGAGCGTCAAAGCACACGGCGGGATGCAGGTCGCGCCGGCCCACCACCGCCGGATCGCGGCGGGCATCCTCTCGTGGGGCCAGGACATGGACCACGAGACCTCGCCGTTCCAGGTCAACCTCAGCTATCAGGTGCCCGACGACACGGAGGGGGAGTACGTCGGCAAGGAGGCACTCGAACGCCAGCAGGAGCTGATCGAGGGCGGCGAGTACCCCTTCACCCACAAGCTGGTCGGCCTGAAGCTGGCCGGCGAGCCGATCCGGGACTACGCGCCCGACTTCTGGCTCGTTTCCGACCCCGAGACCGGCGAGGAGTGTGGCTACGTCACGTCGCCGTGGTACAACCCCGAGCTCGAAACCAACCTCGCGCTCGCGCACGTCCCCGCGGAGAAGCTCGGCGTCGACGGACACGTCGACGCGGTCTACGACGGCGACGTCGACACGGAGTTCCAGGTGCACCTGCCCGACGAGTACGCCGAGGAGCCGGGCGAGCCCGTCTACGCCAAGGTCTCGGAGGTGCCGTTCAAGCCCTCGGTGAACCCGAGCGCCCGCGAGCAGGCCAAGCTCCACGCCGCGGAGGACGCGAGCGAGTGAGCCGCGCTGCCGAGCGATCGCGGCTCGCTTCGCACCCGCGTCCGGGCTCGCCGGTTGGCGACAAGCCGTCGGAAGTCGCCGGAGGGGAACGCTGACGATGTCGCTCGAAACACCGTCGACCACGGCGACGGACGGGGTCCGGGAGCTGCTCGCCGAGCCACGGTACGAGCTGATGCCGTTCGACAGCTTCGGGGATCAACTGGAACTCCTCCCCGAGGGGGCGACGGTCGCCGTCACGACCTCCCCGACGCTCGGCCTCGAAGCGACGATCGAGTGGACCGAACGGGCGGCCGAGCAGGGCTACGAGATCGTCCCGCACGTCGCCGCGCGCTACGTGCGCGACGAGGACCACCTCGAAGAGATCGCACGACGACTCACCGACGCGGGGGTCACCGACGTGTTCGTGCCGGGCGGCGACCGCGAGGACCCAGTAGGAAAGTTCGACTCGGCGCACGCGCTCCTCGCGGCGCTCGACGGGCTCGACTACGGGTTCGAGGAGGTGGGCATCACCGGCTATCCCGAGGGCCACGCCTTCCTCGACGAGGCGACGCTCGCCGACGCCATGGCGAGGAAGGCCCCCTACGCCACGTACGTCGTCACGCAGCTCTGTTACGACCCCGAGGCCGTCGTCGGCTGGATCGAGACGATCCGGGAGCGCGGGATCGATCTCCCGGTGGAGGTGGGCATCCCCGGCGTCATGAACTACGGGCGGCTGCTGGAGATCTCCCGGAAGGTCGGTGTCGGCGATTCGGTGCGCTTCCTGCGGAAGACGACGGGTATCGTGGGCTTCGTGCGTCAGCTGGTCGGCTCGCGCGGGAAGTACACCCCTGACGCGCTCGTCGAGGGGCTCGCGCCGTACGCCGCCGACCCCGACTACGGGGTTCGGGGGCTGCACATCTACGCGTTCAACCAGGTGTCCGACCTCGAGACGTGGCGACGGGAGACGATGGAGGAGTAGCGAGAGGTAGGGAGTAACGAAGGAGCCCTATCCGTCGGCCTCCTCGGGCAGCACGTATTCGCCGAAGTCCTCGATGGTGCCGACTGGCGGCGCACCGAACAGCACCCAGACGTGGGTTTCGTCCGTGTGGTTGCAGAGGCCCCGGATCGGGTCGGGACCGAGGCGGACGACGCTACCCTCCGGTACGTCGTGGACCGTGCCCTCGATCTCGACCTGGCCGTCGGTCACCGCGACGTAGAGTTCCTCCTGGCGCTCGTGGGCGTGCAGGGTGAGCGACTCGCCGGGGTCGAGTTCGACCGCGTTGACCCGCACGTCGGTCGCGCCGAGCGCCCCGGTCAGCTTCCAGTGGCGGTGCTGGGACTCGGTGAACGGTTCGGCGTCGAGGTCGGCGTACTGGACGATGGCGAAGTCGTCGCTCATGCGCCGCCATCGGGTGGCTGCCGGCATATAGCTCCCGACCGACTCGGGCGAACACCCCGCGGGCCGTTCACGGGCCGCGCTGGGACCGCTCCGGCTCGCGGTAGACCGGCCGCAGGTCCGACATATCGCCGTCGTAGCCCAGCCACACGCTGAGGGCGGACGCCACCACCACGAGGTAGACGGGAAACAGGAGGAGCAGTACGACCCCCGTCAGGACGAGCGTGAGCTGGCCGGACCAGTGGAGCACGCCCAGCCCGGCGAGCGCGAGCACCGCCGCTGCCATCATCCCCGACCTGAACGCGCCGTCCGCGTTCGGTCCCGGAGCGACTCGGAGGGAGTCCATAGCCGACGGTACGACTTCCAGCCCCATAACCGTGTCAGTACCCGTCGGTCCGTCGTTCCCACGGCCCCCGCGGCGGTCTGCGCACGCTCCGGTCGCTCATCGCCAGCGAGCCGACGGTGGACCGCCGGTGGACCGCTTCCACAGTCCTTCGGGTCCGTCGAGTGCTCACGGTCCGCCGCCGACAGGTCCGTCGTCGACGCCCACGCCGGATTCGCGCGTTCGCTGGACGAGCAGGACGCCGCCGGGGACGAGCGCCCCGACGCGACGGTGCCGAGTGACCCGCTCCCCGAGGACGACCGCGCCGAGTGCCACCGTCACGGCCGGCTTCGCGGCGCTGGCGACGCCGACGCGGCTCGCTTCTAGGCGCGTGACACCCCCGTAGAACAGCGCCAGCGGGACCACGGTGCCGAGGAGGGTTGAGGCCGAGGGCCGACGGTGCAGACCCCTGTCCGTGTCCACTCGATGCCAGTGCCCATCAGCGCCCGGGCCGCGTGGTGAACGGATACATCGCCGCAGTGCGCTCGACGACCGTCGCCAGCCGGAGGATGTAGGCGGTCAGCAGGACGATCGGCGCGAACCCGGCCGTCACCACCAGCGGGATGACGATCCTGAGGACGGGCCGGGCGAGGATCGGGTCCGCGGGGGCCGTGAACAGCAGCATGAGCACCACCGAAGCGACCTGTACTGGCAGGCCGATGTACAGGAGGAGCCGCGACAGCGAGGCGAGCTCGGACTGGATGAAGACGGTCTTGAAGTACCGCCTGGCGACGTCGACCTGCTCGACGTGTCGCTCGATCCGGTCCAGCGCGTCCGCGACCGACGCCGGCAGGTCCTCGCCAAACGCGGCCCGCACCCGATACGCGCCGACGAAGTACCGCGAGTAGTCCGTGTCGAGCACCGCGAGCAGCGCGTACCTGATACCGGCGTCGCTCCCCTCGACGAGCCCGATCACGCGGGCCGCGTGCCCCTCGAGGTCCGCCACCAGCCGCTCGACGTCCCGGCGCAGCTCGGGATCCGGCGGACTCCACCCGGCGTTCCGCAGGGCTTCCAGCTCGCGGTCGATGCTGCGAAAGAGCAACACGAACAGCCTCGACGGCGTCACCGGGACCACTTTTTCACGAGTCGCTTCACCGACCTCCTGGCGATACCCGATCATCTCTCGGAGTCCCTCACGGACCTCGCCGGGCGACTCCAGATGGCGGGTGAGGACGAACTGGCTGATCGAGACCACGATGGTGATGAGCGTGAAGTTCCCCCCGATCAGCGCGAAGAGCAGAAAGAGGATCGGCGTTCGTTCGGTGAGGGGGGCCATTCCGGCCGTCACGATCGCCCCCATGATCGCGGCGACGATCGCAAGCAGCCCGGCGCTGACCGCGAGCCGGCTCCCGCTCAGCAGGACCCAATCGACGGGCCGGTATTGCAGGAGCCCTAGCTCCACCCCGAGTTCCGCCCTCGTCTCCTGCCAGTCCGCGTCCATCTATCCGCTCTCGAGTCGGGCCGTCGGCAAAACGCTTGAGAAACGTTTCTTCCGAACTGTCCGTCCCGTGGCCCGAGCGCAGGCTCGGGACCGCTGGTACGGAGTCGGTCCGCGACCACACCCCCGGCCGTCAGTCACCGACCGCTCTCCCGGCAGCGCCGGCAGAACGCCTCGATCATCGCGGTGCCGACCTCCGTCAGGATGCTCTCGGGGTGGAACTGAACGCCCTCGTGGGGCTTCTCGTGGTGGCGTACGCCCATCACGACCTCGCGCTCGTCGTCGGTCCACGCGGTCTCGGCGAGCGAATCGGCGAGGTCCTCGCGCTCGACCGCCAGCGAGTGATACCGGCCCGCCGCGAACGTCTCGGGGAGGCCCGTGAAGACGCCGCGGCCGTCGTGGCGGATCGTCGATGCCTTCCCGTGGACTACGGACAGGGCGTGGCCCACCCGGGACCCGTTCGCGGCACAGAGCGCCTGGTGGCCGAGACAGACGCCCAGCGTGGGATAGTCGAAATCGCGGAACACCGGGATCGAGACACCGGCCGCCTCGGGGGTGCCGGGTCCTGGCGAGACGACGATCCCGTCGGGATCAAGCGCGCGGATCCCCGGGAGGTCGATCGCGTCGTTGCGCCGGACGATCACGCTCCCTCCCTCGGGAGCGCCGACGGCCGCACCGACGTACTGGACGAGATTGTAGGCGAAGGAGTCGTAGTTGTCCACGACGAGGACGCGAGTCACGGCGGGTCCCTCGCGGGTCCCGTCCGCGGGGATGCTGTCGGTCCTTCCGGTCTCGATGCCGCCGTCGACGACGGGCGAGGCGCGGCGTTCCCGGTCTCCATCAGTCGGCCACCCCCTGCTCGCTGTCTACCACGGCGAGGTCGGTCCCCTCGTCCAGCGCGTCGTCTAGCGCGCGGACGAGCGCCCGCCCCTTGTCGAGGGTTTCCCCGTACTCTCTTTCCGGGACGGAGTCGTGGACGATCCCCGCCCCCACCCTGAGGAAGTACTCTTCTGCGTGGCGCACGAGCGTCCGGATGACGATGTTGAGCGTCGCGCGGCCGTCGAAGCCGAAGACGCCGATCGAGCCCGTGTAGGGGCCGCGTCGGGTGGTCTCGACCTCGTCGATGATCTCCATCGTCCGGGGTTTGGGAGCGCCGGTAATGGTTCCCCCGGGGAAGACGGCGGCGACCGCCGCGGCGAGGTCACGATCCTCGCACAGCCGGCCCTCGATTAGTGAGACGAGATGCATCACTGCCGAGTAGCGATCGACCCGCCGATACTCCGTGACCTCGACGCTCCCGTACTCGCTCACCTTCCCGAGGTCGTTGCGTTCGAGATCGACGAGCATCGCGTGCTCGGCGCGCTCCTTCTCGTCGTCCAAGAGGTCGCGCTCGGCGGCGGCGTCGGCCTCCGGGGTCTCCCCGCGCGGTCGGGTGCCGGCGATCGGCTCGGTCAGGAGTCTGTCGCACGCTCGCGGCGTCGCTCCGCTGCCATCGTCCATGCTGTCCGCGTCGCCCGCTGCGCTCCGCGCCGCGCCGACGTCGAGCAGGAGCTCCGGGGAGGCGCTCACGAGGTCGACAGTTGGAAACTCGACGAGCGCCGAGTAGGGCGCGGGGTTCACCCGCCGGAGCGCGGCGAACGCCGCGATGGGATGGACGGCGGCCGGCGCGCACAGCCGCTGGGAGACGTTCGCCTGAAACGTGTCGCCATCGCGGACGTAGCGCTTGACGCGGCGCACGCGGTCGGCGAACTCCTCCCGGGTGCAGTCGCTCTCGAACCGCGCAGTACCTGCCCGGACGGGCGGCGGCCCGACGTCGGGATCGCCCGCGGTGACGGCGCGGACGAGGGCGAGTGCGCGCTCGCGGCCGCGCTCGTAGTCCGCGGCCGGGTCGTCGCCGACGCGTGGACAGGCGGTCACGCGGAGCGTCGTCTCGCCTTCCGACCCTGCCTCCCACGCGGCCACGCGATCGAAGACGCCGAGCTGGAGCCGTGGGAGCCCGCGGTCGTCCGCCGTGGTGTCGGGGAGGCTCTCCAGCTCCCGGGCCACGTCGTAGGAGAGCCAGCCGAACGCCCCGCAGGGGTAGGGCACGTCGCAGTCGCCACGGACGAGCGTCTCGCCGTCGAGTGCGCCCGCGAGCTCCGCGAGCGACGGTGACGGCTTGACCTCGCCGACCGGGTCGAGCTCCGAGCCGACCTCCAGCCGTGAGACGGGATCGACGGCGAAGTACCCCCAGCCCGACTGACCGCCAGTGGTCTCGAGGTAGACGCCGCCGAACTCACCCCGATAGGTCCCCGGCCGGGCTCCGGGGCCGCCGCCGGTCGATTGCGATCCGGCATCGTCGGTCGGACGTGACCCGGGATCGTCGGCCGCGTCCTCGGGGTCGTCGGCCGCGTCCTCGGAGTCGTCGCCGCGGCCACCGCGGGCGCGGCGGTAGGCGAGGAAAGGATCGGCGACCGACGTGCGGACCTCGACGGGGACGCGCGCCGCTCGCGGGGCCCGACGGGCGGTCTCGACGAACGCCGCCTCGGTCGTGACGACGTGTGGCGCGCTCATCGACCCGCCTTCATCGGTGTGTCGGTTCTCGTCGGTGTCCCGGTTCTCGTCGATACTCCCGCCATCCACGTCGCACGATCGCGGTGGCGTCGGAGGGACCGAATGGGGAGTGAGGGGACGAACACGGCTCCCGTTCGGGACGGGACCCAAAGAGGGAATCGGACGGTGGTGTCGATACCTGTCATGGAAGTCGGCAGCGCGCTTCGGGAGTCGACGCGGTTCCTCGACGAGTGAGGCAGAGAGTCGCGCGGAACTCTCCTCCCCTCTGCCGTCGTGGCGTCGCGGGTCGCGGCATCCCCCTCGACCCGTTCCTACTCGGCCTCGCGCACCGCCTCGGTTATCGCCGGGACGACCTCGTGGAGGTCGCCGATCACGGCGTACTCGGCCTTCTGGATGATCGCGGCCTCGGGGTCGGTGTTGATAGCGAGGATGTTCTTCGCGCCCTTGCAGCCGACCATGTGCTGGACGGCCCCGCTGATCCCACAGGCGACGTAGAGGTCGGGCGCGATCTTCGTGCCCGTGAGGCCGACCTGATCGTCGTGGGGCCGCCAGCCCTCGTTGACCGCGGCGCGGGAGGCCCCGACCGTCCCTTCCAAGAGGTCGGCGAGCTCCTCGAGGATGGCGTAGTCCTCGGCGCTTCCGACGCCGCGGCCGCCGCCGACGACGACCCGAGCCTCCCCGAGCGGGACGCCCTCCTCGTCGGACTCCTCGACCCGGCTGACGCGCACGCGGAACTGCGAGTCGTCGAGGCTGGGCGCGAACGATCGAACCGTCACGTCCGCCCGCTCCGTCGGCTCGGCCGCGACCTCGTGGGGCGAGACGGTGAGAAGCTTGGTCCCGGCGTCGAGGCGGGCGTGCTCGATCAGGCTGCCGCCCCAGCGCTGGCGCTCGAGCTCGTAGGGCTCGCCCGGCTCGCCCGGCGCGACAGCGACGCAGTTGGCGGCCAGCGGGAGGCTCTGACGCGCGGCCACGCCCGCCAGCACTTCGTGGCCCCGGTCGGTCCCGGGTGCCACGACGGCCTCCGGGGCCAGCTCGTCGACGAGCTGACTCACGCTCGCCGCCCACGCCTCGGGAGCGTACCTGTCGAGCCGGTCGTGAGTGACGCGGTCGAGCTCGGTCACCCCGTAGGCGGCGAGGTCGTCGGCCAGTCCGTCACCGTCGGCGGGGCCGCCCTCCCCGCTCGATCCCCCTCCCCCCTCGCCCGGTCCGCTTCCGTCCGTGTCGAAGGCGACGGCCGCGAGCTCCCCATCCTCGGCCGCGAGGCCGCGCGCCAGCGTGAGGCTCTCCAGGGAGGCCTCCGCAGGGACGCCGCCGTCGTGTTCGACGAGCGCGAGCACCATCTCAGAGCACCCCCATGTCGTCGAGGACGTCGACGACCCGTGGGGCCGCCGCCGGTCCCTCCCCGAGGATCTCGGCCTCCCCGCCGCCGGCAGCGGGCGCTTCGAGCCGGATCGTCTCGAGCCCTCCGCCGTCACCGTCGCTGCGCTCGGGCTCGATCCGTTCGATCGGCTGTTTTTTGGCCTGCATCCGGCTGCGCATCGAGGGGTACCGCGGGGAATTGATTCCCTCCTTGACCGCGACGACGGCCGGCAAATCGAGCTCGTAGACCTCCGACCCCCCCGAGACCTCGCGTCTCGCCACCGCCGTTCCGTTCTCGATGTCGAGTTCCTTGATCGCGGTCACATACGGGAGATCAAGCTCGTGGGCGACGCGGACGGCGACCTGATGATCCTCGGTGTCGGCCGCCTCGTTCCCGAACAGGAGGAGGTCGAAACCCGCGCCGTCCTCGGACTTCGCGCGGACGGCTGCGGCAATCGCCTTCGCCGTCGCGGCCGGGTGCCACTCGCTCCCGTCGGTCTCGAGGAGGACCGCTTTGTCAGCCTCGCGGGCCACGGCGGTCTGGAGCTGCTCGGTCGCGACCTCGGGGCCGAGCGTCAGGACCGTGGTGGCCCCGCCGTGGGCCTCGACCTGCTGGACGGCCTCCTCGACCGCACACTCCTCGTGGGGGCTGACGGTGAAGCCTAACGTGCTCGTATCGATCCCCCGCTCGTCGTCGGTCAGCGGTATCGATGCGCCGGTGTCGGGGACCCGCTTGACGCAGGCCAGTGTTTCCATCGTGGTCGTCCTCCGTTGGGTTGCTTCGTCGTGCTCCGTCGAATCGCTGGATCGTGGGTCGTGTCTTCCGATCCCACACCGCGCTTCTCAGCTCCGGATGCGCTCGTTCTCGGGATCGAACGCCGGCCGGCTGCCGACGATCTCGACGGTCACCGGGTAGCGCTGGCCGAAGTACTCGACCTGTAGCTGCTGGCCTTCCTCGGCGTACTTCGGCGGGAGATAGCCCATCAGGAGGTGTGCGCCGACGCTCGGGCCGGTGCCGGCGCTCGTGACGTAGGAGCGTCGGCCCTTCGCGTCGTCGATCGGCTCGCCCGCGGGCGTCAGGATGGGCTCGTTGCCCAGCATGAACCGTCGCTCGCCGCCCTCGGGCGCGTGGTCGTCGACCGAGAGGGTACAGAGCGTGGCCGCGTTCTCCTCCTCGATGGCCTCGGCGTAGGCCTCCTTCCCGATGAAGTCGGCCTCTTTGACGCCGTGGAAGGTCAGCCCGGCCTCCGCGGGCGTGTAGTCGAGTTCGAGCTCGTGGCCGTACAGCCGATACCCCTTCTCCATCCGGCCGGTCGTGCCGTAGACGCCCATCCCCACGGGCCGGATGTCGTACTCCGCGCCGGCCTCCTCGATCGTGTTCCAGAGCCGACCGCCCTTCTCCATCGGGGCGTACAGCTCCCAGCCGCGCTCGCCGACGTAGGAGATGCGCAGCGCCCACGCGTCGACCTCGCCGACGGTGATCTCCCGAGCGGTATAGGGCGGGAACGCCTCGTGGGAGACGTCCTCCTCGGCCACCGATTCGAGGACGTTCCGGGCGTCGGGCCCCCAGACGCCGAGCGTACACAGCGCCGACGTCTGATCTACGAGCTGCACCGAGCCGTCCACGGGCAGGTGCTGCTTAAACCACTGCTTGTCCGCACCGCCCATGCCGCCGCCGGTGATCACGCGGTAGCTGTTTTCACCCGTTCGGACGATGCTCAGGTCCGAGCGGAAGCCGGCGTTCTCGTCGAGGATCGGCGTGTAGACTGACTTGCCGACATCGACGTCCATGCGGCCGACGGCCATCTTCTCGGCGTACTCCGTCGCCCCGGGGCCAACGAGATCGAAGACGGTAAAGCCCATGTCGCCGACCATCGCCACCTTCTCGCGCATGTGGAGGTGCTCGCCCAGAACGATGGGCGACCACCAGCGGCTGTCCCACTCGTGGGGACGCTCGAAGGGCTCGATCCCCTCGGCGTAGCGATCCAGCAGGTCCTCGTTGGATTCGAACCACTGGGCGCGCTCCCAACCGGCCGCCTCGAAGAAACGCGCGCCGAGCTCCTCTTGCTGGTGGTGGAAGCCGGTGGTCCGAAGCGGGCGCGAGGACTGCCACTGCTCTGCGGGGTGGACGATGCCGTAGATCTTCTGGTAGCCCTCGTGGGCGCGATTTTTCACGAACTCCCGGGAGGTGCCGTACTCGTAGAACCGGTTGACGTTCGCGCCGTGGAGGTCGGTTTCGGGCCGGCCCTCGACCATCCACTCGGCGAGGTGCTTCCCGAACGCCGGGGCCTCCTTGATCCAGATGGCCGCACACGACCACAGCCCGTCGACGTCCTGGAAGGGGCCGACCAGGGGCATCCCGTCGGGCGTCACCGACAGGAGGCCGTCGATCTCGTAGCGGATGCCGGCATCGGGGTCGTCGAGCAGCTCGGGCATCAGTTCGAGGGCGTCCTCGTTCGATTTCATGAACGCCTCCTGTGTGAGCGGCGGCTGCGTGGGCGACAGCGGCGCTTCGTCGATCGACATGATGTCCTCGACGTCCCAGAGGATTGGGCGGTGCTGGTAGGAGCCCACCTCCAGATCGTTGCCGCTCGGGCGCTCGTACATCCGGGTGTCCATGTCCCGCACGACGGGATGGCTGATCTCCCCTTCGAACCCCTCGAAGTACTCGATCGGCCCGACGCTGATCAGCTGGTGGACCGCCGGCGTCAGAGGAACCTCGACCCCGGCCATGCTTGCGATCTTCGGGCTCCAGATGCCGGCCGCGACGACGACTTCGTCGGATCGGCAGGTGCCCCGGTCGGTCTCGACGGCCCGAATCTCCCCACTCTCGACGTGGAGGTCGAGCACTTCGGTGTTGGCCGAGATCGTGAGATCGGCCTCGGCGTCGGCCCGCGCCCGCATCACCTCGCCGGCACGCAGCGGGTCACAGACGCCCCCGCCCGGGCTGTAGAACCCGCCCTTGATGACGTCCGTCTCGATGTAGGGGACGAACTCCTCGACCTCCTCGACGGTGAGCAGCTCGCCGGGCTCGTCCCAGGCCGTGGCGGACTGCACCCGGCGTTCGAGCTCGGCCATCTGCGCGTCGCTGCGGGCCACCTCGATCCCGCCGCTGTTGGTGAACGTGTCCATGTCCGCGTACTGGCGGACGCTCTCTTGGGTGAGGTGGGTCATCTCCTTGGAGTGATCGACGGGCATGATGAAGTTCGACGCGTGGCCCGTCGAGCCGCCGGGATCGGGAAGCGGCCCCTTGTCGAGGAGCAGGATGTCCTCCCGGCCGAGCTCGGCGAGGTGGTAGGCGACGCTGTTGCCGACGATGCCGGCTCCGACGACGACCGTCTCCGCCGAGGACGGGAACTCGTCGGGACTCATCGCCGAGCCCCTCCAGTCGACGCTCGATACCTGATACTGCCAGCCCCGAGCTCCACCGGGATCGCTGACCGACGCATGGTATGCCGTGACGCTCGCGTTCTCGCGGGATAAGTACCACCCTTAAAATCTCCGCCCGTTATATGCTGGACCGAGCATGTCCACCGCGCCAGGGGACCACACGCCGGGTGTGTCCACCGAGCGGGGCGCGTCCACGTCGTGAGGAAAGACGTCGCCGCGACGGTTATGTACTGTCGGTCAGACGCTCTTACTCAGCGTGGCGAAGCACGTCGACGGCGAAGCAATCGACGAGTCCATGAACGGGAGCTCCAGCGAGGTTCAACCACCGGAGAAACCATAGGTGCGAGCGGCCTGCTCCAAGCTGGGCTTGGACAGGCCCCGAAACTTCCCGAGCCACGGCTGGAGCAACGACTAGAGACACTCCGCCTGGTTCGTGTGGACTCCATCGGCTGAGACGTATTCCTCGTCGTGGACGACGGTCCGACCTCCTCGATCACCGGCCCCAGATTCTCCTCGTACTTCGAGCCCTCCTCGGCGGAGACGACACGCAGCACGTCGCGGCAGGCCGCGACGAGCGTCAGTCGTCGCCCTGCTCACCTGACCACCGGGTACGACCACCCTCCGGTGATCCGCCGCGGGACAGCCCCTCCCGCGGCGGATCTCGCTCTTGAAGCCCGAACACACCTGCTGAGTCTCATCGACCTATGTCGGACCGTCGACCGTGTGGCCGATACGGTGCCAGACGGTCGGGAAGCCGCGCTCGAAGGCGGCTTCCATCCGGCGGATACCATCGTAGACGGTGTTGTGGGCGTGATCGAGCAGCGGCGCGATCTAATTGATGCTGAGGAGGGTATCGGCGTAGAGAACGAACGCAATGAGGAACTCACCCCCGGTGAGTTCCGAATTGTAGAACGGCGTTCTGAGCGTGTAAGTCCCGGTATAGCGGCAGTTTCCGCACCAGATACGGGGAGAGTCTTCGGATGTCTGAACGGCGCATTCATCACAGTTAGGACACGGTGCTTGCTGCCAGGCATCCTTCAGTCGCCTCGATGAGTGCATCGAGCGGTCCGGCCGAAACTCTATACCACCGAGCGAGACGAGTTGATGGAGCATCCCGCCGGACGCCGGTTGGTCGAGCATAACCGCCTGCACTCGGCGGGATGCCCTACTTTCACTGGTGGCTGTTCGCTACGTTGCACAAGAGCGCGGTCAGAAGTCCGTGGAGACGCGACGACAGCGAATCGGCAGAGGGCGGCAACCGGAAACGCCGTGAGCGCTTTGCAGTCTCTTCTGACCGACAGTATGACAGCCGCGAGCCCCACTGATCCCGCCGAGCGCCCGGGCCACCGGTCGAATCTACTCCGCGCCCGTCGTTCGCTCGGCGGTGGCGACGGCGGCGGCGTTCGCCGCGACGTCGTGGACGCGGACGAGATCGACACCGCGCTCGGCGGCCAGCGCCGTCGCGGCCACGGTGGGCACGAGTCGCTCGTCGGGCTCGGGGCTGACCCCCTCGAACATCGACTTGTGGGAGTGGCCCACCATCACGGGAGCTCCCAGCGCCCGGAACTCGTCGAGTCGGTCGAGCAGGGCGAAGCTCTCGCTCGTGCGCTTGCCGAAGCCGAGTCCGGGATCGACGAGGAGCTCCGAGCGGTCGATCCCCGCCCGCTCGGCCAGCAGGACGCGCTCGGTGAGCGCCTCCAGCACGTCGTCGACGACGTCGTCGTAGGCGTACTCGCGGTCGGGGTCGACCGGGGCCGAGAGGCTGTGCATGAGCACCGCGGGAACCCCGCGGTCGGCGACGACCCGGCGCATCGCCGCGTCCGCGAGCCCGGTGACGTCGTTTACCACGTCTGCGCCGGCCTCGATGGCGGCCTCGGCGACCGCCGGCTTCCGGGTGTCGATCGAGACCGTCGCATCCAGACTGTCGAGCCGTTCGACGACCGGGACGACCCGCTCGCGCTCGGCCGCGATCGGGACCGGGTCCGCACCCGGTCGCGTGGACTCGCCGCCGACGTCCACCACGTCCGCGCCCGCCGCGACCATCTCCTCGGCGCGGGCGACGGCGGTCTCCGTCCCTTCGAACTCGCCGCCGTCGTGAAAGGAGTCCGGCGTCACGTTGAGGATGCCCATCACCGCCGTGCCCGCGCCTTCCCACGGGTACTCGCCGCCCGACCCGCCGGTCCCGTCGGATCCAGTTTTGCCGGGCCCACTTCCGTCGATCCCGATCCCCCCCGCCGCTCCGAGCGCCTCGTTCAACTGTGCGGCGAGGTGTCTGCTCTCGCCCGCCCGCCCGCGCAGCCGGCGGACGAGCTTCTGGAACCGATCTAGCGTCCCCGACAGGACCACCGCGACGTGTTCGTCGGCGTCGACGCCCGAGACCGCACAGCTGCCGCCCAGCGAGAGCATCAGCTCCTTCAGCTCGGCCGCTCCCTTGGGCCGGGCGTGCAGCCTGATCGTCCGGCTGACCATCTCGTCGGCGCGGTCCCGGCGCTCGGCGGTGGGCACGTCGGCGCTCCGCATGAACGAACGGGCGCGCGCCGCCGTGTCCGTACGTACCGGCGTCGGCGTCCGGGTCCAGCGGTCACGCGCCTCCGCGACGGTGTACAGCGATCCCGTCACGAGAACACAGTCAGAGGGGTCGGCCGCCCGGAGCGCCCGGCCGAGCGCGCCGAGGACCGTCCCGCAGGTCTCGACGGCCGCCTCGGTCTCCCGGTCGAACACCGTTGCGAGGGTGGCGGCGTCCTGGGCGCGCTCGACGGCCGGCTCGGCGAGAAAGGCCCGATCGGCCGGCGGGAGCGACCGACAGGTGGCCCGGTGGTCCTTGTCGCGCATCGCGCCGAAGACCAGATGGCAGTCGTCGTATTCGAAGCGCCCACAGAGCGTCGCGAGCTTCGCGCACGCGTCGGGGTTGTGCGCGCCGTCGAGGACTATCAAGGGGGTGTCGTCCATCACCTCGAACCGACCGGGCCAGTGGGCGTTCCGGACGCCCGCCGCGATCGCGCGCTCGGTCACCGGCGTTCCCACCACGGCCCCGACCTGCCGGGCGAGGATCGCGGCGATACCGGCGTTGATCGCCTGGTGGCCGCCGAGCAGCGGCGTCGCGGTCTCGACCGCCCAGTCCGGCCCGGCCAGCGAGACCGACGACTCCGCAAAGGAGACCATCCCGGTCTCGGTCGCCGTTACCTCCGGGTCCCCCTCGCGGACGTCCGGAGCCGTGCCCGTCGTGCTCTCCGCGCCAGCGTCCGGGCCCGGATCGGGGGCACCGACCGTCACCACGTCGGTCTCGTCCCGGATGGCGTCGAGGGCGGTCCCGGTCGCGCCGGTGACGAGCGGTGCGTCCGCGGGCGCGACCTGTGCTTTGTCGCGGGCGATCTCCTCGATCGTATCGCCGAGAATGTCGGTGTGTTCGAGGCTCACGGTGGTGACCGCGGCCGCCGCGGGCTCGACGACGCTCGTCGCGTCGTAGCGCCCGCCGATGCCCACTTCGAGCACCGCGACGTCGACGCCCTCGCGGCCGAAGTGCCAGAGCGCCATCGCGGTCAGCACCTCGAAGAAGGTCGGCGGGTCCCCCTCGGCGGATCGCTCGACGACGTGGGGCCACGCCGCCTCGACGAACCGCACGACCTCGCGTTTGGGGATCTCCTGGCCCCGCACCCGGACGCGCTCGCGGAGGCCGTTCAGGTCCGGCGAGGTGTAGCAGCCGGCGTCGAGCCCCGCTTCCCGCAGAATCCCGTCGAGTACGTGAGTCGTGCTCCCCTTCCCGTTCGAGCCGGCGACCTGCACGGCGGTCAACCCCTCGTGGGGGTCGTCGAGAAACTCCAGCAGCGAGGCGGTCGTCTCCGTCCCGAGCTTTGGCCGGAGCCGCCGCAGCCCCCCGAGCGTGTTCACCGCCTCGTGATACTCCATATCGTTTTCCGGTTCGCCGCCGCCAATAAAGCTCTCGCCGGCCAGTCGATCGCTGCCGAGTCGCAACCGCTCCGATCCGGAGTGCCGCCGTCGTGGCCGCCGCTCGACCGCACGTCTCGTCGGGACGGCACGGCGGCCGGGTCCGGACGACGGCGGGCGACGGTCGCGTCGATCCCGGATCGGCCGGGCGACGGCTCACTCCTCGACGAGCGTCGATTCGACGAGCGTGGCCGTACCACGGCGTATCCGGCCGCCGACCGCCGACGGCGAGATATCGAGCGCGTCGGCCAGCTCCTCCAAGGACGTGTCGCGGGGCTCCCGGAAGTAGCCCTCGTCGTAGGCCGTCACGAGCGCGGTCCGCTGGGCCTCGGTCAGCCCGATCGCGTCGTCGGTCCGCCAGTCGTCGCGCCGATAGAGCTGGCGCAGCTCGAAGGCGATTCCCTCGTCCCGACAGAACTCCCACAGCCGCGACAGCGCCTCACGGTCCGGGAGCTGGAGGCGGACACTCCAGCCCGCTCTGGTGCTCTCGGCTTCGAGCATCAGCCCGCCCACGGCGACGGTCTTCGGCGAGAGCAGCTTCGTCTCGTCGGTGTGGCGCAGCCGGTAGATGCGGCCGGCCGCGGACTCGGCGACGAGCAGCGACTCGGCCACGGTGTGGTCCGACTCGATAACGGCCTCGAACTCGTCGAACTGTCCGTCCTCGATCATGAAAAAGAACTGTCGAGTCTCCGGATCCGTCGTGGAGTGAGGGATGACGCGGATCGTGGTCTCGGGGACCGCCTCGATCGTCGGCGTCAGGGCGAGGTCCGGATGGGCGATCTCCGCGTCGACGATCAGGCCCATCCCGCGACACCTCGCCGGCCGCCACGCTCTCGGCTCGGCGGGGCCGTCCCCTCCGGCCTGCCTCTCGCTGGGCGGGTCGGGCGCGTCGTGACCCGCGCGATACCGGACGCCGCCGGGAGTCGTCCCGGTCCCGTTCCGGACATACCCCGTATCGGACCGCCGGGTACTTGTAGGTATTCGGGTCGTTGGTCGGAAAGCCGGGACGCGTCGATCGCCGCCTCGCGCCTGATCGGGAACGCACGTTTTATCACACCGAGCGAGTATGGATGGGCAAGACCATGCCGAGTTCGAACGGACCGCGCCACGGAACCAGAAAGAAGCTGTCGAACGACCCGCGCGAGCGCGGGGCTTCCCCGCCCCAGCGCGCCGTTGAGTCCTACGCGCCCGGCGAGCGCGTCCACCTCGCCATCGACCCGAGCGTGCCCGACGGGCGATTTCATCCCCGGTTCAACGGCCACACCGGCGAGGTGCTCGGCGAGCAGGGCCGAGCCTATCGGGTCCGGGTGACCGACGACGGCGTCGAGAAGACCGTGATCGCCACGTCCGCTCACCTCCGTCGGCAGGGGTGAGTCGGCGTGACGATCTTCAAGGAGGTACTCGACGAGGAGTACCTGACCGTCGCGGAGACGAAGGCGGTCCTCGCCGACATCGAAGCCGAGCGCGCCGCCGACGAGGACCGCGAGCTGCGCTACGAGCTCGCCCGGGCCATCGAGCACGTCAACCGCTTCGCCGAGCTCGAGCCCGCCGAATCCCGCGAGCTCGTCGCCGAGCTCCGCGAACTGGAGGGCGTCGAGGAGGCGACCGCCTACAAGATCGCCGACCTGCTCCCGCGGACGCGCGACGAGCTGCGCGCGGTCTACGCCCAGGAGCGCTACTCGCTCTCGGGCGAGGAGCTCGACGAGATCCTCAGCGTCGTCGCCAAATACGCCTGAATCGGTCGTGCTGCGTGGTCCGCCCGTGTGCTGTCCTGGCTTCGGTGTCGTTCCCGGCTTCGCGCGGGGCTGCGGCGCGACACGACCCCCTCCCCGGACAACTGAACGCGAGCGTGCAACGGCAGATCGGTCGACACCGATCGCATCGTCGGCCCGTCGTGGCCTCCCGACCGACAGTATAAGTGATCCGTCGGCGTAGGGTGGCCATGAGCGCAGCCGAGAGCGAAGAGGGCACGGGGGCCGGGCTGGCCGTCGTCCTCGACGTCCTACCGAACGGTCGTCCCGACGACGACCGTCCACCCTACGAGCGCGAGCCGGTCGCCTACGCCCTCCTCGAGGCCGATCTCCGGCTCGTCGAGCTCGAGCTCGCCCCCGAGACCGAGGTTTCGATCGGCGATCGCGTGAGCGTCGACGCCGACAGGGACGGGAATGGGGACGACGGGCCAGTCGAGCGGGTTCGGGAGGTCGACCACGCGGAGCTCACGAGCGGGGCGCGCTCGGAGCTGGAGTACGTCGTCGAGGAGGTCGTCGATCGCGAGGAGCGCCGGTTCGTCGACTTCTACAACGACGCCGAGCCGATCACCCTCCGGCTCCACCAGCTCAACCTCCTGCCCGGCATCGGCAAGAAGCTGCGAAACGGGGTGCTCGACGAACGCAAGCGAGAGCCCTTCGGGAGCTTCGCGGAGCTCGAAGAGCGGGTTTCGGGGCTCCACAACCCCGAGGAGGTGCTCGTCGAGCGCATCCTAGAGGAGCTACGCGAGGAGGACCTCAAGTACCGGACGTTCGTCGGGCACGAGGAGTGAGCGGAGCTGCCGCCCCTACTGCCGGTGGCCGTCCCGCTCGCTCGCGTTCCCGGCGGTTTCACCGTCGTCCGCCGATCCGACGACGATCAGCGGGGAGATGCTCCTCACCGACAGTACCGTCCTGTCGCCACGGGTGGCGATGACGTCCCCCGGGACGGATCCGGAGGCCACCGGGGGCGACTCGGACGCCCCCCGGGAAAACGATCCGGATAGCACCGCTGGAGGACGCGACCCCGACGCGCTGCTCGCGCGGGCCGGCGTCCGGGGCGATCCGCGGCGCGACCAGCATTTCCTGATCGACGATCGCGTGCTCGATCGCCTGCCGGAACACGCGATCGACGCCGGGTTCGACACGTCCCACGTCCTCGAGATCGGGGCGGGGACGGGCGCGCTGACCGATCGCCTGCTCGAGGTCGCCGATCGCGTCACCGCGATCGAGCGCGACCCCCGGCTCGCCGCGTTCTGCCGCGAGGAGTTCACCGACGCGATCGAGCGGGAACGACTCGCGGTCGTCGCGGGCGACGCACTCGACGTCGCCCTCCCGGCGTTCACTACGTCGGTGTCGAACCTCCCCTACGGTGCGTCGAGCGAACTCCTCTTCGCGCTACTCCCGCGGCGGCGACCGCTCGTCGTCACGGTCCAGCGCGAGTTCGCCGAGCGGCTCGTCGCCGAGCCCGGTAGCGCGGCGTACGGCCGGCTGTCGGTGACGGCGGGCCACTACGCCGCGAGCGAGATCGTCGAGATCGTCCCTCCGGCGGCGTTCGCGCCGCCGCCGGCCGTCGAGAGCGCGGTCGTGCGACTCCGCCCCCAGGAGCCCGACTACGCGACCGCCGACGCTGCCGGTGGCGGCGCGGAGAGCGACGCTGCCGGCAGCGGGGTCGGCGAGGACGGCCTCGACAAGGACTTTTTCCTCGGGTTCGTGACGGCGGTGTTCACCCAGCGCCGCAAGACGATGCGCAACGCGATCCGGAACACCGCCCACATCTCCGGGCTGGACGATCCCGACGCGGTGGTTGAGGCGGCCGACGAGTCACTGATGGACCAGCGGGCCGGCACCGTGACGCCCGCGGAGTTCGCCGCGCTGGCACGCCTCGCACGCGAGCACGGTGACCCGACGTGACCGCTCTCGTCCCGAACGCGGCCGCCGAGGCGACGAGCCACGGGCGGTGAGCCGACCGAAGAGTGCATCGAGTGCGGTCGTCGGCAGTGTCCTCCGGCAGCCCCGCCGGATCTTGCATATGAAAGCAGCGTCCCGAAGCGATCGGCGATCTTCGGCGAGAACACGGGCATCACAAGCAGTATAAGGGAGACGCTCCCCTCGACGGCGAGCGATGGAAGCGATGCGAGCACGTACCGCTGCGTCGACTGCCTCGCGGAGTACGACGACCCCCGTCCGCTCTGTCCGGACTGTGGCGGTGAGTGGATTGAGCGCGCCTGACACGGCGGGGCGAGTCGGTGGGCTCGACGGCACCGCTCGGCGTCCCCGAGGACGCCCGGTCCGAGCGGGAGGTCGGTCGGCGTGACGTTCCACCCGGACTTCCTCGAAGCGTTCCAGGAGGCCTATCTCGACTCGATCGGCACGCAGCTTCTCGCCACCCTCGTCGTTCTGGCGGCGCTCGTCGCGGCCGGCGGGCTGATCCAGCGGGCCGGCGGTCCACTGAAAAAACGGTACAGCTCGCGGCTCACCGAGGCGACCCAGGCCGGGACGGTGGCAGTGCTGACCGTCCTCGCAGTGCTCGCGCTCACGTCGATCTGGGAGGTCGCCTTCGTCGCCGTGTTCGTGGCCGAACAGCTGGCCGTCGACCGCATCACCGCGGCCCGGGGGCTGCTCTCCGGGACGGTCGTCGTCGTCGCCTACCTCCTGATCCGGCTCGTCAACCGCTCGATCGATCGGCTCGCCGAGGAGCACGGCGCGATCACCAGCCACCAGAGCGAGGTCGCCTACCACGTCGCCGACGTGGCGGTGTTCGTGCTCGCCTTCTTCGCCGTGCTCGCGGTGTGGGGCGTCGACGCGGGGCGGCTGTTCGTCGGCGCGGGCGTGCTCGGCGCGGTGCTCGGCTTCGCGGCCCGGGGCACCCTCAGTGCGATCACTGCCGGGTTCGTCCTCCTGTTCTCGCGGCCATTTCGAGTCGGCGACTGGATCGAGGTCGAGGAGTACGAGGGCATCGTCCGGGACGTCACCATCGTCAACACGAAGATCCGCACCTTCGACGACGAGCACGTCCTGATCCCCAACGATCACATCACGAACAGCCCGTTCGTCAATCGCTCGCACAACGACCGCCTCCGGATCGACGTCGAGGTCGCCACCGACTACGGGGCCGACCTCGATCGGGCGATCGAGGCCGCCGAGAACGCGATGGAGAGGCCCGAAGAGACCCTTGACACGCCCTCGCCGCGAGTCGTGCTGCGGCGCTTCGCGGACTCGGGGATCGTCCTCGAACTGCGCTTCTGGATCGACAAGCCGAGTTCCCGGCGGAAGTGGAAGGCCCAGACGGGCGTCATCCGGTCGGTGAAGACGGCCTTCGACCGCGAGGGGATCACCATCCCGTTCCCCCAACGCACGCTCAGCGCCCGCGAGGAGAGGGGATTCGGGATCGACGACGGGCGTCCCGCGTCCGACCCTCCGGAGGCGGGCGAAAAGGCGGGCGACTCCGGGACGCCGACCGCGACGACCGACGGCGGGGAGTGAGATGGGCCTCGACGAGCGCCGCGCGGGCGACGTCTACGAGCCCGCCGAGGACTCCCACCTCCTCGCGACGGCGGCAATCGAGCGCGTCTCGCCCGCCGATTCCGTCCTCGACGTCGGTACGGGCTCGGGCTACGTCGCCGCGACGGTGCGCGAGGAGCACGGTGCGAGAGTTCTCGGTTCGGACCCCAATCCCCACGCCTGCCGGCGGGCGCGCGAACACGGCGTGCCGACCGTTCGCGCGGATCTCCTCGCGCCCTTCCGCGCGGAAACGTTCGACGCCGTTTTGTTCAACCCGCCCTACCTTCCCACGTCGCCCGCGGACGCACGCGAGGACTGGATGGCGCTCGCGCTCTCGGGCGGGAAGACGGGTCGTGCCGTCATCGAGCCGTTTCTCGATGGAGTGGGTCGAGTGCTCGCGCCGGGCGGCGTCGCCCTCCTGCTCGTCAGCAGCCTCGCCGGGCTCGACGAGGTGACCGCGCGCGCCGAGCGCAACGGGTTCGTCCACGAGATCGTGGCGACCGATTCGTTTCCCTTCGAGGTCCTTTCGGTACTGGAGCTCGTTCGGAAACCCTGACGCTGTCGACACACGAGGGCGGTCCGAGTGTCCCGTCGACGGCCGTGTAATTATCCATAGTTATGGAACCGAGTAGCAAATATTAAGCCTCCGCATTCCCTCCCGGGAGACGATGACCCACCTCCTCGCGTCGACGCCGGGGCTGTTCCCGCTGCCGGACTGGGCGAAGAACCGATTGGGCGACCTGAAGGGCCACCAGAAGGAGGGCCTCGTCCACGGCGAGGAAAGCGAGGCCGTCGCCGGGGTCTACGGCGAGGCGCGCGCGGAGGTGATCGAGCGCCAGCGCGAGGCGGGGCTCGACCGGATCGTCGAGGGCCAGCTCCGCTGGGACGACATGCTCGCCCACCCGCTCTGTATCCACGACGCGGTCGAAACCAGAGGGATCGTCCGGTACTACGACAACAACAACTTCTACCGGGAGCCGGTCGTCGTCGACGAGCTGGGCTTCGACGGCGACGTGGCCGCCGAACTCGACGCGGCGAGCGAGCTCCTCGCCGACGCCGACGCGGGCGGTGGCGACGCCGAAGGGCACAGCGACGGCGGCGACGCCGACGACGGAACCGCGAGCCGCGGCGACGGCGCGCTGCAAGCCGTTCTGCCGGGACCGTACTCGCTCGCCGAGCTCGCCACCGACGAGCACTACGGCGACGCGGCGGCCTTCCTCGACGCGGTAGGCGACTTTCTCGCGGACGAGGTCAAAGCGTTTCCCGACGTCGAGACCCTCTTTCTCTCGGAGCCGTCGCTCGTCGTCGACCCGCCGGGCGCGGGGGCCGACGAGCGCGCCAGCGCCGCCATCGACCGGGTGGCGGGCGCGACCGACGCCGACGTCGTCTGCCAGACCTACTGGGGCGCGCTCGACGAACGGGTCCACGCCCACCTGCTCGACGCCGACGTCGACGCCGTGGGCTACGACCTCCTCACCGAGCACGAGGCAAGCATGTACAACATCAACGAGTACGGCACCAAAGAGGACATCGCGCTCGGGGTGGTGGACGGCCAGAACACACTGATCGAGGAGCCCGAGACGATCGCCGAACGCGTCGCGTGGGTGCGCGAGAACAGCGCGGCCGCGTTCGACACGATCCACGCGACGCCCAACACGGGACTGTTCTACCTGCCCGTGGGGAAGTTCGAAGCGAAGCTCGACGCACTCGGTGAGGCCGTCGCGCTTCAGGGGGTCCGGGCGTGACCCGCGAGCAGTTCCGTCCCGCCGACCATCCCAACGAGCACTTCATCCTCACCACTGTGGTCGGGAGCTACCCGAAGCCCAAGTGGCTCGACCGCGCCCGCGGGCTCCGCGACGACCCCGAGGCGGACTTCGGCGAGGCCGAGTGGGCGGAGGCGACCGACGACGCCGCTCGGCTGATCACGACCGAGCACGAACGTGCGGGCCTCGACGTCGTCTGCGACGGCGAGATGCGCCGAAACGAGATGGTCGAGTACTTCGCCGAGCGCATCCCGGGCTACGAGTTCAACGGCCCCGTCAAGGTGTGGGGCCACAACTACTTCGACAAGCCCAGCGTCACCCGCGAGGTGGAGTACGGCGAGCGCTGGCTGGGCGCGGAGTACGAGTTCGCAAGCGAGGTCGCGGCCCGCCCGGTGAAGGTACCGATCACCGGGCCCTACACGCTCGCCAGCTGGAGCTTCAACGAGGCCTACGAGGACGACGCGGCGTTGGCCTATGCCCTCGCCGACCTCGTGGCGCGGGAGGTCGAGGAGCTCGTTGCGGCCGGCGCGCGCTACGTCCAGATCGACGAACCCGCGCTGGCGACGACGCCCGACGACCACGCCATCGTCGGCGAATGCCTCGAACGGATCGCCGCGGACGTGCCCGACGACGTGCGGCTGGGACTGCACGTCTGCTACGGCGACTACTCGCGGATCTACCCCGAGATGCTGGAGTTCCCCGTCGACGAGTTCGATCTCGAACTCGCCAACGGCGACTACGAGCAGTTGGACGTGTTCACCGAACACGAGTTCACGAAGGACCTCGCACTGGGAGTCACCGACGTCCACGTCGGCGACGTCGAGTCGGTCGAGGAGATCGAAGCGAACGTCCGGAAGGGCCTCGACGTCGTGCCCCCCGAGCGCCTGACCGTGAGTCCCGACTGCGGGCTGAAGCTGCTGCCTCGCGAGGTCGCCTACGGGAAGATGGCGAACATGGTCGCGGCCGCCCGAGCGGTCGAGCGCGACCTCGACGCCGGTGCGATCGAGGGCGGCGAGCCCGCGAGCGCGGACTGACGGCGGGAAAGTAGTGCCGCTCCCGCCCCAAGAACGTCTACGTTTAAGTCCCGTGGTTGCTTGGCCCCGCTATGGATCCATTGGACGAGATCGGCAGCCTGATCGGGCGCGAGGTGTACTCGAACCGCGGGACGTTCGTCGGTGAGATCGAGGACGTCCGTCTCGACCTCGACGCGCGGTCGGTCTCGGGGCTCGCGGTCGGTAGCGTCAACGGCGAGCTGTTCGCCGAGCAGGTCGAGCCGGGCCAAGGGATCATCGTCCCCTATCGGTGGGTCCGCTCGGTCGGGGACGTGGTCCTCGTGAGCGAGGTCGTCGAGCGACTGCGCGACGGCAGAAACGACCGGGAGGACCGCGAGGAGCCCGCCCCCGCCTGAACCGAGCACGGAGACGTGGCCCGCTCCCCTCGACCGGTTCGCCGGCTCAGTCGCCGCTATCGCCATTGACGCCCATCGCCGCGAACAGCTTCCGCCTGACGGCCTCCTCGGCGAGTCCGAGCAGCGTCTCGCGGTTGTCCTCCGAGGTCTCGATGCCGGTGAAGATACCGAGTGGAATCGAGACGTCCGCGTCCGTCGCGTGACCGACGGGTTCGGCCTGCTCGCCGAAGGCCTCGTCGAGGACGTTTCTGATGTTGAGCCGGATGTCCTTCGAGCGCGCCGCCAGCGAGATGGCGTCGTTGTCGATGGCGAACACCGCGGTGGTGGTGATCCCCTCCAAGTTCAGGAGGTGCTGGGCGGCCTGGGCGAGCGCGTCGCGGTCGCGGATGAACCCCGCGTTCGAGACCAGATGTGAGCCCTTGACGTCCCGGTTGCGGATGGCCTCGGCGAGCACGTCGAGCGTCTCGGGGCTCATCGAGGGCGACTCGACCTGCTCTAGGGTGTCGTGGTCGGCGAACGGGTAGAGATACGACGCCGCGGTGAGGTCGGCGGGCGTGGTGTCCCGGCGGAAATCCAGGGTCTCGGCGCGGATCCCATAGAGCAGGGCGGTGGCGACGGTCTCGTCGAGACTGAGGTCGAACTCCTGGACGTACTTCGTGAGGACCGTCGAGGTCGCGGAGACGTTCGCGCGGACGTCGACGAACTCAGCCTCGTAGGCCTCCTCGGGGTCGTGGTGGTCGATCAGCACGTCCACGGGTCGGCCGACCGTCCGCTCCATGGTACTCGGGCGGTCGATGAGCGCGACGGTGTCGTAGGCCTCGAACTCGACCTCGGCCCGGGAGAGCAGTTCGACGCCGATGAGGTTGACGAACGCGCGGTCCTCGCGGTGGCCGATCTCGCCGTCGTAGAGGATGTCGGCCTCGACGTCGAGTGCCCCGCCGATCGCCCGCAGCGCGACCGCGCTGGCGATCGAGTCCGGGCCCGGGTTGTCGCGGGTGAGGATCGCCATGCACTCGTCGGCGTCCTCGACGACGGCCGCGAGCTGACCGGCTTTGTACTCCAGCTCGCCGGTCTCGAGCGCGCGCAGCGCCGAGGCCGCGATCACCTCCGCGGGGTTGACGACGACGTCCGCGCCCGCCTCGCGGAGCTCGTCGGCCGTGACGGGATCGGACGCGCGCGCGACGAGGAACTGCTCGCCACCCACCTCCCGGACGCGCTCGACGGCGCGCTGGTTGGCCTCGACGTCCGTCGAGAGCACCAGCACGACGTCGCGATCGGCCACGGCCTCGGCGATCCCGTCCTCGGTGATGTCGCCGGTCTCGGCGTTCAGGTCCTGGTCTCTGAGCGCCTCGACACGGCCCTCGTCGTGGTCGACGATGAGGACCTGCTTGCCCTCCGCGGTGAGGTCCTCCGCGACGGCGTAGCCCACGCTCCCACAGCCGAGGATCGCGTACGTGGACATCGACGGCATCGTCATCGCAGAGCTCATCGTGGCTGTCTCGTCCGCGGGGGCGCTACTTATACTGTCGGTCAGACGTCCGTGGGACGCGACGACAGCGAATCAGCGGAGGACGACCGGAACTCCGCGAGCGCTTCGGGGTCTCTCCCGACCGACGGCATAGCGCACTCGCATTTTTCCGTCGAGCGCTCTCTACTCGGGCGCTCGCGCACTGCTCACGGCTCGTCGTCCCGTTCGCAGCCGGGACGTGTAGGCCCGCTCCGCTCGCACGGACCGAGGGCGGTGCTTGCCCCGTGGCCCGCAAAACTCACGGTAAACGATCGCCCCTCGGCCCGCCTCGCTCGCAGTACGGACAGCGATGCCACGCCGCGACCACGACCGAGCCGCGCCATCGCCCGTTCGTGGCGTTCACCGATGCTCGTTCAGCCGGCGTTCGAGCCGCTTGGCCGCCGCGCCGGCTGCCTTTGCGAACGCCTCGTCGCTACCCTCGCCGGCGAAGACGATCGAGCGCGAGGCGTTCACGAGCCCGACGCCACCCGCCAGCCCGTGCTCGACGGCGGCCGCGGCATCGCCGCCCTGCGTGCCCACCCCGGGGACCAGGAAGGGGAGGTCGGGAGCCAGCTCGCGGGTGCGCTCCAGTTCCGTTTCGGCCGTGGCCCCCACGACGAGCCCGACGTTCCCGCGCTCGTTCCACTCACCCGCGAGCCGTGCGACGCGCTCGTAGAGCCGTTCGCCGCCGGCGAGCTCACGGTCCTGGAGGTCCGCGCCGCCGGGATTCGAGGTCCGACAGAGCACGAACACCCCCTTTCCGGTCCGGGAGAGAAACGGTTCGAGCGAGTCCCGGCCGAGGTAGGGGCTGACGGTGATCGCGTCGGCCCCGAGCGAGGCGTCGTCAAGCAGGCGGGCGTACTGGCGCGCGGTGTGGCCGACGTCGCCGCGCTTGGCGTCGAGCACGACGGGCACGTCCTTGCCGTGGGCGTAGGCGATCGTCTCTTCGAGCGCGCGCCACCCGTCGGGATCCTCGTAGAAGGCCGCGTTGGGCTTGTAAGCGGCGGCGTGCTCGTGGGTGGCGTCGACGATCCGCCGACCCCACGCCCGCCGCGGAAGGTCGTGTTCGTGGAGGTGCTCGGGGAGTCGATCAAGGTCGGGATCGAGGCCCACACAGAGGACGCTGCCGGTGGACTCGATCCGGCGTTCGAGGCGCTCGAAAAAGCGCATACGGACGCGTCCGGTCCGACCGCCAAGGAGGTTCGGGTTCCTCCACAGGCTTCAAACCGGCCGCTTCCCCATACACCGTATGGCGCTCGCCGCGGTCGTGTTCGACCTCGACGACACGCTCGCGGTCACCGAGCGCGACAGAGCGACGCTGCTCGAGGAGGCGACGGCGGCCGTCGGTGCTCCGCCGATCGCACGGGGGGAGTACCTCGATGCCCACGGGCGCGACCTCGGACGCGAGACCCGCGAACCGATCTTCGCCGCGCTACTCGATGGACGGGAGGAAGGAAGCGACGGGACCGCGTCCGCCACACCAGCCACACTCGCCACGGCCTACCGCGAGGCCGTCGAGGGGGCGCTGGCTCCCGTCCCGGGGGCAGCGGCGCTCGTCCGAGAGCTCCGCACCGAGTACCGCGTCGGGCTACTGACCGACGGCCCGGTGGCCGCCCAGGAGGGAAAGCTCGCCGCGCTCGGCTGGGCGGACCTGTTCGAGGCGGTCGTCGTCACCGGCGTGCTCGACGCGGGCAAGCCGGACGGGCGCGCCTTCCAAGCGGTCCTCGACGCGCTCGGCACGTCGGCCGCCGAAACCGTCCACGTCGGCGATCATCCCGAACACGACGTCCGCGGCGCGAAGGCGGCCGGACTGCTCGCGGTGCAGGTGCTCGCCGAGAGCGACGAGGCCGACCCCGCTGCGAACGCGGCCGTCGAGCGCGATCGCCTCGCCGGGCGCCTCCCCGACGTCCTCGCCGGCTTCGCCCGAGCGGGACGTGAGCAGCCGTCGGGACGGGAGACGGGTCGGCGGTAGAAGGAGTCGGGCCGGGAAACGGTAGACCGTCGAACGCGGCTGCCCGCAGCCCTCCTCTCGCTTCCCCTTTCCGATCGCCCACTCAGAGCTCCGCGAGCGCGCGCTCGGTTGCCTCCGCTACCTCGATGCCCCGACGGCGGGCGTACAGCACCGCCGCGGCCTCGACGGAGATCGCCAGGGACTGCTGGCTGCGGTTGATCGCCGCGACGGCTTCCCGCTTCTCGACGCCGCTCTCGACGACCGCATCGAGGACCTGCTCGAAGACCGAGCGCCCCCGGAGCAGCTCCTCGCTCGGAACGAACCCCTCGGGAACGTCCACCCCGTCGTGGTCGAACGTAGGGCCGAGCTGTCCGTCCTCGCGGGCGAGCAGTCCTTCAGTGACGGCGACGTCGACCAGTCGCGTGGCCTGCTCCGGGGAGTACCAATCCCGGTCGAGCGAGAGTGCGACGACGAACTCGCTCTCCGCGAGTGTGTCGGTTCCACGTCCGCGGAACGGCGCGGCGACGACAGTCCGAAGGCTCACGCACGGCGTCGCTTTCGGCAGCGACCTAACCGTTACGGCTACGCGGGCCGCGAGTGCCGGTACACACGAGAGACCGTACCGCGACTACTACCGCGGCCGCCCAGCGGCACACCGCGATCGCCCACGCGCTCTCCCAGCCGATTCACTCCGCTCGGGCCGCCCGTACCGCAACCGTCCCCCACACCGCCGACTTCGCGTGGCTTACGGTCGTTTTTCCGTCCGCCGTCGAGGTGCTCGCCTCACACCTCGCACCCCTCATTCCTCGCGCGGGCGTTGCGCGCCGCGGACGGCGCGCTGCGCGCCGGCCGTGTGGCTACGCCGACCGACGGCCGGCTCGCACCGAGCGATTGAAGTCCCGGCTCCGTCTCGACGCGAGTGTGAAAGACCACGGACGCTCGACGCGCTCGCGCACCGGCGGCCGGCTGCGACCGAACAGCGGGAAGCGAAAGCACCAGCTCGGGCGCGAGCCCACCGAAACCGGCGTCGGCGAGCCGACGCTCAGAACCGTCGACGCACGCGGGGACCGCGAGAAGGTCCGCGCGCTCGCCACCGACCGCGCCAGCGTCGCCGTCGACGGCGAGACTCGCTCCACGGAGATCGAGGACGTCGTCGAGAACCCCGCGAACCCGAACTACGTCCGCCGAAACATCGTCACGAAGGGCGCGCTCGTCGAAACCGGCGAGGGCACGGCGCGCGTGACCTCCCGTCCGGGACAGGACGGACAGGTCAACGCCGTCCTCGAAGACGGCTGAGTGCCGCCCGAACGGGCTTCCCGAAACGGTTTCGATCGGTGTCCCGGAACCGCTCGGAACCGCTCTGAACCGGGAGGAGACGGCTCCTGTTCTCGCCCGCCGGTCGCCTGCCTCTCGTCTCTCGGACCGGTGCCACGGGGAGCGGCCGGTGTCCGGGTGCTGTCGGGTTCCTCTGGCCCGCGCCACCCCGGTGATCCCGGGGGAACGTTTTGTACCCTCCGGAGGGTAGCCGGCACATGGACCGGTCTCTCCCAGCGCTCGATCGCTCGCGCGTCGGGTGGTGGCTGCTCGTCGTCGCAATCGTCGCGATCGTCGCCGTCGGCGTCTTACAGTTCCTGAGTGCGTTCGTGCTCGGGCTGTTCGTCTACTACGTGGTGCGCCCGGTCGACCGCTGGCTCCGGCGGCTGGTACGCTCGCCCGGACTGGCAGCGGCGCTCACACTGGTGTTGATCGCGCTGCCGATCCTCGGGGTCGCCGCCTACGTGGTGTCGCTCGGCCTCCAGCAGTTCACCGCCATCGTCGGGGGCGACTTCCGGCAGTTCCTCCGTCCGTACGTCGACGTCTCGGCGTTCGCGTTCGACGTCTCCGAGCTGGCGAGCGAGCCACGTCAGCTGGTCGCCGACCTCCGGGGCTCGGAGACGCTCTCGCAGGCGCTCAGCACCGGCCAGGACGTCCTCGCCGTGCTCGGAGCCGTCCTGCTCCGGCTGTTTCTCGCGCTCGCGTTCGTCTTCTATCTGCTCCGGGACGACTACCGCCTCGCCGGCTGGTTTCGCTCGGCGGTCGGCGGACCGGGCAGCGTCGCCCACGCCTACGCGAGCGCGGTCGACCGCGACCTCGAATCCGTGTATCTGGGCAACATCCTCACGATCGTGCTCGTCGCGGTGCTCTCGGCGCTCGTCTACAGTGGGTATAACGAGCTCGCCCCCACCGCGCTGGCGATCCCGATTCCGATGGTGCTGGCGCTGTTCACCGGGCTCGCGGGGCTGATCCCGATCGTGGTCGGGAAGGTCGTCTACGTTCCCCTCGCGCTCTATCTGAGCGCGCGCGCCGTGCAGGTCGACGCCTCGCTCACCTACCCGCTCGGGTTCACTGCCGTCGCGTTCGTCGTCCTCGACACCCTCCCCATGACGTTCATCCAGCCCTACCTCGCCGGCCGGCGACTCCACGTCGGACTGATGCTTTTCGCGTACATCCTCGGGGTGGCGATCTTCGGCTGGTACGGCCTGTTCCTCGGTCCGCTGATCCTCGTGCTCCTCATCCAGGCCGTCCGGATCGTCCTCCCGGAGCTGCTCAGCGGCGAGGCGCTCACGCCCCACGTCACGTCCGCGGCGGGCATCGGCTCGAACCCGCGAACCGACGCCGGAGTCGAAGCAGGCGGTGACGCGGGCAGCACGGACGGTCCTCCCGCCGGCGAGGCCGCGAGTGCGGGCGACGCGTCCCCCGAGGACGGCGGGTAGCAGCTGAGGAAGCGGCGAGGAGGGGGGGGGGAGGAAGGCGGCGGTCGCGGTAGCGGAAGTAGTACAGTAGCGGTCCTGGCGGATCGAGAGCGAGGGCCGCGCGGTGCGGGGCGGGCTGAGGGCTCGGCTGTGCGGTCGCGGTACGGCTGCGGGCAAGCACCTGTTACCGCGAGCTCCCTCCCTGCGGTGCTCGCGTCCGCTCGCGGCCTTTTCCTCCGGTTCTTGCACGGGGTTCGGAGGCGCGAGCGACGGAGGGCCCCGTTGCAAAAAAGTGGGTGCTAGGGCCGCGGCGCGGCTCGCTGCATCGCGGTTTCGGCGACGTTCCCCCCGTAGTCCGCCGTCCGGGAGAGCGAGTCCACGACGAGGCCGAGCCGTTGGGCGTGCTCGGGATCGAGCTCGCGGATCAGGTTGTCGACCGCGTGGACTTGGTCGTCGACCTCGGGGATCCGCGAGGCAGCGTCGTTGGCGAGTTCGATGGCCGTCTCCGGGTCTTCGGCGAACAGCGCGTCCATCGCCGTTTCGACGACCGCACTCGATGCGGCGTGGAGCTCGGCGAGTGCCGTGGCGGCTTCCTCGGGTACGTCGTCGATGTCGCGAGCGAGCTCGGCGATCTTCGTCGCGTGGTCGGCGACGCGTTCGAGCTGGCGGGCCCCCGAGTGGTAGTCGAAACAGACCTCGCGGGGGAGCTCGACATCGGTCGCCCCGATCGGGTTCCGGAGCGCCGAGCGGAACACCCGTGCGGTCATATACCAGAGCCGGTCGACGTCATCGTCGCGCGCGGCGACGTCCGCCGCGAAGTCGGCATCGTTCTCGACGAGCGCCTCGACGGCGTCGGCGAGCATGGTGAGCGCGACGAGACGCATCCGGGTGATGGCGTTGTGGACCGACAGCTCCGCGGAATCGAGCAGGTCCTGGAGAGTGACGTGCTCGGCGGTCTCCTCGATGACCTCGAGGCCGACGAGACGCTGGCTGGCCTCGCGGATCGTCCGGCGCTGTGCGGCGTCGATGCGCGCGGTTTCGAGGGTGATGACGTCGAACCCCCCGACGTACATCATTACGACCGCGCGCGTCAGCTCCTCTTCGCGCATGTCGGTGACGTCGAGGACGCCTTCGGCGGACCCTCCTTCGCCCCGGGGCGCGAGCAGCAGCGAGTCACCTTCGGGGTGGAACTCGATCTCGCTGCCGGCGCTGATGCCGTTCGCGGTCGCCCACTCCTTCGGCAACGACACCGTGTAGGTCGAACCGCCCGTCAACTGGACCTTGCGCGTCTCCATGTACCCTTACTCGTGACCCATGACACATAAAACCATTCGATAATATATACCCGAAGCGAATGGGACGATCGGTACGACGCCAACAGGGGAGAAACACCGGAGAAACGGCCGATACACCGCGAAATGTAGATATATACTAATCCGATCCGAGCACCGCCGTCGGAACGGCCCGACGAGCGTTCGCGCGGTGGGGAAAAAGGGGGCCGCCGCGGTCGAGCGAGGCCCGACGCCGAAGGATACATCAACCGCCGCGGGAGGAACTGTCCCATGCCCCGCCACGAGTACCAGCAGCAACTCGACGCCCTCCACGAGGACGTCCTATACATGAGCGAGGTCGTCATGGAGCGCCTCCGGATGGGCCTGGACGCGCTCGCCAGGAAGGACAACCGTCTCGCCGAGTCGGTCATCGAGGGCGACGGCGAGGTCAACGGGATGTATCTCGACCTCGAAGGCGACTGCATCGACCTGCTCGCCCTCCAGCAGCCCGTCGCGGGCGACCTCCGCTTCATCGCCGCTTCGTTCAAGATCATCACCGACCTCGAGCGCATCGCCGACCTCGCCACCAATCTCGGGGAGTACACCCACCGCGCCGAGCGTGACCGCTTCCCGGAGGTCGACGTCCAGGCGATCGGCGACCTCGCCCTCGGGATGGTCGAGGACGCGATGGACGCCTACGCGACCGACGACGCCACGGCCTGTCGCGCCATCGATGGCCGCGACGACGAGCTCGACGCGCTCTGTGAGCGTGCCTCCGAGACGGTCGTGCGCGACCTCATCGAGCGCGAACTCGACGCCGGCGAGTCGCCGGAGCCGCTGATGGGCGACGTCTCGCGGCTCCTGCTTACGGTCCGCGACCTCGAACGGGTGGGCGACCACGCGGTCAACATCGCCGCCCGGACCCTCTACATGGTCGAGAACGACGACGCGCTCATCTACTGAAAACCCCCTTTAAAGGGGTCCTCGCCTCGCGCACTCGCTCCGTTCGCGCTCTCAAATTCCCTGTAAAACCCGGAGTGAAAGAGGCCGCGAGCGCCCGTCTCGCTTCGTCCTCGTGAGTAGCGAGGGACTCCTCCCTCGGACCGTGCGAACGGGCGGCAAAGCCGCCCGTGAGCAGACGAAGCGAACGAGGGCTCGGAGCGCGTTTTGTGTGCTCCGGCGCTCGGTCGTCCGCTCGCGATGTGGCTGCTTGCCCGCGACCGCACCGCTACCGCCCGTCGTCGTCCTGTGATCGTTCCGTGCCACCGCCGCGACCGCATCGCCACGGGCTCTCCGGACGGCGAGGCCGGCGGCAATGGCTCACCGACCGTCGTCGACTCCGGGCAGTCGTCCGACCGGATTCCCCGCTCCGGCGAGTACGAATCCCAACAGCACGAGGTAGGCGACGAGTCCCCACACGAGCGCGCCGAGCAGCCACACAGCGGACGTGCTGGCCAGAACGCTGACGCCGACGACGAACAGAAGCGACGCGACCTGTACGACCGAGCGTTCCCACAGCGCTCGCGTCCGGTCGGGGTACCGGAGGAACACGGCTTCGAGCGCGAGCGAGCCGAGAACGCCCGCGACGGCGGGAAGCGGAGCGAGGAGCGACGCCCCAGTTCGGATAGAGTGCGAGCGTCGCGGCGAGTGCCAGGGCGGCGAGGAGGCCGTCGCGGTGTCGTGAACGCACGGCCGCTCCTCGAACGGACGGGGATACGTGCCGACAGCTTTGTGCCGACGGCAGGCGCACGGGCCGTATGATCCACTCCGACTGGGGCGACTGGCTGCCGCGCGCGATCGCCGGAGCCGATCCCAACGGCGTAGCGGTCCGATATCTCGGCTGTAACGGGTTCGTCCTCGCCGACGGCGATACCGTGCTATTCGTCGATCCCTATCTCGGCACGGGCGACCCGCCCCGAACGATCAGGATGATCCCGGTGCCGTTCGATCCCGCCGATCTCACGGCGGCGGACGCCGTGCTCGCCACCCACGAACACACCGATCACGTCCACGGACCCTCGCAGGCTCCGATCCTCGCCGGGACGGGCGCGGAGTTCTACGCGCCCGACGCGAGCCTCGACGTCGTCCGCGAGGAGGGCTGGACCGACGGGTGGGACGTCGGCGAGGATCAGTTCGCGGCAGTGAGCGAGGGCGACGCCGTCGAGGTCGGTCGGTTCACGATCCACGTCGAGTCCGCCCACGATCCCGACGCCGAGCATCCAGTTTCGTACGTCGTCGAGCACCCGGCGGGGACCTTCTTCCACGGGGGCGACGCGCGCCCGAGCGAGGCCTTCGAGCGAGTCGGTCGGGAGTACGGGATCGACCTCGGCGCGCTCGCGTTCGGGAGCGTCGGGACGATCCCCGACAAGGAGACCGGCGAACCGACGCGAACGCGGTGGTACAGCGACGAGAACGGGATCGTCGAGGCGGCCGGCCAGCTACGGCTCGATCGGCTGCTGCCCACTCACTGGGACATGTGGAAGGGGCTCACGGCCGACCCCACGGCGCTCTACGGCCACGCGGCGAGCTTCCCCCACCCCGAACGGCTCGAGATCGTCGAGATCGGCGACCGGATCGCACTCTGAAGCGGCAGTCGGTACCCTACCGCCTCTCCTCTCGCTCTCGTCTCCCTTCTCCTCGAGCGTCATCTCCATCGCTACCGTCGTCTCCACCGCGCTCGTCGTTTGCCAACTCCTACCGCGAGAGTGAAGCCCAGTCACTTATATTCGTTAGTCGGTGTGGCGCTGGGTAAATCCCTTAGCCAGTATTAACATGATCGATCATAACGTTTTTTGCTCGCCCCGCATCGAGGGCGGACGTGGTGAACGACGGCGGGCCAGCGCGGTCCGACCGGACCATGAGTACGATCCATGCCAACGCCAAAGGAACTCATCGGCGACACGGACGTCTTCACGAAGGACATCGACAACCCTGCGGCCGTCGAGCTGCGCGAGAAGCTCGACGAGCAGGAGTTCGTCTTCGCACCCGGGCTCTATCACGCCCTCGACGCCCGGCTCGCGGAGATGGCCGGCCTCGACGCCGCCTACATGAGCGGCTATTCGACGGTGCTGGGCCAGTTCGGCTTCCCCGACCTGGAGATGGTCGACATGCGGGAGATGGTCGAGAACGCAAAGCGGATCGTCGAGTCGACCCACCTCCCGGTGGTCGCCGACTGCGACACCGGCTACGGCGGCATCCACAACGTCCGCCGCGCGGTCCGGGAGTACGAGAAGGTGGGCGTGGCCGCGGTCCACATCGAGGATCAGGTGACGCCCAAGCGCTGTGGCCACATCGCGGGCAAGCAGATCGTGTCCCGTGAGCAGGCCGAGGCGCGCTTCGAGGCCGCCGTCGACGCCAAGCAGTGCGAAGACACCATCGTCATCGCCCGCACGGACGCCTACGGCTCCGCCAACGGCGACTGGGAGGAACACCTCGAACGCGGGCGGCTGTACGCCGACGCCGGCGTCGACATGGTCTGGCCCGAGATGCCCGATCCCAGCCGCGAGGACGCCGTCAACTACGCCGAAGAGCTCGCCGAGACCCACCCCGACGTGGATCTGGCGTTCAACTACTCCTCCTCGTTCGCGTGGTCCGAGCAGGACGACCCGCTCACCTTCGAGGAGCTGGGCGATCTGGGCTACAAGTACATCTTCACGACGCTGTACGCACTCCACTCCGGAGCCTACCACGTCTTCGAGGACTTCAAGAACGTCGCCGAGAACGACGAGGTCGGCCAGTGGGACTTAGAGGACCGCTACCTGGGCCACGAGACCGAGTCCCACCACGAGCTCTCCTTCGTCGACACCTACCAGGACATCGAGATGCGCTTCGATCCCGAGGCGAAGTCGCGCATCGAGGGCTCGGAGGGCTTCTCCGAGGACGAGCGCGATCCCCTCACCGCCGAGAGCGACGACGACTGATCGGGCCGAACTCGATCGCCCGATCCGACGGCGGCGGAGCACCGATAGCGAGCCTTTCCCGAACCGTCCAGTCGGCACCGCCTTTGGATTCACGCGGTCGGGAGAACCACATCCGTACCGACCGGAGCGGTGCGGGACACGCCGCGGCCGAGATCCCGGGGGCCGACGAGCGCGAGCACGCCGAGCGCGAGGGGCCGCGGACGGGACGACGACCGAGGGCGGGCATCCACGGATCGACGGACACCGAAATCTACAGTACCCCGTCGAGCCACGGGACAGTTGCAATGACCGACGAGACCGAACGCGGGCGCGGCCGACCGGTAGCGCCCGGCAGCGACGGAGCAGCCGAGTAGCATGGTCGAACGAAGACACGACCGGGAGTTCGTGCGCACCTTCTTCACCTCGCCGACGGCGGTCCAGGGCGAGGACGACTCCGCGAAGATGATCCGGAGCGCGAGCGGACTCCGGGGGATGCAGGCTCCCGACGTGTGGGTACCCGACAACGAGGACGCGACGGCCCCCTCGATGCGCGACGAGGGCGCTCGCAACGTCATCGAGGTCGTCGCCGAGAGCGGCGGGGAGTTCCCCGGCGAGATCCATCCCCGGGTCGTCTGGCACCGTGACAGTCCCTCCGCCCGCTACCAGGGCTTCCAGCACATGTTGGAGATCGCCGACCCCGAAGAGGGGGCGATCGAGCATATCGACGGGTTCGTCATCCCCGAGGTGGGCGACATCGACGACTGGAAGAAGGCCGACGAGTTCTTCACGATCGTCGAACACGAGCACGGGCTCGACGAGGGCAGCCTCGCCATGTCGGTGATCGTCGAGAGCGGGCAGGCCGAGCTGGCGATGGGCCAGCTGCGCGAGGAGATGGGCAAGCCCACGAACAACTTGGAGCGACTGTTCCTGCTCGTCGACGGCGAAGTCGACTACACCAAGGACATGCGCGCGATCACGCCAACGGGCGACCTGCCACCGTGGCCGGAGCTGCGCCACAACACCTCGCGGGGCGCGAGCGCGGCGGGACTCATCGCCGTCGACGGCCCCTACGACGACATCCGCGACGTCGAGGGCTACCGCGAGCGCATGACGGACAACCAGGCGAAAGGGATGCTCGGCATCTGGTCGCTTACCCCCGGACAGGTCGTCGAGGCGAATCGAGCTCCGCTCCCGCCCGAAACCGGGAGCTGGCGGTTGGACGTCGGCGGCCGGCAGGTCGATCTCGACGCCGAGGACGGCGTGCAGGTCTACGAGGGCGACCGGCTGTCGCTCGATGAGACCGGCGAGGACTACGTCCTCCGCGTCGGCGGCGAGGAGCTGGAGCTCGCCGAAGACGAGCTGCGCGAGGAGCTGCTCGGCCTGGTCGAGTACGTCCCGAGTATGGACGACATCGTCGACTCGATGGAGGAGTTCGAGGCCGCCAGGGAGGCGGGGACGGGCGCCATCGCCATGGAGCAGTCGACGACGCTGCGGGTCGACGGCGTCGAAATCGACGTCACCACCGACCGGATGTGGGACGAGGCCACCTACCAGGCGGCGATGACCCCGGTCAGCCTGTTCCAGGACGTCTACGAGCATCGCCCCGACCAGCACGAGGAGCTGGCGGAGCTGTACGGCGAGAGCGTCGTCGAGCGCGCGACCGACGTCGGTTCCTGACGCTCGGGCGTTTTCTGGCCGCTTTCGGCCGAACGCGTCGAGGATGATTCACCGCGCGGTTCGCCGATTCCTTCGATCGTCTCGATCGGACTCTCGGATTCGACGACAGCACCGGTCACCGCCATCGCTCGACCGAGACGTCTCTCTCCACGAAAGGAGCGAACCCGATTGACGGGCTCGGCCCGCCAGCGTGGTCGCTCACACCGTCGTACGGGACGACCGGGTCCCGGACAGTTCGTATATCGATATTTGATTTATTAGTTCGGAATCGAGCGCCGATCGCGAGCACCGGGTCGAAACGGTGTGGATCAGGCGGCGAGATTCGAGGGTACGTGGTGACTCCAGGGGGCGTCCCGGTTCGAAACTGCCGAGCTGTCGGCGGGAACGCTCCCGGAGCCTGTGAAGATGATCGGTCCGCTGGAATGTTCACGGACGTGAGATCCGGGGCCGGCGCTCGAGGTGATTCGCTCGCCGACGTGGGGAGCCGGTCGGTCCGCGGAGCCCGTCGCGGAGAGGGCCCTCTTGTCGGTGAGCGCCCACACCGTGAGACGAACGGTAGATGGGCCGAGCCGTCACGGCTCCACGATCCCTTCGGCCGGCGACCGCCGATCCGGACCGCCGTGTCATACGGGTTCGAACGATCCGGCCCGTTCGAAGGGCGTTCGACGAGGGGGAAGTTGGGGGCACCACAGTCCGGTCGTATCGAGCGATCCGGACGACCGCCGATCGCGGGAGCCGTTCGAGAAGCATCGAGGTTCGCCGCGCTATCGTCGACCGACCGACAATCGGAGATCGAACCGTGGCACGGTGGAGGTCGCGAGGCGTTGCGACCGAGCCATTCTTCCCCCTCCTCCAGCCCGGGGGGAGGGGGAGCGGCCGGGCGAAAGCGCGTCGCCGGACGACCGAATATCGATGTGGGGAGCACTACCGATGGAGCCGAAGGGACCACTAGGAGAGATATTTCGACTCCGAGCGGCGAGATAAGGGGCTAGAAAGAGAGATAAGGGTCTTTATCTCGTTACGGAGGGACAACACTGATGGTGGTGGCACGAGAGGGGCCCGATCGATGCCCTCCGACCGGAACGCCGAGCGAACGGTGGCGAAGACGTACGTGCCGGCCGCCCAGAAGGAGCGCTGGCGCGAGCACGCCGACGAACTCGACATGAGCCAGAGCGAGTTCCTCAGGAGCATGGTGCAGGCCGGCCGTCGTGGCTTCGAGCTCGACGCCACGGAGCCGGACTCGGCCGTCGATCCCGCCGAGCCCGCTCCCGCGGACACGACCCCCAGGGGTGATGCCCTCGAAGAGCGGGTGCTCGGCCTCCTCGACGGCGAGCCGCGGTCGTGGGACGAACTCCTCGAGGGACTCACCGAGGGGCTCGAAGACCGTCTGGAAGCGACCCTCCAGCGTCTCCAGGAGGACGACCGCGTTCGGTACAGCGGCCGCGAGGGCGGGTACACGACGGCCGAGGGCGATGGTGACTGACGGTCCAGGGGCCGCCGAGCAGCCGGGTGCCGACGCTCGGGCCCCGACGCGTCCGGAGGACGCACGCGACGACCCGGTGGAATATTTCCTCCAGGACCTCGCCTACCACGGCCGGAGCGAGCGGACGCGAGCGGCCTACGAACGCGTCCTCCGACGGTTCGAGGCGTTCCTCGACGATCCCGGGAACGGAGGACAGCCGGGGCCGGCCGCGGCGAGCCACCGCGAGTGCATGGCGTGGGTCCACACCCTCCGGGGCGACGTCGCTCCCAGCACGGTGGCGACCTACGCGTCCTACCTCCATCGGTTCTACGCGTACATGACGCGGATCGAAGCGTTCGAGGCGAACCCGATGGCACTCATCATGGCGGAGCTCGACGAAACCATCGACGCTGACCCCGAGCGCCGCGATATCGGCGTCAGGGAGATGGGGGCGTTTCTCGACGGCATCGCCCACCCGCTCCACCGGGCGGTGGTCTGTACCCTGCTGAAGACGGGGATGCGCGTCGGCGAGTGCTGTAACCTCGACCTGCGGGACCTCGCGATCGCCGACGAGGAACTGGAGGCGGCCTACACCCTGGGGACACGTCCCCGGCTCGACGGCCGCGGGGACGCCCTGTACGTCGCGAGCGACGTCACACGCGGCGCGACCGTCAACGGTGAACAGCGCCACGCCTCGAACAAACGCCGACGGTCGACCGTGATCCCGGTCGACGCCGAGCTCCGCGCGGTGCTCCGGCGGTGGCTGGCGATCCGTCCCGACGCGCTCTCGCCCGCCGAACCGCTGTTCTGTAGCACGGCCGACGGCTGGGGCCGACGGATCACGCCACCCCAGGTCCGCTCCGTCGTCACCGAGCACGCGCGCGCGGCCGACTGGTATCGGACGGGCGGTGGCCCCGCCGAGAACGTTACGCCCCACTACTTCAGACACTTCTTCACCACCCACCTCCGCGACCGCACCGGCGATCGCGGCGTCGTGAAGTACCTCCGGGGTGACGTCGCGAGCGACGTGATCGACACCTACACTCATGACTGGGGCGACCGGATCCGAGAGGTCTACGAGGCGAACATCTACTCGCTTCTCTGAGACGTCCGTCGATCGCCACCGTCGTGCTCAGTCGTCGTCGAAGCACATAAACTCTATATTGCGATACCAAACTCGCCCCTTCTCCCTGCGCACGAGTTCGGCAGTTGATTTTCTACAAACCACTAGTCTGCTTATGGTTCGATGAATTGCACTCGATTCGTACCGGTGGAAGAGCGGATAGAGGCACTGGTGCGTTACTGATAAACAAATAACCACCGAGCATCAGGTGTTGCACCCGTGCGTTCCCAACACCGCGCTACCGTGCTACCGAATTTTGCAGGCACTGTTAACTTAGCAGAAAATCGCCGGAAGGAAGCGGGATGATTTACACCCTCGATTACTGTTGTTATTCTAAGAGAATCTGTGACGAAGCCGAGANCCGAGATCGACCGTATGAACGATTCACCGCTGTCAAAATAAGTGAATGAGTCGTCGCCGAAATCGAGAGAACTACGATTCATCTGGCTTCCGTATGGCGTTTTTCTACTAACTTAACAGTGCCACGGAGAGTAATGTGCAAAACAACCACCACTGTTCCTCTCGTCTCGTGCCTCTCACACGCGAAAGGGCACATACAGGAATTAATTGCCGGAGAGACGGCGGTAGTTCACCCGAGCAGAACACCTTTCCCGACCCGATGTGCAAAATCGAGCGGCATGAGAATCGAGACGAGCGGTGATTACGCGTGGCGCACCGACCTCTACGACGATGGGGCGACCGGCTCAACGAGAACACGCGCAGCGACGCGGTCGACGGCGCGTGCGAGTTCACCCGCGAGATGCTCGGGAACTTAGAGCACGCCGTCGAGCATCCCGACATGACCGAGGACCTCGCCGAAATCCTCTCGACGTGCACCGTCGACATTGAGTACCGCATCGAGACGGGCGTCAGCGTGGACTGCGTAGGTCCATCCCGGTTGCACCCGTTCGTCTACAAGAAGCTCCATGAGAATCCCGGTGAAGTCACTGGGACGTGAAGCACGTCCCGGACCACCCATGCTGTATACATAACTATCAGTCATAGCAGTCCCTCCTGATCGTTATCTCCGCGCTGGTCGTGGCGGCGCTGGTTTCGAGCCCAGTCGTGCATGAGCACTCTCCCTGCCTGACTTCAGGTCCGGTTGATCGCCGGATGGTAGAGGGTACTCACATCGACGCGAGCCGGTTCCGGAGATCGCGCACGGCGAGAATCAACAGTCCCACGCTGACGATAAGAGCGAGCACGGAGAGCAGTAGTGCTGCTGTTCCATACCCCGCCGCCGCGACCGCCCGGATACCGAACAGTCCCACGCCCAAGAAGCCGAGTGTGACCAGTTCGCTGTGCTCGCAAATCATGCTAACCACCCCCGCGTCGGTGCGCGCCGATGCGTCGGCGACCGCCGAGACGTGGCCGACGACGTAGAGGGGTAAACCGAGCACGATGATGACAGTGAGATGACCCAGGAACAGAATGATCGCAACACTGAATGCGAACCCCAGCGAAGTCGTGGCGATGACGACGAACAGCGCCGCCGGGAGGGAACACCACGCGAGGGCCAGCCCGCACGTCGCCCGCGCGGCGTCGTTCTCGCCTGTCTTGGTGGCAACCCCGATCGGAAGCCCGAACGCGAGCGGGAAGAACAGCCAAACCTCCTCAACGGGACTGAGCCCGGAGAAGAACCCGTATGTGACGAGCCCTGGGTCGAAAGCCCCGAGTGTGAATGCCCCAGTGATGAACAGCGACATTGCTATCGCGCCGAAAAGCGACGCAACGATTGCGTGCCGGAACGTGAGCCGCACGCGCGTGACAGCGAGCGTCGTCCAGAGGTAGCCCCCGGCGACCACGTATACCGGTCCGGCAACCAAGACCACGAGCGTAAGCCATGTGGACGCGTACGGCAATCCGAAGAGTCCGGCGACGCCGGCTCCGATCAACCCGGCGGCGAGCAGCCGTTCAAAGGCCTGAGGGTGCATAGATGAGGAAGCTCCCGCGGCCAATGTCCACGTATATCTCCCGATTGTCAAGCCCCTGAGAGAAATCCAGTATGTTGGCCCCGAGGTGGGCAGTTTCGCCGGTTTCGAGGCGGGCAACGACGCGGTAGCGACCGGGTTCAGCAATAAAGCCTGAGTGCTTGGCCTTTTCACCGGGGGCAACATCGAAGGTAAACGTCCGGCTCGAATCGGCATTGACCTCGGTGCGTTCTACCGTAATAGTGTGGGCTTCGTTCCGTTCGCTCGTTGCGATCAGCGGAATGGCAGGTCTCCCGAGTACGGACCCGCAGCCAGCGACTGCGGCCGTCACCGCCACGCCGAGCGCTTGGAGAATCTCACGGCGGAAGGGACGTTCGGCCATGTTCAGCGCGGTGTGCATCTATCGACCCCTATCTCTGGTACATTCCGTTGGACTAATAGTGTGTCTACATTCATCTCTACAGTTGTTGCTGCACCACGCCAGTACGCTAGAGTTCGGAGGTCCGCAATCGAAGTTATCAGGGGCGAATCGCCGCCACCGATACATGTATTACTACGTCCGTTGCGGCGGTGTTTAGTTAAGCGATTGCCGGCCGATCTAGGAGCCGGGTGGGACTGAAAGGGGGCCCGGTCTCGGCAAACCCTGGCGACGCAAGGACCGCAGGCCGAAGGCCGAGGACCGCAGCGAGCCGCGGGAGTCGAGATCGCCGGGGCTTTCTTGGTCGTCTCTAGGGGTCAAGCTCGCTGAGTCTCTTAACTAAACACGATCATATATAGTACGATCAAACTGAAACACACCTTTGAGTCTACCCCACATGTGAGTTGATACGTCCGCATATTAGAGAGTATGGCACGAATCAGGGCAGTCAGCGCGATGGCGCTGCTACTATTGATAGTGGCGGGTGGACTACTCGTAGTAGGAGGCAGTGTGTTCGCACAGGACGGAAGCGGATCGGAACAACAGGCGTTCATGATCGAGAATTACACGACTGAGGTCAACAATACGGGTGAGGGACTCGAATTTGACTCCTCGATAGCGGACGCACGAGCGTCACTGGGCGATCCGGCGACGTTCGAGTTTTCGGTGACCAATACCGCCAACGAGACTCTCTTCATCCGGGCTGCCTTTGCTCCACCGTTCGGAGTCCTCGTTGCCATTCCGGCGGGACAGACGTCACAGGGTGGCGACATCACGGTCCTTCTCGGACGGAACCTCTACAACCTCAGTTATCAGAACGGTGATTTTAGCGCTCCCGATCCGGGGAGTATAACGCCGATCGAGCCGGGCGAGACGCTCACCAAACAGTACGATCTGCGCGCGGACGAGCCGAACCTGACGACAGGATTGTACACCCTCGGCCAGAATACTTTCGGACACCAGACAGCGAACGAATCGCCGGACGAGGGAGAGACTGTGAGCTTCACAGCCATGTTTGAGGTACAGGCGGAGGAACCGAACGAAACGACGACCGAAGGACCGAGTAGCCCGACGATGACTTCCCCGACCATGACGACCACGATAGACACTGACGCCGATACAGGCACCGACACCACGACCGACACGGACACCGATACCATAACCGACACCGATACGGCTGACACGACAACCTCGACGCCACCCGGGGATGGTGACGATGGAAAGGCAAAACAGCCGACCGACGGCGATGCAGGTGACGGTAACGACAGTGGCAAAGCGAAGCAAGGAGGCAACGGCAAGGCGAAGATAGGCCAATCCGCGGATCGGCCCCCTCCCCCCGAGTACAGCCACACCACTTCTTTTCCGGGCGGGCCTTCCGACCGAAAGGCTGCCGTCCCCGGATTCTCGGTCGGATATGTAAGGTGGTGAAACTGAAAAGACCTCTTTAGTCTTCCCCACCTATAAGTTGATACGTTCCCTACATAGGGGAGTATGGCACGAATCAGGGCAGTCAGCGCAATGGCGCTGCTGTTGTTAGTATTGGCGGGTGGACTACTCGTGACCGGAGGCAGCGTGTTCGCACAGCAAGGAGACGAAGCCAACCTGACGATCACCGATATTCAGGCTGATGCGTCGGGTGACGACAGCGAAAATCTAAACGGCGAATCCGTTACTATCCTCGTGGAGCGAGGAGGGCGTTCTTTGGACGAGATCGAAAATGCCAGCGAAGTCAATGTTTCAGGATATACTCTCGACTACGGTGACGAGGGGCAGGTATACGATATAGAAGCCAACACTGTTCCGCTCGGTACGCAATTCGCTATCAGTACTGGTGGTGGAACAGACCTCGTAGAAGCTTCCTTCCCACCAACGTATTTGCTACATGCGAACTTCAGCGAGCCGGTGCTGAACAATGAGGGCGATACCGTCACGCTCCGGGACGCCGACGGCAACGTCGTTGATCAGGTGACCTACGGTAATGCGAACGACTCGGATGGAAAATCAACGGACCTCCCCGATACCTGTGGGACTGCGGTTACACTCGAAAATTTATCCAACGCATCACAAGAAGAGTTCGAAACAGCACTCGATGAAGGAGAATTAGTCCGTAAGGGGAACGACGAAGAGTTCGCAATCGATGATGAAATCCCGGACGTTGACGATGAAATATTCAACGAGACGTGCATTCGCTTCGAAGGAAGCCTCCACTACGCGAGACTCGGAGCGATTCGCGACGGTGAGGCTTTCCAGCTTACTATTGAACTTGTTAGTGACGAGCCGATGAGTCCAATGACGACCACGGTGGACACCGACACAGATACGACGACCACGACCGCGGATACCACTACGACTGAAACCACCACGTCGGTACCGACCGACACCATTGCGACGGATACGACCACCGACACCGATACGGCTGACACGACGGCCTCGACGCCAACCGAGGACGGTGATGATGGGAAAGCCAAGCAGCCGAGTGACGACGATGCAGGTGACGGTGACGACGGTGGCAAAGCGAAGCAAGGAGGCAACGGCAAGGCGAAGATGAGTTAGTCCGAAGGCTCAGCTCTCCGAGTACAGTCCAACACTTGTTTTCCGGTCGGGCCTTCCAACCGAAAGGCCACTACCTGTCTTGCCGGACCATGCGTTCTAGTTTAGCACTGAGAGTAATATACCCTGAAGGTGTCATAGAACTCTTCACACACCCCGGGCAGTAGTGGCATAAGCGGTAGCTGACGGGCAACGGTTCTTGCTGGGTCCTGCGAAGCAACGGTAGCGGTCTTCTCCGGAACTGCCCACTCACCACGCTAACCGTTCTATGACACCTTCGTTTTAAGGGCACTGTCTAGTTGAGCAATCGTCGTTCCTCGCTTTACCGTAATCTAACTCGAAAACGGATAGATGAGGACCTATTCCGTCCGAATTGTGAAACCGCAGATCCGAGATTACGGTAATTTACTTGATCGACGCCGCTCATCTAGACAGTGCCGTTTTAAGTGATTGCTCATGGTGCTTAGGATATGGGGCGAGAACAACTGTTTAATGCAGGGTTTCTAATAAGTGTGGTTATAGTAGCGGTAGCACTACTCGTCGGCGCGAGTGGAGCATTCGCCCAATGGGAGAACCCACCGGATCCTGTGAAAATCAATGGGGTCCAAGCTGATGCACCTGGTGATGACAGTGAGAATCTCAATGAGGAATTCATCGCACTTCAGCTCGAGGGGTCTGTTGAAGAAATGAGCCTTATAACTCTTGAGGGGTACACCGTTAGCTACGGGGATTCCGGCCAAGAATATACATTTGACCGGGGTTTCGGTCCCGGATCTACGATAATTTTGCACACAGGTACTGGAGAAGACACACTCAAGCCGGGACAAGCCGTCCACGATCGCTATGCGAACCTCAGTGAGCCAGTCCTCGATAATGACGGTGATGTAATCACTATTAGGGATACCGAGGGGAACATCGTAGATCAGGTGTCCTATGGTGATCAGAGCAGTTCGGACGGGACGACAGAGGAGCCGAGTAGCCCGACAATGACCTTGTCAACCACGATGACCGACAACATCGACGGCGGAACAACCACGATCACGACGACCGAGCAGGACAGTGAAGGCGACAGCACTGATGGTGGGAACGGGAAAGCAAAGATGAACTGACGGCCAGGAGCAGCGCGGTCAGGCGCCTTCTTCGATTTCTTCCGGGGGCCTGTGCGGTCGCCTTCCTCGATGATCCGTTCGATCCGTCGTTCCAGTTCTTCGCTCATCCCGATGAGTCGTAACTCCTACTGAAGCCGAGACAGAACGCGGCAGGTGATGGACAGTGAGTCAGTGGCGGTGTTCGTGCCGGAACGC
>PXRN01000021.1 GCA_003021045.1 Halobacteriales archaeon QS_4_69_34 | reverse complement strand
GATCGCTGCCTCGATTGGCTCGGGAGCGATGTCGAACTGGTCCTCCGCAGCGAGCGGACCTTGGACCGCCTCCAGATTGAGCAGATCGGCGATCGTGAAGTAGTTGACCCACGCGGGCGTCGGGACAACAACTTCGTCGCCGGGATCGGCGACCGCCTGCAGCGCGAAGTTGACGGACTGCATCGCTCCGACGGTGACGGCGATCTCGCTCCCCGGGTCCACGTCCCGGTCCGCGTCACGGGCGTACCGATCGGCGATGGCCGCGCGGAGTTCTGTGATCCCGGCGTTGTGCGTGTAGTGGGTGGCGCCGGTCGACGCCGCCTCGGTACAGGCCTCGACAATGTGCTCGGGCGTGTTGAAGTCCGGTTCGCCGATCTCAAGGCGAACCAGATCGCCGCCTCGCTCTTCGGCTAAGTCGAACATCCGCCGAATGTCCGATTCCTCGAACGCCTCGGTCCGCTTCGCGAGTGCCGGGAGTGGTGTCGAAGACCCAGTCATTCAGTGCCCGCTTTCGGCACCGTCATAGTATATCTTGTGTTATTGGCGCAGTTAGCCGGCGCTGAACGGGTCGTCCGAATGAGTGACCGAACGCGGGAGAAAGTGTTAGGATGGCGAGCGGGTAGTGCTCAGTAGTGCACCATGTTCACGAGGTTTCTGGCGCGCTCAACCTCCTGGTGACCGTCGCCCCCGTCGGTGACCGCGGGTTCGCGGAACGAGTGGGGCACCTTCTCCTCGCCCTCGAACAGCGAGATGCCGATCAGGAGGATCGTCCCGAACGCCAGTCCGAACCAGCCCATGTAGTAGGTGGGCATCCCGGGCAGGAACTGTGGCGGCCAGAGGGCCAGCACGGCGGCCAGTCCGCCGCCGCCGACCATCGAGACGAACGCCGCGTTCGGCGTCGCACGCTTCCACGCGAAGCTAGCAACGAAGGCCGGGATGGCGCCCATCCCGACAGTCAGGTAGACCAGGATGGATGTGACAATGCTCTGGATGGTGACCGCGCTGATCAGCGCGGCGATGGCGTACAGCACTACGACCACGCGGGCGCCGAGCAGGCGGTCAACGTCGTCGCGGTCAGGCCAGAACATCTGGTAGAACTCGTTGGCGATGAGCGTCGACGGCCCCAGCATCTTCGAGTCCGCCGTCGACATCGACCCCGCGATGATGCTTGCCGCGACCAGTCCGGCGACCCAGGCGGGCAGCAGTTCGTCCGTAAGCAGGGCGAACGCTAGGTCGGGGTTGTCGAGCCCCGGCCCGAGCACGAAGCGCGCGTAGACGCCGTAGACGAGGACGGCGATCGCCAGCGCCGCGAGAAAGTAGAACAGGGCCTTCCCGACGGGGCCGATCAGCCAGAACGTCTCGCGCGTGACGGCCTCACCGGCCCCGGTCTGGAGCGTGAGTGACATGGATTGTCAACCAACAGCGGGCGGGCGCGCTTAAGTCTTGCCAACCCGTTCCTTCGGCCCGCTCTCCGGCGAAAACGAACACCGGGTTGTGAGTTTATATCGCCCGGCCGCGGCTCACATGGCGGCCCAGACCGCGAGCGCCGCCGCCAGCGCGAGCGCCGGCAGGTCTCGGGCCGAAAGTGCGAGCGCAGGGAGGGTGGGATTCCACGCGAAACAGCGCGCCCGGAGCGCGAGCGAGAGCCGGTCGGCCCGCGCGAACGCCCGGTTCAGCCCGCCCGTGGCGACGATTCTCATTCGCTCGCGCAGGGGACGCTCGGTTCCCAGCCGTGCGTGCATCGCCGCACGCACCGTCGAGAGGTCGCGCTGGAGCACCGGGAGAAACCGGAAGACGAGCGCGATGCCGACCGCGAGCGCCCGACCGGGTCTTCCGGGGACGAGCTGCCCGATCGCCGCCTCGGATTCCCGGACCGGCGTCGTCCGCACGTAGGCGGCGCTCACGAGCAGGATCAACAGAACCCGGTAGCTCGCCAGTGCCGGCGCGGCCGCCTCGGCGACCGCGAACCACGGCGGACCGAGCACGATCCCCTCCAAGATCGGTGCGACGATCAGGAAGGGAAGCGCGAAGCGGAACGCTATCGCCGCGCCGACCGGCGAGGTCGCCGCGCCCGCGAGGAGGAGGGCGACGAGCGCCGTCAGCGCGACGAGTCCGCGCGGGGTGGTGTGGGCGAACGCCGCGGCGGCGAAGGCGACCTGTACCGCGAGCTTCGTCCGCGGATCGAGGCCATGTGCGAGCGAGTCGCCCGGCTCGTAGGCGAGGACCACCACGGCTCACCCCGGCCCGGACGGCGATCGCGGCCGGTCGGTTCCGGCCGAGCACCCTCCACCCCGTGGCGCGCGCACGCCGAGTTCGGGAAGGCGCGCGAGTGCGTCGTCGGGTGGGGCGTCGAGCGCGACCCGGCCCTCGTTCATGACGACGACGCGCTCGGCAGGGTCGAGCAGGTCCCGGAGGTCGTGTGTGACGACCAGCACTCCCGTCCCCGCGGCGTGGAGGTCGACCAGCCGCTCGGCCACCGCCCGCCGGGAGGGATCGTCGAGCCCAGCGAAGGGTTCGTCGAGCACGAGGTGGTCGGGCTCCATCGCCAGCGCGCCCGCGATGGCGACCCGCGCCTGCTCGCCCCCCGAGAGCCGGTCGATGCGCTCGTCGGCGCGTCCCTCCATACGGACCGCCCGGAGAGCCTCGCCGACCCGACGGTCGATCTCCGCCCGATCGAGCCCGAGGTTCTCGGGACCGAACGCGGCGTCCGCGCCGACGGTCGCCGCGACGAACGCGTCCCGCGGGTCCTGAAAGGTCATGCCGACGGCGGCCCGCGCGGCCACGGGGTCCTCGTCCACGGGCCGCCCGTTCACCACGACGCTTCCGCTATCCGGTTCGAGCAGGCCGTTGAAGTGACGCACCAGCGTCGTCTTTCCCGAGCCGTTCGGCCCCGCGAGGACGACGAACGATCCGTCCGCGACGGCGAGCGAGACGCCGTCCACGGCCGCCCGGCGGCCGTCGGTCGCCCCGGCCCGATCGTCGTCCGCGTCCGTTCGACCGCGCTCGCGGTCGCTCGTGGACCCTCGACCGTAGCGGTGAACGAGACCGTCGACCTCGATCATCACACCGGTCGTCCCACGGGCTACGCCGCGGTGACGGCGTCGCTGCGGACGATGCCGACGGCGGCAGCGATCTTGATCGCCTCGATCGGGATGAACGCCACGGCGGAGGCGAGAAACGCCTCGTAGAGGCCGACGTTCTGGACGAGCGCGAACCCGACCGTCCCGAGCGCGTAAATGACGACCGTCCCGAGCACCATCGCGCCTACCAGCCGGACGAGGCTCGCTGCTTTCGGGTCCCGGAGCGAGAGCCCCCGGTGGACGACGCCACCGACGAGGGCGGCCGCGAGTGGGTACGACCAGAGGTAGCCCGCGGTGAATCCGAGGAGGGGGCCGATGCCGCCGGTGCCGCCGGCGAAGACGGGTGCGCCGACCGCCCCCGCCGCGAGGTACAGTACCATCGCCGCCGCCCCCCAGATCGGTCCGAGCAGGATGCCCGCCAGAAAGACCCCCAGTACCTGGAGCGTGACTGGCACCGTAGAGAGCGGGTTCGGGAAGCTCACGTAGGCGAACGCGCCCATCAGCGCGGCGAACAGCGCCGCGCGGGCGAGATTGCCCGCCATCTCGTCGCCCACGAGGTCGACCCCCTCGGTTTCGGTGCTCATCGCTCTCCCCCGCCGCCCGCGCGGGCCCACCGGCGGCCACCGCTCGAATCGGTCCGGTCGGTCATGTCTCGGTGGCGGGTGATCGACCCTCTTAGTCACGTCGGTTGATGGCTCCTAGTCCCCAGGAGCGGCCGTCAGGGAGTCTTCGGCGGTCCCGCGATCGGCGTCAGTCTTTTGAGCGCCGACGGCCGACTCCCGTCGCCGTGGACGAGAAGACCGAACAGCTCCGCGATATCTTCGTCGACATCGCCGACGGACCGACGGTCACCGACGAGCAGGCCGCTGCCCGCGGATCGCTCGCGCGCGGCGAACGCGAGGAGCGCCTCGGCGCGCTGCTCGACCGGGCCCGCGAGCGCACCGGGTTCGACACCGGGCTCACAGACGAGTCGCTCGCGTGCGTCGCCCGGGGGTTCTACGACAGGATGGACGACGGCGCGCTCGCCGACGCGCTCGGCGTCTCCAGCGGGACGGTCCGTCGAGCCCGGCTCGATCTCCACCTCGTCCGCGAGGCGGACCTCGACGCTCCGCTCGATCTCGACGCGCTCGACGAACTGCGCGAGGCGGGCCGGTCGATCGAGGCATCGGCCGCCGCCCTCGACGCCGCCGTCCCGACCGTCCGGCGCTACCGGCGCGTCCTCGCCACCCAACAGGAGCGCCGACGGATCGGCGACCGCCGCCGCGAGGCGTTCGACGAGCTCCTTGGGGACGCCGACCTCGACGCCCGGACGACCGGGCTCCGCGAGACGGGACTCGAAGAGGCGACTGAAGGCATGGAGTCGAACGTCTCGTTCTGAGCACCACTTTTTATGCGGGGTCCTCCGTCGCTCGTGCCTCCGGCGGCGCTCGCTCCGCCGAACCCCGCACAAAACCTGGACCAAAAAGCCGCGAGCGCCTCACTCGCTCCGCTCGTTCGGCCGCTCGCGGAAGAACTGCCTGCACTCGCACCCCGCCAGTCGCCGCCCCGCTCCGCCTCGCCACCGTGCCGCGCTCACATCCAAGCGTGAGTGGAAGCCCACGGTGAACGGGAGTCCACGCGAAAGCCCACGAACAACTCGTGGGTAGCTTACTCCAGCAGTTGAGCGAGCTGGTGTCGCCGCCGTGGGATGTCGATGCCGGTCTCGACGGTGGGGTCGGCCGCGAGCCGGTCGAGCACCAGCAGGGGATCGACGCCGGCGCGCTCGACGTGCTCGACGAGCGCTTCGACGTCGGCGCGGTAGAGCGCGAACGAGTCGAGCAGCCCGACGGCGAGCGCCATCGGAACGGCGGCCCCGCCCGTCGGGAAAGCGTCGCTCACGGCCGCGAACGCCGGTTCCGAATCCGGGGAGCGTCCCGGCTCCGCTCCCGGGGCGGGCCGGAACGAGAGACAGCGCGGACAGAGCGCGACCACGGGCTCGCCGGCCGGGATGTGTTCCCGGAGGTCGGCCGGCACGGCGAACGTCACCGCCTCCGTGCCACACTCGGGACAGTCCATGCGCGCCCGTGATCCGGCGGCCACAAAGTCGTTTTCCGTCGTTCTCCGGTGTGACTCGACGGCTAGGAGGCTTCGGCCCGCTCGCTGATCAGGTCCCTCAGGTCGTCGGGGTGGTCGATCCCCTCGACTTCCTCGCGCTCGATGAGCGCGGTGTCCTCGACGGCCTCCCGGGTCGTCCGATCGACGACGTAGACCGAGCGCGTCCGGGTGACAGCCCCCAGTGAACTCATGATGCGCGCGCGCTTCTCGGCCGTCCGGGTGAACGCCGAGTGCCCGGTCAGAACGCTCTCGCCCCCGTCGTCGTTCTCGCTGACCGCCTTGAATGGCGCTCGTGTCGTCGGATGGACGTCGAAGCCGACCCGCCGGAGCACGGCGAGTAGCGCCGCGTCGTCGGGCTCGGGGGTCGGCTCGTCGCTCGTCGCCGCCTCTTCGGGGAGGGCCTCGGCCCCGTCGAGCACTTCGACCGGGCTCGCGAGCGGCGCATCGAAGAGGTCCTCCAGGCGGGCGGCGACCTCGACGGAGGCGTTCATGCCGTCCTCGTACTTCGAGACCGTCCGTCGGGAGACGCCGAGCTCGCTCGCCAGCTCCCCGAGGCTCAGGCCGCGCTCCTCGCGCTCGTCGGCGAGCACGTCGCCATCGATGTCGACGTACAGCCCCCCGGGGGCGGCGTAGATCATCGGCGGGACTCCCTCGACGAAGAGGTCCATCGCGGTGTCGGGCGAGAGGGCGGGGACACCGTGTCGCAGATACATCACGCCCGGCTGTAGCTCCTCGTTGCGCGTCCGGAGGCCGACCACGAGCGGCGTCGCCTCGAGATAGCCCCCGAGGCGACGCATCTCGACGCCCGTGGTGGCGTCGAAGGCGTCGACGTTGCCGAGGATCTTGCACAACAGGAGGTCCTCGCCGCGGCGGGCAGCGACGTCGAAGCTCTTCGGACGGACCGCACACCGGTCGCTCACGGTAAAGCCCGCGTCCTCGAGCATCGCGGTCACGTTGCCGACCAGCGCGGACCGTGACATACGCTCTGTAAGTGCGCCCTTATATATAGGCGTTGTGCCGGCCGGAACCGCTTCCGTCCGGTGGTTCGGGCCGGGCCGGCCGGTGGAGTGATGGTACTTCCCCATCAGCGGCACCGATAGAACGTGCTCGTCGATCCGCCGACGAGTGTGCCGAGCGCCCTCTCTGCCACCGGCTGTCGGTCGAAAGCCGCCGCCACTCGCGGATATCCGATCGCCGCCGTCGATTCGCCGTCGGCGATTCACCGTCGTTGCGCGATCGCGGGCCCCCGATCGACGGCGCGCCCGCCGCCGACGCCACGCCCGCCGGTGGGTCGTGATCACACAGCGCTTAAGAGCCGGCCGGCCCGAGGCCGGGCATGGCAACCCAGGACGTGGCCCCGGGAGCGGGCGTGAGCTTCGAGACCGGCGAGCAGGCGCGGCTCATCCTCGACAGCTTGGACGAGTTCGTCGAGCGCGAAGTCGAACCGCTCGAGAGCGACCTCGGCGAGACGTGGTCGAACCCGCGCCTGCGCCACGAGACCGACGGCCGGCTCGTCCCCGAGGTCGTCGAGGCCATCGAGCAGATCAGGAAAAAAAGCGCCGACGCCGGCTTCTACGCGATGAACCTGCCGGAGGCGGCCGGCGGCGACGACGTTTCGAACGTGACGTGGTACCGCGCGAAAAAACACGTCGCCGGGAAGGGGGTGGGCCTCGCCCAGTACGTCCTCGCCGGCCCGGAGGGACCGAAGCCGCTGCTACTCCAAGCCGAAGGCGAGCAGGTCGAGAAGTACCTGAAGCCCACGGTCCGGGGCGAGAAATCCACCGCGTTCGCCCAGACCGAGCCGGGAGCGGGTTCGGACTCGCCGAGCATGGACGCCCGCGCCGAGAAGGAGGGCGACGAGTGGGTCATCAACGGGACCAAACAGTGGATCACGAACGCGCCCTACGCCGACTTCGTGCAGGTGTTCGCCCGCACCACGCCCGCGGAGGAGGCCGGCCGCTACGGCGGGATCACCTGCTTTCTCGTCGAGCGCGAGGAGTACGAGGTCGGCGCGCTCAACAACGCCGTCGGGTTCGAAGGGATGCAGGCCGAGGTGCACCTCGACGACGTACGCGTCGGCGAGAATCGGGTGCTCGGCGAGCCCGACGCCGCCTTCTACAACGCGATGGACTTCCTCTCGCTGGGTCGGCTGGAGCTCGGCGCGGAGGCGATCGGCCACGCCGAGCACCTCCTCGATGCGGCCATCGACTACGCGCAGGACCGGGAGGCGTTCGGCCGCCCCATCGGGAAGTTCCAGGGCATCTCCCACAAGATCGCCCGCGGGCGGGCGAAGACGTACGCGGCCGACGCCGCCGGCCTGCGGTGTGCGTGGAAGCTCGACGCGGGCGAGACCGCCATCGAGGACACCTCGATCCTCAAGTGGTTCGCCACGAACGCCTTCTGGGAGGTCGCCGACGACACGGTACAGGTCCACGGCGGGAACGGCCTCGCCGAGGACAACCCGTATATGGACGGCCTCCACGCCGCGCGGGTGCTCCGGATCGTCGAGGGGGCCGACGAGATCCAGCTCAACACGATCGCCAAGCAGCTCGGCGTGACGTGATCTTCCGGCCGCGCGGGGTGGACTGACCGGTCGCCGCTGGGCTCCCTGCGGGGAGCGATTCGATCGGCGCCGCTCTCGCCGGGAACGTGCGGGCCCCACGGTCGCCGGCGGACCGGCGTCACGGCCCCGTCGTCGAATCGACGTTCGGCACCTCCTTCCCCCTCTTTTCGCTCCCGTCTCGATGATCGCCGCGATCGATGGCACCTACTCATCAAAAATCCGACACGAGTCGGGTGGTTTATTCGCCCCGCCGCTCTCGCCGCACCCATGTCGACCGACTTCGATTTCGGCGGACGGGTGGTGCTCGTCACGGGCGCGAGCGGCGCGCTCGGCAGCGGTATCTGCGAGGCCTTCCGCGGCGCGGGCGCGACCGTCTGCGCGACGGACGTCGTCGATCCCGACGACGAGGACGCGCTGCTCGACGCCTCGGGGATCGATTTCTACCGGGCCGACTTCACCGACGAGGCCGACGTCGAGCGCGTCGTCGAGGGGGTCGTCGAGGAGCACGGCCGGCTCGACGCGCTCTGTAACGTCGCCGGGACGTGGGCAGGCGGCCAGCCCCTGGACGAGACGCCCGCCGAGGAGTTCGAGATGCTGCTCGACGTGAATCTCAGGACGACGTTCCTCGGCTCGAAGCACGCCATCCCCCATCTCCGGGAGAGCGCCGACGGGAGCGGCGAGGGGAGCGCGGACGGCCGGCAGGGCGCGATCGTCTCGGTGTCGGCGAAGTCCTCGCTGGAAGGTGGCGAGGGCGACGGTCCCTATCGCGCGGCGAAGGCCGGCGTGCGCCTGCTGACCGAGACGCTGGCGGCGGAAAACCGGGGCGAGGTGCGCGCGAACGCGATCGTGCCGAAGGTAATCGACACGCCCGCCAACCGGGAGATGATGCCCGACGCCGACCACGATTCGTGGCCGACGCCCGCCGAGATCGCCGACGTGGTCCTCTTTCTGTGCAGCGACGCCGCGGGCGTCACGAGCGGCGCGGCCGTGCCGGTCTACGGCGAGGCGTAGCGCGGGATCGCTTTACGAACGTTTTTGACGAGGACGACGGAACGCCGTCGACCATGGGAGAACGGGAGACGTGGACGACGAGGATCGGATTCGTCCTCGCGGCGATCGGTAGCGCCGTCGGCTTGGGCAACGTGTGGCGGTTCCCGTTTCAGACCTCCGCGAACGGCGGGGCGGCCTTTCTGATCGTCTACCTGTTCGCAGTGCTGGTGATCGGCCTCCCGGCGCTGCTCGCGGAGTTCGTCGTCGGGCGGCGGGCGAACACGAGCGCCATCGGCGCGTTCCGCGCGCTCGGCCGACCGGCGTGGTGGGTCGTCGGTGCGACCGGCGTGTTCGCCGCGTTCTGGACGCTGTCGTACTACAGCGTCATCGGGGGCTGGGTGGCCCGCTACGTCGCCGGCAGCGCCACCGGCACCGCGCTCGCCGCCCCGGAGGCGTACTTCGGGGCGGTCTCGGCGGGGCTGCCCGCCGTCGGCGCCCACGCCGTCTTCGTGTTGATCACGGTCGGTATCGTCGCGCTCGGGATCGAGGACGGCATCGAGCTGGCGACGACGGTGATGGTCCCGAGCATTGTCGCCCTGCTGATCGGCCTCGCGGCCTTCGCGGCGACGCTACCCGGCGCGAGCGAGGGCTACGCCTTCTTTCTCACACCCGACTTCGGAACGCTCGCCGCGAACGCCGTCACCGTGCTCCCGGACGCGTTCGGGCAGGCGCTGTTCTCGCTGTCGCTCGGGTTCGGCGTGATGATCACCTACGCCTCCTACCTCGGCGCGGACGACAGCCTGCCCGTCGACGGGCTCACCATCGCCGTCGCGAACACGTTCGTCGGCGTGCTCGCCGGACTGGTCGTGCTTCCCCTCCTGTTCGCCCAGGGGGTCCCGGCCGGTGAGGGCGGCCCCGGCGCGGTGTTCGTCGCAATCCCGACGGCGCTCGCGGCGCTGCCCGGTGGCGGCCTCCTCGGGCGAATCGTGGGGATCGTCTTCTTCGGGGTCGTATTCATCGCGGCGCTGTCCTCGGCGATCAGCCTGCTCGAGGCCGCCGTCGCCTACCTCGTCGACAGCTACGACCTCGAGCGCGCCCCGACGGCGGTCGGCCTCGGGGCCGTCGTCTTTGCCCTCGGGGTGCCCTCGGCGCTCGACACCGCGTGGCTCGACTGGTTCGACGGCATCGCCGTCACGCTCCTGTTGCCGGTCGCCGTGCTCTCGCTCGTGACCTTCGTCGGCTGGGTGCTGGGCCGCGACGCCATAGCGGAGTTCCGAACAGGGTCGGGTGTGGCGGCGCTCGCGCCGGCGTGGCTGTGGGTGCTCCGCACGGTGGTACTGCTCGTGGTCGTGGTCGTGGTCGCGCTGAACCTCCATGACCTGTTTCTCACGCCCGAGACGGGCTACTACGTCGTCCCGGAGCCGCTTCGCTGACCTCCACCGGGTAGCCCCCGCGACGGTCACGGCGACACGGCTCGACGGTCACGTTCCTCGTCCCGCTTCTTTCATCCCGGCGACGCCACCGGGCTACCACTCGACGGTCGCGCGGTCGCGCCAGAACCGTCCGCCGGGGTTCCCGGGCGCGAAGCGCGCGAGCCAGACCGGTGTGTCCGCACCCGCCGCGACGCTGCGGGTGGCTTCGGACCCGCCCATGTCGGTGCGCACCCAGCCCGGCGACGCCGCGTTGGCGAGCAGCCCGTCGCTCCCGTACTCGCCGTCGAGATAGACCGTCAGGCCGTTCACGCCGGCCTTCGAGATCCGGTAGGCCGGCGAGCCGCCGTCCATGCCTTCGGCGAGCGCGCCCATCCCGCTGGAAACGGTCACCACGCGCCCGCCATCGGCGTCGAGCAGGAATGGGAGGGCGTGCTTCGTGAGGACCGTCGGCCCCCGGAGGTTCGTCGCCAGCGTGGCGTCGATGCCCGCCGTGCTGGCCGCGTGGAGGGGCTCGCTCGGCCCACCGATGCCCGCGTTGTTCACCAGCACGTCGAGCCGGCCGGTCTCCGCGACGATCCGCTCGACGGTGGCCTCGATCTCGGCGTCGTCGGTGACGTCGAGTTCGATCGTCCGCTGATCGGCCGCGCCGACGTCCGCGGGATCGCGCGCCCCGGCGTAGACGGTCGCACCCAGATCGACGAGCTCGGCCGCGATCTGCGCGCCGATGCCTCGCGTCGCGCCGGTGACGAGCGCGACCTGCCCGTCGAGGTCGTCGTGCAGCTCGACGTCCATGCCGCTCGAACGATCGCCGGTGAGAAAAGCGTGCCGTGCACCGGCGGAGCGGGCGGTGGCGGAGCGGGATCGCGGTACAGGGCCGGCGGTCGCGGGAGGTCACGACAGTCGCGGAACGATCGCGGTGGAGGGGCCAGGCCGGTCGCGGCTGCGGGACGGTCGCGGTCGCAGCTGCGGGACGTGGCGATGGACAAGCACTCTCCCGCGAGCGGACGAACGACCGGAGGGAGTTCGGGAGCGAGCGGCCTTTTTAGTCCAGGTTTCTGCGCGGGGTTCGAAGGAGCGAGTGCCGCAGGCACGAGCGACGGAGGACCCCGCGCAAAAAAGTGGGCGTACGAAAGTGGGTGTTACTGGTCCCGGCGCATAGCGATCTCGAACCACGGGCAGAGCCGGAGCTGGCGGTACCACTGGGGGTGCTCGCGGAGGCGCTCGTAAGGAACCCACGCGAGCCCGGCGACCTCGCGCTCGTCGGGTGCGAGCGTCCGGTCGTCGAGGGTGAGCTGGAGGACGGCACAGACCTCGTGTTCGACGCCCTCGTCGTGGTAGTAGCGCTTGTACTCGAAGCGATCGGTCACTCGGAGGTCGTCGTACTGTGTGGGGGCGATCCCGAGCTCGGCGTCGAGGCGCTCGCGTGCCGCCTCGATCTGGGTCTGGCCCTCGTGGGGGTGGGAGGCGACCGTGCCGTCCCAGAAGGTGTCCCACAGGCGCTTCCGGGGGCTGCGCTGGGCGAGCAGCAGGCGGTCGTCGGGATCGAAGACGAGTGCGGTGAACGCCCGGTGGCGGACGCCGTCGCCGGTGTGGGCCTCCAGACGGTTGACGAGACCCCGTGCGTCGTCGTTCGCGTCGACCGCGATCACGTTCTGGGCGGCGTTCGGGTGGGTCTCGGCGGGGCCGCTTACGGTCCCGTTCGCGCCCGCATCAGCGTCCGTGCTCGTATCCGCGTCTGCGCCCGGATCGGTGTCCGCGCCCGCATCAGCGTCCGTGCTCATGTCCCGCCCGTCGCGGAGGCCGGGCAAATCGGCTTCGACTCGCGGGTCGCGCGACCGTCGCATCCGGTCGTTCGTCGGTCCTCTCTCATTCCGATCCGCCGGTCGGATCGGGCTCGTAGCCCTCGCCGACCGGCAGCGAGAGCGCGCCCCGGCGGGTTTCGACGTCGAGTTCGCGTGCGGAGAGCATCTCGCCGTCGAGGCTGAACGTCCGGGGCTCGTCGTCCTCGACCGCGAGCGTGAGTGCGGGCGCTCGGAGGCGGGTGATGTTCGACGTGTCCGAGCCGAACAGTCGCCTGAGTGCGGCCTCGCCGACGAGCTTGCCCGTGGGGCGGTCCTCGATGATCGTCACCTCGAACAGGCCGTCTTCCATGTTCGCCTGCGTGCGCCCCTCGACGGGAAACCGACGGCCGTTGCCGATCAGGACGAACGCGGCCTCGCCGCGCCACGACTCCCCGCCCCCCGCGGCCTCGATCGTGAGCGCCATCGGCTCGAACTCGACGGTCGTCCGGATCGTGTTGACGACGTAGGCCAGCACGCCCAAACTGTCTTTCATCTCCGCGGTGGTCTCGGAGCTCGCGTCCGCGGTGAGGCCGGCGATACAGGAGTTGACGAACGGGCGGCCCGCAGCCACTCCGAGGTCGATCTCGCGCGTCTCGCCGTGTGCGGCCACCGCGAAGGCCTGCTCGAGGCCCGTGACGCCGATATTTCCCGCGAAGTTGTTGCCCGTCCCGGCGGGGATCACACAGACGGTGGTCGTATCGAGTGCGCGCTCGGCGAACAGTCCGCGGACGACCTCGTTGAGCGTGCCGTCGCCGCCACAGGCCCCGACGAGATCAGCGTCGCCGGCGACCTCCCGGGCGAACGCGACGGCGTCGCCCCCCTCCGCGGTCTCGCGCACCGCGAAGCCGTGCTCGGCGGCGAGTTCGTGGACGCGCTCGGCGTGTGTGGCGCTCCCGCTGACCGGGTTCAGTATCAGCACGCGCGACTCGCTCCCGTCGGTTACGTCGCCGGTCGCGGAAGCCGGGGGCGAGCGCTGCCCGCCGTCGGTGAGCACGCTGCGGCGTCGGCGGTCTCCCCGTTCGTTCATGACGCGGCGCTTCACAACGGAAGGGCAAAGGCCTGCCGGCACGTCCCCGGAGACGTGTACGACATCGACCTCCACGCCCACACACGCTTTTTCCACGGGCGGCGTCGACTCGGCGACGCCTACGACCCGCTCGGCGTTCGGCTGCTCGCCCGCGTGGCGCGCGCCCGGGGGCTCGACGCCGTCGTCACCACCAACCACGACTACTACCGCGCGTTCGACCCCGAGATCGCCGGCGTGGCCGTGCTCCCGGGCATCGAGGTTTCGACCACGATGGGCCACGTCCTCGTGGTCGGCCCCGATCCGCCACGGGAGACGGAGCCGGGGACCCTCGAACCCGCGGCGGTGGTCGAGATGGCCCACGCGCGGGGCTGTGCGGCGATCATCGCCCACCCCTACCGGAACTCGACTGTACAGGAGGTCGACGCGGGCTTCGACGCCATCGAGGTCAACGGCAAGCATCCCCGCACGCGGGAGTGGGTCGAGCGCCTCGCCGAGGAGCGTGGCCTGCCCATGACGGGCGGGTCGGACGCTCACTACCCGGTCGAGGTCGGGCGCGCACACACCCGCGTCGACAGCGCGGACCTCACGCCCGGGAGCGTCGCCCGGGCGATCCGGACGGGAAGCGTCGAGCCCCGGGTCGACGACTGGCTGCCCTACCGGCTGATCGGCCGGTTCTACCGGTACGTCCACGAGGGCAACGCACAGTTCGACGCGCCCGACTGGGCGACGCCCGGCGTGGGTGCGCCGCCCGAGGACGACTGAATCCGGGCCACGGCTCCGATCGACACACCCAGCGAGCGCTGTGTGGACGTGCCGGGGGCCAAAAGAGCGCGACGGGTGCGTCTCGAAAACGGTTTACCGCCGCGTCGACCGCTCACGGCCACCGCCACCGGACCCCGACGACCGAGGGCGCACGCCGAGAGGAGACCATGGACGATGAACCGGACTTTCTCGTCGAGATCGACGAGGAAAGCGACTCGATCGACCCCGAGCGCCTCGAACCGGACGCCGACCGATTCCCGTCCGCGAGGGACGCCTCCTGGACGGTCGTCGACCGGGGTGAGGGCCCGCGGCTCGTCGGCGGCGACCCTGCTGACCGTTCTAGGGGGACCGGTGACGGGCGATCGAGCACGATACAGCGCTTCTCGCTGCTCGGGCTGTTTCTGACGATGGGCGGTGCCGTGCTCGCCGTGCGCGGGCCACTGCTCGTCGGGCCGGTCCTCGACGCCCTGTCGGTCGAGGTGGCCAACGTCGAGCGGTGGACGCGGCTGTCCGGGGAGGCCGCCGTCGCGCTCGGACTCGTCTGCTTCGCCGTCGTCGCCTACGCGGCACTCAGGCCGTAGGTGGCGTCGACACTCGTAGCGACCGCGACCGCCGGTGTGTGAACACACCGCTCCCGGAGCCGGCGAGTCTCGAACCGTTCGTGCTACGGGCCGCCATCGGACGAATCGGGCGCAAGCGCGAGGGCCGCGAGTGCCGGTACACGAGAACCGCGACTACACCGCCACACCGCGACCGCGGGCCACGAGCCTCCCGGGCCGATTCACGCGTCGGGCCTCCCGCCCCACCGCGGTCGGCCCGGCGCGTTCACCCCTCGCGCGAGCGGCGCGCAGCCGCGCGCCGACCGCCCCGCTCTGACCGCACCGGCAGCGACTGCACCACACAGCGGCTGCAACCGCACCCGCGACCGAACGACGCCGTCCTCGGGCGCTCGCCGACTCGTCGGCGGGACTACCCGAGGCGTTCGTCGAGGATCAGCCGGGTCTTCGTGCTCAGCACTTCGTCGAGCTCGCGCGCCCGCGTGATGAGCTCGTTGACGCTGCCGGTGTCGGCGGCGTCAACGACGAGCACGACGTCCTCCTCGCCCGAGACCTGCCAGACGAAGTCGACCTCCACCCAGTCGGCCATCCGATCGGAGACGGCGGCGGTGTCGACGTCGACGGCCACGCTCACCTCGACCATCGCCTTGACGTTGCCCGTACTGGTCGCCACGGTGAACCGCTCGATGACGCCGTCCTCGCTCATGCGCTCGACGCGGTTGCGAACCGTACCCTCCGAGGTGCCCACGCGCTCGGCGATCGCGGTGTAGGGCGTGCGCGCGTCCCGCCGAAGGACGTCGAGGATGCGCCGGTCGAGCTCGTCCACGCTCGGTCGAGACGCCACACGCACTTGCCGGTTACGAATTTCGCAACGTCGCTTCGAACACAACAGTTAATATGGGTGGGTCGGTACGCATATCGCAATGACCGACGCCTACGTGGCGCTGGAGAGTGGGGAAGTCCTCGAAGCGCGTGCCCGCTCGCCGGGCCGGGCACGCGGCGAGCTGGTGTTCACGACGGCCTACACCGGCTACGAGGAGAGCCTCACCGATCCCTCCTACGCCGAGCAGGTGCTCACGTTCTCCTACCCGCTGATCGGCAACTACGGCGTCCGAGGGGAGCGCTTCGAGTCCGACCGCGTGCAGCCCAACGCCGTCCTCGCGCGCGAGCTCACCGACGACGTGGCCGCGTGGCTCGACGGCGAGGGCGTGCCGGCCGTCGATCGCCTCGACACGCGCGACGTGGTGACCGGGGTCCGCGAGGAGGGCGCAATGGACTGTGGGATCGCCGCCGGCGAGGACGCCACACCCGAGGCCGCACGCGCCGAACTCGACGACTGCGTGGGCATGAGCGAGCACGTCGACATCGGTTCGCAGGTCAGCGTTTCCGAAACGCGGGTCCACCGCGGCGGCGGGCGCTACGACGTGGCGCTGATCGACTGCGGCGCGAAGGGCTCGATCGCGTCGTCACTATGCGACCGCGGCGCGGACGTCCACCAGCTGCCCTACGACGCGACGCCGGCCGACGTCCGGAGCGTCGAGCCCGACCTCCTCTTTCTCTCGAATGGCCCGGGCGACCCGGAGAACTTCACGGACGCGCGGACACTCGTCGACGAGCTCGTCGGCGAGGTGCCGATCGCGGGCATCTGTCTCGGCCAGCAGATCGTCGCCGGTGCGCTCGGCGGCAGCACCGAGAAGATGGCCTTCGGCCACCGCGGCGTCAACCAGCCCGTGATGGACCTCGACTCGGGCCGGGTGGTGATGACCACACAGAACCACGGTTACACCGTCGCCAAGCCGGGCGACCTCGACGTCACCCAACGGAACGTCAACGACGACACCCCCGAGGGGCTGGCGAGCGAGGATCTGGGCGTGCTCACCCGCCAGTACCACCCCGAGGCCAATCCCGGCCCGCACGACTCGTTCGACTTCTTCGAGGACGTGCTGGCGATGGCCGACGCGCAGTGCGTTGCGGCGGTCGCCGACTGATCCGACCCGAGACCGGCCACCGGCTGCTCCGTTCTTTCCACCTCCGTCCCCCACGAGGAGGCCACCGAGCCACTGGCGTCGGTCGGCGGGACCACGGCGACGAACACCGCGTCCGTGTGGTCGTCTCGACGAACCCGACCAGTTCGCCCTCGACCTTTCGGAGCCGACCGACGTGGAGCGCGCCGAACGAGCCGAGACGGTAGGGCCTCCAGCACCGTGCGCTCGACGCAGTAGCATAGCTTCCGCCGCCTCGCGGCTGTCGGCTGCTCGTGCCGGCGAACGACTCGATCGTGGCGTCGTCGTTCGTCCGGTGCAACGCCGTGTGGGCGGCTATTCGGGAAACGGGTTGTACGAGCCGTTGATATCCCACTCGTGGATGCAGTTGGGATCGCCGGTCGGGCCGTCGATCAGCCAGGGTTCGCTCATGTCCGAGCACGGAACCCGGGGGTCATGAATCGCTCGGCGGTACGGTCTCGTGGACGGACGACCTCGCAGCGGCCATGCCGACCAGACGACGATCCCCGCCGAGCGTCCCCGGGAACGGAGGCTCGATAGCCCCGAGAGGGCGATTCAGGGCACGAACGGCTTCGGGGAGAGCGGCTATCTGGGACCGTGTCCACCCGAGGGCGACGGCGTCCACACCTATCGCTTCTCGCTCGCCGCGCTCTCGACGCCTCTCGACCTCGACCCGGGTGCGGAGCGCGAGGCGTTCGACGCCGCGCTCGGAGACGCCGAGATCGGGTGGGCGCGGCTCACCGGGACCTACGAGCGGTGACGGTGGGACGTACGATCGACGTCCGTAATCGGTGTGGATCGAGCGCTGCCGAACGCGAGTCCCGCGAGGCGAACCACGAGACCGTAGATCGCGACTGCATACGACCGCACCGCGCCCCAGACTGGGACCTCTCCTCGGCCGATTCGTGCGCCGCTGCTGGCGTGAAGCGGGTGGAAGCGAGACGCGAACCACGAGTGCCGGTACACACGGGAGACCGCACGGCACCCAGCCGCTCTACAGCCCACGACCCCCCAATCGCTTCGCTCGCGGCGGGCCTCACCGCACCGCAGGCCCTCGCTCGGCCATCCCTCGCACGAGCGGGCGCGCCTAATTGCGGCGCGCCCGCCGCGCCGACTGCACCGCTGGGCAGCCGAGCCCGCCGACCGTATCGGACGCGGGTTTATGCGCCCGGGACGCCACCTCGGGGCATGGGTTTCCACACTTACCCGGTCGAGCGCGCCGACGGCCTCGACGACCCGACGCGCTACGCGTACCTTTCGGCCGAGGAGCTGCTGTTCGCGCTCGATCCCGCGCCCGACGCGACGGTCGCGGATCTGGGCTCGGGCACGGGCTTTTACACCGACGACGTCGCGTCCCACGTCGGGACGCTCCACGCCGTCGACGTCCAGTCCGGGATGCACGACCGATATCGCGAGCGCGGGGTCCCCGACGACGTTCGACTCGTGACCGCCGAGGTCGCGGACCTGCCCTTCGACGCGGGCGGCCTCGACGGCGCGTTCTCGACGATGACCTACCACGAGTTCGGTAGTGAGCGCTCGCTCGACGAGCTCGCGCGTGTTCTCCGGCCGGGTGGCCGGCTGGCGATCGCGGACTGGACGGCGAACGGAACCGGCGAGCGCGGCCCGCCGACCGACGAGCGCTTCACCCTCGCGGCGGCGACCGACGCGCTCTCCGGTGCTGGATTCGACGTCAAGCGCGCCGACGAGCGCCGGGAGACGTTCGTCCTCGCCGCGCGACGGTAGCCGTCCTGTGACGACGGGCCCACCTCTCCCCTCTCTCCTCTTCGATTCGCCGTCGGCCCTCTTTGGCCCTCCTTGCTAGCGGCCTTACCTTATACTAGGACGTTTCCGTTATAGCATACTAGTGTGTTAGAGCATAGCAGTTAAGCGTGGTCGGTGGTAGTGTTGGGCATGGTCCGAAGTGACCCCTACACGCCCGGCGAGTCGTACCGGGAATGCACGAGCTGTCACAGCCGCATCGACGCGTCCCCGCCGGGAGGGGCGTGCCCGGAGTGTGGCGGGACGCTCCGGAACCTCGCCGTCCCGCGGGAGTAGCTCCGGTCCCCGTTTTCGATCGACGGCCGCCGTCGTGTGAGTCGTGACTCCACACGACGGTAGTGCTCGCGCCGACGACGGCCGACCGGCGTGACATTAGAAGTCGGGGAGGTCCTCGGGCGGCTCGTAGTCGGCCTCCCAGTCGATGTAGTCCTCTTTGAGCACCTCACAGACGATCTGGCCGAGCTCGGTGAGCCCGGCGTTGATCGCCGAGACCGTGGCCCACGAGTCGAGTTCGGGATGGAGGTCGCGCTCGCGCCAATCCTCCGGGATGCCGGGGGCGTGATAGCCCACGCGGTCGGCGAAGTCGTCCCAGAAGAAGTCGTACCGGCCGAGCAGACCGAGGTCGCGCGCGACCGCGAAGGCCTCGGCGTCCATCTCGGCTCCCTCGGCCCACTGCTCGAACGCCTCGGCCCACGCGCCCTCGTCGAGGAAGTCCTGAAGCGCCGCGCGGCGGTACTCGTCGCCGCCCACGTCGGCGTCCTCGTACTGGTCGGCGTCCACACCCGTTTCGAGCCGCGGCGGGTCCGGCACCTCGACGTCGAGACTCATATCACGTCGTGAGGCCGGGGAGGGAATACACTGCCGGACGGAACCGACGAATACGTTTCGTCGGCCCGTGCCGACGAAACCGCTGCAGGACTTCCGGCCCATGCGATAGCTCCGGGGACGGGCGCGGGCGACAGCGGCGACCCGGGAGGGGGGCCGGAGCCGGGGAGCGCGGTGGATCTCACCTATCTGCGTGGTCCTCCGGACCGCCCACGGCGGGCACGTCCCGACGTGGAGGGACGAGCCGGTGCGCTCTCGGCGATGCGGTTCGCTGGCCGGGCGTGTACGACGGCGCGCATCGACCGCGCCGACTTCGAGCTCGATCGAGGTCGGTGACGTCGCGCTCGTCGAGTCCTACGCCTCCCGCGCCGGCCACACCAGCGTCCGGGCGGCTGCGGGCGTTCTGCGAGAATCCAGAACCGGCGAGACCGAACCGACCACCGAGTTCGACGCCGTCTACGTGGCGATACGCGGATCGAGAGCCGACGCGGTCCACGAGCTCACCGTTCCGGACGAGGAGGGCGAACGCCTGAGCGAGGCCCTCGCTGGCGGAGACGACTGAGGCGGGTTCGGACGAGGATGGCCGGCGAGAGCACGATCGTCGGCGACCGGCTCGACGGCGGTTCGTCTTCCACTCCCGGCCGGTGCTACTCGAACCGGGCCGTGGCGGCCGCGAGGTCCGCCCGCGTGTTGACGTTCGTGAAACTCCCCGGAGCGGCGTACTCGTCGATTTCCTCCGGATCGACGACCCGGTAGTCCAGTTCCGTGAGCGCGCCGTGGAGCGAACGCTCCCCGCTCGCGAGCGCGTTCCCGAAGGCCGCTCGCGCGGGATCGACGCGGTAGACGGCACACAGGGGTTGCAGTCCGCCGTCGGTGGTCCGGGGCACGGCGGCCGCGCGGCCCGCACACCGCTCGGAGAGGTGGGTCACGAGCGCCGGGCTGACGAACGGCGTGTCACACCCGGTCACGAACGCACGCTCGCTCTCGACGGCCCCGAGACCCGCGTGGACACCCGCGACCGGCCCTCGATCGGGGACGGGATCGGGCGCGAAACCGAGGGGGACGCCGACACCCGCGAGCGCCGCCCGAAAGCCGGGCACCTGCTCGGCGCGACAGTTGACCACGAGCGCGCCGACGACCGCGGCGAGCCGGTCGGCGATCCGGCGGATCATCGGCACGCCTCCGAGGTCCGCGAGCGCCTTCTCGCCCTCGCCGAAGCGGGTCGAGCGGCCACCGGCGACCACGACGCCCGTCGGCCCGGACGGTTCGTCGCGGAACCCGTCGCGTTCCGGCCGCTCTCCGCCGGCCCCATCGGCTCCTCCGTCGCTCACTGCTCGCCTTCCTCCCGGTCTCGGGCGGGAACGAGCCGCACCCGGGTCCGGCCCTCACCCACCAGCGGCTCCGCGACGCTGGCGTGGAGATGGACGGTTCCCCGGCGGACGCTCTCGGTGTGGGTGGCCGTCGCACGAACCCTCGCGTTACAGCTCTCTACGACGACCCGCTCGCCGTCCGCGACGGCCCGTGCGTCGGCGTCAGCGGGGTGGACGCCGAGTCCCCCGTCGACCGCCCCGCGTGCTCCCGTGGGGCCGGTCGTCCCGCTGGTGAACTCCCCGCGCCGGCTTCCCGTCAGCAACGCCAGCCGGTCGTCCACACCGGGCGCGTCCCCATCGAGTGCGCTGCCGGTCCCGCGCCCGTCGCCGTCGAAGCGCCCCGGATCGACGGCGGAGCCGAAGGGAGCGCGCCGATCGTCGTTCGCAAATCGCTCCCGGTGGAGGACCTCGACGCCCTCCTCGGCACCCGCGGGAAACGGCCAGCGCTGGCCCCCTCGACCGACCCCCTCGTAGCTCATTCCGGCGTAGTCGGGGCTCACCCGCGTCAGCTCCGCGAAGACCTCGGCGGGTCCCTCGTAGTCGAACGCCCGGTCGGTGAGCCGCCGACCGAGTTCACGGAGGACGGCCAAGTCCCGGCGTGCGTTCCCCGGCGGACTCCGCAGGGGAGTCGTTCGCTGGACCTGCCGGTCGAGGTTGGTCACCGTGCCCCCCTTCTCGGCCCACGCGCTCGCCGGGAGTACTACGTCGGCGTGTTCGGTCGTCGCGGTCGGGGCGATGTCCTGGACGAGCAGGAACTCCAGGGAGTCGAGCCCGCGCGCGACCGACTGGTCGTCGAGCTTCGTCACGGCGGGGTTCTCGCCGAGCACGTACGCGCCCCGGACCGCGTCGCCGAAGCCCTGCACGAGATCGAGTTCGTTCCGGCCGGGCTCGGCAGGCGGTTCGACGTCCCAGACCGCGGCGGCGCGCGCTCGGGCCTCGGGCTTCGTCACCGGCTGGCCGCCCGGCAGTCGGTGGGGGAGCGCGCCGGCATCGCTCGCGCCCTGCTCGTTGTTGAGCCCGCGAAAGAGGTTCATCCCCACGCCGTGCTTGCCGAAGTTCCCGGTCAACAGGAGGAGATCGAGCAGCGCGTCCGCGGCGGTAGTCGGGGTGGTTCCCGCCTCGGCGGTCGCCGTCTCCCCGTCGGTCCCGATCGTCTCCTTCCCTCCGGTCCCCTGGCCGCTCCGAGTGGCTCCCCCGTCGGCGGGCTCGACGCCCGTGCCCGCGATCACGGCCGCCCGATCGACCCGCCCGAACGTGCGTGCGGCCTCACGGACCTCCCCGAGGTCGACGCCTGCCCGCTCGGCGGCCTGCCCGGCGTCGAAGTCGGCCATCGACGCGGCGAACGCCGCGAAGCCCGTCGTGCGCTCGTGGACGAACCGTTCGTCGATCAGCCCCGCTCGTAGCACGGTGTCGATCAGGAGCGCCACCACGAGCGCGTCCGCGCCGGGCCGGGGTGCGAGGTGATGGTCGGCCAGCCGCGTCGTCTCGTTCGCGTGTGGATCGACGTGGATCAGCGTCGCACCGTCGTCGACGGCGGGCCTGACGTACGAGTCGAACGCGACGGGCTGTCGTGCAGCGGGGTTCGACCCGATCACGAGGAACGCGTCTGCCGCGGCGAGGTCCGCGAGGGTGGTGGTCGTTCCGGCCGAGCCGAGCCGCGCCTCCATCGCGGCCGCTGTCGCGTCGTGACACAGCCGCGCTCGGTTGTCGACGTTGTTCGTCCCGAGGGCGCGCGCGAGCAGCTGGAACAGGTAGTTCTCCTCGTTCGTGCAGTGGGGCGCACCCAGAAAGGCCAGCGCGTCGGGGCCGTGGTCGTCGAGTACGCCCCCGAACCCGGCCTCGATCCGATCGTAGGCCTCCGTCCACGAAGCGGGTTCGAGCGTGCCGTCCCGGCGCACCAACGGCTCGGTCAGTCGATCCTCGTCGAGGCCGTCGAAGGCGGCGACGCCCTTCGAGCAGAGCTCGCCCCGACGGTTGACGGCCGCGCCGGTGACGCCGCGTGCGCGGCCCGAGTCCGCGTCGTAGCGGACGCGGCAGCCGACCGCACAGAACGGACAGACGCTCCCGGCGTCCGCCGCGAACCGCGTGTGCTCGCTCATGATGAAAACGCGCGGGCCGTCGATCGCAGCCACACGCCAGTCCAGTAGCCCCCGATAGCGCGAGCAGCCTGATAAGCGTTGTCGGGAGCGGCGACCGCTCGGTGCGGTCGTCGAGCGAAGCGCCCGATCCGAACGGCCGCCGGCCTGGCGGGCCCGAGGTTCGCGGTAGCGGCGGTAGCGGTGGTGGTGGGAGTGGTGCGACGGCGGTGGCGGTTTCTGGCGTGTCCCGGTACTCGCGGGCCGGCGCTCGCGCCGCGGAGCGTCCCCTCGACCGATTCGACCCGCGTCGGCCCGCCCGTGTCGGGTGCCGTCCGCCGTCGGACGTCACGCCGTTCGGGTGGGCAGGCCCCTCGGGAGAGGAGGGGGAGGGGGTGGGAGGCTGAAACTATATACCGCTCCGCGTGGAAAGGTGGACGATGGAACGGGAGGCAATCACGGAAGGGACGACGACCGTTCGCGTCGCCGCCGGCAGTGCGAACCGGCCCCGCGGGGAGGAGCTTTTCCGTGCGGCGCGCGAGCCGGAGTCGTCGGTCGCAAGCGCGGCGGTCGGCTCGACCGGGATCGAGGGCCTCGAACCGCTCGTCGCCGCGACGCTCGACGGCGAGACCGCCTTCTTCGCGCGGTGTTCGACCGATCGCGTCCGATCGGTCGCGGCGGCCCTCGGCGACGGGACGCTGCCGACCGACGGCGCGACGGCGGTCGTAGAGCACGAACCACGGGTGGCGACGCTCCCGACGCCCGAGGACGGGCCGCTCGCCGTCGGCGACCGGGTGGTGCTCGGGGGCTGTGGCTGGCGACGGCCGACGAGCGTCGACGACTACCAGGCCGTCAGGTCCCCGGTCGCGCCCAGCGTCGACCGGTCCCGTGAGGCGACGGCACGGATCGACGAGGCCGGCCTGCGGGGGCGCGGGCGCGGCGACGTCGCCGCCGACGCGCCGGTCGTCGAGCACTGGGAGGCCGTCGCAGCCGCCGACGGCGACCCGATCGTCGTCGTGAACGCGAACGAGGCTGACCCTCGCGCGGCGGCGGATCGACTGTTGCTCGAAAGCGACCCACTCGTGGCCCTCGATCCGGCGCTCGCGGCGGCGGTCGCCCTCGACGCGACCGACATCGTCGTCTACGTCAACGAGACCGAGACGCTCGCCCACCGGCGCGTGCGGGCGGCGGCGGACGCGCTCGCCGACGAACTGCGCATGGACGTTCCGATCCGGATCGTCGCCGGTCCGGACGAGTACAAGACCGGCGAGCCGACGATGGCGCTCGAAGCGATCGAGGGCAACCACCGGATCGAGGCCCGTCGCGGGCCCCCCGGGCCGAGCGAACACGGGGTGGACGGTCGGCCGACGCTGGTCCATACCCCGAGGACGTTCGCACAGGTCGGGCGCGTCCTCGCCGGCGAGGACATGACGGGTGCGTCGTCGGACCCCGGGACGCGCCTATTCACGGTCGCCGGCGACGTCGATGCCCCGGCGACGGTCGAGCTCTCGACGGGCGCGACGCTCGACGCGGCGCTGCCGGCGGTCGAGACCGTCGAGGGACGGAAGGCCGCCTGCGTCGGCGGCGTCTTCGGGGGACTGACGCGCTCGCTCGACGTGCCCGCGAGCGCACCCGGACTCGAGAGTGCACGTCTCGGGACGAACGGCGTCGTCGAGCTGCTGGGCGAGTCGACCTGCATGGTGGCGCTTGCCGGCTCGCGCGCGACGTTCGCGCGCGAGGAGAACTGCGGGCGCTGTGTGCCCTGCCGGGAGGGGTCCACCCAGCTCGTGGGCCTCCTGCGCGACGTCTACGACGGCGAGTTCGCGGACGGAATGCTCCGCGAGCTCCTGCGTGTCGTGCGCGAGACCAGCCTCTGTGAGTTCGGCCGCGACGCCGCCAGACCAGTGACGACGGCGATGGAGGCGTTCGAGACCGAGTTCACCGCCCACGCGGCGGGGCGCTGTCCAGCCGGCACCTGTAACCGATCGTGACCCTACCGTCGACAGCACCACGGCCACGAGCACCGACACACCGCGATCCACGAGCACCGACACACCGCGATCCGACGCGCGCCGCGATCGGCGACGCGGCACCTGCGGTCACGGCAAGCGAGGAACACGATGAGCACTGACCCGATCTGGGAGAACTCCCACACCGAACCGGACGTACCGCTAGCCGAGGACATCGCACCGGGAACGGCGAACGACCCCGTGGCTGGGGCGAGCGAGGCAGCGACGCTGACGGTCGACGGCCAGCAGGTCGCAACCCAGGCGGGGGCGACGCTGCTCGACGCGTGCGAGGCGGTCAGTACGGACGGGGAGGTCCTCGCGCTTTGCTCGTACGACGACGAGGAGCTGATCGGCCCGCGCAGCGAGTGTCGGACCTGCATGGTCGAGACCGAGGAGCACGGCGTCGTGCCCTCGTGTAGCTTCCCCGCCGAAGACGGCATGAGCGTCTCGACCGACGCCGCGGCCGCGAGCGAGGCCCGGGACGTGAACCTCGATCTCCTGCTCTCGGATCACAACCTGCTCTGTACGACCTGCGGGGCGAACGGCCGGTGTGACCTCCAGGACGTCTCGATACAGAACGAGGTCGTCGAGCCCCGTTACGGCGTCATGCACGACCGCAGTGAGCTCGAGCCCCTCGATGACTCCTCGCCGTTCATCCAGATCGACCGCAACAAGTGCATCCTCTGTAACCGGTGTGTCGAGGCGTGCAACGACGTGCAGGTCGAGGGCGTCCTCCGGATGGAGGGCTCGGGCGAGGACACCCGGATCGGCTTTCAAAGTGGCGCGGAGACGATGATGGACTCGACCTGCGTCTCGTGTGGCCACTGTGCGACCGTCTGTCCGACGGGCGCGCTCGTCGAGCAGGGGCTCGTGGACGCGACGACGCTCCCGATCCCCGGGTTCACCCACAAGAACTCCGCCGAAGGGATCGTCGGCGAGGACTACGAACACCAGCCCGGACAGATGACGCCGATGAAACGCGAACTCGACACGCAGAACGAACCGCGGGCGAGCGCGTCGACGGTCGAGGGGGACGCGACCGACGGAACCGCGACCGAGGGAGAGGACCGACCATGACCGACAGCGAGACAGGCGAGGGCAGCACGCCCGACGACACGGCGAACGCCCGCGAGACGCCCGACACCGAGACGAAGGGCGTCGCGGGCTTCATGGCCCGCGCGAAGGAGAAAGCCGGCGAACAAGCGAGAGAGACCGCCAACGAGCGGGTGGTGCGGCCGTTCGAGCACACGGTCTCCGATTTCGCCGGTAGCGCGATGTCGGAGGGGCGGCTGTTCTCGATCGCTGACACGGTGGCCGACTATCGGGAGAACGACATCGACGTGACCGACACGACCTGCGAGTACTGCGCGGTCGGCTGTCGGTTCGACGTGCTCTCGGCGGACGGCGAGATCCTCGGGACGCGCCCGAACCCCGAGCGAGCGCCGATCAACGGCATCTCGACCTGCGTGAAGGGGAAGTTCATGCACGGGTACGCCACCAGCGACGACCGGCTGACCCAGCCGCTGGTGCGCGAGGACGGCGAGTTCCGTGAAGCGTCGTGGGAGGAGGCGCTCTCGCGGGTCGCGGACGGGCTCGGCGGGATCGTCGAGGAGGACGGCCCGGACGCGCTCGGGCTGGTGGCGTCCTCGAAGGCGACCAACGAGGACAACTACGTCATGCAGCGGTTCGCCCGCGAGGTGATCGGGACGAACAACATCGACAACTGCAACCGGCTGTGTCACTCCTCGACCGTGTCGGGCCTCTCCAGTACGCTGGGGTTCGGAGCGGCCTCGGTCGGCATGGAGGCGCTCGAAGAGACCGACTGCTATCTGCTCACCGGGTCGAACACCACCGAAGCCCATCCGGTGCTCGCCACACGGATCAAACAGAACGTCACAGACAACGACGCCGATCTCCTCGTCTTCGACCCGCGCGAGGTCCAGATCGCCGAGTACGCCGACCAGTTCTCCCGGATCGAACCCGGCTACGACACCACGTGGCTGAACGGGCTGATCCGGCACATCATCGAGGAGGACCTCCACGACGAGGCGTTCATCGCGGAGCGCACCACCGGCTTCGAACAGGTCAAAGAGAGCGTCGCGAAGTTCACCCCCGAGTTCGTCGAGGAGAAGGCCGGCGTTCCACCGGCGGAGCTAAAGAACGCGGCCGAAACGATCGCGACAGCCGACTCGTGTGTCTTCGGGTGGACGCTCGGGCTCACCGAGCACGCCCACGGCACGGAGAACATCTACGCGATGGCGAACCTGGCGCTGGTGACGGGCCACATCGGGAGTCCCAAGTCGGGCGTCTCACCCTTCCGCGGCCAGAACAACGTCCAGGGTGGCGGTGGCGACATGGGGCCGGTCCCGAACAACTTCCCCGGCTACCAGTCCGTCACCGACACGGAGAACAGGGAGAAGTTCGCCGACGCCTACGGGATGCACGTGGATGAAATGCCCGACGATGAGGGACTGCGCATCACCGACATGTTCCTCGCCGCCGCGAAGGGCGACGTTCGAGGGATGTTCATCCAGGGTGAGAACAGCCTGATCTCCGAGCCGAACATCGCACACGCCCAGGAGGCACTCGACGAGCTCGATTTCCTCGCCGTGCAGGACATCTTCCTCACCGACACCGCAGAGCACGCCGACGTCGTGCTGCCGGCAACCTCCTCGATGGAATCCAATGGAACGTACACGTCCTCGACGCGCCACGTCCAGCTGGTCAAGCGCGTCATCGATCCGATCGGCAACGTCAAGCCGGACTGGAAGATCACCCAGGAGCTCGCGGCGCGCTTTGGCTACGACTGGGGGTACTCCCATCCGAGCGAGATCATGGACGAAATCAGTGAGCTGGTGCCGATCTACGGGGGCGTGAGCCACGAGCGCCTCGAAGCGCTCGACGACGGCGAGGGGCTCCAGTGGCCCGTCTGGGACGGAGACCACCCCGGCACGCCCTACGCCTACGAGGAACAGTTCCAGACCGCGAACGGACTGGCGCACATGCATCCCGCGGACACGGTCGAGCCCTCGGAGACGCCCGACGAGGACTTTCCGTTAGTAATGACCTCCGGGCGCGTGCTCTATCAGTACCACACCGGGACGATGACGTTCCAGGAGAAGGGGGCCACCTCCTACAGCGACCGGAGCTTCGTCGAGGTCCATCCCGAGACCGCAGCGGAGTACGGCGTCGCCAACGGCGAGGCGCTCGAAATCACGTCGCGCCACGGCGAGACCCGGGCGATAGCCCAGGTCACGAGGCGGCCGGGTCCCGGCGAGGTCTTCGTCCCGATGCACTACCTCGACGGCGGGGCGAACAACCTGACCAAGGAGGAACCCCTCGACGGGCCGGCGAGAACGCCCGAATACAAGGTCACCGACGTGCGGATCACCGGGACGGGGGCGAGCGATCACGCGCCCGCCGCGAGCGTTCCGAGCGCGGCGGGCGACGAACGCGCTGCGGGCGGCGAGCGACCCGTCGAATCGGACGAGCGGACCGGGGAGCCGGGCGAGCGGGCCGCCGAGTCCGACGACTGACTGGACGAGCGGCGAAACGGCGACTCCACGGCGGGCAGTACGGTTATGTCGCTCCGCCTCGAAAACGACCCGTCATGGGAGACGTGACCGAAGACGACGTCGGCAAGCCGATCGTCACCGCCGAGGAACGCGAGATCGGCACGCTCCGCGGGATCGACGGTCCCACTCTGCACATCGCCATCGCCGAGGACGTCGACGACGAACTCCTGAGCGACATGAAGATCGCCGAGACGACGAGCATCAGGGACGCCGACGGCGGCGTGCTCGCCGGGGCGGCCCGCGCGTCGGTGGCGGACGTCACCGACGACACGATCCACTTCTGGCCGGCCTACGCCACCGAAGCCCGACACGAGTCGGTGTCCTACGAGGAGATCCCCGGTGCGGACAGCAACGTCGATCCCGAGGAGTCTTAGAGGGCACGGATCACTCGACGCGGTTCGATCGCCACGCCGATGAGCTCGGGGCGGGGGCCCCTCTCGGCCGACAGTATAAGTGACCGCGCCGAAAACGGCGCGCATGGAGCGAACGATCGCCCTCAAGCGGCTCGTCGGACTCGACCCCACCACGACGGGGAGTGGCAGCCACCAGCGAACCAGCCACGAGTGTACGGTGTGTAGAACTGAGTTCGATACCGCGGCGACGACCTGCCCGCAGTGTGGCAGTCACCTCGCTCGGGAGCGGACGATCACCCCGCACGCGCGATTCAACCTGCTGTTCATGGTCGTCGTGGCCGGGTTCGCCGTCGCGTACAACGTCCTGACGGGGCAGTACCCGAAGGAGGGACCGGCGGCCTGACCTGCCCGCCGACGACCGTCGGCCCGGGCGGAGCGGAGCGGGGCGGGGGGAGGGGCCTTCGGCCGTCCCCCGCACCCGGTCTTCGGCCCGTTCAAAAGGAGAAGAGGTCGATGCCGCCGGTGACGCCGACGACCTGTCCGGTGACGTAGCTCGCCTGCTCCGAGCAGAGGAAGGCGACGGTGTTGGCGACGTCTTCCTCGCGGCCGAGCTTGCGCATCGGGGTCGCCTTGGCGATGCGCGCGAAGTACTCGTCGACCTCCTCCAGCTGCTCGACGGGGAGGTCCGCGAGCTGGCCGACGACGATCGAGGGCGCGATGACGTTCGACGTCACCCCGTTTTGAGCGCCCTCCAAGGCCATCGTCTTGCCGAGGCCGATCAGGGCGGCCTTGGTCGCCGAGTAGGAGGCCTGTCCGAACCCGCCCTGCCAGCCGGCCATCGAGCTCATGTTGACCACGCGGCCCCAGCCCCGCTCGCACATCGCCGGGAAGACCTCCCGGCTGATATTATAAGTGCCCGTGAGGTTGATCTCGACGTCGCGCTCCCAGATGTCGTCCTCGTAGTCTTTGAGCTGTGCGCGCGCGTCGACCATGCCGGCGTTGTTGATCAGGACGTCGATGCCCCCGGTGTCCTCGCGGAGGGCCTCGACGGTCGCCGCGACGTCCTCGCGGTCGGTGAGATCACATTCGACGGCGTGGGCGTCGCCGCCCGCCTCGTCGATCTCCTCGGCGACGCCCTCCGCGCCGTCGAGATCGACGTCGAGCACGACGACCTCGGCGCCCTCCGCGGCGAGCGTGTGACAGTCCTCGCTGCCGATGCGCCCCGCCCCGCCCGTCACGAGGGCGGTCCGCCCGTCGAGTCCCAAGTCCATGATAGCTCGTCCCGAGGCTCGACGAGAGCGCCTAAATAACCTCCGAATGACCGTGCTACCCCGCCGGGCTCCGCCCGTGTCGGCTCTCGGTGGCCCGGCCGCCGTCCCCCGGGCGACGACCGACGCGTGGGTGGCCCGGCGACACGTCGTCGGGACGGACGAACGGCTGGTTTTATGCGCATCGCTCGCGCAGTCGGACACCGATGAAGCTCCACGAGTACCAAGCGAAGGAACTGTTCGCCGAGGCCGGGCTCGCGACGCCCGACGCCGCGCTGGCCGAGAGCGTCGAGGACGCCCTCTCGACGGCCGAATCGGTGGGCTATCCCGTGGCGATCAAGGCCCAAGTGCAGGTCGGCGGGCGCGGGAAGGCCGGGGGGATCGAAATCGCCGAGAACGACAGGGAAGCCCGCGAGGCCGCCGACGCCATCCTCGGGATGGATCTCAAGGGCTACCGGGTCGACCGGGTGCTCGTCGAGGCCGCCGTCGACTTCACGAACGAGCTCTACGTCGGCGTGACGATGGATCGCGGCGAGGGACGGCCGGTGGCGATGGTCTCCTCGAAGGGCGGCGTGGACATCGAGTCGGTCGCCGCCGAGAGTCCCGGGGCGATCGCGCGCGAGCACGTCGATCCCGCCTTCGGGATACATCCCTACCAGGCACGCCGGGCGGTCTACGGCGCGGGCGTCGATCGTGACGTGGCGGGCGACGTGGCCGGAGTCCTCACTACCCTGTACGACCTCTGGGAGGAGCGGGACGCTGCCGACGCGGAGATCAACCCGCTGATGGTCACGGACGACGAGGGGGTCGTCGCTGCGGACGCCGTCCTCAACATCGACGACGACGCGCTCTTTCGCCATCCCGACCTCGCCGGGATGGAGGAGGCCTCCTACGGCGACGACCTCGAGCGCACGGCCGGGGAGTACGGCTTCGATTACGTCCGTCTGGAGGGCAACGTCGGTATCATCGGCAACGGTGCGGGGCTGGTGATGACCACGCTCGATCTGGTCGACCACTACGGTGGCGAACCGGCGAACTTCCTCGACATCGGCGGCGGCGCGAAGGCCGAGCGGGTGGCGAACGCCCTCGACGTCGTCTTCTCCGACAGCAACGTCGACGCGGTCGTCTTCAACATCTTCGGCGGGATCACCCGCGGCGACGAGGTCGCCCGGGGAATCAACGACGCCCTCGGCGCGTTCGAGGAGCTCCCGAACCCGGTCGTCGTGCGGCTGGCGGGCACGAACGCCGTCGAGGGCATGGAGATCCTCGATACCGAGAAGATCGACGTCGAGGAGACCTTGGAGGGGGCCGTCCAGCGCGCGGTCGAGCTCGCAGGAAGCAGCGGCGGAGGCGCGGACAGCGGTGGAGAGACGGCGAACGGGGGCGAGAGCCGATGAGCGTCCTCGTCGACGAGGACACCCGGGTCGTCGTACAGGGCATCACCGGCGGCGAGGGCGAGTTCCACGCCGGCGAGATGATCGAGTACGGGACGGACGTCGTCGCCGGCGCGGTCCCGGGCAGGGGCGGCGAGGCGGTCCACGGCGTCCCCGTCTACGACACGGTGAGCGAGGCCGCACGCGAGGAGGACGCCGACGCGTCCGTCGTGCTCGTTCCGCCGGCGTTCGCGGCGGACGCGCTGTTCGAGGCGCTCGATTCCCCCCTCGAACTGGTGGTGGCGATCACCGAGGGCATCCCGACCCAGGACATGAGCCGGGTCCACAAGCGGCTCTCGGAAGTCGACACCCGCCTCGTGGGACCGAACTGCCCGGGCCTCATCACGCCGGGCGAGGCCAAGCTGGGCATCCTGCCGGGCAACATCTTCTCCGCGGGGAACGTCGGACTCGTCTCCCGGTCGGGGACGCTGACCTACCAGGTGGTCGATAACCTCACCGACCGCGGGCTCGGCCAGTCGACGGCGATCGGCATCGGCGGCGACCCGATCATCGGCACCGACTTCGTGGACGCACTCGGACTGTTCGAGGCCGATCCCGCGACCGACGCGGTGGTGATGTGCGGGGAGATCGGCGGCGAGGACGAGGAGGAAGCCGCCGCGTTCATCGGGAGCGAGATGACCACCCCGGTAGTGGGGTTCATCGCCGGCCGGACCGCTCCCCCGGGCAAGCGGATGGGTCACGCTGGCGCGATCGTCTCGGGATCGGGAACCGGCACGGCGGAGTCGAAGATCGCGGCGCTCGACGACGCCGGCGTCTCCGTGGGCGACACGCCCGAAGAGGTCGCCGCGGCCGTCGAGGAGCTGTTGTAAGCCACGGACGAGCGAGCCGGCAGACCGAACGACAGTCGGCGGGCCGGACGAGGACTTCGGGATCGTCCGTGACGCCCCACGGAGCGTGGAGGGATGAGCAAGGGGGTGGCTCGACATCGAACTCCCTGCTAACTGCGCCGGCGATTCGTCCGGCTCCGGGACCGCCGCTCCTCGACGCTACCGACCGAACGCCCGCTACGGTGCCTCGTTGGTTTCGAGCGTGAGGTCGGCGGTCGGGTAGGCGACGCAGGTCAGGGTGTAGCCGTCGTCGAGTTCGTCCTCGCTGAGCATCTCCTGGCTGTCGTGGGTCAGGTAGTCCTCGGAGGGACCGTCGGTGACGAGCCCCCCACAGGAGAGACACTGGCCCTCCCGGCAGGCATAGGGGAGATCCCAGCCCTCGTCCTCGCCGGCTTCGAGGAGGTGCTCGTTCTCTTTGACCTCGACGGTCTCGCCCTCCTTTGCGTACTCGACCTCGAAGGTCTCGGCCTCGTCGTCGGGGATCGCCGAGGGGCCGGCGTCCTCGGCACCGGCTTCGCCCTCCCCGAGTTCGCCGCCGGCTTCCCCGCCGCCGACCGCGCCCGCGGGGACGCCCCCGCCGCCGACCGAGCGGTTCATCGGCTCGGCGAAATCGGTCTCGGGAACCGACTCGGCGCGGCGTTCGAGCACCTCCCCCGAGATGTCCCCGGGAAGGGTGCGATCGGTGCCAGCGGCGAAGTGTACGGCCAGGACGACGACCACCAGCGTGACTCCGAGGGCGACGCCCACTGGATCGACCATACCGGTGGGAAGGGGGGTACTCGTTAACTGTGTTGCGATGCCCCGCCGACGTCCGGGGCCGGCGATCACCGACCCCACCGGGAACTCGATTCGGCGACAGCGAGTCCGGCGGCAGCGAGTCGCGTCCGGCGGCGGGTCGGCTCGTCGGCCGAGCGTGATCGCCGTGCTCTCGGCGGCCTCACTCGATCCGTCGGACCTCGTGGCGGCCGAACCCGTAGCGCAGGCGGTTGGCGAGCCGCCGGGCGAACCGCCCCTGCTCGCCCGTTCGGCTGCCGAAGCGCTCGGCGAGCGCGGCGTAGATGAGGGGGACGGGCACCTCCTGGGAGAGCGCCTCCTCGACGGTCCACGTCCCCGTCGAGCCCCCCGAGACGTGGTCGGCAACCGTTCCGAGGTCCGCCCCCTCCTCGCGGAAGGCCTCCTCGCAGAGTTCGAGCAGCCACGACCGGATCACCGACCCGTTGTTCCACGTCCGCGCGACCGTTTCGAGGTCGAGGTCGTAACGACCCTCGGCGAGCAGCTCGAAGCCCTCGCCGTAGGCCGCCATCAGCGCGTACTCGACGCCGTTGTGGACCATCTTGACGTAGTGGCCTGCCCCCGAGGGTCCCAGCCGTTCGTGGCCCGCCGGTCCGGTGGCCACCGCGTCGAAGACGGGCGCGAGCTCCTCGTAGGCCCACTCGGGCCCGCCGACCATCAGCGAGAACCCCAGCTCCGCGCCGGCCGGCCCGCCGGAGGTCCCACAGTCGAGATACGCCGCCTCGACGGCGGCGGCGCGGCGGGTCGAATCGGTGAAATGGGAGTTGCCGCCGTCAATGACGACGTCGTGGGCCCCGAGATGCCTGTCGAGCTCGTCGAGCGCGGCGTCGACCGCCTCGCCGGCGGGCACCATCAGCCAGACGTGCTTTCGCTCGCCGAGCCGTTCCGCGAGGTCGGCGATGGAGTCGGTCGGGGTCGCGCCTGCCCCGGTCGCCTCGGCGAGTGCCGTCTCGTCGGGATCGAACGCGACGACCTCGTGGCCTGCCGCCAGGACGCGCTCGGCGACGATCCGCCCCATCCGCCCGAGTCCGACGATCCCTAGCTGCATGGCCGAGCCGCCGCGGGGCGAGCGGGTAGGCGTTGTGGTCCGGCCGTGACCCCGATCAGCGCGCGACGGTGTCCGGCTGTGAGCGACCGAAGCGCCGCCGGCCAGACGCGAACGTTTATACCACCCACCCGTCTGGACACGGGTATGGGCCTGATGTCGTCGGTAGTACGTCGGTGATCGGCCACGGACCAGCCGTTTTGGCGCGAGATACCCCGCAGCCGCGGGTGTGTCCCGCGGAGCCGACGAGAACGAAGCGTACAGCGCGCCCGGCGATCGACGCCGACGGCGAACCGACAGCGAGCGCGGTGACGGCGAGTTGACGGACACCGAACATATGACCGAGATACCCGAGAGCTACGATCCCGAAGCGAGCGAAGCGAACTGGCGCGAGCGATGGGCCGAGTCCGACCGCTACGCGTACGAGGACACCGACGCGCCGGACTACGTGATTGACACGCCGCCACCCTATCCGACGGGTGATTTCCACATCGGGAGCGCGCTCGGGTGGACCTACATGGACTTCGCCGCCCGGTATCGCCGCCTCCGGGGCGAGGACGTTCTGTTCCCGCAGGGCTGGGACTGTCACGGTCTGCCCACCGAGGTCAAAGTCGAGGAAGAGCACGGCATCCACCGAACGGACGTCCCCCGCGAGCAGTTCCGCGAGTGGTGTGTCGAGCACACCGAGGCCCAGATCGAGTCGATGAAGGAGACGATGGGACGGCTGGGGCTCTCCCAGGACTGGTCTCACGAGTTCCGCACGATGGACCCCGCCTACTGGGCGAAGACCCAGCGGTCGTTCGTCGAGATGAGCGACGACGAGTACGTCTATCGCGACGAACACCCCGTCAACTGGTGTCCACGCTGTGAGACCGCCATCGCCGACGCCGAGGTCGAGAACGTCGACCGGTCGGGGGTGCTCTACACCCTCGCGTTCGCGGGCGCGGACGAGAGAACGAACGGCGGTGCGCACGATCGCGACGCGGGCGCGAACGCGAGCAACGACGGGATCGAGATCGCCACCACCCGGCCCGAGCTCCTGGCGGCGTGTGTCGGGATCGCCGTCTCCCCCGACGACGAGCGCTACGCGGGGCGGGTCGGGGAGCGCTTCGAGGTCCCCGTGTTCGGACAGGCTGTCGAGCTGTTCGCGGACGAGGCCGTCGATAGCGAGTTCGGCACCGGCGCGGTGATGGTCTGTACCTTCGGCGACAAGCAGGACGCCGCGTGGTGGACCGAGTACGACCTCGATCTCCGGCAGGCGGTCGCCGAGGACGGTCGCCTCACGGAGCTGGCGGGCGAGTTCGCCGGACTCGAAATCGCGGACGCCAAAGAGGAGATCGCCACCGCGCTTCAGAAATCGGGCGATCTGGTGGGCGAGGAGCCGATCGAGCAGTCAGTCGGGGCGTGCTGGCGGTGTGACACGCCGATCGAGATCCTCTCGAAAGAGCAGTGGTTCGTCCGGGTCGATCGGGACGAGATCCTCGACACCGCCCGCGAGGTCGAGTGGATCCCCGCACACACGTACCAGCGGCTGGAGGAGTGGACCGAGGGCATGGAGTGGGACTGGGTGATCAGTCGCCAGCGCGTCTTCGCTACCCCGATCCCGGCGTGGTCCTGTGCGGACTGTGGGCACTGGCACGTCGCCGACGCTGCGGAGCTGCCGGTCGATCCCACGGAGGACGCTCCCGGGATCGAGGCGTGTCCCGACTGCGAGGCGAGCGAGTGGGTGGGAGAGACGGACGTGATGGACACGTGGATGGACTCGTCGATCTCGCCGCTGCACGTCTCCGGGTGGCCCGACGCGGACTTCGAGCCGGTCACGCTCCGCCCGCAGGGCCACGACATCATCCGGACGTGGGCGTTCTACACCCTCCTCCGGACGGCGGCGCTCGAAGGCGAGAAGCCGTGGGAGCAGGCGCTGATCCACGGGATGGTCTTCGGCGCGGACGGGAACAAGATGAGCAAATCCCGTGATAACTTCGTCCGGCCCGAGGAAGTCATCGAGGAGCACTCGGCGGACGCCTTCCGGCAGGCGATCGCGCTGGGCGGCCAGCCCGGCAGCGACATCCAATTTCAGCCAAAGGAGGTCACGAGCGCCTCGCGATTCCTGACGAAGTGCTGGAACGTCACGCGGTTCGCGGCGGGCCACCTCGACGGCGCGAGCGACGCGGGCGACGCGGCGACCGGTGGTGTGGCGACGGGAGCGGAACCGACCTACCACGACGCCGACCGCTGGATCCTCTCGCGGTGCTCGCGGGTCGCCGAGGCAGTGGCGGCCGACATGGACGCCTACCGCTTCGACAGCGCGCTCCGGCGGGTTCGGGAGTTCGTCTGGGAGGAACTCGCCGACGACTACGTCGAACTCGTCAAGGGTCGGCTGTACGAGGGGAGCCCCGCCGAGCGCGCGGCCGCCCGGCGGACCCTCTCGACTACCCTCTCGGCCTCGCTGCGGATGCTCGCGCCGTTCGCGCCTTTCTTCGCCGAGGAGGCCTACCACCACCTGCCGAACACCGTTGGCAGCGTCCACGCGGCCGACTGGCCCGAGCTCGAACCGGACGACGACGGAGCAGCGCGGCGCGGCGCACTGATCGCCGACGTGGCGAGCACGATCCGTGCGTGGAAATCGGACGAAGGGGTGGCGCTCAACGCCGAACTGAATCGCGTCGCGGTCTATCTCGACGGGGACGACGGTACGGCCATCGGGGCAACGAACGGCGGGCGGGCGGACACCGAGGGGGCGGACGCCGACCGCGTCGAACTCGACACCAGCGACCTGGCCGCGACGGTGAACGCGCCCGTCGGGATCGAGCGCGGCGAGCCCGAGGTTGAACGTGTGCCCGTCGGCGTCGATCCCGATCACAGCGTCATCGGTCCCGAGTTCCGCGACCGGGCAGGCGAAGTGATCGGCGCGCTCGAAGCCGCCCCGCCCGAGGAGATCGCCCGTCGGAAGCGCGAAGCGGGCGAAATCGAGCTCGACACCGGTGGGGAGACGGTCGTCCTCGACGGCGACGCGGTCGGGATCGAGACCGAGCAGCGCGCCGCCGGCGAGGAGGTCGTCGTGCTCGACGCCGCGGGCGCGACCGTGCTCGTCTATCCGTAGCCGGCACCGAGAGCAGCCGTGGGGTCGCGCGACGCTACCCGGCGTGTCGGCGCGACCGGCGGGACTTTGACGCTGCCGGCGCGAGACGACCCATGGACGAGCGGGTACGCGAGCACGCCGAGACACTGGTCGACTGGAGCGCACGGATCGAAGCCGGCGACGACGTCGTGGTCAGCGTCGGCGTCGACGCCCACGACCTCGCGGTCGCCGTCGCCGAGGTACTGGGCGAGCGCGGTGCGAACCTCGTGACGACGTACGATTCGGGTGAACTGACCCGCGCACACCTGCTGGCTCACGGGGGAGCGTTCGAGACGCCCGAACACGAGCTGGCGCTGTACGAGAACGCGGACGCCGTGCTCCGTCTGAGCGGCGGTCGGAACACGAGTGCCACCGCCGACGTGCCCGGTGCGACGCGGGCGGCCCACGACGAGGCCCGGAAACCCGTACGGGAGGCGTACATGGACACCGACTGGGTCGGCACACTCCACCCCACCCGGTCGTTCGCCCAGCAGGCGGGGATGAGCTACGAGGCGTATCGAGATTTCGTCTACGACGCCGTGCTCCGGGACTGGGAGTCCCTCGCCGAGGAGATGGGTGGGTTGAAGGCAATCCTCGACGGGGGGAGCGAAGTACGGCTCGTCACGGGCGAGACCGACCTCACGATGTCGATCGAGGGCCGCACCGCGGTCAACAGCGCCGCCTCGGTCGCCTACGACTCCCACAACCTGCCCTCCGGCGAAGTGTTCACGGCCCCGCACGCCACGGAGGGCGAGGTTCGCTTCGACGTGCCGATGACCCTGCGGGGCGAGCGCGTCCGGGACCCGTGGCTGCGCTTCGAGGACGGCGCGGTGGTCGCACACGGCGCGACCGAGAACGAGGGCGTCCTGACGGACATCCTCGACACCGACGCGGGCGCGCGCCGACTCGGCGAGCTCGGGATCGGGATGAACCGCGGCATCGACCGCGCCACCGACACCATCCTCTTCGACGAGAAGATGGCCGAAACCGTCCATCTCGCCGTCGGGCGGGCCTACGACGCCTGCCTGCCCGCGGGCGAGGCGGGCAACGATAGCGCCGTTCACGTGGACCTGATAACCGACACGAGCGAGGACTCGCGGCTGGAAGTCGATGAGGAGGTAATCCAGCGAAACGGGACGTTCCGGTGGGAGGAGGGGTTCGAGGAGTAGCTCCCTCACGCCGACGCGCCGCCGCGGATCGGTCAGGGGAGGGGAGGGGAGGGGAGGGGAGGAGGGGCTGTCATGCGGCCCGCGCGTTTTTGCGTCGGGCGCGCGAACGTCCGCGCATGACCGACGACCTCCTCGCGTGCGTCGACGGGATCGTCCACGAGGACACCCAGACCGAGGGCCGGGGGATCGACCTGACGGTGGCGGGGATACGACGGGTGGAATCGCCGGGCCGGATCGACTTCGGCGGCGGCGAGCTCGAACCCGCCGGAACCCGGCCCGTCGAAACCGAGAAACGCGACGCCGGTGACGACTACGGCTGGTGGATCCTCGACGGCGGGCGGTACCTCCTCGCGTATAACGAGACGCTCGATGCCGACGGGACCGTCCTGCTCCAGCCCCGCGAGGCGCTGCTCGAAGCAGGCGCGAGCCACCCGACGCTACGGATTGTGTCGCTGCCGCCCGTGCCGCTCGCGGTGCCCGACGCGGGCCTTCGGCTAAAGGAGAACGCGCGCGTCTCGACGCTGCTCGGTACGGACGGACGCTGACTCACGCGGTCGACCACCACGCGCTTCGGCGCTCCCCGTAGCTCGCCGACTCGCGCAGCACCGGTGGGTACTCCCGTCCGTCGAGGCCGAACCCGTAGCCGAGCCAGCGGGCGACGTGCCAGCCGACCGCCTCGCCGTCGAGATCGGTCAGCGTGATCGTGAGCTTCGTGTGGGTTTCGAGCGCGCCGTCGCCGTCGGGATCGGTCCCCAGCACCGAACCGCACGAGCCGCGGTCGGAGCCACAGGGCGAGTGGTCGGCGAAGCGGACCACCACGTCGGCGTTCTCCGGGGACGCGGCGCGCTCGAAGGAGACGTTCTCGGGTACCGTGCCGCCCGCGCCGCGGGCGTAGTAACCGAGTGCGTGCTCGATCTGCTCGCCGCGGACGCCGCGCTCCCCCGCGGCCGTCCGGTCGCCGGCTGTTCGGTCGCCGGGAGCCGTTCGTCCGCCGACCGTGCTCTCGGTCCCCGAGGCGTTCGGTCCGGTTCTCCGCTCGACGAACACCGAGAGCGTGGAGGAAGCCCACGGCAGCGCGCGCTCGCTGGCATCGGGTTCGGGCCGGGTCGTGAGCGTCGTCCGGGGAGCCATCACCGCTTGCGGGGCGTCGCCGTGGTCGAGCCCGAGGACGTGGCCGAGTTCGTGTTCGACGACCAGCGACGTCGAGGCGTTCGAGAGGTCGTCGAGCACCCGAACCTCGGCGTCGTCCGCCGTAGCCGAGTCGGTGAGCAGCGGCGCGCAGCCGGCGGTGTGCTCGTGTGCGCCGCAGTCGTCGATAGTCGGTACGAACGCGACGGTGACGTCGGGGTCGGCCGCGTCCGGCACGAGCCTGAACGTCATCGGGGCGTCCGCGTAGCGCTCGGCGTTTCGCTCCCAGTAGGCGAGTGCTCGCCGGACGGGCGGCTCGAACGCGCGCGAGCCGGGGGCGTCGATGCCGACGACGAGCGTCGACGGTTCCCGCGGGTCGTCGGGGCCGGTCGCCGTGGACGAGGAGACGTCCGGTCCGCTCGTGGGTGACCCCGAGAACGCGACACAGCCGCCGAGAACGACGAGCGCGACGAGCAGCAGGACGCGACCGGCCATCGACGAGGCGACGGACGGTGCGAGCATTACGCTTACGGGTGGGCGGCCGCCGCGCCTGCTCCGTGCGACCCTCTACCTGAAGACGTAAGTCGCCCCGGCCCCGCCCGGCGGACGGAAGTCTCCATGTCCTCCGACGACGGTTCGAACCCCTTTGCTAGCACGGAGGCGTACTACGCCAGCTACCGGCCCGGGTACGGCGCGGCAGCCATCCGATACCTCGACGATAGGTTCGATCTGGACGGGTCGTCCCGCGTTCTCGACCTCGGCTGTGGAACGGGCCAGATCGCCGTCCCGCTCGCGGCGCACGTCGGCGAGGTGGTGGGAATGGACCCGAACGAAGAGATGCTCCGGCGGGCGCGTCGGCGGGCCGACGCGGCGAGGAGGGAGAACGTCGAGTGGATCGTCGGATCGGACGCGGACCTCGACGGCGACCTGGGGACGTTCCGGCTGGTGACGATGGGGCGGTCGTTCCACTGGATGGATCAGGAGCGGACGCTCGAGCGTATCCACCGGCTGACCGAGCCCGAGGGCGGCGTCGCGATCTGCAATGACGCGGAGTGGTTCACCCGGGGAACGAAGGCGTGGCAGGACGACGTGTACGCGCTCGCCAACGAGCACGTCGGGAATCTGCCTGCCAGGACCGGACCGGTCGAATACGACGACCCATGGGACGAACTGATCGAAGGGTTCGGATTCACCGACGTCGAGGTCGCAGTCTTCGAGTCCGAACGCGAGTGGGACGTCGAGAGCGTCGTCGGCTACGTCCTCTCGCTGTCGTACTGCTCGCCCGCGACGTTCGGCGAGGCCAAGAGCACGTTCGAGGACGACCTCCGCACCCGTCTGGACGAGCGCGCTGAGCGGTTCGTCCAAGACGCTGAGGTGACGGTGATCGCCGGCCGGAAGGAGCCGCTGTAGGCCCGTGCGGCGACCCGAGGGCCGCCGATAGCCGTCCCGCGAGTGCTCTCCATGAGAACCCGGACGACCGCGTACCCCGGAACCAGGCAGCCCCCGTGCGGACACCGTGCGGTGGCGGTGCGGCTCTTTCATGAACGTTTTTGCGAGGAATCTCGCTCGCCTTCGGCTCGCTCGATCCCTCGCAAAAGGTTCGGCTGAGAGTCGTAAGCCCCCTTCTGTCGTCGGGGCCGCGGCGGCCCCGATACCGGCATTCGGCTGAGCGTCCGCGCCGCACGCCGGGCTACCGTGGCGGCTCGCGCCGCCGTGGCGCGGACTTGCACCGGCGAGGATTCGCCGTTCCATCGATCCCCGTCCGTCGACTCGCGGGCAGCGCCCGCTCGCCCGTTCCGAGGCACGTAGTGCCTCGCGCTCGGCGGGTTAGCTTCCTTCCCTCGCGGGTCGGGTCGCGCGCCTCATCGCTCGGGACGGGACGTGTCGTTGCTGTTCCAGCGCCAGCGGTCTCCCGCTCCGGGCTTGCGCCCGGTCGCCTGCCCGGCGGGTGGGGGGACTTTCCTCGCTGCGCGGCGATCGCCGCGTGCGGTGGCCGGTCGCTCCCTGCCGCCCATCGGGCTACGCTGCCAGCGATCAAAAGTCGTTCGGGAGTCGACTCGCTCCGGCTCTCCACCACCCCCGGACCGTCGCTACCGCGAAAGGAGTCGCGCGAGCGCCGCACTCGACGCCATCTCGACGACGCCGAAGGTCACGGCCGGCAGCGACGCCGCGGCGGGGAACCCGGCGGCGACGACGAGGCCGGCCGCGACCGCGAAGTCGCGGGTCCCCACCGAAAAGAGCGCCGCGATCCGCTCCGCCCGGGAGAAGGCGCTTCCGGCGAGCCAGCCCGCGGCGTACCCGACGGCGTTGAGCGCGGCGGCACCGACGGCGACGACGAGCAGGAGGGACCCACTCGAACGCAGCAGCGACGCGTTCGCCGCGGTGACGATGCCGATGACGAGGACGACCATCAGCGCCGACACCGAGGGGTAGTAGTCGTCGTAGCGGCCCACCCGGTCGGGAAAGCGCGCCCGGGTGAGGACGGCGAGGACCATCGGCCCGACCACCGCCAGTGCGAGCCCTTCGATTATCCGGCCGGCGTCGATCTCGATCCCGCCGACCAGCAGGCCGACGACCGTGGGGACGACGGCGACGCTCCCGAGCCCGACGGCGACCAGCACGACCGCCGCGAGCGCGGTGTCGCCGCCGGCGAGGTCGGTCATCGTGGGTGCGACGAGTTCGGGCGTGACCGCCCCGAGGACGACGAACCGAGCGTGAGTGCGGGCGACAGCGAGAGCGCCCGGGCGATCCCGAACGCGGCGAGGGCCATCCCGGTCTGGACGGCGAGGATCGTCACGAGCGCCCGCGGGCGAACCTGCCGGAAGGTCCCCGGCGAGAGGGTCAGCGAGACGCTGCCGACCATCACCGCGAGGATCGGCGTCGAGAGCGGCGCGAGAACGGCGATGTCGGGCACGAGGAAGCCGACGGTCACGGACAGCAGCACCCAGCCGAGCAGGTAGTCCTCGATCGCGCCGGCGAGACGGGCGGGCTCGAACGCGATCACCTCGCCCCGCTCCCCGGCCCGCCGAACCCGACCCGCTCGGCGTCCGCGCACGCCCGATCGGTCGCCGCGTCGAGGTCGAACTCCCGGACGACCTCGCCGTCGCGGAGCAGCGGTTCGAGGAGGGGTTCGCCCGCGGGGCCGTCGGCGTCGGCCAGCGCGACGGCGTGGCCCCCCGCCGGCGTCCGGTAGGCCTGCTTGGCCCCGGAGAGCTTCCCGCGCTTGGCGGCGGGCTCGCCGTCGACCTCGACGACGTCCAAGGCGAAGTCCACGGGGTCGGCGTTCGAGACGTGGCCGCCGACGCCGAACCCGTCGGCCACGTCCCGGAGCTCGCGCAGGTCCACGGGCCCGAGCCCGCCGCTGACGAACAGTCCCACGTCCGCACGGCCGCGCGCGCGGAGCTCCCAGCGCACCTCCCGGAGGATGTGGCGGATGTCGCCCCGCCGCGAGCTGGTGGTGTCGATGCGAACGCTGTCGAGCGCCTCGCCGAGCGTCTCGGCCGCGCGCAGGACCTCCTCGACCTCGTCGGAGTAGGTGTCACAGAGCGCGATCCGGGGTACGTCGGGCGCGACGGCCTCGTCGAAGGCCGTCCAGGCGACCTCCTGATTTCCGCGCCCGAAGGAGATCACGAGCGCGTGGGGCATCGTCCCGCTGGCCTCCCGCCCGAGGAGCTCGCCCGCCGCGACGTGCGAGAAGCCGTCGAACCCGCCGAGCAGCGCCGCGCGCTCGACGACCGCGGCGATCGAAGGGTGGACGTGACGCGCGCCGAAGGACAGCAGCGACGCTTCCGGGGCGGCCCGCCGGGCGTCGAGAGCGTTCGTCGCCATCCCGGAGGCCTGGGAGAGAAATCCCAGCAGGGCGGTCTCGAACCGGGCGAACGCGAGATAGGGTCCCTCGATCCGCATCACGGGGCCGCCGTCGAACAGCTGCCCCTCCCGGAGCGCGTCGGCGTCGACGGCCCGACCGGCCAGCAGCGCCGCGGCGTCTTCGATCCCCGCGACGCACTCGAACTCCCCGGTGGGAAACTGGTCGGCGGTCACCTCCGCGACGACGTGGGGGTTCCTCCCGGCGTGTTCGAGGGTCTCGACGGTGCGCTCGAAGTAGGCGTCCGTGGCCCTGCCCTCCCGGATGGCCTCGACGGGGACGACGCCGAACTCGGACATGGGGCCGGTGAGCGGGCGGGCGGGCAAAAAGCTACGCGTCGCGGCCGGGCGAACGGCGTCGAGGGCACACTTCCGGCCGAAGCGGCGCTCCGCTGTCGGGCCCTTCCCGTACGGCTCACCACCGACCTACTGGCGGGTGCCAGCCCCGGCCACGGCGGTCCCCACGAGGGACCGAGGGGCCGGAAAACGACGATGGACACACGAGTCGACGATCGATCGGCGGTCAGATAGCGACGAACAGGTCGGTCGCGTACATGACGGCGAGCCCGGCGAGGAACGCGAGGAGGTTCAGCGCGCTCGTCGCACGCCCTCCCGCCTGGCGAACCATCTTGACGATCTCCCAGTCGACCTGGAGGATCGCGCCCACGCCGAGCGCGAGGAAGAACGCGCCGACCGTCGGCGAGTAGGCCAGACTCCCGATCCAGCCGCCCAGGATGACCGGTCCGCCGGCGAGCAGGCCGAGCGCGGCGAAGTGATACCACGACGGACGTTCGTCGCGGGCGACCGGCGCGACCACGGCCGGCCCTTCGGTCACGTTGTGGAGCATGAACCCGACGACGAGAAACGCCCCGAGCGAGACGCGACCCAGCGCGAACGAACTGCCGATCGCCAACCCTTCCGCGAGATTGTGCAGGCCGATCCCGAACGCCACCAGGTAGGCGACCCACAGACCGCTGTTGGCTCGCGAGCTGCCGGCAGCCACACGGCCCTCCCGCCACGAGCTGATCGACTGCACCGACAGGAGCGCGCCGAGGACGCCGAGCGCGACGAGCGCCGCGCCCTCGAAGGCGCTCGGCACCTGTTCGGTGAGCTCGATCGCTTCGAAGCCCGCATCGATCGCGAGGAAGGCGAGCACGCCGGCGGCGAAGACGAGCACGGCGTGCAGCCAGCGATCACTCATCGACCGCAGATAGGGGAACCAGAGCATCCCGAGCGCGACCGGGATCACCCCGACGAACAGGCCGATCAGCGCGAGCGTCCAGAGGACGTCGAGGCTGAACCCCGGTGATTGGCTCGGGGCGACGATCGTGTGCTCGAACGTCGTTCCATCCGAGAGCACGAGCGCCGTATTGAGGTCCCAGCCCGGGTTCCAGTGGTAGGGAACCGAGATCTGCGCGCTCTCCATCGGCGCTAACGTGTCGTCGCCACCGGCCCCCTGAACCTGGAAGTTCCAGTAGGCTTCGTCGACCAGGACCTGCGAGATCGTGACCGGCTCGGGGCCGTTGTTCACCACGTTGAGCACGACCGTCTCGTCGTTGGGGAGCGTCGCGTGCGTGATCGCTACGTCGGGCAAGGGTTCGCCGCTCTGGATCCCGGCGAGCGGCGACGTGAGCACGAACACTCCCAAGACGAGCCCCAACAACACGATCGGGAGCACGGCGCTCACCCATCGCGGAAGCCCGAGTGATCGGCTTCTGTTTCGATCAGCCGTCACCCCGCCATCGGTCCTCTCGTCGGGTGTTTCGTCCGTCATTCAGACCACCTCGAAGAAGCTCATCCAGCCGAGCTCGGCGAACTCCGACTGGTGGGCGTGGAACATGTACAGCCCCGGCTCGTGATCGGAGTAGTCGATCTCGACGATGCCGCGCTGAGCCTGACACTGCATGATCGTATCGACCGTCCGGCGCGTCGGCGTCAGCGTCGTTCCGTGGTCGTAGTAATCGAAGAACTGCGAGTGGGTGTGGAACGAGTTGATGAGGTCGAACTCCGTCGCGTTGGCGAGGTACACCCGCTGGAGTTCGTTCCTGTCGATTTGGATGGGACGTTTCGTCTCGCCCGCCTTCCAGTTGCCCTCGCCGTCGGTCTCGCCGACGCCGTACGCGAAGGCGCGCGTGTTCGCGGCGTAGACCTCG
>PXRN01000020.1 GCA_003021045.1 Halobacteriales archaeon QS_4_69_34 | reverse complement strand
GACTGCGTTCCTCGCCCAAGCCGGGGAGCGCAGACGCACCAGTAGACGTGCGTGTGAATGGTGGGATGTTGAACGGCGCTGGGTTCGCCCCCGTTGGGGCGACCTGAGAGCCGGGAGTCCACATCAAATCCCCACTCTCGACGACCGAGCCGCGGGTTGGCGAGGGAGTAAGGGTGGGGGAGTTTACCGGCTCGCGTTGATCCGCTTGGCGAGCGTGCGCGCCACCGAGCGCGGCGTCAGCTTGGTCAGCAGCGCCAGCAGTCGATACTGGGGGCTCGGGATCACCACCGCCTCGCCGGCCATGAGTCCCTCGTAGCCCGCGCGCGCCACCGCCTCCGGGCTCTGCATCCGACCGCTGCCCAGCGGCGTGTCGGTCATCTCCGCGCGCTCCTGGAACTCCGTGCGAACCGGGCCCGGACAGAGCGCCGTCACCGTCACGCCCTCGTCGCGGAGCTCCTCGGTGAGCGCCTCCGAGAGCGAGAGCGAATAGGCTTTCGAGGCGTAGTAGACCGCCATCAGCGGCCCCGGCTGGAACGCCGCCGTCGAGGAGACGTTCAGGATCTTTCCCTCGCCCCGCTCGACCATCTTCCGCCCGAACAGCTTGGTGAGGTGGGTCGGGACGACGGCGTTCAGCCTGAGCTGATCGAGGTCGCGCTCGGTCGGGATCTCCGTGAACGTGCCCTGCGTGCCGATACCGACGTTGTTCACCAGCACGTCCACCCGGATGCCCCGCCCGTCGATCTCGGCGTGGAGCTCCGCGGGAGCGTCCGGTTCGGCGAGATCCATGGCGAGGACGTGGGCAGTGATGCCGTAGCGGCGCTCGAACTCCGCGGCGATGTCCTCCAAGGTCCCCTCGCGCCGGGCGACGAGGGCGACGTCGTGGCCGTGGCGGGCGAACTGCTCGGCCAGCGCGCGCCCGATACCGGCCGACGCACCGGTGACGAGCGCGGTCGGCCGCCCGGTGGTACGCGTAGCGTCGCTCATGCCGAACGGATCGCGCGGCCCCGGCATATAGCTTCCCGTCGGCGGCCCGGCAGCGTTGACGCAGGGAGTTCATCGGGAGGCACTCGGGCGGGATTCGGTGGGCGTCCGCGGGCGTTGCATCCCGGATCGTCGTCACGGCTGTGGATCGGCGTCGGGACGGCGCAGCCCTGTCGGTCCGACAGGGGTGACTGCACTCGACCGGGGCGACCCCGCTCGTCGACCGCCCGTCGGCCATCCGCCGTGCCGGAGCTCGCTCGTGGTCAGCGGTCGGCGTACCACTCGGCGAACGCCGCGAGCGCGCGTCCGCGGTGGGAGACGGCGTTTTTCTCTTCGCCACTCATTTCGGCGAACGTCCGGCCGTCGTGCTCGAAGATCGGGTCGTAGCCGAACCCGCCCTCCCCCCGGGCGTCGACGATCCGGCCGCGCACGACGCCCGCGAACAGTTTCACGGGGGGCTCGGCGCTCCGGTCGACCGCACCGGAAGTCGCCGGATTGGCGGCCTCGGCGTCGTCGACGTCGGGACCGGCCGTGAACGCTGCGCCGTCACAGTAGGCGATGACACATCGAAAGGCCGCACGCACCGTGGGCTCGCTTTCCGCGGCGTCGGGCGGGCCCGAGTCCGTCGCCGCCTCGCGGGCGAGCGTGCCGACGCGCTCGACCCCGAGGGTGTCCTCGACGAACGCCGAGTAGGGGCCCGGAAAGCCCTCGAGCGCGTCGACGAACAGTCCGGCATCGTCGACCATGACCGGCTCGCCCGCGTGAGCGTGGGCCTCGCGCGCGCCGCGGGCCGCGATGGGTTCGAGCGATGGGCTCTGGATCTCGGTGTACTCGTAGTCCAGACGCTCGCAGTCGAGGTAGGTACGCGCCTCCCGGGCCTTCCCCTCGTTGGTCGTGACATAACGGAGCACGATCGGCGTGGGCGCGGCCGCGGAAAGTAGCCGTCGGTCGCGCCGAACGGCGATCGGTCGGCTGCCGGTCGAAGCGCCGGCCGTCTGTCGACCGAGGGTCGAACGCGGCGGTCAGTCGACGACGACCTCGACGGGGTCTTCCTCCTCGCCTCCGAGTTCCTCGCCCGGGCCGCTGTTCTCCTGCCAGAGCAGCGCCGCGGCGACGCCGAGCACGATCCACGAGCGCCAGTTGGCGAGGTTGAGAGTGTAGCCGATGCCGAACGGCTTGTGGACGAGCATCCCCTCGCCGGGTTCCCAGTACGAGGAGAGCATCCGGCCGAGGCTCGGTCGCTCGAAGTTGTACGGGATGCCGAAGATCTCGCCCGAGGATGGTCTGTCGGCCATGAGTGGCCCATAGGCGACCCCCCGTTAAGTGGTTTTCTCCGCGGGGCCAGTCACCCCCGGGCGATATCCCGGCCGAAGCAGCGATCGACGATTCATGTGAACGATAGCGAGCCGGCACGGTAAATCAGACTGGAGGGCGCCGCGCGGGACTCAGGGCAGCTCGTCGATCAGCACGACGGCCTCGCCGTCGACGACGGTCGTCCCGCCGTCGATGATCCGGGTGAGCAAGCGGTACTGGTCGCCGCCGAGCTCCTCGACGATCTCGCAGTCGGCGGTCAGCCGGTCGCCGATCGCAACGGGTTCGAGGAACTCGACGTCCTGCGAGAGGTAGATGACGCCGCCCGGCAGGCGCGCGAGGGCGGCGCTGATCAGCCCCGACACCAGCGTACCGTGGACGATCCGCTCGCCGAAGCGGGCCTCGCCGGCGAACTCGGGGTCGAGGTGGACGGGGTTGGTATCGCCGCTCGCGGCCGCGAAGCGTCTGACGTCGGCGTCGGTGACGGTCTTGGTGAAGCGCACCCGGTCGCCGACGCCGAGCGCGTCGCGCTCCCCTGCCGAAACCTCGATTTCCCACTCGCCGTGGTCCATGCCGGGCTCGACCGTCGCCGCGGTCGCCCCGCCGGTCGATGCGGTCCCGTTTCCGGCCGGCGTGGTCGCGTCCCCGGTCGCATCGACTCCCGCCCCCGACACGGTCGCCGGGAGGCCGAAGGCATCGAGCACCGCCCGGTTGATGGCGAGGGCTCCATCCAGGAGGTGTTCGGACTGGCGGGCCCACGCGTCGGCCAGCGCGGTCGACGACTGCTGTGAACTCATTCGCCACCCGTTACCAGTCTATCGTACTTAAGCAGCAGTGGTCGCCGTACCGGCGAGCGACGCCGGTCGGCCGCGGTCGTTCGCCGGAGCTGTCGCAGCACGGTGATTTCGGGCGAACGTCCGCGACCGACGCACCGCTGCGTGCCTACCGGTCTCCCCGCCCCCCACGACCCCTTCCTTCGAGGGCTGTGGCGAGCGCCCGATCGACGACCCACGGACGCGCCGATCGACGGCCGCGAGTTGTCTGGGCCTTAGTGGTAGCGGATGGTAACGTGCGGTATCAAAAGCAAGTTTTATACTGGTAGCGGTAATAGGTGGGAGTGAGCGATGACCGACGAAGACGAGCGGACGACGTGGCCGCCCGCCATACTGGCCCGGCAGTTCCAGGAGGCGGGCGAGCAGGCGGTCGAGCAGCAGTCGGAGTTCGTCCAGCAGCTGGTCGATGCGGGCACGGGATCGATGAACGGCCTCCCGGAGTTCGCCGCCTCCAGCATGGGCACGGCGACGTTCAAGGCCCGCGTCCAGAGCGGCGGGCGCATCTCGATCCCGGACGCCGAGCGCGAGGCACTGGACATCGAGGAGGGCGACATCGTCCAGACGGTCGTAATTCCGGTCAAGCGCAACCGAAGTGAGTAATCCATGAGTCAGTACACTACCCCAGTCGAGGCGACGTTCGAGATGCAACGCAACGCGATCAAGCAGAGCCAGCAGGCGATAGAGCAGGGCATCGGTCTCCAGCGCAACGCCAACCGGATGGCACTCTCGGGGCTCAAAAGCCAGGAGAGCCTCCAGCGACAGGGCGTCGAGGTCGCGCAGGCGGCGACCCGTGGCTACTTCGGGGCCGTCGCGGGCACGCCCGCCGGGCGTGGCCTCGGGCGGATGTCCGCTACCACCGACGAGAGCTTCGCCCGGCTCAAGGAGGCCCACGCCGAGCTGTTCGACGGGCTCGAAGCCGAGTTCGAGCGCGGCGTCGAGAGCTACGACGAGCTCGCCGCGGAGTACGTCGACACCTTCGAGACCACCCTGGAGGACCTGCTCGACGCCCACGAGGACTACCAGGAACGGACCGTCGAAGCCATCGAGGAGACCGAGGACAACGCCGAGGAGTTCGTCGAGCGCTTCGAGGCCCAGCTCGACGAGCAGGCCGAGCGCGCGGCCGAGCTCCAAGAGGAGTTCGAGGCTCGAATGGAAGGGCAGCTGGAGCAGGCCGAGCAGTTCCAGGAGGAGCTCCACGCCCAGACCGAGCAGTTCCAGGCGGAACTCGAAGCGCAGGCCGAGGAGTTCGAGGCGCGGATCGACGAGCAGGCGTCGGCCTAAGAGAGCACACACCCAATGAGCAGCATGACCGGGAGCGACCCCACCGAGACACAGGAGAACTGGGCGGCGATGATGGACGACATGAACGACGCCGTCGCGCGATCGTTCGAGCAGAACATGGAGGCCCAAGCCGCGTTCATGGACTCGTGGATGGGCGCGTTCGAGGACAGCGTGCCCGACGAGGAGGCCGTGAGCGAGGGCGTCGAGGGCTACGGCCGCGCCTACGAGGTCTGGATGGACGCCGCCGAGCAGATGACCGAGCGCGTCGCCGACGCCGCCGAGGGCGGGGACGTCGAACCCAGCGAGTTCCGGGACATCTGGCTCCAGAGCGCCAACGAGGCGTTCAGCGAGGTGATGAGTACGACCGCGTTCGCCGCGGGCACGGGACAGATGGTCGAGCAGCTGATGGAGCTCCAGCAGGACGCCGACGAGGTGAGCCAGGACGCCCTCGGGGAACTGGGCTTCGCCACCCGCGAGAACGTCGACGAGGTCGCCCGGCGGCTGATCGAACTCGAGCGCCGCCAGCACGAGGTCTCGAAGAAGCTCGACCGCCTCCTGGAGGAGTAGATGGCCGACTCCACCCCCGACGCCCCCATGTTCGCCCCGCTGACGCTCGCGCTCGACGCCCAGCGCCGGAGCTTCGAGGCGGCCGCCGACGCGGTCACCAAGACCGAGGCCGGCCCCGAACAGCTCGCGGACATGCTCTCGGTGGACGTGGGACAGACGCCGAGCGAGGTCGTCTACACCGAGAACAAGCTGGAGCTGCTCCACTACGAGCCCCTGACCGACGAGCAGCACGACGTGCCGATCCTGATCACCTACGCGCTGATCAACCGGCCGTACATCCTCGACCTCCAGCCCGACCGCTCGGTGGTCCGGCGACTGCTGGAGGCGGGCTTCGACGTCTACATGATCGACTGGAACGAGCCCTCCCGCCTGGACCAGCACCTCACGCTCGACGACTACGTGAACCGCTACATCGACAACTGCGTCGACGTCGTGCGCGAGCGCTCGGGGCAGGACTCGATCAACGTACTGGGCTACTGTATGGGTGGCACGATGTCGGCGATGTACGCCGCACTTCACCCCGAGAAGGTGCGCAATCTCGCGCTGATGGCCGCCGGTCTCTGCTTCGACGACACCGGAGGCATCCTCGAGCTCTGGGGCGACGAGGAGTACTTCTCGCCGGAGGAACTCACCGAGACCTACGGGAACGCCCCCGCGGAGATGCTCGACGTGGGCTTCGCGCTGATGGACCCCGTCTCGAACTACGTCTCGAAGTACGTCCGGCTGTACGACAACATCGAGAACGACGACTTCGTCGCCAACTTCGGACGGATGGAGCGCTGGCTTTCCGAGGGCATCGACGTCGCGGGCACGACGTTCACCCAGTTCGTCGAGAACATCTATCAGGAAAACGAGCTCTACAACAACGAGCTGTATCTGGGCGGTGAGCGCACTGAGAGCGCGCGATCCTCGTCGGGCGAGCGAAGCGAGTCCGGCGGCGGCGAGCACGTCGACCTAGCGAACATCGACATGCCGGTGCTCCAGATCACCGGCGAGTACGACCACCTGATCCCCTCGGAGACGAGCAAGCCATTCAACGACGTGATCGGCAGCGAGGACACCTCGACCATCGAGTACCCGACGGGCCACATCGGGCTCTCCGTGTCGGGCAGCTCCCACGAGAACGTCTGGCCCGAGGTGTGTGAGTGGTTCGAGGCACGCTCGCAGGTCGAAAGCGAGGCCGCCGAAATCGAAGTCGAGGACGTCGGCGGCGACGTCGAGGAGTCGGTCGAGAAAGCAGTCGAGGCCGAGGAGGAGCCCGAAGCCGACGAGACCGGCGACGCCGGGCCGGCGGAACTGGAGACGAACGACGCCGCGCCGGAGACGGGTGACGCCGACGAGCCCGGCATCGAGGTCCTCAACGGCATCGGCGAGACCTACGCCGACCGCCTGCGAGGGGTGGGCATCGCCACCGTCGCGGACCTCGCCAGCGCCGACGTGGAGACCGTGGCCTCGGCCGCCGAGGTCTCGGAGGAACGCGCCGAGAGCTGGATCGAGCAGGCCGCGAACTGAGGAACGGTCGAATCCGATCGGCGACACGGTTTTTCCGTTTTCCGCTCGACTGTCGCGGAGTGAGGACGCCTACTCGCGCCCCGACCGAACCACGGATCGGACCACGAACCACGGCGTCAGCGTTGGTGAACGCCAGCAGGAAGACCCGCGAACGACGACCGCGAGTGGGGGCCGAACGGTGCGCGTGAGTGTCGTCGGCGGCGGCAGCATCACCGCCGCGGAGTACGGGGCCACGCGCGAGATCGGGCGGCTGCTCGGCGAGCGCGGTCACGTCGTGGTCTGTGGCGGGCTCGGCGGCGTCATGGAGGCGGCCTGCCGCGGCGCGAGCGAGGCGGGCGGAGAGACGGTAGGCATCCTCCCCGGGTCCGACTGCCGCGCCGCCAACGAGTTCGTCGACACGCCGATCGCCACCGGCATGGACCACGCGCGCAACGCGCTCGTCGTCTTGAATAGCGACGCGGCCATCGCGGTCGACGGCGGGCCGGGGACGCTCTCGGAGATCGGCCACGCCCTCGCGCTCGGTCGGCCGGTCGCCGGGCTCGACAGCCACGACGTTTCCGGTATCGAAGCCTGCGAGACGCCCCGTGAGGCGGTCGAGCACGTCCAGCGGGAGGCGTGAACGGGGGGAGTCACGCCGGTCGGCGGTCTCGCGCCCGCCCCACCTGCCCTTGCTCCGGCTCTCGAAGCGTCTCACTTCGGGAGCAACCGGAAGGTGGTGAGACGCCGACCGCACGCCGTGACCGAGAACCCGGTCGACTGTCTCGTCTGCGAGCGCCCCGCCACCGGTGTCGTCTCGGTGCTCACCGGGAAGGACGCGATCCAGATCGCCCGTGCGGTCGATGCACACGGGACCGTGCGGTTCGGCGATCCGGAGGAGTACCCCCCGGCGGCGAGCACCGCGACGCTCGCGGATCGGCTGGCGGAACTGCGGGCGGCCGGCCTGCCCTCCCGGACGCGTCGGTGCCGGTCGCGTCCGGGATGGGTCGTACCCGTAGAAAGCACAACCTACACAAGTCCCCGTCGCGTAGGGGTGGTAGTGACGTCACTCCGGATCGCCCTGCTGCAGGCCTCGCGGAACCCGGACACGCCACGGAACTTCCGCCGGGAGATAGACGCCGAGCTCGTCGAGTTCGACGTCCCCGAGGGCCACCTCCCAGAGACGTTCGACTTCGACGCCGCAGTCATCACCGGCTCGCGCGCGTCGGTCTACTGGGACGAGCCGTGGATCGCGCCGCTGAAGGCGTGGGTCCGCGAGGCCACCGAGCGCGAGCTGCCGCTGCTGGGGATCTGCTACGGCCACCAGCTGCTCGCCGCGGCGCTCGGCGGCACGGTCGAGGCCATGGACGAGTACGAGATCGGCTACCGCGAGGTCACCCACGACGGCAGCGCGCTCCTGGAGGGCATCGAGAGCCCGATGACCGTGTTTACGACCCACTCCGACACCGTAACCGAGCTGCCTCCGGACGCGGCGGCGTTCGCGTCGAACGAGTACGGCAACCACGGCTTCCGTGTCGGGGACGCCTTCGGCGTGCAGTTCCACCCCGAGTACGACGCCCGGATGGCCGAGGCGGTCACGCGCGCGAAGGACCTCCCCGAGGAACGCATCGAAGGGGTGCTCGACGATATCACCGAGGCGAACTGCGACGCGGCCCGGGAAGCAAAGGCCCTTTTTGCGAACTTCACCGCGCTCGCCCGCGAGCGCAAGGAAGCCGACGCCGCCCCGACCGGGTGAATCGAGCACGCCGGACCGGGCCACGACGACCGACGGCACAGTAGACAGCGTCGAACCGCACGGCCGACGCCGAAGCGGGGCGCGGGGCTTATGCCGACGCCGCGGTAGCGGCAGGTATGAGCGTGCGAACCATCGCCGATCGGGTGCGGCGGCCGGAGTACACCGGCGAGAACCGCTGCATACCGTGCACGGCCGTGAACCTCGTCATCGCGGGCGTGCTCGCGGTCGGGCTGGGCGTCGTCTCGCCGCCGCTCGGCGCGGTCGCCCTCGCCGCGTCGCTCGGGTCGATCTACCTCCGGGGCTACCTCGTGCCCGGCACGCCGACGCTCACGAAGCGGTACTTCCCCGACTGGGTGCTCGCGCGCTTCGATCAGCTCCCCACGGACGAGCACGGACCGGCGTTCGCTCCCGACGGGACCGAAGCCGGGGGACACACCGCCGGAGAGAGCGACCACGCGGCGACCGAGGGGCCGGTCGAGCCGGAGGTCGTGCTGGGCGAGGCTGGCGTGATCGTTCCCTGCACCGAGGAGGACGACCTCTGTCTCGACGCCTCGTTCCGCGCCGCGTGGCGCGAGCGGATCGCGGAACTGCGCGGCAGCGACGTCGGGGCGGCCGACGCGATTGCGGCGCTCGGTATCGACGACCTGGCGGGCTCGCTCGCGCGCTACGGCGACGCCGTCGTGCTCGAACGCGAGGACGGCCGGAGCGCCGGCGCGCAGTGGGAGTCCCGGGCGGCGCTGCTCGCCGACGTGGCGGCGGCGCGGCTGCTCGACGAGCGGATCGCAGGCTGGGACCGCCTCGACGCCGCCGATCGCAGCCGACTGCTGTACTCCCTGCGGATCTTCGCCGAGACCTGCCCGACCTGTGGCGGGCCGGTCGGGCTCGGCGCCGAGACCGTCGAGTCGTGCTGTCGGTCCCACGAGGTCGTCGCGGTGACCTGTGGGGACTGTGATGCGCGGCTGTTCGAGCAGCGGCGGGCCTGACCGACGGGCCGCTGCCGACACAGCGAGGCCAGCGATGGGAGACGGTAGTCGGCACCGGTAGCGCGGCGTGTTCGTGTGCGGCTGACGAGGGGGTGACTAGCCCGCCGTGTGCACCGCCGGCGGACCGCCCGCAGCGTCGTGTCGGTGTCGACGCGTGGATCGGTAGCGGGAACGTCGACGGGGCGCGACGGGGAGCGATACAGGACGCGTTCGAGCAGGCCAACCAACAGCAGGCCCGTGCCCGCGAAGGCGACGCCGGCCAGCGGTACGCCCGCGTTTCCGGCCGACGCGCCGGCCGCGGCCACGACCCGACCAGCTCGGCGAGGACCGCCCAGGCGAGCGCTCTGTCGGCACTCGCCCGTCGGTTCGTGCCCGTCACGGCTCCTTAGGAGGGCCAGCGGCATACGCCCGTGGCCGGCATTCTTCGCGTGGTCACTCCGGCATCAAGCGTGGCGGCCGGGCGCTGGTGCAAGCCAAAGCGATACGTGCCCGGGGGCCGACTCGCCGACGATGAGCGAAACGAACGAGGACGAGACGACGTACATCTGTAGCTCGTGTGACAACCGGGTCGTCAGCGAGGAACCGGTGATGAACTGCCCGGAGTGTGGTGTCGGCGAGCTGGTCGTCGCCGACGGCGAATCGATCGCCGAGGAGGGTTACGTCAACGAGGAGCGGGCGGACGGCGAGTAGCCGACCTCGCCACGGCCGCGAAGCGTCAGGCTTAGCCCCGACAGCCGGCGAACGGGAGATATGACGGTCCCCTGCGTCCGCGTCGCGCGCGAGGACGGCGAGCGCGTCCGGCGAGCGCTCGCCGAGCGGGGACTGCTCGACCGCGATCACGAGATCACCGCCGCGGACGGTCGGCTGTACGTGCCGATCGCCGACCCCGCGGCCGTGGCCGACGAGTACGCAGTGGTCGAGCGCGACGCACCCACGCGGGAGACCCGGACGATGCCGGCCGATATCTTGGGCTTCGAGCCGAGCCACGAGCGCCTCGGCGGGATCGTCATCCTCGACGAGGACGATCCCGAGCGCGCCCGGCAGGTCGCGCGGGCGGTGATGGAGTCTGACCTCCCGGCGACGACGGTCCTGAATCGCGCCTCGGAGGTCACGGGAAAACACCGGACCCGCGAGTGGGACGTCCTCGCCGGCGAGAGCACCGAGACGATCCATCGCGAGTACGGCTTCGAGTACGCCCTCGACGTCGCGCGGGTGTACTTCTCGCCACGGCTGGCAACCGAGCGCCGCCGGGTCGCCGAGCAAGTGGACGAGGGCGAGCGTGCGCTCGATATGTTCTGTGGGGTCGGGCCGTTCGCCATCCCCGTCGCCGCACGCGGGGCGACGGCCGTCGGCGTCGACGCCAACCCGGCCGCCGTCGCGTACTGCCACGAGAACGCGCGCCGCAACGGCGTCGAAGAGCGCGTGACGGTCGTCGAGGCCGACGTGCGCACGCTCGGAAGCGCGTCACAGGCCGAGCGGAGCGACGGCGGTCACGAAGCCGCCGGCGAATACGTGAATTGGGCCGACCGGCTGGTGATGAACCTCCCCCACAGCGCCCACGAGTTCCTCGACACCGCGGTGGCGCTCGCCGCCGAGGACTGCACGCTCCACTACTACGACATCGCGAGCGAGGACGCTCCATACGAGGCGGGCGAGGCGGCGATCCGTGCGGCCGCGGAGCCCGAGGGATACGCGGTCAGCGTCGAGACCCGCCACGCAGTGCGTTCCTATGCCCCTCACGAGCTGAACGTCTGTCTCGACGTGGCGCTCCGACGGTAGGGCGAGCCGCAACCCTTATGCTGGTTATGCGTCGAGACCTACGCGTGCCGGTGTAGCTCAGACTGGCTAGAGCGATTCCTTCGTAAGGAATAGGCCGAGGGTTCAAATCCCTCCACCGGCTCTGCCTCCCCCGCTCGAATCCCTTACCGACCCTCCTTCGGCATCGGCCGCGCGATCCCGGGCGACGGAGCGGCGGACACCGAGGACCGATTTCGGGCAATTCCGCGAGAAGCCCGACGGGACCGGACGCCGGCCGCCCCGGCCGGGTCGGCGGTCCGGCCACGGGCCCACCTGCCGGATCGTCGCCCGTCTACCCGTCCGTCCTCCTGCGAGTAGAGTGCTCGCTTGTCGACCCGCCCTCCCTCGCCGTGGCCCGTCTCTCGACCTGGCCGATCGTCGGCGTCGCCCGCACGCTGTTTCCGGAGCCGATCACGAACGGTCGGTCTCGGCCTCCTCGTCGCCGGAATCACGTTCCGCCCCTCCGTCGGTAGCCGAGTGCGCTCTCCGGTCCCGCAGACGACAGCGATCCTCGCTCCGATCTGCCTGCCGGGCGGTCGATCCGCAGTTCACCTTTCAGGGGCTCTCGACGGTGGCTGACGGCAAAAAATCGATGGCCCACCGCTCAGTACTCCGGACCGAGGCCGGCACGGCCACAGTACGTCGGCAGCCGACGCGGGAGGCGATCGGGGGCGACGCGGCGCGATCAGGGGTCGTCGCCGGAAGCACGGACGGTCTCGAACACCGCCTCGTGGAGGCGCTCGGCCACGATCTCCGCCAGCGCCCGGAGGTTCACCGTGTCGTCGCGGTTGTACGCGATCAGCGAATCGAGCGCGCCGTCCTCGCCGCGCTCGTGGGCGTGCCAGAGCTCGATCGCGTCCCGGCCCGAGAGACCCGTGCTGTCGCGCTCGATACCGACCTCGCGCTCGACGGCCTTCAACCCGCCCATGAGCCCCAGCCGTCGGCAGGGGTACATGAGGTCGAGGTGGGGCCGGTCGATCCGCAGGCCGAACTCCTGCTCGAGAAAGGGGACGTCGAAGCGCGCGCCGTTGTAGGAGACGAGCAGCGCCGCGTCGTCGAAGACCCGCCGGAGCGCGTCGGCGGTGAGGTCCTCGCCCCGGACCAGCGTCGCCGTCTCGCCGGCCCGGTGGACGCTCACGGTCGTCGCGTTCGCGTGGCTGGCGTCGAGGCCGGTGGTCTCGATGTCGAAGAAGCAGGCCTCCTCGCGGAAGTTCTCGTAGAGCCGCCAGCGCTCCCCGCTCGGGAGGACCCCCTCGAAGAAACGCGCGTCGCCCGCCGCGAGGTGCTCGCGCGCGACCGCGACGAACGAGGCGATACGCTCGGCCGTGACCGGCCCCACCGCCGCGCGCTCGAAATCGTCCCAGTGAGTGATGCCCGCGCGCCAGAGCGCGCGCTCGGTCTTCTCGCCGACCCCGCGGACGGGAATGAAGCTGTTCTCGACGCGCACGGGGCGAAAACGCCGGGGCCGACCTAAAGCTTCCCGCCCGATCCCGACCGATCGACGACGCTCCGGCCAGACGGGGGAAAACGCCGCGCTCGGCGGCGCTCAGAACAGCGCGCCGGTGGCGATCCCGAGCAACAGCGCGCCGCCGAGGACGACGACGACCGTCCGGGGTGACATCGCCGGTTCGCTCGTGCGCTGGCGGGAGAGCCCGGGTTCGGGCTCGGTCACCGTGAGGACGATCGTTCCGAGGGTCGCACAGGCGAGGGCGACGATCATTCCCCACAGCCCCGTGGGTATCGGCGCACCGAGGGCGACGGCGATCAGACAGCTGCACAGAAAGCCCGCCCCCGAGACGAACGGCGTGCCGGCGAGCAGGTCGCGCCGGCTCACCCGGCGGGTTCGCAGTTCGTTCCCGATCCGTCGAACGGGCGACGATCGACGGTAACCACGGCGCGGCGGCATCGTTGCCGTTCGCTCACCCCCCACCATTATAAATCTTCGTCGGACGGAGGGCGCGGTGGTCGGTTACCGGTCGCCGATCGACCTGAACGCGCATCGGGGCGGGACAATAGTTATACGCGTCGAACCACTCGGTATAGCCAGTATCGGTGGTCACACCACCCGTGCTACCGCGCCGCCCGAACCGTGCTTCGTGCGGTGATCGCTCGACCCCCTACCACGACCGAGTCCCGTCACCGGAGCGCGGAGAGCGCCCATGACACGACCACACACCCGATCGCGCCGGTTCGATGCCGGCTCGCGTGCGGCCCCGCGGACGCTCCCAGCGGGGCGTCAGCGGGGCGTACAGGTGATCCAATGACAGGCGACATCCAGACCCTCGAAAGCCTCAGCGAGTCGTACCGGGCGTCGATCCCCACGGACCTCCGGGAGACCCGGTCGTTCGACTGGTATCTCGGCGAGATCTACGACGAGCCCCGGATCGCGCGCAACGCTCACCAGCGGGTCGCCGACATGTTCGATTTCTACGGGACGGCGTACGACGAGGACGCCGGCGTCGTCGAGTACCACCTCGCCAGCGAAGATCCCCTCTACGACGGCGAGAACGTCTTCTTCGGCCGGGAGATCCACGAGGCGATCCACGAGTTCGTCAACAAAGTCAAATCGGGCGCACGCGGGCTCGGCCCCGAAAAGCGCATCAAGCTCCTGCTCGGCCCCGTGGGCTCGGGCAAATCGGACTTCGACCGGCAGGTCCGGCGGTACTTCGAGGACTACACGCTCCGGGAGGCGGGCCGGCTCTACACGTTCCGGTGGACGAACCTCCGGGACGTGATCGCCGATCAGGACCCCAGTGACGACGTCGTGCGCTCGCCGATGAACCAGGACCCGCTCGTGTTGCTCCCGGCCACCCAGCGCGCGACCGTCGTCGAGGACCTCAACGAGCGCCTCGATGCGCCCTACACGATCCGCAACGAGCAGTCGCTCGACCCCGCCTCGGAGTTCTACATGGACCGGCTGCTGGCGTACTACGACGACGACCTCCAGCAGGTCCTCGAAAATCACGTCGAGGTCGTCCGGCTCACCGCCGACGAGAACAAGCGCCAGGCCATCGAGACCTTCGAGCCGAAAGACAAAAAGAATCAGGACGAGACCGAGCTGACCGGGGACGTCAACTACTCGAAGATCGCGGTCTACGGCGAGAGCGACCCCCGGGCGTTCGATTACTCCGGAGCGTTCTGTAACGCCAACCGCGGGCTGTTCTCCGGCGAGGAGCTGTTGAAACTCCAGCGGGAGTTCCTCTATGACTTCCTGCACGCGACCCAGGAGATGACGATCAAGCCAAAGAGCAACCCCCGGATCGACATCGATCAGGTGATCGTCGGCCGCACGAACATGCCCGAGTACAAAGAAAAGAAGGGCGACGAGAAGATGGAGGCATTCAACGACCGGACCAAGCGGATCGACTTCCCCTACGTGCTCCAGTACGAGGAGGAGGCGGCGATCTACCGGAAGATGCTCGGCAACGCCGACGTCCCCGACATCCACGTCGAGCCCCACACCCTGGAGATGGCGGGGCTGTTCGGCGTGCTCACCCGCATCGTCGAGCCCGACTCGGGGACCGTGGACCTGCTCGGCAAGGCCAAAGCCTACAACGGCGAGATCGACGAGGCCGAGGACGTCGACGTCAAGAAACTGCGCGACGAGGCCGCCGACGCCGCCGAGATCGGCGAGGGCATGGAGGGCGTCTCGCCGCGATTCATCGGCGACGAGATCGCGGAGGCGATCATGGACTCGATGCACCGGGGTCGGGACTTCCTCTCGCCGCTGACCACCTTCAATCACTTCGAGGAGAACATCGAGAACCACGGCTCGATCCCCGAGGATCGCTTCGAGACCTACGAGCGCTACCTCGAACTCGTCCGCGAGGAGTACAAGGAGCGCGCCATCGAGGACGTCCGACACGCGCTGGCGTACGACGTCGACGAGATCCAGCGCCAGGGCGAGAAGTACATGGACCACGTGATGGCCTACATCGACGACGCCACCGTCGAGGACGAGCTGACGGGCAGAGAGCAAGAGCCCGACGAAACCTTCCTGCGCTCGGTCGAGGAGAAACTCGACGTGCCCGAGGACCGCAAGGACGACTTCCGCCAGGAGGTCTCGAACTGGGTCTCGAGGAGAGCGCGCGAGGGCGACCCGTTCGATCCACAGGACAACGACCGGCTGCGCCGCGCGCTCGAACGGAAGCTCTGGGAGGACAAGAAGCACAACATCAACTTCTCGGCGCTGGTCTCGGCGGGCGAGATGGACGACGACGAGCGTTCGGCGTGGATCGAGGCGCTCGCCGAGCAGGGCTACTCCCGCGAGGGGGCACAGGAGGTGCTGGAGTTCGCCGGCGCGGAGGTCGCCAAGACCGAGATGGAGGAGTGATGGACGACCGAGAGCGCCGGACGCCGGACGGCGGTCGGACCGGGCCGACCGACGACGCCCGGGCCGGCGGGGCCGACGACGTCCGCGACAGCGAGGGCGACACGACCGCCGACGCCCGGGACGGCGAGGGCTACGTCGCGGCCGCGGACGAGGCCCTCCGGGAGACCTACGAGGGACCGATGAGCCTCACGGAGTACGTCGATCGCGCGCTCGAGACCCCTCATATCGCCGCCCACGCCGCGAAGTACCTCGTCGAGGCGATCGAGGCCGCCGGTACCCGCACCGTCGTCGAGGAGGGCGAGCAACGGGAGCGCCACTGCTTCTTCGACGACCCGCACAACGACGGCGAGCACGCCATCCTCGGGAACACCGAGGTGCTGAACGCGTTCGTCGACGACCTCCGCTCGATCGCCGCCCGGCGGGGCAAAGAGGAGAAGATCATCTGGCTCGAAGGACCGACCGCCACGGGCAAGTCCGAGCTCAAGCGCTGTCTGATAAACGGCCTGCGCGAGTACTCGAAGACCGACGCGGGGCGGCGCTACACCGTCGAGTGGAACGTCGCGGGCGTCGGCGACACCCCGGGGCTCACCTACGGCGGGAGCGGTCCCGTCAACGAGGACGACTGGTATGCGAGCCCCGTCCAGTCCCACCCCCTGACGGTGTTCCCCCCGGGGGTCCGCGGAGAGATCCTGGCAGCGATCAACGCCCGGCTCGACGATGACCTCGACGTGGCCGTCGACGCGGCGCTCGATCCGTTCTGCCGGGAGGCCTACGACTACCTCGAAGAGCGCTACCGCCGGCAGGGCGTCGAGGACCTCTTCTCGGCGGTCACGGCCCCGGACCACCTCCGCGTGAAGAACTACGTCGTCGACGTCGGCCGCGGGATCGGCGTGCTCCACGCCGAGGACGACGGCAGTCCCAAAGAGCGGCTCGTCGGGTCGTGGATGGCCGGGATGGTGCGCGAACTCGACTCCCGCGGGCGCAAGAACCCACAGGCGTTTTCCTACGACGGCGTGCTCAGCCAGGGCAACGGCCTGCTGACGGTCGTCGAGGACGCCGCCCAGCACGCGGACCTCCTGCAGAAACTGCTGAACGTGCCCGACGAGGGCTCGGTGAAGCTGGACAAGGGCATCGGAATGGACGTCGATTCTCAGTTGATCATCATCTCGAACCCCGACCTCGAAGCGCGGCTGAACCAGCACGCCGAGCGTGACGGGCAGGACCCGCTGAAGGCGTTGAAGCGCCGGCTCGACAGGCGGCAGTTCACCTACCTCACCAACCTCTCGCTCGAAGCCGAGCTCGTCCGCCGCGAGCTCGCCAACGAGACGGCGGTCTGGCGGGCCGACAGCTACGACGACCTCGAAGCGGCGATCCGCGAGCCCGTGGCGATGCGGGTGCGCACCGACGAGGGGATCGTCGAGACCGAGCTGGCTCCCCACACCGTCGAGGCGGCGGCGCTGTACGCCGTGGTGACGCGGTTGGACGGCGAGGACGTCCCCGCGGGGCTCGACCTCGTCGACAAGGCGCTCCTGTTCGATCGTGGCTATCTCCAGCACGGCGACGAACGCGTCGAGGCCGAGGAGTTCGCGTTCGATTCCGACAGCGAGGACGGCGAGGGCGGGATCCCCGTCACCTACACGCGCGACGTGCTCGCGGACCTCGTCTACACCGAGCGCGACCGCCACCACCCCGAGCTCGCGGTCGAGCATGTCGTGATGCCCCGGGACGTGCTGGACGCGATGGCGGAGGGGCTGGCTGCGGCCCCGGTGTTCTCGGCCGCGGAGCGCGGCGAGTACGAGAGCCGCGTCGTGCCGGTGAAGAACTACCTCTTCGAACGCCAGCAGGAGGACGTCCTCGCGGCGATCATGCGCGAGAAGCGCGTCGAACGGGCGACCGTCGAGGAGTACGTCGAGCACGTCTACGCGTGGGCGGCCGACGAGCGGATCGAAAACGAGCGGGGCGAGCGGGTCGCGCCCGACCCGCTGGTGATGAAGGTCTTCGAAACCGAGCACCTCGGGCGCTTCGGCGAGGAGAGCTACGAGGGAACCGAGCCCTCGCCCGCGGTGCGCCAGTTCCGTACGCGCAAGATCATCACCGCGCTCAATCGTCACGCGTGGGATCGGCGCGACGAGGGGTTCCGGGTCGAGGACGTCGACGTCACGGCGATCCCGGTGATGGACACGGTGCTCGGCAGCCACGACTGGGAGGACGTCCGCCGGACCTTCGAGGATTTCGACCCGCGGCGCTGGGAGGACCCGCCCGAAGGGACCGAGACGGCCGCCGTCAAAGAGCGGACGATCGAGAACCTGATCGAGATGTTCGGCTACAGCGAGGCCTCGGCGGCGCTGACGAGCCGCCACGTCACGAGTCAGGTGAGCTACCGGTGGGAGCGTGGTGAGGGATGGGACTGAGGGAGGACCGCGAGCGCTACCGCGAGGTCGGCGAACAGCGCCGCGAGGACCTCGCGGAGTTCATCCAGTACGGCGATCTCGGGGGGAGCGGCCCGGAGTCGGTGCGCGTCCCCATCAAGATCGTCGACCTGCCGAGCTTCGAGTACGACCAGCGCGACCGCGGCGGCGTCGGGCAGGGCGACGGCGACACGCCCGACGTGGGCGCGCCGGTCGGCGAGCCCCAGCCCCAACCGGGCGAGGACGGCGAGGACGGCGAGCCCGGCGGAGAGGGCGGCGAGCACGAGTACTACGAGATGGACCCCGAGGAGTTCGCCGCCGAGCTCGACGAGCAGTTGGGCTTGGACCTCGAACCAAAGGGCAAGCAGGTAATCGAGGAAGTCGAAGGAGAGTTCACCGACGTCACCCGCACCGGCCCGGACAGCACGCTCGACTTCGAGCGGATGTTCAAGACCGGGCTGAAGCGCAAGCTGGCGACGGACTTCGATCGCGAGTACGTCCGCGAGGCGCTCAGAGTCGAGGGCATGGGCCCCGCCGCGGTCTTCGAGTGGGCGCGGGGCAAGCATCTCCCGGTCTCGCGGGGATGGCTCGACGAGACATACGCGGGGCTGGACACCGCCGAGCGATCGCGGTGGCCGAGCATCGAGGCGATGGAACGGGAGGTCGAGGAGACCGACACCGCCACCCGAATCAGACGCGAGGGCATCGATCACGTCCCCTTCCGTCGGGAGGACGAGCGCTACCGCTACCCCGAGATCATCGAGGAGCGCGAGCGCAACGTCGTCGTGGTCAACGTCCGGGACGTCTCGGGCTCGATGCGCGAACGCAAGCGCGAGCTCGTCGAGCGCACCTTCACGCCGCTCGATTGGTACCTCCAGGGGAAATACGACAACGCCGAGTTCGTCTACGTCGCCCACGACGCCGAGGCGTGGCGCGTCGAGCGCGAGGAGTTCTTCGGCATCCGTTCGGGTGGGGGGACGAAGATATCGAGCGCCTACGAGCTCGTCGCCGAGATCCTCGACGCGGAGTACCCGTGGAGCGAGTGGAACCGATACGTGTTCGCCGCGGGCGACTCCGAGAACTCATCCAACGACACCGCAGAACGGGTCATCCCGCTGATGGAGACGATCGACGCGAACCTCCACGCCTACGTGGAGACCCAGCCCAGCGGCAACGCGATCAATGCGACCCACGCCGAGGAGGTCGAACGGCACTTCCAGGACGCCGGGGACGTCGCCGTCGCCTACGTGAGCGGCCCGGAGGACGTCGTCGACGCCATCGACCGCATCCTGCGCACGGAGGACGAAGATGACTGATACACGACGATCGCACACCGGCCCGACCGGCGTCGGCCAGCACGCCGCTCCGACCGGCAGCGACCGAGACCGGCCGGCGACCCTGCATCGACCGGTGCCCGGCACACGGCGGCGAGCGGCAGGGCCGTCGACCGGGCGGCTAGAACGGAGAGAACGGCGATGAACGACCGGATCGACGCCAAGCGAACCGCACGGAGGCTCGAAGAGCCCGTGACGATGGCGGGTCGGCTCACGCGCAAGCTCGGGCTCGACCCCTACCCGGTGAACTACTGGGTGGTCGACTACGACGAGATGAACGAGCTGATCGCCTATGGAGGCTTCCAGACCCGCTATCCCCACTGGCGCTGGGGGATGGCCTACGAGCGCCAGCAGAAGACCTCGCAGTTTCTGGGCGGGAAGGCCTTCGAGATCGTCAACAACGACAGTCCGGCCCACGCGTTCCTCCAGGAGTCGAACTCGCTGGCCGACCAGAAGGCCGTGATCACCCACGTCGAGGCCCACGCCGACTTCTTCGCGCACAACCAGTGGTTCGGGATGTTCGGCGACAGGGCGTCCCCACGGGACGCCGACAGCGCGAGCGGCCACCGCGAGCGAGGTCCCGACGCCGCCGCGATGCTCGCCCGGCACGCGGACGCCATCGCGGAGTACATGGCCGACCCGGAGATCGACCGAGGCGAGGTCGAGCGCTGGATCGACACGATCAGCTGTCTGGAGGAGGTCGTCGACCAGCACCGGCCGTTCGTGCCGGCGAGCGCGGACGCGGAGGAGATACCCGAACTCGACGACGCCGCCGAGCAGGTCGGCGACCTCGACCTCTCGGCGGAGGTGGTCGAGCAGGTGTTCGACGAGGAGTGGCTCGACGCACGCGAGAGCGAGGAGGGTGCCGCGACGGTCCCCGCCGAGCCCGAGGCGGACCTGCTCGCCTTTCTCTGGCGACACGGCAAGGCCTACGACGAGGAGGCAGGCAAGGCGATCGAGTACGAGGACTGGCAGCGGGACGTCCTCGAGATCCTCCGGCGGGAGGCCTACTACTTCGCCGCCCAGCGGATGACGAAGGTGATGAACGAGGGGTGGGCCTGCGTCGCCCCCGAGACGCCCGTGTTCACCACGGACGGTCTCGTCCCGATGGCCGACGTCGTCGAGAGTCACACGACCGTCTCGGACGGCGAGGACGCGAGAGCGGTCTACGACTCGAACGTCATCGACGACCACGACACCGTGACCGTCGAGACGCGCCGCGGACTCGGTCTCACGGGGTCGAACAACCACCGCATCAGGCGGGCGGACGGATCGTGGGTCCGCCTCGACGAACTCAACCCCGGCGACGAGATCGAAATCGGCGGCGGCAACGACCTCTGGGCCGCCGAGTACGTCCCCGTCGACTGGACGAACCCCGAGTACGTGACGCTGAACGACGTGGCGGAGGCCGCCGGCGTGTCGATCTGGACGGTCATGCGGTATCGACGGACGGGGCGCGCGAAAGAGGCCGACGCCATCGAGAGCGCGCTATCGGCATACGACGCCGAGGACCGACCGACGGCCCAGCGGGACGTGATCCGCGTTCCCGACGAGGTGACCGAAGACGTCGGACGGTTCCTCGGGTTGCTCGTCGGCGACGGGCACGTCCCCTCGAACTCCAGACACGTCGGTTTCACCGCGGCTACGGAGCGACACGCCGAGGAGTTCGCCGGTCTGGTCGACGAGCTGTTCGGCGTCGATCCGACCGTCGAGCGTCAGGGCTCGCGGTGGCGGGTCTACGCCTACTCCGAGAGTCTCAAGGAACTGCTGACCGAGCAGTTCTCGCTCCCGGCGGGCGAGGCAGCCGCGATCAAGACGGTTCCGGAGCAGATCCGCCGCTCCCCCAAGACGGTCGTCGTGGCGTTCCTGCGCGGACTGTTCGACGCAGACGGATACGCGGGCGATCAGGGCGCGATCCTCAGCACCAGGAGCGACGAGCTGAGTCGGTTCGTCCAGCTGCTTCTGCTCAACGTCGGCTGCCTGAGCCGCCGGCGCGAGCAGACCGATGGCTGCTACCACGTCCATCTCACCGGTCGGTCCGCGCGGACGTTCGCGGAGGAGATCGGGTTCGGCTACCCGGAGAAAGCAGCCTCTCTCGACGACTATCTCGACGGACTCGAATGGTTCGAAGCGGAGTCGTGGACGGACGAGATCGTCGCGGTCGAGAACGGGACGGGGACCGTCTACGACATCTCGGTCGAGGAGACACACCGGTACGCCGGCGGTGGGTTCCTCAACCACAACTCCTACTGGGAGTCGATGATGATGGGCGAGGAGGCTTTCGCCGGCGCGGACGAGTTCCTGAGCTACGCCGATCACCAGGCGCGCGTCCTCGGTTCGCCGGGATTGAATCCCTACAAGCTCGGCAAGGAGCTCTGGGAGTACGTCGAGAACACCACGAATCGTCGGGAGGTCTGCGAGCGCCTCCTCCGGGTCGAGGGCGTCACGTGGCGGAACTTCCACGACGTGATCGACTTCGACGCTGTCGGGGCGGCGCTCGACCCCGACCCGGTGATCGACGCCATCAGTAGCGAGGAACTCGACGCGCTCGATCCCGCCGACCCCCGGATCGACGCCGACGGGCTGGCGGCGGCGCGGGCGGACGAGGTCGACGTCGAGCGCTACCCGTGGGTGGTGCTCACCGACGAGGGGCTCGCCGAGCGCCACTACTCGCTGGCCAAGCCCCAACACCGAAAGTTCCTCTACCGGACGAGTCAAGGGGAACTCGAACGGATCTCGCGGTACCTCTTCGAAGACGACAGGTACGCGAGCGTCGACGAGGCGCTCGCCGACGTCGACCGGACGGCGGGCTGGGATCGGCTGTTCGAGATCCGCGAGAGCCACAACGACGTGACGTTTCTCGACGAGTTCCTCACCCAGGAGTTCGTCGAGGACAACGATTACTTCGCCTACGAGTACGTCCGGACGACCGACGACTACCGCGTGACCTCGACGGACTACGAGGACGTCAAAAAGAAGCTGCTGCTCCAGTTCACGAACTTCGGCAAGCCCACCATCACCGTGCGCGACGGCAACTACGACAACCGCAACGAGCTCCTGCTCGCCCACGAGTACAACGGCATCGCCCTCGACATCGAGCAGGCCGCGGACACCCTAGAGCGGGTGTTCGAGCTCTGGGGGCGGCCGGTGAACCTGAAGACCATCGTCAAGGAGCTCGACGAGCACGACGTCGAAGTGGCGAAACGGCGCGACCGCGAGCCCGAGCCCGAAGAGCGGGGGAAGCTGCTGCGCTACGACGGCGAAGCGTTCACGATCGAGGACCTCCCGTGGGAGGCGGTGGAGGGGATCGCGGCCGAGGACGTCGACTACGGCACCAAGCCCGAGGAGTGGCTGGCCTGAGTCGGGTCGTGCCGCTCCCACGCTCGATCCACCGAACGCGCTCACCTCACGGAACTAGCAGGACCCACTCTCTCCTCTCCGGCTCTCGCCTCTCGCTGAAAAGACGGTCGTCGACGGTGCCGACCACGAAGGGAAAAAAACCCTTTTTGTCTCCCTCCTCCTGTGGTGCTCGGTCATCGGCGAAGATCGGTTCTACGGGCCACAGATCCGATCTGCCCGGAGACGGTGGTGGAGCGTGGTCCGCCGTCGCCGGACTCAACCGCTCTCCTGGCGGGAAGAATCGTTCGCTCCGGAGCGGGTCCAGCGTCGCCGGCCGATCTCGAGCATCGCCAGCGAGACGAGCACGAACGCGATCAGCGAGAGGTTCGGGACCGTGAGCCCGAGAAAACGGTACTGGACCGAAGCACACCCGACGCCGATGGTACACACATCGCTGCCCGCCGTTGCCTGCAACCACGAGTGGTACGCCGCGATTCCGGCCCCGGGAACCGACAGCGGAAGGACGGTCCGGTAGACCGACCCCCGGTTTTCGAACGCCGCGATACCGATGACGGGCACGAGCGGGTACATCAGGATCCGCTGATACCAGCACAGCTTGCAGGGAGTGAGTCCGAGCACGAGACTGAGCGAGAGACTCCAGACGGCCGCAACGCTCGCCACGAGGGTCGCGGCAGCGAGCCAGAGTCGCGCGCGTGACCGTTCTGCTGTGTCGGCAGGGGGTGTGTCACTCGACATGGCTCCTCGAATCGTTCGCACTATCCCCGCAGTAGTCTAAAAATCTTGCCATATCTGAGAGAGCTGTCGTCCGACTGTAAAGGAACGTCCCCACGATGTCGCGCTCACCACGCGTCAGTATCCATTTCTATACTGTTCGGTGAATCGCGGAAAGACGCGGGCCAAGCACACGTGTGGCCCGAGAGCTCGCGATCACCCATCCGATGGATCCGGCAACGTGTCGAGTTCGTCGCCTTCGCTTAGCGCGGTGAGGGTACGGTTCACCAGTTCCCGCAGGACGAACTCCTCGTAGTGCTGGGTGTCGCAGTACTCGCAGGGCTTCATTTCGCTCGCGGCGGCTTCGATCTCCGTGCCGTGGTCGGCGTAGAGCCGCTCGATCACCCCGATCATCGCCTCCCGGGTCGCATCCTCGGCGTCTTCGAGCATCGCTTCGGCGTCCTCCGTGAGATCGTAGGAGAACACGCGGGTGTTCGATCGGTAGAACTTCCGTGTTCCACCGCCGGCGTCTTCGAGCCGCGACAGCTCGACCATCCCGGCGTCCTCGAGCACGTTCACGTGGTGGCGGACGGTCGTCTCGGCCTTCTGTTCGCCGCGCCGCTCGAGCTCCGTCTTGATCGCTTCGATGTTCATCTGTTCGTCGGCGAGCATGTCGAGGATCTTCGCCCGGACGTCGTTTTCGAGCGCCTTCGCCTTCGACGGATCGGTCGTAATCACGTCCGTGACTGGGACGTCGTTTTCGAGGAGACTCATTGCGCTTTACTATGCACGCAGTTGAATTAAGACTGCCGGTAGAAAACCAGAATCAGTCGGATAACGATTATGCCGCTATGACTTTCATCGTAATGGTTAAACGGCTCCCCGTCCAAACCTCGGCGGAAGGATGACCACGAAACAGGCACAGTACAACATCGGCGGGATGAGCTGTTCGTTCTGCGCCGAGACGATCAACAAGGCCTACGGGCGGACCGATGGCGTTGAGGACGTCGACGTCAGTCTCGCCCACGAGGAACTCCTCGTCGAGTACGACGACGAGCGACTCTCGGAGGCCGTGGTGAAAGACGTGGTTCGGGACCTCGGGTACACCATCCGGGACCCCGACAAGGAGAAACGCTTCGAGCAACAACAGGCAGAGCTCGAAGAGGGCAAGCGCCACCTTTCGATCAGCGGCATCGCGGCGATCGTCTCGCTGGGGCTGATGACCGTGATGGTCGCCCGCAACGGCTGGAACGTCTTCGCCGAAACCGACCAGCAGTGGATGTGGTACGGCTCGCTCGGGCTCGCGCTCGTGACGATGTTCTGGCCGGGTCGCTACATCAAAGAGAAGGCGTGGCAGAGCCTCAAACGCGGCATCTTCAACCAGCACGTCCTGCTCGAAGCCGGCGCGTTCGCCGGACTCGCCGGCGGTTTCCTCGGCTGGTTCGTCTTCACCGGCGAGGGATTCCCGGTGGTGCACTTCTTCGTCGTCTCGACGTTCATCACCACCTATCACGTCCTCTCGGGGTACACCAGCCTGATCGTCCGGACCCGGGCCTCGCGGGCGGTCAACGACCTCATGGACCTCCAGCCCAACACCGCCCGCCGCGTCGCCGAGGACGGCGACGTCGAGGAGGTCGCGGTCGACGAACTCGCGGTCGGCGACCGCGTCCGGGTGAAACCCGGCGAGAACGTTCCGACCGACGGCGAGGTCCTCGAGGGCGAGAGCGCGGTCGACGAGTCCGTCGCGACCGGCGAGTCCGCGCCAGTCGACAAAGGGCCCGGCGACGAACTCGTCGGCGGGAGCGTCACCGAGACCGGGATGCTCCTGTTCGAAGTGACAGCGACGGGCGACGATGCGTTCCTCAACCAGGTCGCCCGCCAGATCGAGGAGGCGCGCGCGATGAAACCCGACATCGTTCAGATGGCCGATCGGATCCTGAAGTACTTCGTGCCGGGCGTGCTCTCGATTTCGGCCGCGGCGTTCCTGTTCTGGGTGATCGTTCCGGCGGTGTTCCCCGGCACAGTCCTCGGAACGGGCGCGCAGTTCGAGACCGCGGCCTTCGCCGCGCTCGCGGTGCTCGTCCTCGGCTATCCCTGTGCGCTCGGGATGGCGACGCCGCTGGCGCTGATCCGTGGCGGCGGCGAGGCCGCCAGGAACGGCATCCTGATGCGCTCGGGGGACGCCTTTCAGGTCTTCCAGGACGTCGATCACGTCGTCCTCGACAAGACCGGCACCATCACCGAGGGCGAACCCGCCGTCGATACGGTCGTCGGCATCGACGACCACGCCGAGGTCGACGTACTGCGGACGGCGGCGAGCGCGGAGGCGTTCTCGGAGCACCCGCTCGCGGCGGCCATCCTCGACCACGCTGACGAACACGATGTGAGCTTCCCGGACCCGGAGGCGTTCGACTCCGTGACCGGCAAAGGTGTCACAGCAACCATCGACGGTGACGACGTGCTCGTCGGCAAGCCCGGCTGGCTCGAAGCGGAAGGCATCGACCTCGCGGTCGCCGAGGAGGTGATCGAACGCCTCCAGGGCAAGGGACTGACCACCGTCGGTGTCGTCGTCCGTGATGCCGAGGACACCTCCGAACGGTCGAGCGGCGACAGGACGGAGCCACGAGGCGGTGCTGTCGTCGGGCTCGTCGGCATCGGCGACGAGATCAAACCCGACGCGACGGCGACGATCGACCGGATGAGAGAGCGGGCCATGACGCCGGTGATGATCACGGGCGACAACGAGCGAACCGCGCAAGCGGTCGCCGACGAGATCGGCATCGAGCGCGTGATGGCCGACGTGTTGCCCGACGACAAGCGCGAAGAGGTCGAGAAAATCCAGGACGAAGGCGGCCGCGTCGCGATGGTCGGTGACGGTATCAACGACGCGCCCGCGCTGACCCAGGCCGACATCGGCGTCGCCATCGGCGCGGGCACGGACATCGCCATCGAGTCGGCGGACGTCGTCCTCATGGGCGAGCGCCTCGGCGGCGTGATGGACGCCCACGGGATCGCCGAGACGAGTTACAGGAAGACCAAACAGAACCTGATCGCGGCGTTCAGCTTCAACGGGCTCGGCGTCGCGGCGGCCGTCACCGGGCTCGTCCATCCGGTGTTCGCGATGCTCGCGATGGCGGGTTCGGTCACGCTGGTGCTGGCGAACAGCTTCGCCGGCCAGCTGCTCTCCGGCGAGGGCATCAAGACCGACTTCTTCGTCGAGACGGTCGACGCGGGCGAGTTCGAGCGATCCGAAGCAGCCGATACCGAAGCCGGGTCCGAAGCGTCGGCCACCGCCTGAACGCGAACAGCCCCGTGATTTCGTTCGTCCCTGCTAGCACCCGATCCGCGTATCGACGTTCGGAACTACTGACCGCACGTCGGACACCGGACGACGGGGGCGGTGACGACCATCTCCGTCGAACTCACCGTGAGCTTCCCTGCATCCCTGTTTTCCATTATTTCGGCGACGGATTTCAGGACGCTGGGATCGGCATCCTCGTTCCACTCGACGAGGGTGGGGTTCCGGATGGACGTGTACCCATCATCGCCGGGAATCGAATCGAGGACGTCGATCTGGAATCCGAACGGCCCGCCACCCCAGGGCTCGGCGTCGCTGCGATCGACGCCGTTTCTAAAAACGTAGATGTCCGCAATGGCATCGACATCGACGACGTCGGCCATCTTCGGCGCGTACTGCGTGGGGTATTCGACCATCTCCGTTAGCATCCCGGCCATGTCCTTCGTCGAGGCATCGGTGTGGATGAACCACACTTTTTCTCCCCCGTAGTATGCGTCGATGACCGGGATGCGTTCGTAGGCTTTCTCGCTTACCGATCGCTCGGTAGTCGCTGTCGGTGGAGTGTTTCCACCGTTCGATGTGTTCGTCGACTGGTTCCGGGGGCTCGACTCGTTTCCCGTCCGTTCCTGGGAACTCGACCCGGCCTGAGAATCGAGACAGCCGGCGAGGCCGGCGACGCCGGAGAGGCCGATCGTTCGTAACACGTTACGCCGTTCGACGATACTCGTGGCTTCGTCTGACATGGGGTTTTTAGTGCGGGATCGATCGACGCCCGTCGTTTCGTCCGTCTGCCGACCCTGCTACGCGGGGTCGAATCCGGCCGCATGGATCGCGTCGGCGAGCGTCTCGTCGTCGGCCTCGTCGCCGACGACCACCTCGACCTCGTCGGTTTCGTGGTCGGCGTCGGCGCGACGGACACCCTCCACGTTCGTCAGCGCGGTCGTGACTGCCTGTTCACAGCTCGTGCAGTCCATGCCGTCGATCGGGATCGTCCGACGTTCCATTACGTGGGGGAGTAGCGAGTGTAGCGCCATATTACTTACGATAGAAATTGTAGCGGTCGAACTGATTTGCAACCCATATGGCCGATCTGAAACGGAGCCGCGAGCACCCCGCTACTAGGTGGTGCAGGGGCGGCCAGCTGGTCCCTGGAAGCGCTCTCACAAACCGGAGCAGTCCGCCGAGGGGAGTTCAGCCGTCGGCCATCGGGCGCGCCACGGTAGCAATGGGTCGTGGTACGAGCTTCGTGGGGAGTGGGCCGGCGGCCGGCGATCACACCCGTCGGTAGTCCCCGAGGCGCGTCCCGTCGAGGAGGTACGCCTCGCCGCCGCGGAGTCCCGCGGGCAGAAACGGCGCGAGAAACCCCTGCTCGGGGGCGTTCACCCACGTCCCGCCGGTGAGGTCGTTGAACGCCGGGAAGACGACGAGCTCGCCGTCGATCGGCGGGTCGGCTCTCTCCTCACCGTCGATTCCACCCTCGCCATCGACGCCTTCCTCGCCGTCGACGCCCTCGCTGGCTTCTCGGTGAGCACGAAAGGGGCCGGGGGCGAGTCGCCCGCGGAGCCAGACGCGCTCGGCCCGGCTCCCGCCGACCTCGTCCTCCAGTCGCACGGTCGGGTGCTCGTGACCGGCACATACTACGGGAGCGTCGAGCACCGCGGGACGGGGCCACGTGTGGCCGTGGACGAACCCCACACGCCCGAGCCGCGTCCCGCCCGTCGGCGTCACCGTCACGCCCTCGATGCCCGTGTCGGCGATGGTCGACTCGATCTCGCCGTCGTGGTTCCCCTTCACGACGACCACCGGGACGCGTTCGGCGACGGCCGCGAGCAGCGCTTCGAGCTCTTCGCGCTCGGTTCCCCGGGAATCGCCGATAGCGTGGGCGAGATCGCCGAGGACGATCAGCCGGTCGGGACTCGTCCCGTCGAGGAGTGCGAGCAGGTCCGTGCGGCGCTGTTCGGCGCGACTCGGCAGCGAGACGCCCCGCCGGCGGAGCCCGGCTTCGAGGCCGGCGTGGTAGTCGGCGACGACGAGCGCCCGCGTCCCGTCCCCGAGGGCGGTGACCGCCGCCGGCTCGCCGGCCACCGGCTCGACGCGCGGCGGGCCCTCTCCACGCGCCGGACCAGTGTCTCCCACGTCGACGTGCTCCGGTTCGCCCTCCGTCCGTCCGACCATCAGATCGCCTTGAAGACGTCCTCGGCGGGCTCGTAGCACCGTCCGTCCATCAGCGCCGCCTCGATGGCGTCCTCAACCGCTGCGGGCGCGACGCCGTGCTCGTCGACGACCGCCGCGACGATCTCCTCGCGGGCCGCGCCGTCGCCGTCGCCGAGATCGGCCATTGCGTCCACCGTCGCCGCCTCGACGTCGATCGTCTCGTTCGCGTCCGACTCGCCGGACTCGGCGTCGGCCGGCACGCCGGCATCGGCCGTCGCGTCGGCGTCGGTTTCGATGCTGCGATCATCCCCGTCGGTGTCCTCCGCCTCGGGACCGGCCGTCGACTCCCCGTCCGTTTCGTCCGCCTCGCTCCCGTCGCTCCCGCCGCTGGCTGCCGGCTCGGCGTCGGCT
>PXRN01000019.1 GCA_003021045.1 Halobacteriales archaeon QS_4_69_34 | reverse complement strand
AGCACCGCGAGCAGCTGCTCGATCGCCTCCACCGTCGGATCGACGACCAGCACGCCGTCGGCGGCTTCGTCGATGTGGCTCTCGTGTATCTCCGCGACGTTTCTTTCGATCTGTCCGTCGTCTGTTGTTGTGCTCATACTGGTAGTACTAACGGGCGGACGGCCATAACGAACCGGGCTAGATGGCTAGATCGGCGGCGACGCCACGAGCCACTGCCGGCCAGACGCCGACCGCCCGGGCGACCGACGGCGGCGCGACGCTCTTTCCTCTTTCGCTATCCCCTCTTCGGCGCGGCTCGGCGCGGCGACGACGACGGAAAAGGCTTACAACCGGGCGTCGGGAAGGGAGAGCGGATGGTCCACGAGCCCGAGACGAGCACGGCGGGCGCGACCGCCGGCGAGGGAGGGACGGCCCAGCCGTCGACCCCTCGCGACGACGAGGAGATGCCCCTCGCCGACCACATCGAGGAGATGCTCCGGCGGCTCGCGGTCGTACTCGTGGTCATGGCGGTCGTCAGCGCACCCGTCTTCTACTACGGTGACGTGCTGATCAACCGAATCTGGTACTCGTTTCTGTCGGCGAACAACCCACCCTACGTCTACGACCCGCTCGCGCTAGTGCTCGCACGACTGAAAATCGCCTCGCTCGTCGGTTTCGTGGTCGCCCTCCCGGTGTTCGTCTACGAGACCTACCGGTTCATGCGCCCCGGGCTCTACCCCAAAGAACGCCGCTACTACCTCGCGGCCGTGCCCACCAGCCTCGTGCTCGCACTGATCGGCGTCGCCTTCGCGTTCTTCCTGATTCTGCCCGTGATCTTCCAGTACTTCACCACCTACACCGAGGGTGCGGCGGCGATCTCCTTCGGTCTCACGGACACGTTCGGATTGATGACGCTGTTGATGGGCGTGTTCGCGGTGGTCTTCCAGATCCCACTCTTCGTGATGCTCGCCATCATGATGGGCATCACGACGCGGACGTGGCTCGCCACCAAGCGCCTCTACTTCTGGGGTGGGTTCGTCGGCATCGCCTTCCTGTTCAGCCCCGATCCGACGGGCATGGCTCCGATCCTCGTCGCGGTGACCATGATCGGCCTCTTCGAGGGGACGCTGCTGCTCTTACGCTGGACTGGAAGCTGACCCCCGTTCGCCGGGAAGTGCGCCGTCGTTCGTGCCACACTCGCTCCGCCGACCCCCTGAAAGTCCGGACTGGAAAGGCTACGCCCCTCGCCCTCTGCCCGCGGGCATCGATCGCACGGGCCGAGGAAGCGACACCCCCGCGGCTCGCAAAGATCCGGAGGAAGGCCCTCCCCGGCGACGCGTCGCAGGAAACGGCTCGCCCGTGACCGCCGTCCCATCGGTCGTTCGGCTCCGGACACCGCGAAGGACAACGTATTTGCCCCCGCCACCGTGAACCGATACGCGTGGGCCGGTAGCTCAGTGAGGCAGAGCGTCTGACTCTTAATCAGACGGTCGGGGGTTCAAATCCCTCCCGGCCCGCGTTCGTGAGGAACGGACGTGACGAGCAACGCGGTCACGGTGGGGTCTGAACGAGAGAACTCACGCGCCGGGAGCGCAGCGAAACAACACTCCGGACGTCTTCACGTGGGTCGAATCCCGTCCCGTCAGCGCGCGGTGGACGTCCGCGATGTCGAGATCGTACTCGTTGGCGACCGCCCGCAGGTCGAACGTACGGCCCTCGACCCGCTCGTGGATGGAGCACAGTAATGTACCGTCCCTCAATGCGCGGCTTGCCGTCCGTCACGTCCGGTCCCCACGATGGGCCCGGCCCGCTGTGCCATCGCTCCCGTTTGGCCCCATCTCGGCATGAGCCCTGCTCGGACGGTGGTTTCAGTGTTCCTGCGTGCTCGGGCCTACCGGTCCGGGCTGTAGTTGGGAGCCTCGTCGGTGATCACGACGTCGTGGGCGTGGCCCTCCGTCTGGCCCGCGGGCGAGACCCGGACGAACTCCGCGCGTTCCTTGAACGCCGGAACGGTTTCGGCCCCGACGTAGCCCATCCCGCTCTGCATCCCGCCGACGAGCTGGAAAAGCTCGCTCTCGACCGAGCCCTTGTACGGCGTCGCGGCCTCGACGCCCTCCGGGATGAACTCCTCGTCCTCGTCGGCCTCCTTGAGGTAGCGGTCGCCGCCGCCCGACTGCATCGCGCCGACCGAACCCATCCCCCGGTACTGCTTGTAGCGTTTGCCGTTCATCGTGACCACCCTCCCCGGTGCCTCGTCGGTGCCCGCGAAGTACGAACCCAGCATGACGGCGTCCGCGCCCGCCGCGATCGCCTTGATGGCGTCGCCGGAGTAGCGGATGCCCCCGTCGGCGATGACGGGCACGCCCCGGGGCGCGGCGACGTCGGCGACCTGCGCGACGGCCGAGACCTGGGGCATCCCCGCACCGGTGACGACCCGCGTCGTGCAGATCGAGCCGGGGCCGATGCCGACCTTGATGCCGTCGGCGAACTCGACCACGTCGGCGGCGGCCTCCCGGGTACCGACGTTGCCGACGACCACGTCCGCCGCCACGCCGTCGGCGACCTCCCGGGCCGCGTCGACGACGTCGCGGTTGTGGGCGTGCGCACAGTCGATGAACAGCACGTCCGCGCCCGCGCCGTCGACGGCCCGCGCGCGCTCGTCCTCGAAGGGGCCGACGGCGACGCCCACCCGGAGCCGTCCCTCGGGGTCGCGGGCCGCGGCGTCGTACTCGCGGCGCTGGAGGATTCCCTGCATCGTCACGAGCCCCGTGAGCCGGTTCTCCTCGTCCACGAGCGGGACGCGCTCGATTTTGTGCTCGTACATCAGCTCGAGGGCCTCGCGGGGGGTGACGTCCTCGCTCGCGGTGATCACCTCGTCGGTCATCGCCTCCCGGACGGCGTCCCGTTCGCCGACTTCGAGGTAGGGCCGGACGTCGGTCGAGGAGATGATCCCGAGCACCTCGCCCGCGTCGTCGACGACGGGCGCGCCGCTCACGCCCGCCTCTTCCATCATCTCGTCGACATCTCTGACCGTCTGCTCGGGGTCCGCCGTCACGACCTCGTGGATGATCAGCTCGTCGGCGCGCTTGACGCGTTCGACCTCCTCGACCACGCGCTCGACGTCCATGTTGCGGTGGAGCACGCCCAACCCGCCCCGGCGGGCCATCGCGATCGCCATCGTACTCTCGGTGACGGTGTCCATCGCCGCCGAGAGCACGGGGATCGGCAGCTCGACGGACGTCGAGACCCGCGTCGTGGTGTCGGCCTCGTCGGGCTCGACGTGGCTCTCCTTGGGCCGGAGCAGCACGTCGTCGAACGTGAGCGCCTCCGGGGCGCGGAGCTTCGCGGTGAAGGGTGCTTCAGAACTGTCGGTCGCCATGTAAGCCGTGTGCGAGCCGCCGTAAAAAGCGTTCCGAGACCGGTGTCGGCCACCGAGCGGGGAGCCCGGGCGTGCGAGCCTCGTGGGGGCACCTCTCACAGAACGCTTATGATCGGGACACGATTTGCCAGTACCATGGACGCCGCCAGTCCACGGCAGGCGCGTGGTGTCGACCGAGGCCGCAGCGACGGCTCCGGCGACCGTTTTCGGAAACCCACCGCGCTCTCGATCACACCGGCGGCGTTCGGGTGGCCCCGACGCGGCGACGTGACGGGGACACGAGCTCCGGCGAGGCGGGGCGCGGCACGCGACGGCACGCCGTGTGTCCGTCGCGGCCCACACCACCCACGGGCCACGGGAGCGGCCCCGGCCGTGAGCCGTGAGTGACTCCCGACGTCCGACCGCCCGCCGGCTCGAACAGCGAGCGGGCGGCCCGGCACGCCTCCTGGCGACCGTCATGTTCCTGCCGCTGGTCGACGGCATCTTCCCGGCGCTGGTGCTCGCCGGCGCGCTCGCCGACCCGGCGGGCGTCGTCGAGGTCGGCCTCCTCGTGTTCGGCGGGAGCGCCACCGTCGCGGTGATCCTCGCGGAGATGGACGGCACGCCCCGCGAGCGGAGCCGGACGGTGCTCGCCGTCGGAGCCGGGTTGCTCGTGCTGGCGACCGTCGAGACGGCGCTCGCGCCCACGATCGCCAGCGCGCTCGATCTCGCCGTCTTCGAGCGCTTCGCGGCGCTCGTGATCCTCGCGGTCGCGGCCACGACCGCGAGCGCACGGGTCGGCGAGTACCTGCCCCGCCCGGCGGTGATCGTCGGCCTCGGGATGCTCGCCAGCCTCGACCCCGCCGGCGCGGAACTGGTGACGACGCTCGATCCCGCTCTCCTCGTTCGCGGTGGGGCGGCCGCCGGCGTCGCCGTGGCGTTCGCACTCGCGCTCGCACGCTGTGGTCCGTGGCTCGAAGACGTCGTCGACCTCGATCGCTTCCGGTTCGGCAGCGCGGTCGCGCTCGGCGTGCTCACGCTGTCGGTGCTCGGGTTCATCCCGACCGACGCGCCCGTGGCGCTCGCCGTCCTCGGGGTCACGGCACTGTTTGCGTTCGACCCGGACGGCTCCACGACGCCGCGGCCGGCCGTGGATGGGGAGACCGACGCGAGCGCCCCGGCCGCGGACGGTCCGGCCACCGGTGGCGAGGCCGCGAGCGCGGACGCCGCGAACACCGCGGCCGACGACGGACCCGACTCCTCGGCCGCGGGCGAGCGCGACGACGCGCTCGTCGAGCGCGCCCCGTGGCTCTGACGCCGCCCACACTTCCGTCCTCCTCTCTTGAGTCGGGCGCCGTCGCCCGAGTTAGCTTTAACAGCGGGGGCCGGCCAGAGGGTGTCGTGTTCAGCGACCAAGCCGAGACGGCGACGAACGGAGCGACGACCACGCCGCTGGAGCTGATCCGCCCGTGAGCTACACCCAGGGGACGTTCGCCGCGCTCGTCGACGCGATCGTTCCCGAGACGCCGGGGCTGGCCAGCCGCGGCGAGGAACACGTCCCCGGCGGCCTCGACGTCAGCCTCGAAGCGGCGGTCGTCGAGCGGACGAACCGCTTTCTCGAAGGGGAGAGCAGGGTGCCCCTGGCGACGGTCGTCGCGGCACTGCTCGATGCCGCCGCCGTGGAGCTACTCCTCCGCCGGCGGGCGACCGACGGGCTGAACGCGCCCGCGGAAGCGTTCTCCCGGGGCGTCTTCGCGCGGCTCTCGCGGCGGGACCGCCTGCGCGCGCTCGGGCTGCTGGAGGGCGAGGAGGGCGCGTTCGCTCGAATCGCCGACCGCTTCGACGACGCCGGCCTCGGCGTCGTCACGTACCTCGCGGGCTCGCTGCCCGTCCTCGTTCAGTTCGTCTACTACTCGGAAGCCACCGCCGCGGCGGGCGAGACACGGTCGCTCGGGTGGCGGCAGGCCGACTACCCGGGGCCAGCCGAGGGCTATCCCGTCGGGATGGGTTACGAAATCGAGGCGTTCGAGGAAAACGAGTACGAGTCGGAGATGAGAAAGGACGACGCCGGAGAGAGCGAGGACGACGCTGGGGGCGAACACGAGTCCGGCGGGAGCGAGCGCTGATGCGCGAACGCGAGACGGACGTCGTCGTGGTCGGCGCGGGCGGCGACGGCCCGGCACTGGCGTGGCGGCTCGGCCAGCTCGGCGTCGACGTCACGATCCTGGAGGCCGGGCCGTTCTACGGGAACGAGAGGTGGGCCGCGCCGAACGACGCGCCCGGCGGAGAATCCTCGACCGACCCCGGGGACCTCTCGGGCGAGCGCTACGACGAGCAGTTCACCGCACGGGAGGGCGAGATGAACGATCCCGTGGCCGGGAAGCTCCGCTGGGGCCCGGCCGACGCCGAGCGCTCGCCGTGGCAGCGCGCCATCCCCCAGCAGGCGGTCATCACGCAGGTGGCGGGCGTCGGCGGCACCACCCAGCACTACTACGGGAACCACCCGCGGGCGTTCGTCCCGGCGATCGACGAGCAGCCCCACTGGCCCATCGATTACGACCAACTGGTGCCGTACTACCAGCGGCTGGAGGCGGTCCATCCGATCGAACCCGCGCCGACGACCCCCAAGGCGGCGGTCTTCTTCGAGGGCGCTCGCCGCGCCGGCTACGAGCGCACCGACGGCTACAACGTCACCTCGGAGGGCTACCGGCCGTTCCCGAACGCCATCCTCCAGCCCGACGAGCGACTGATGGGCGACGGTGGTGAGAGAGACGGGGAGAGCGCGGGCGGCGAGGGCGAGAGCGCGACCGATGAGTACCGCTATCCCGACTACGAGGGCGACACCCTCGCGGCACACGAACACCAGGGTGGGCCCCACCCACGCGGCGCACCGGTGCGCGAGCGCGCGAGGCGGTCCTCGAACGTCTCGCTCGTGCCGCGGGCGCTCGACACCGGCCACGTCGAGATCCGGCCGAACGCCTTCGCGACGCAGGTGCTCACCGCGGGCGGTCCCGGCCCCGTCGCGGCGACCGGCGTCGAGTTCCGCGACACGTGGGCCGGCACAGTCGAGAGAGTTCACGCCGACGCGGTCGTCCTCGCCGCGGGCTGTATCGAGACGCCCCGGCTCTGGCTCAACTCGGGCCTGCCCGACGACGGCTGGGTCGGCAAGGGACTGACGACCCACTGGTTCGATTTCGTCGCCGGCGTCTTCGATTCGGCGACCACCGAGACACTGGTCGGCCAGCCGGCCGTCGAGCCCCACCAGGGACAGGCCGCCGGCGCGCGCGTCGACGTGCCCGGGGCGGGCGGCATCGCGGTCAACACCTTCGCGCCCGGCCTCACCGCGACGACGATGTACGCCGCCGGGCAGGGGGAGTGGAGCTTCGACCGCGATACGGCGGGCGAGCCGTGGGACACCTGCGGTCGGCTCGCCGGGCGCGAACTCAAAGAACGGATGGCCGACTACCGCCGGACGCTGACGCTCATCTGTCACACCGACGACCGGCCACGGCAGGCAAACGGCGTCTCGGTCGACGAATCGACGACGGACGAACACGGTCCCGTCCCGCTCGTCGAGTGGGAGCCCCATCCCGACGACGACGCTCGCCGTGACGACCTCGCGGTCCGCGCCGCCGAGATACTCCGCGAGGCCGGCGCGACACACGTCCACCGCGCCGACGCCGCGCCGATCCTGCTCCACATGCAGTCCTCGATGGCGATGGGCAAGGTGCTGGACGCGGGCTGTGAGGCACACGACGTCGATCGCCTGTTCGTCGCCGACCACTCGGCGCTGCCCAACGGCGTCGGCGGCGCGAACCCGACCCACTCCGGGCAGGCGCTGGCACTCCGGACGGCCGAGCGGATGGCCGAACGGTACTTCGGGGGCGTCGACGAACCGCTTGGGGGAGCCTGATGCCGGAGCCGACGACGACAGGCATATAGCCGCCGTCGGCGTCCTGGCGATCATGCTCGGTGCGCTGCTCGACGGGCTGGCCCGGCTCGGCCGGTTCGCCGATCCGCTCGCGTGGGTGGTGATCGCGGCCTTCACCGCCGGCGCGCTGGCCCGCTGGCGCGAGCATCCGGCTGCACGGGCGGTGACCGTCGGTGCGTGGATCGCGTTCGCGCTGTTCTGGCTCTCGCTGCTCCATCACTTCGCGTTCGTCCAGAAGAGCATCGTCGAGGGAGCGGGAACCCTCGTCGCCGTTCCGGCGAGCCTCTACGTGGGGTTCCTGCTCGCGCGCGGCCGGGACTCGCTGTTCGTCCTCTCGCGGGCGATCGCGGCGATGGGACTCGTGTTCGTCCCCTTCGAGACGATCCCGCCCCTCGCGGAGGTCCTGATCGAGGCCGTCACCCGACAGACGGAGTTCCTGATGGCGCTCGTCGGTCCCGAGCCGACGGTCGTCCCGGGAACGGCGGTCCCCGGGGGCGAGTACGCGGCCTACCGGAACACCTTCCTGTTCGTCGATCCCACGGGCCACCGGATCACCTACACCATCCTGCTCGCGTGTACGGGCCTCGGCAGCATGGCGATCTTCGGCGGGCTCATCGCGGCCACCGAAGCCCCGCTGGCCCGGAAGGCCCGGGCGCTCGCCGTCTCCGTGCCCGTCATCTACGCCCTCAATCTCGTCCGTAACGTCTTCATCGGGCTCGGATTCGGCACACAGCAGTTCCACCTCTATCCCGATCTCCTCATGACGGCCTTCGGAATCGAGGATCCCTACAAGGTCTCCTATCTCGTCGCCGACCGGATCCTCGCCCAGAGCCTCTCGGTGGTCGCGCTCGTCGGGATCACGTGGCTCGTCGTGCGCGAACTCCCCGAACTGCTCGTCGTCGTCGAGGACGTCCTGTTCGTAGCGACCGGCAGCGAGTACGACCTCCGGAGCGCGATGGGTGTCGGCGGCCGCACGGGCGCGATGGGCGAGCGCGCCGACGTCCGTGCCGACGGGAACGGGTAGCTACAGCAACTCGGCGGGCCCACCGGCCAGCTCCCGGAGCGCCGTCGCTTCGAGGTGGTGGAGTTCGCCCGGCACGACGAGCAGGTGGAGTGGACCGCCGAACGCCCGGTCTGCGAGGGTCGAGAGCCGGCCGGCGGCCACCACCGGCTTCGGACTCCCCGCCCGCGCGACGACGACGCCGAGGGGATCGTCGAGCGGAGCGGCGAGTCGGCCGGCGGCGGCGCTCGCGTCCATGTAGCGCTCCCGCTCGGCGTCGATATCGAGGTAGACCAGCGTGTGCAGCCCGCGCTCGCGGTTCTCCCCGATGGCTCCGAGCACGCTGTCGGGGACGGGAACCGTCCCGGGGTCGTGCCGCGTGCCCACCGGGCCGTCGTCAACCGCGTCGTCCGGGCCGGCGTCCGCCGGGTCGTCAGATCCCTCGCCCCCCGGACCGCTCGCGCGCCGTCCCGACCGGGGGAAGGGGAGCGTCGTCGCCTTCCCGAAGCGGTAGTTCTGGAGGCCGGTGAGCGAGCCCGCGACCGTCCGGGCGGTCGTACCGTGGACGACGCGCGTCTCGATTCCGCGCTCGTGGGCCCGGAGCCGCAGGTCGACGTGGGTGGTCGAGACCATCGGGTCGCCGCCGACGAGGAAGGCGGCGTGGCCCGTCTCGGCGGCGTCGAGGATCGGCTCCGGGTCCCTCTCGACGCCCGCCCGGTCGCGGAGTGCGATGGCGACGCCGTGGTGGGCCTCGAGGTCGTCGATCGTCGCACCGGCGAGCGTGCTGGTGTAGCGCTCGGCGAAAGCGCGGTCCGCGCTCCGGATCGCGTCCCGCCCTTCCAGGGTGATCGATCGCTCGTCGTAGAGCCCGAGGCCGACGAAGCTGAGCATGGAAGTGTCTGTGGACGGCCCGCCGTAAGTGGCTCGCACCGCTCCATCGCCGGTGAGAGATCCCTCCGTCGGTCGTCGCCGGATCGATCCGGCCCGGCGAAGTGACGGGCTGAGAAAAACCCCTCTCTTTCACCCTGCGTGAGAAAGGGCGTTCTTTTTTACAGGCCGGGGAGTAGGCCGACACGGTCGACCCGCTCCGTACCCGCTTCCGACCGGGCCCGCATCCGGACGACATAGGAAGGGGTGATGGCAAATCGATGGAGGAGGGTCGACGAGAGAACACCAGTGATGATCGACGTCACGGACGACGGACTCCGACCGACGATGGTATCGCTGAGAGACCGACGCCGAAGGCGGGCCGACGGGGGCTGACGGATGGGTGTTGCCGAGAAACCCACGCTCCCACCGGAGGGCGGGTCCAGCCGTCGACTCCCCCCGATTCGGCCCGCCGCTCCCGACGAACGGTCCCCGGGCGGGCGGCCCTCCCGCCGTCGTCGTCCGGGGGGCGACTCGTGAGCAGCGAGGCCGCGATAGACGGTCCCCGGAGCGTGGCCCGGCGGCGACACGACCGCGTGAAGGCCGGGGTCGTGTCCGAGGAGAAGCGGTCGGTGCTGTCGGACCACCGAGCCGACGACTTCGATGAGGTGTTGCTCGTCGCGTCGGCGTCGAGAGGCGGCAGCAGCCTCCTCTTCGATATCCTCCGCCACCACGAGGGAACCTGTAGCCCCGACGGCGAGCACGGGAAGTGGTACACGCTCGGCGGGATCTGCTACCCCGCGTTCGAGTCCGACGCGATCCCGTCGGACTTCACGTCGTTCGACAGGGAACAGCTCCTGACGGACGTGCTGAGCGACGTCGGCGCAGCGACGCGCTCGGGCGATCGCACCCATCGCGTGGACGACGCCCTCCTCAGGCTACCCTTGCAGTTCCCACACGAGGATATCCCCGTCGAGCAGGTGCGCGAGACACTGCTCGACGGCGCGTCGCTCGACGAGGTACTCCCGGGGCTGGGGATCTCCAGAGAGCACTACGACGCGTACGCCGAGGGCGACGCCGATTCGCCCCTCGAAGCCGATGCCATCGAGGAGCGCCCGTTCATTACCTCCCACGACCACAAGCGCGGACTCACTCCCGAGGACTTCGAGCGGACGCTCGTGCTGAAGACGAGCGTCGACGCCTACCGGCTCGAATGGATCAGCGAGCAGCTGTTCCCGGACACCGAGGTCAGCGTCGTCCACCTCACCCGGAACCCGGCCGCCTCGATCAACGGCCTGTACGATGGCTGGCGGCTGAACCGGGGGTTCCAGACCTACGACGTCGGCGACCTCGGCCTCGACAACTACGAGGGGTCGCTGTGGAACTACGACCTCCCGCCGGGGTGGGAGCGGGACGGGCGACTCATCGACACCTGTCTCCGACAGTGGACACAGGCCCACCGCCACATCCTCGACGGCGTCGGAGCGTTCGAGGACGTCCATCGGGTCGCCTTCGAGGATCTCATCACCGAGACCGACTCTACCGTCACGGCGGTCGTCGACTTCGCCGGGCTCGGGGAGTCGGCGCTGCTCGACGAGAACGTTCGAGATCTCAACGAGGTGATGACGACGAAGGAGCCCGAGCGCGGCCGATGGCGACACAGGGAGGAGCTCGTCAGGGGCGCGATCGAGCGGGCGGGCGAGCCCTTCGAGACGGTCGTCGAGGAACTGGGGTACACGGAGGAATCCGGATGGATCTGAGCGGGACGGCCGCCTACCATGGCTCGTCGTACAGCCACCGCAGCTCCTCGAAGGGCGGCGACTACCGCGGAGAGCTCGATAAGGCCTTCCTCTGTGCGCTGTCGGCAGCCCCCGATGGCGACCCCGACGGCTACCAGTTCCTCGACCGGCCGGACGTCGAGCGGTTCAACGCGGAGCTCCGTGCGTACGGGGACCTCCTCGACGAGCACGGCGTCGACGTGGCGATGGAGACGTCGGCCCATCCGAACGCGGCCTACAGCGCCGACGCGTACCTCGGGGTCGGCGGCGACCTCTATCTCTCGCGAATGGCCTCGGCGGTCAGGCGGGCCGAGGAGCCCGAGCGGTTCGCGTTCGTCCACGAACGGGGCTACGATCCCATCGTCCCGTTCGGCGGCGGCGAGTACTTCGAGATCAGCAACGCGGTGCCCTCACGGGAGGGACTGGTCCTCGGCGTCGGTCAGCGCGGGACGGAGACGGCCGCACGGCAGCTCGCGTCGGTGGTCGACATCGATACCACGATCGTCAGGACGAGCGATCACGTCCAGCACCTGATGGGCGCGCTCCGGCCGCTTCCGGACGGGCGTGCGGCGATCCGTCCCGCCCACATCGAGGACACCGGGAAACTGGAATCGTGCTACGACGGCTTCCTCGTATTCGAGGAAACCGAAGAAGTCGTCCGGAAACAAGCGATGAACGTCACGATCGCAGCCGACGAGACGATACTCATGCCCAACGACACACCGAACACCGAGTCGAAACTGGCCGCACAGTACGACGTCGAAACGACCAGCGTCGAGGAGATCCGGAAGGGAGCCGGCGGGCTCGCCTGTCTCACGGGGAGGGTCGACTGATGACGGGAACGACCACGTGGCTATTTGGACTTCCCTGCGCCGGGAAGACGACGCTCGCCAGGGGGCTGATCGGTCCGAACACGGTCCACCTCGACGGCGATCATCTCCGGGACACGCTCAACACGGATCTCGGGTTCTCGGAGGACGATCGCACGGAGAACCTGCGGCGTGCCGCTGGGATCGCCCAGTGTCTGAACGCACAGGGGTTCGACGTCGTCGCATCCTTCATCACGCCCTACGAGTCCCAGCGGGAGCTGATCCGGGAGACGGTGCGTGACGTCGCGTTCGTCCACGTCGAGGCACCGATCGAGGTGTGCGAGGAGCGCGACGTGAAGGGGATGTACGAGCAGGCTCACGAGGGCGAGATCGAGGGCTTCACGGGCGTCGACGCTCCCTTCGAGGAGCCTGATGAGGATGCGGTCGCGCTCGAAGTACGGACGGAGGATCGCTCCCGGAAGGAAGCGATCGGGGAGATCAACGACGAACTGGGCATCAAGGCCGAGCCGAGCCACGTCTTCGTCGGCCGGTGGCAGCCCCTCCACGACGGCCACCGCACCATCATCGACTCCTGCGCGGACAACGGCAAGCAGGTGCTCATCGCCATCCGCGACACCGAGCTCGACGAGGACAACCCCTTCACCGCACAGGAGCGCAAGGAGCTCATCGAGGAGGTCTACGGCGGCCACCCGAACGTCGAGGCGACGATCGTGCCGGATGTCGATACGGTCGCCGTCGGGCGGGAGGTCGGCTACTCGCTCGTCTCGGTGCCCGAGGAGATCGAGCAGATCAGCGGCACCGAGACCCGACAGGAGTACGAGGAGAGCGAGCTGTTGGCCGGAAAGCACTTCTCGGACTGATCGATGCCAGCCACTATCGACGCGAACACGAACGGGGACGCCAGGGCGACCACCGACGCGAACTCGGACGGCGACAGCGTCGCGCTCGCCTTCTCGGGCGGGCTCGATACGACCGTCTGCGTCCCACTTCTGAAAGAAGAGTACGGCTACGGGGAGGTGATCGGCGTCGTCATCGACGTCGGCCAACCCGACGCGGAGTTCGTCAAAGCCCGGGAGACCGCCTCGGCGCTCGGTCTCGACCTCCACGTCGTCGACGCCACGGAGGCGTTCGCCGAGACGTGTCTCGACGCGGTGCGGGCGAACGCCACCTACCAGGGCTACCCCCTCGGCACGGCCTTGGCTCGGCCCGTAATCGCGTCGGCGATCCTCGACGTCGCCCGCGAACAGGGCTGTGCAGCGATCGCGCACGGCTGCACCGGCAAGGGCAACGACCAGCTCCGCTTCGAGGCGGTCTGGCGCGGCTCCGGCCTCGACGTGATCGCACCCGTGCGCGAGCTAGGGTTGACTCGTGACTGGGAGCGGACATACGCCGCCGAGCGCGACCTGCCCGTGGAGGGCGGCAGCGAGGGCGACTGGAGCATCGACACCAACCTCTGGAGCCGCTCGGTCGAGGGCAGCGACCTCGAAGATCCCGGATACGTGCCGCCCGAGGAGATCTACGAGTGGACCCGACCGCCGGGGACGGCCGACGAGGCGGCGCTGCTCCGGATCGAGTTCGAGGCGGGTCGTCCAGTAGGACTCGCCGTCGAGGAGGCGTTCGAACCCGGTACCCAGCCCGCGACCGACGCCGAGGCCCTCGATTCCGTCGCGCTGATCGAGCGGCTCAACGGGGTGGCAGGCGACTACGGGGTCGGGCGCACCGACGTCATGGAGGACCGGCTGCTCGGGCTCAAGGTCCGGGAGAACTACGAGCATCCTGCGGCCACCGTACTACTAACGGCCCACGCGGCCCTCGAGGATCTCGTGCTCACGAAGGGCGAGCGCTCGTTCAAGCGCCAAGTCGACGACGAGTGGGCCGAGATGGCCTATCGGGGACTCACGGACGCCCCGCTCGTGGAGGCGCTCGAAGGGTTCGTCGAGCGGACCGCCGAGCGCGTGACCGGGACGGTGCTCCTGAAGCTAGCGGACGGGCAGGCCCGGCCGGTCGGTCGCGAGAGCGAGTACGCCGTCTACTCTGCGGAAGCGGCCTCCTTCGATACCGAGACCGTCGGCGACATCACGCAGGCCGACGCGACGGGCGTCGCGAAGTACCACGGGTTCCAGGAGCGGCTGGCCAACGCCACCCGGGAGCAGTCGAAGGCCATCGACGCCGACGCGACGGCGGTGGCCGACGGCGGTGGGGCGGGCCCCGACGGTGGTGATGCGGACGCCAGCACCGCTGGCGACACCGAGGGGGCCGCTATGGAGGAGTGAAAGAGCGGGCAAAAAGCGAACGGCGCTCCTTCGACGCCGCCGCGCGGTCGGTTCGCCGGCACCCATCGCGGGCTCTCCCCTGCCGTCGATCGAGCGCCCCTTCGCTGTGAGGGGGCTGGCTGGTGGGACGGTCCACGGACCGGCGTGGAGCAGATAGGATAGCGATCACCGACGCGGTCGCCGATCCGCGACGCTGCTCAGGCCGGCTGCTCGACGCCCAGTTCGCCGAGCAGCGTCTCCGCGGCCGCGCTCGACGACCCGGGTCCACGGGCGGTGAGGAGGTCCCCGTCGACCGTGACGCTCGCGTCGGCGTCCAGTTCGGCGTCCCAGTTGCCGCCGGCGGCTTTCACCTCGTCTTCGACCCGGTAGGGCAGCTTCAGGCCGTCGGGCATCCGCTCGTGGTCGTCGACGATCCCCTCCTCCCACTCGTTGGGAAAGCCCGTCACGTCCCGGCCCTCGACGAGCCGGCCCTCGCTGTCACCCCACGTGAACGCGAGGATGCCGACGGCGTGACAGACGACGAGTGCTTTCCCGTCTCCGCCGTCGACCGCATCGGCGAGCAGCCGGCGGGCGTGGGCGTCCTGGTTGACGTCCCACTCGGTGCCGTGCCCGCCCGGGAACACCACGGCGTCGTGGTCGGCGGCGTCGGTTGCCGCGAGCGGGACCGGGTCGTTCAGGCGCTCGTCGTCCTCGTGGACCTCCCGGACCCGCTCTGCGGTCTCCTCGCCGACCTCGTCGGGATCGATCGAGCGCTCGTCGATCACCGGCGGGTTGCCGCTCGGCGTCGCCACCGTGATCTCGATACCGGCCTCCGTGAGCGTCGTTAGCGGCTCGACGCACTCCTCTCCCCAGTAGCCCTCCTCGCTGACGACGAACAGTGCCGATGTCATCGGCGACCGTACTCGCCGCGGCCGGAAAAGCCCCGTGCCGGCGATCAACCGCCGGAGCGTGGCCCGTGGACGACCGTGTCCTCGGTTCGTGGTCTCCCTTCTCCCTACCCGACCCGGTCGAGCCCTGACTGGCCGAGCTCTAACCGGGCGAGCCACGACGGGTCGAGCGTGCGTCCAGCGACGAACGAAACCGAGCGCGCGACTCAGCCCGTGCCGTCCTCGTCGACCTTCCCGATGACGGCGACGGCGTCGGCGACCTCGGCACCGATCTCGGCGAGCGCGTCGGTGAGCGCGTCGAGCGTCCCGCCCGTGCTCAGGACGTCGTCGAGCACCAGCACGCGATCGCCCGGATCGACGCCGTTGATGTACATCTCCGAGGCCGAGTAGCCCGTCACCTGCGAGAGCGCGACCTCGCCCTCCAGGCCGTACTGGCGCTTGCGGACCACGGTGACCGGGATGTCGGCCGCCAGCGAGACGGCCGTCGAGACGTGGATGCCCATCGCCGCCGGCGTGACGATCCGGTCGACGTCGAGATCCGCTTTCCTGACGACGCCGACGACGATCTCGCGCAGGAGAGCGGGGTCGAGCGCCGGCACGCCGTCGGTGATCGGGTGGACGAAGTACTGGTAGCCCTCCTTCTCGACGATCGGCGCGTCGAGCAGCGACGCCCGCAGTCTGTCCATGCCGCCGGTACCGCGAGTCGGCGCTAAAAGCTGACGGTGGCCCGCTCGCGCCCCGGGGTCGTCGGCGTGGATGAAAAGGGGGACGGAGACACGCCCCGGTCGGGAACGAGAGCGGAGAGCGAGGCCGTCGGGAGTCGAGTGGGCCGTTTGCGAAGGGTTAAGTTCGATCTCGGCCGAGTGTGGGCCGTGCAACCGACCCCGGAGATCCTCTTCGCGGCGCTCGGGCTGCCTTTTCTCGGCGCGCTCCTCGTCCCCGTCGCCTACCGCGCTCTCGGCGAGCGCGTCGCCGACGCCGCGGCGGCGCTCGCGCTCGTCTGCTTCGGACTGTTGCTCACGCAGGCCGGACGGACCGGTACCGTCGCCGTGCCGTGGATCCCCGCTCTCGACGTCTCCTTCGTCCTCTATCTCGACGGCTTATCGCTACTGATCGCGCTGCTCGCCACCGGCGTCGGCGTCCTGATCTTCACCTACTCCGGGGGGTACATGCCCGGCGAACCGGGACAGGCGCGCTACTACGCCACCCTGCTCGCGTTCATGGGCGCGATGGTCGGCATCGCGCTCGCCGCCGACCTCGTGGTCCTGTTCGTCTTCTGGGAGATCACCAGCGTCGCTTCCTTCGGCCTCGTCGGCCACTACCGCGAGACCGCGAGCGCCCAGCGCGCCGCCCGGAAGGCGCTGCTCGTCACGGTTGCCGGCGGGCTGTTCATGCTCGTCGGCTTCCTCCTGCTCCGCTGGGCCTCCGGGAACGTCCTCGAGACGGCGACGTTCACCCTCGTCGGCACCGAGGGCTCGATGATCGCCAACGCGGAAGCGATGCGCGCCGGACTGCGCGAGGCCGGCCTCTTCACTCCGGCGCTCGCCCTCGTCGTCGTCGGCGCGGCCGCCAAGTCCGCCCAGGTCCCGCTGCACTTCTGGCTGCCCGACGCGATGGAGGCCCCGACGCCTGTCTCGGCCTTTCTGCACTCGGCGACGATGGTCAAGGCCGGCGTCTACCTCCTCGGTCGGGTTCGCCCGCTGTTCCTCCCGAGCGAGGTCGCCCCGCTCGAAAGCGAGTGGGTCCTCCTGGTCGCGACGCTGGGGCTCGTGACGATGACCGTCACTGCCGTCCTCGCCGTGGGTGCGACCGACGTCAAACAGCTCCTGGCTTACTCGACGGCCTCCCATCTGGGACTCATCACCGCGGGCTTCGGTTTCGCCAACCACCTGGGCGCTGAGGCCGGCGCGTTCCACGTTCTGAATCACGCCCTGTTCAAGGCGACGCTGTTTCTCGTCGCCGGCATCGTCGCCCACGAGGCCGGCACGCGCGCGATCGACGAACTGGGGGGACTTCGGCGGGACATGCCCCTCGTCGCCCTCGTCACCGCGATTGCCGCGCTCGGGATGGCCGGCGTGCCCCCGTTCAATGGCTTCTACTCGAAGGAGCTGCTGTTCGAGGCCGCCTACGAGGCCGCCCACGAGGCCGGCGGGATCGCGTGGCTCTTCCCCGCGCTCGCGGTGTTCGGCAGCGTCTTCACGTTCCTCTACTCGATCCGATTCCTGATGCTCTTCTTCGGCGAGAAGCCCGAGCTCCTCGGCGAGGTCCACGCGCCGCCGTACGCGATGCTCGCGCCGCCGGTCGTGCTCGCGGGCCTCGCTGCGGTGGTGGGGGCGAGCCCGCAGCTCGCGGTCGACGCGATCGTCGGGCCGGCGTTCGGGAGTGCCGTCCCCGGCCCGCCGGAGCACGCGATGAGCGTCCACCTCCCGACTGCGGTCACGCCGCCGCTGGTCATGAGCGCGATCGCCATCCTCGGCGGCACGGCGGCCTACCCCTTCTACGGCCGGCTGCACGTGGGTGTACGCCGGCTCGCGGCCGGTCCGGTCAGCGCCGACCGCGCCTACCGAACGCTCGTCGGCGGGACCGAACGCGCGAGCCACACTCTTCTCGCCCGGACACAGAGCGGCCAGCTTCGCACCTACGCGACGTGGGTGATCGCCACGACCGTAGCCCTCGCGCTCGCGGGCTATCTCGCCGCGGGCGTTGTGCTGCCCCCATTCACGGGGATCGGCCTCGCGGCCCCCACAGTGGTGGTGCTCGCGGTCGCGGTCGTCGGCGTACTCGCGGTCGGGCGCGCGCCCTCCCACGTCGCGGGCGTGCTGACTCTCTCGATTCTCGGGTTCATGATCGCGGTGTTCTACGTGCTCGCCGGTGCGCCCGACCTCGCACTCACCCAGTTGGTGGTCGAGACGCTCGTGCTCGTGGTCTTCCTGCTCGTGCTCGACAAGCTTCCGGCCTTTTACGGCGACCCCGATCGCTCGCGGGCGCTCCGGGACGGCGCGCTCGCGCTCGTCGTGGGGGGAACCGTCTCCGTTACCGTGCTCCTCGCGACGGCTGCCACGCCCGGGAGCCCAATCAGTTCGTACTTCGCCGAGCGCGCGCCGGTACCCGGGGAACACGGCACGATCATCACCGACTTCGGTGGCGGGAGCAACATCGTTAACGTCATTCTGGTGGACTTCCGAGCGTTCGACACGATGGGCGAGATCAGCGTGGTCGCAATGGCGGCGCTGTCGGTGCTGACGCTGCTCGCCATGCGTGGCCGGGGGGAGGCGGAATGATCGGGCGCGGTTCCGGGCCGGGGGGCGGCGAACGCGCCCCGGAGGCCGACGACAAACGGGAGACCGGCGATGAGTGGGGGCCGACGACGAGCGGTGGCCGGCGATGAGCGACGGCGAGTCGACCGTGATCGTCCGCACGGTCGCGCGGGTCGTCTTTCCGCTCGTACTGCTGACGGCGATCGCGCTGCTGTTGCGCGGGCACAACCTCCCCGGCGGGGGGTTCATCGCGGGCGTGCTCACGACGGCAGCGTTCGCGCTGGTCTATATCGCCTACGGGCTCGACTACCCCGACAGCGGGCTGTTCGGACGGGCTCCGGACGGGGTCAGCCCCTTCGATTCCGGGCCGGGCCTCGTCGACGGCTACCGCTATCTCTCCGCCGTCGGCCTCGCGCTCGCGGCGGGCAGCGGCGTCGTCGCCGTCCTCCTCGGTGTGCCCTTTCTCGCCCAGGCCGTGGTCTTCGTCGAGCACCTCCCGCTCTACGGGGAGATCGAGGTCGCCAGCGCGCTCGCGTTCGACGTCGGGGTCTACCTCGTGGTCGTCGGCGCGCTCCTCACGATCGTCGCGGTGGTGGGTGCGGAGTGAGCCCGACGCGTCCGGCAGCCGACCCGATCGCGGGTCCGATGGCCGACCTGACGGTACGGTCGGTGACCGACCCGATGGCGGACCCGGCGGCCGATCCACCAGCGTGGCTGGCGGTCGATCGACGGGCGTCAATGGCCGATCGGGCGGTGGGACCGCGATGACCCAGTTCGTCCTCGCCGCCGTCCTCGGGGTGCTTTTCGCGGTCGGGACCTTTCTCGTGCTCCGGCGGGACGTCGTCCGGGTGATCTGGGGAGCCATCGTCCTCGGACAGGCCGCGAACGTCTACCTCGTGACGATGGGGGGGCTCTCGGGGAGTGCGCCGATACTCGCCCACGGTGCGGAGGGGGCCGGGGAGGGAGCCGCGAGCGCGGGGGGCGTCACGGACCCGCTCGTGCAGGCGCTCGTGCTGACGGCCATCGTCATCGGGCTGGGCACCACCGCGTTCGCGCTGGTGCTCACCTACCGCGTCCGCGAGGAGCACGGAACGATCGACCTCCTGGAGCTCGGCCGCGGAACGGCGGAGCACGGAGCGGAAGTCACCGAACCCGACGTCGACGCCGAGGCGAGGACCAGCGGCGAATCCCGGACAGCGACGGACGACGAGACGAGAGACCGAACGGGCGACGGGGGATCGCGGGCGGCGACCGACGGGGGAGCGCGAACCGCCGGAACCGTCCGCGAACGGGGCGGACGAGCCGGTGGGACGCCCGCGACAGGAGCGAGCGGAACAGCCGAGCCACCGACCGGCGGAGGTGAGGGAGATGGCTGAGCAGGTCGTGATCGCGCCGCTCGTGGTCGCGCTCGCGACCGCCATCACGACCCTGTTCGTCCGGCCGGTGCCCCGCGTCGAGCGTGCGGTGAGCCTCGCGGGCGCGCTGGCGTACCTCGGCGCGGTCGGGTGGCTGGTCGTCGCCGTCGCCGACGGGACCCTCGTCTACCAGCTCTCGGGCTGGCCCGCACCCTTCGGCATCACGCTCGTGGCCGACGCCCTCTCGACGCTACTGCTCGGGCTCGCGGCCGTCGTCTCGCTCGCGTCGGTCGTCTTCGCCACCCGGTTCATCGCCGCGGCTGCCGAGCGCGCACCCTACCATCCCCTCTATCACTTCATGATCGTCGGTGTCACCGGCTCCTTTCTCACCGGCGACCTGTTCAACCTGTTCGTCTGGTTCGAGGTCATGTTGCTGTCGAGCTACGTGCTCGTGGTCTTCTACTCGGGCCCCGAGCACACCCATGCGGCGCTCGTCTACGTGGTGCTCAACCTGTTCGGCAGCGCCGTCATGCTGCTGGCGATCGGTGGACTGTACGCCGTGACAGGGACGCTAAACATGGCCGATATGGCACGCCGGCTCGCCGACCCGGGCGCGTTCGGCATCGATCCGGCGCCCGTGCTGGGGCTCGCGGCACTCCTCTTTGCGGTGTTCGCGCTCAAGGCCGGGTTCGTCCCCTTTCAGTTCTGGGTACCGGCGGCCTACCGGGCCGCGCCCGCGCCCGTCGCGGCGGTGCTCGCGGGCGTCGTCAAGAAGGTGGGGGTCTACGCGATCGTCCGCCTCTGGTTTACCGTGTTCGCGGCCGCCGCCCTCCCGGGCGAGCTCGCGCTGCCCGGACTGGCTGGGGACTCCGTGCTCGCCTTCTTCGGACCCGTGCTGTTCGTCGTCGCGGCCGCGAGCATCCTGCTCGGGGGGATCGGCGCGCTCTCGCGGGAGACGTTCGACGGCGTGCTCGCCCACTCGAGCATCGGTCAGATCGGGTTCGTCGCCCTCCCCCTCGGGGTCGCCGCGAGCGCGCCCCCGGAAGTCCGGGCGCTCGGGGTCGCGGCGGCGCTCGTCTACGCGCTCAACCACGGACTGGCGAAGTCGATCCTGTTCCTCGCGAGCGGAGCCATCGAGCGCTCCGTCGGCACGGTCCGGTTCGCCGGCCTCGGGGGACTCGCCGACCGGCGTCCCCTGCTGTCTGTCGCCGCCCTCGCGGGCGCGCTCGCGCTGATCGGCATTCCCCCCCTCTCGGGCTTTTTCGGGAAGCTGCTGGTGTTCGACGCGGCGGGCCGGGCCGGCGCGATCCTCGGTGGAGGGTCGGCCGGCGGGGCGGGCGGGGCCCTCGCGCTCGGGATCTCGCTGCTCGGGGCGATCCTCACGATCGCGTACTTCACCCGGGCGTGGAACCGCGGCTTCTGGGGGCCCCAGTCCGAGGCCGTCCGGGCGTCGACTCGGCCCACCGTCCTAGTCGCGGTGGTCGCCGTCCTCGCCGGCTCCCTGCTCGTCGTGGGGATCGCCTTCGAACCCGTGATGGCGGCCGCGAACGCGGCCGCCGACGCCGCCCTCGATCGGGGAGCGTACGTCGACGCGGTCGATCCGGGGGTGGCCGGGGGATGATCGAGATGGGGGACGGTCGGGGAACAACCGACGGGGGGAGCGACCGGCGGACGAGCAGTTCGAGGAGGAGCGACCGATGAGGAAATGGCCCGTGATCGGGGTGGTACTCGCCGCCCTGTGGGTGTTCGTCCGCGGCGCGACGCTCGCTCCCGCGACGGTGCTCGGGGAGTTCCTGATCGGGCTGTTCGTCGGGCTGCCGATCGCCTTCGCCTTCCGTGGCTTTTACGCCCCGCAGACGGCGCTCGTCCGTGACGTGCGGGTGCTGCCCTACGCCGTGTTCTACCTCCTCGTGTTCACGAAGGAGCTCCTCACGGGGAGCCTCGACGTGGCCTACCGGGTGCTCGTCCCCTCGATGCCGATCGAGCCCGACGTGGTGGCGGTGCCGTTGCGCGTCGAGAGCGACGCCGCGATCACGACCATCGCCAACTCGATCACCCTGACGCCGGGGACGCTGACGATGGATCACGACGCGGCGGAAAACACGCTGTACGTCCACGGCATCACCGGGCGCAACCGCGAAGCGCTCCTCGCGCCGATCCGAACGTGGGAGGACTACGCGCTCGTGATCTTCGACGAGGACGCCCGACCGGGCGACGCCGCGCCGCCCGCTGGGGGTGAGACGGGTGGCGACTGAACTCCCCGGATTTCTCGCGCTCGTCGTTCAGGGGGGGTTGCTCCTCGCGAGTGGCGTGACGCTGTTCGCGGGCTATCGCGTCATCCGCGGGCCGACCACGCCCGATCGGGTCGTCGCGCTCGACACCATCGGGACGAACGTCGTCGCCGTCGCGGTGCTCGTCGCCATCCGGACCGGGCGGGGTTTTTTTGTCGACGTGGGCCTCGTACTCGCCATTATCGGGTTCGTCAGCACGATCGCCGTCGCGCGCTACGTGACCGAGGGGGACATCATCGAGTAATCATGCACCTCATTCGAGCAGCGGTCGTCGCGGCACTCGTCGTCGTCGGGAGCTTCTTCCTGCTCGCCGGAACGGTGGGACTGCTGCGCTTTCCCGACGTGTACAACCGGATGCACGCCACCTCGAAGGCGACCACGCTCGGGGCGGCCTCGATGTTCCTCGCGGGCGCGGTGTACTTCGGCCCCGGGGGCGGGGGCCTCACGTCGCTCGTGGGCATCGTCTTCCTGTTCATCACCGCGCCGACCGGCGCACATACCATCTCCCAGGCCGCCCACCGGATGGGCGTTCCCTTCCACGGCGACGCCGCCTGGCCGGGCGAGGACGGCGAGAACGGCGACTGATCAGCCGTCGAGCGCGCCGTCGCGTTCGAGGAGTCGTCGGAGGGTCACACTTTCGAGTTCGGCGACGCACTCGCCGATCGTATCGTCCGCGCTGAACCGGTACATCGGGCTGTCGCCGATATTCCGGGTCTGCTCGACGATGCTGAGTCTCCGTCGCTCGTCGATGTGATCGTCGACGGTGCTGCGGGCGACGCCGGCCAGCCGCGCGATGGTAGTTGCGTCGAGGTCGGTGCCGTCCTCGCCGAGCAACGCAGTGACGGTCATCCGTGCGCCCGACCCGAACGGGCGGATGAGCCGCGTGTCGTCGGCGTCACCTTCCAGTTCGTGTGTCTCGGTGCTCATGGGTCGTCGCAGTTCGGGTCACTCACCAGCCCGGCTGCCGTCGTCGCGTCGGCCGAGTTCGGCGGCCAGTTCGGCGGCGACGCACATTCCCAGTCCCGCCTTCTCGCCCTCGTACTCCTCAACCGAGTCCTCGCGGACGAAAAGCGCGCGCGTCTCCGCCGCACCCATCACGCTCGCGTCGTTGGCGACGACAAAGGAGAGTCCGACCCGTCGCAGCGTCTCGCGCGCCGCGGCGACCATCGCCTCGTCGTCGCTGCCCGTCTCGGTCTTGAACCCGACGATGGGGAGGTCGGGACGGGCCTCGCGTGCCGCGTCGATGAGCTTCGGCGTCGGCTCCAGTTCGATCGTCAGTCCCTCCCGTCCCGACCGGACCTTCTCGGCGCTCGTCGCCGTGGTGTAATCGCCGACGGCCGCCGCCGAGACGAGCGCGTCCGCGTCCTGTACTACCTCCTCGACCGCGGCGAGCATCTCCGCGGCGCTCTCGACCGCCTCGACCGTCGCGTAGGGCAGGTCAGCGCCGTCGGGGCTGGCCCCGTCGGTCGCCGACCCGCGGACGCTCGTCGGATCGTGAACCAGTGTGACCTCGGCCCCGCGGACCCGACAGGCTCGCGCGACCGCCCGCCCCGTGCGCCCGGAGGCGCGGTTGGTCAGCACCCGGACGGGGTCGATCGCCTCGGCGGTGGGGCCGCTCGTCACCACCACCCGGCGGCCCGCCAGCGGGCTCGGCGTCGCGTGGCGAGCGACCGCGAGGGCGATCGCCTCCCCGGTCGCGATCTTCGCCTTCCCCTCCTCGATCCGCGGGTCGACGAACGCGACGCCCCACTCGCGGACGCGCTCGATCGCCGACAGGACGCCGGGGTGGTCGTACATCGGCTCGTGCATCGCCGGCGCGAGTACCACGGGAACGTCGGCACCGAGCGCCGTCGTCGCAGTCGTCGTGACGGGCGTGTCGTCGATAGCGGCGGCGATCTTGCCGACCGTGTTCGCGGTCGCCGGCGCGATCAGGAAGAGATCCGCCCAGCCCTCGCGGCCACAGAGTTCGACGTGCTCGACCCGGCCCGTGATCTCCGTAACGACCGGGTTCCCGGTGGCGAACTCCAGTGCCCACGGGTGGACGATCCCGCGTGCGCTCTCGGTCGTCACCGCGCGCACGTCCGCTCCCTGCCGGCGGAGCTCGTGAGCGAGTTCGACGGTCTTGACCGCCGCGATCGAGCCCGTGACGCCGAGCGCGACGTTCACCCCCTGAAGCATCGCCCGCCGCTTGGGCTCCGACCGGTTTAAACGCATCCGACCCACCGCCGTCCCGAACGTCGACCGGCCACCAGTCCGCTCAGCGACGCCGCCGGATCGCCAGCAGCGCCGCGGCGAAGCCGGCGAGCCCGGCGATCGCGGGACCGAACCCGGGCCCATCGTCGCTGCTCGTTCCGGTCGCCGGCATCCCCGTCGCCAGCGGGGTGTCCGTCGTCCCCGACGCGTCCACCGTCCCGGTGGTCGCCGGCCCGGTTGCCGTGCCGGCTGCCGTCCCGGTGGTCGCCGCGGGCGTCGTCCCGGTCCCGGCCCCGGTCCGCGTCGCTTCGCTCGTCGGATCGGAAGGTGAGGTCGTGGCGATCGTCGCGGCGGGGGTCGCCGCCGTGGTAGCGGTCGCCGTTGTGACCGAGACCGTCGCCGGTTCGAGCGTCGTGTTCGCCGCCGGTAGCGGCGCAGGAGCGACCGTCGCCGGGCCGCCGCCGTCGCTCGCGGCGACGAACAGCCCGAACGTGCCCTCCCCGACCGCCGTCGCCGAGACGGTCCGGTTGGCCGCGTCGACGTCCGCTCCGGCCACCTGCATCCAGTCGCCCTCGCTGCGCCGCCACAGCGTCGGCGTGGTCCCCTCGGCCACGCTTTCCTCGTAGTGCATCGTCAGCGAGATCGGGGCCTCCCCTCGCGTGTGGACCACCCGAGCGTACTCCCCGAGGCTCCGCTGGCCGGACGGGCTCGGGGGAGCCGAGTCGATCGCCCGCACCGTGACGTCCCGGGATTCGAGTCCGACCGTCGCCGAGGTCAGCGTCAGGTTCCGCGTCGGGTTGTTCCCCGCGTCGAGCGTCGAGTAGTGGTCCCAGCGGGTGTTGTTCCACGCGGCGTTGTCCACCACGAGGTTGCCGTCGCTCCCCCGCTCGAAGTGGATTCCCCACTTGTTCTCGGTGGCGACGTTGTCCCGGAGGACGTTGTTCCGGCTGTCCCCGCCGAGCGCGAACCCGAGGGCGTTCCCGACGAGGGTGTCGTTCGCCAGCAGGTTGTTCGAGGAGCGCCCCAGCGCGATCCCCTCGGTGGCGTCGACCGCGACGATGTCGGTGACCCGACTCCGGGTCGCATCGAGGAGAAACACGCCGATCGACCAGCCGACCGTCTTCACCCGCGTGACGGTGACGTTCGATACCGTTCCGGTCGCCGACCCGTCGACGAAGATCCCGTGGTCGCCGTCCCCGGAGACGGTGTGGCCCGCGCCGTCGACGGTCACGTCGCTCGCGGTGACGACGATGCAGTCGCCCCCGCCGCTCGCCGAGACGTCCGCGGTCAGAACGTACCGGCCGGGCGCGTCGATGGTCGTACACGAGTCGATGCCCGTCGCCTGTGTGCCCGCCGCGGCGGACGGCCCCGCACCGCTCGACGCCGCTCCCACAGCGGGCGCCCCCGCGACGGGAGAGGGGGCCGCGGCTACCGCGACGAGCGCGAGCACGAGGACCGTGGCGGCGAGCGCCACGCCGACGCGAACCGTCGGCGGACGGGCGGTCGTCGGTTGCATAGGGGTACGCCGTCGGATGAACTGATGTATCTCCCGATCCGAGTCGGGTTCGGTGAAGCAAGGGCCGCGGCCGGTCGAGAGCCGGGCGTGCATGGACTTTCCTCTCTCATCCACCTCGGTTCGCCCGCCGCACGCGTCTCCCACCGAGGGGTTCCGTCGCCGGAACCCTTAGGATGCGCCGCCCCGATAGACGGCCGTGGACGCAGTCGAGGTCAGCACCGTCGTCTACCTGCCGCCCGAGGAGGTCTACGCGTTCCTGATCGACTTCCCCCGCTACGCCGACTACTCGAAGTACCTGACGGAGGTGACCCGTCACGGCGACGGCACCCCGGGAACGGAGTACGACCTCCACTTCGCGTGGTGGAAGCTCTCCTACACCGCCCGCTCGCGGGTCATCAGTACCGACCGGCCCGCGCGGGTCGACTGGGAGATCACCGAGGACATCGACGCGCGCGGACACTGGTCGATCGAGGCGGTCCCCGAGGAGGCTCCCGACGGGCGGGAGACGGCCTCGCGGGTGCGCCTGCGCATCGAGTTCGACGCGAGTTCGGCGGACCCGACCGGGCTCGACCTCCCCCGGCTGGTCTCGCTGTCGTGGGTCATCGGGAAGGTCAAACCGCTGATCGAACGGGAGGCCGAACGCATCGTCTCGCGCATCGTCGCCGATCTCGAAGGCGAGCGTCGGCCCGTCGAGCTCTCGGTCCACGCGCGGCCGGACACCGTGTAGGCTCGCGTGGCTGTAGCTCGCGCGGTGCCCGCGTTCTGCGCGGGACAGCGGAGACGGAGCGGGCCAGCCGGCCGGCGGGGTCCCGAACGAACCCGCGTGCGGTCGACCGCTTCCGGAATCCTTTTATCCGCTTCCGCGGGTAGGATGGATGCGAAGGCGCTGGTAGTGTAGTGGTATCACGTGACCTTGCCATGGTCACAACCCGAGTTCAAATCTCGGCCAGCGCATCCGACTCCCGTTTTCTCCTTTCGATCGCTCTCACGAGAGCGTGGACCCCGGAAGGCGTACGTGCAAGACCATCGGCGGTGAAAAGGGTCCGTAGACGACCGTCGACGACCGCCGCAACCGGACGGGTGCCGCCCTCTCCGTACCGTCTCTCGGTCGCCGCGCGGCGGTGCGAGCGGCCTCGATGTGCCGGTCGGTCTTCCGGTGGCCCGTCGGCTCGACGTGATCGAGCAGCTCCCGGCCTGACCGAGCGCTTTCGGGCGGCTTCCCGGCGGTCCTCCCGGCGAAGTCCGCCGCCACGGCCTGGGTCTCCCCGAGCCATCCGTTCGGCTCGGCGGGGGTCGCCAGCTCCCCGGTGGCCTCGAGGTATCCGTAGAGGTCCTCGACGAGGTCGCCGCGTTCGGCGTCGGTATCACATCCCTTCGGAACCCGAACTACCCGTCGAGCGTCAAGGAGCGTGGGCAGTGCGTCGTTCGACGCTGCCGAGCGGCGGACGGATCGATCGGTTCGTGACGGCCAACCGCGAAAACTGCCGTACCCATCGCCCGCGAGACGAGCGTCGGCAGGCTTTTTGCGCATGCTCGCAGAACCCGGCATCATGCTCACCGTCCGGGCCCCGGCCACGAGCGCCAACCTGGGGAGCGGCTTCGACGTCTTCGGGGCCGCCCTCTCGCGCCCGGCGGACGTCCTCCGGGTCTCGGAGGCCGACCGGACGACCATCTCGGTCACCGGCGCGGGCAGCCAGTACATCCCCGAGGACCCGGAGAAAAACACCGTCGGGGCCGTCGCCGAGGCGCTCGACGCGCCCGCTCACATCGAGATCGACAAGGGTGTGCGGCCGGCATCCGGACTGGGTTCCTCGGCCGCGAGCGCAGCCGCCGCGGCCGTCGGCCTGAACGAGCTCTACGAGCGGGGCTACAGCCGAGCGGAGCTCGTCCCGATGGCGGCCGAAGGCGAGGCCGTGGTGTCGGGCGACGCCCACGCGGACAACGTCGCGCCCGCGATCCTCGGCGGGTTCACGATCGCCACGCCCGAGGGAGTCACCCGCGTCGACGCCGGCGTCCCGCTGGTCGCTTGCCTCCCGGAGGTGGTCGTCTCGACCCGGGACGCCCGCCGGGTCGTCCCGGCGGGCGCGACCATCGAGGAGGTCGTCGAGACGGTCGGCTGTGCGGCGACGCTCGTCGTCGGAATGTGCCGGGACGACCCCGCGCTGGTCGGCCGGGGCATGGCCGACGCCGTCGTCACGCCCGCACGCGCAGCACTCATCGAGGGCTACGAGACCGTACATACGGCGGCGCTCGGCGCGGGCGCGACCGGCGTCACCGTCAGCGGCGCGGGCCCTACGGTCGTCGCGGCCTGCCGCGAGAGCGACCGGCGCGCGGTCGCCGCCACCATGGTCGAGGCGTTCGCCGATGCGGGCGTCGAGTCACGGGCCTACCAGACGCGGGTCGGTCGCGGCGCGACGGTACACTGAGAGCGCACGCTCGCGGTCGCGGCCGTCGGCGGAAAAAATTCGGTCGGGACCGTCGCGCCTCAACCACCGGCGAACAGCACGACGAACAGCGCCACCACGTCGACGATGCTGACCTGACCGTCGTTGTTGAAGTCGAGGGTCTCCGAAGCGTTCTCGGGGTTCTGGACGAGCTCCGCGAACAGCGACTGGACGTCGTTGACGTTCGTCTCGTTGTCCTCGTTGACGTCCGTGCCGTCGTCCTCTTCGGTTTCGTTCCCGTCGGCTTCTTCGGTTTCGTTCTCGTCGTCCGGAGTCTCCGTCTCGTTGTCGGTAGTAGTATCTTCCTGTGCGCCCACCATGCCGGCACCGGCGGTCGCAACGGACAGGACCAGCAGCCCTGCAAGCAGTACACCCAGCACCTTCCGGAGTCGTGTCACGTTCATCGGTTCTCGTTCCGTTCGGCTTTCGCCGCGTCCCCACGAGGGGCGGGGAGTACATAAACATCACGTAGATGGCACGTGAATTTATCCGGTTTGCCCCTAGGTTTGATCGGCGAGAGGCGATCCAACGGTCCACCGAGCGAGCCGTTCGCGCCCGACGTAGCTACTGGTTTACTTCGAGATTGTCACAGTTTACAGCCCGTCCGAGCGCGAGGAGCGCTCCGCGACCGCGTCGAGCTGCTCGGTCAGGATGCGATTGACGCGTCTGGGATCGGGGACGTCATCGAGGACGATGTTCATCGTATCGGTGCCCGCGGTGTAGATCGCGACGTCGCCGTAGGAGAGCAGCCGCTGGCCGAACGACTGGGAGACGGCCGTGTTCTGGACGCGGTCGAGACGGATCTGGGCGACGTCGCGGCCGAGCAGTCCCCTCTTCCGGTAGACCTCCTCGCTGGTGATGACGTAGCGGGTGCTCCTGTTGACGAGGTAAGCCCAGCCGACGACGAGCAAGCCGACGGGCACGAGCACCAGCGGGAGCCACTGAGGGACCCCTTCTAGATCGAGCACGACCGCGAGAGCGGCCCCCGCGGCGATCAACGCGAAACCGAGGACGATCGAGGGGACGACGAGGCGCAGGCTCGGGTGGCCGTCCCACCGGACCTCCTCGCCCGCGGTGAGCGTGACCCACTCCGGAGCGGCGGCGTTCGACGGCATGGCGGAGTGGTTCCACACCCGGGTACTTGTAGGTACGCTCTCGACCGGAAAGGTCATAGAGCGGTCCGTGACTGCCGATCGCTCTGCGATCCGCGTCGCTGCGTGCCGACGGACTTCCGGCCCAGAATCCCCGGCGGGGCTCCCGATCGATGGCGACGGCAACGCGACCAACGGGACGAGAGGGCGGATCTGGGGACGAGGCGGAGCACAGGCCCGGCGAGCCGTCTTACCCGAAGGCGACCGGACAGCCGTTGATCTCGCCGCCGCGCATCCCGCGGGCGAGCCAGTAGATCGAGAGCACCAGCGCGACGAGCGCCAGCAGTGCGAACTCCAGTCCCTCCAGGGGCAGGAACGTGAGCGAGGCGGTCGCGCCGAACAGCGAAAACAGGCCCGCGAGCACTGCCGAGCCACAGGCCGCACAGCCCGCCCCAAGCGTGCCGAGGACGAGCCCGGCGACGCTCGTCGAGCCCTCCGCCGCCGAGAGGGCGTGCTCGCGGAGGTGATAGACCACCATCGCCACGTTCACCCCGACGAGCAGTGCGGTGACGAGGAGCAACGCGCCCTGGAGGGGCCCGTAGTTCGTCCCGACGAAGGGGTACTGCTGGGCGAGGATCGTCAGCCGGTCGCCGAGCGACAGCGAGCCCGTGAGCAGGAACTCAACGAGCGGGAGGTTCTGGGAGAGCACGAACAGCGTCAGGCCCGCGACGGCGGCGACGGCCCCGAGGGTTGCGTAGGCGGGGATGGTGACGACCAGCCGTGCAGTGCGGGCCATCAGCCGCCAGTCCCGCGCCCGGGTCGGCAGCCGGACGGAGCGTATCGCGGCCATCAGAGCCCCAGCGCGCTGGCGAAGACGTCGTAGCTCTGTGCACCCCGGACCTCGGTCAGGAACTGCCCGTCGTCGAACAGATAGAAGGTGGGCGTGCTGACCACGCCCGCCGCCTCGCCGGCGTCGATGTCAGTTCGGACGGCCTCGACGAACGCCTTCGCCTCTGCGTCGGCGACGACGGCCGCGGCGTCGACGTCCGTCTCGCTGGCGAGGAACGCTTCAGTACGGTCGAGGACGTTCCCGCCGCCGAACTTCGATTGCTCGGCGAAGTAGTGGGCCTTCAGCGCCCAGTGGGCGGGCTCGCTGCGCGCGAGCGTGGCTTCGAGCGCCTGCATAGCAGGCTCGCCCCACGGGAAGGCGTAGGGGAAGTTCCGGTAGATGTAGGTCAACTCGCCGTCGGTGATCGGGCCCGACTCCAGTTTCGGGAACGTATTCGCGTTGAATCGCTCACAGTGCCGGGTGGTCGAGGCTCGCGGTCACACCGGCTCCCGCCGCGTCGGTCGCCGTCGCGTCGGTCGCCGCCGAGTCAGCCAGGCTCGGGGTCAGATCAGTCCCCGCCGAGGCGGTCGCCGCGTCGGTCCCCGCGACCGGATCGTCCGACGGCTCGGCCGTCGTCCCGTCCGATCGCCCGGTCCGTGTGGAGACGTCGGCCGTCGTGGAATCGCCGGCCGTGGTGTCGCCTGCCGAGCCGCCGGTGGTTTCGCTGCCGCTCCCGAGACAGCCGGCGAGCACCGCGCCGCCGGCCGCCGCGGCGCTCGACAGAAACGCCCGCCGTTGCGTGTTCATCTGACATCCACCACGCGAGCCGAGGATAAAGCCGTTTATCGGGTCGGCGCGACCGGTGCACAACCGGCATCTCCTCGCCCCGCTCATCTCTCGCGGTGTCGAGCGCGCACGGAGACGCGCTCGGCGCGCGCCGACCGCACACCGCACGGGCCGTACGCGACCGCCGTCTCCTCTCGATCCCACTCTCACTCCTGCCCTCGTTTGCGAACGGCCGTACCGCTGCCGAAAGCCAGCGTTATCTCGCTGCAAACGCTCCAATCGGGTATGTGTGGACGGTACAGTCTCTTCACATCGCCCGAAGAGCTCGAAGCGCGCTTCGACGCCAGCTTCGAGCACCCCTTCGAGCCACGGTACAACGCCGCGCCGAGCCAGGAGCTTCCGGTGATCCGCGACGCGTCCCCCGAGACCATCGAGGAGCTCCGCTGGGGGCTCGTCCCGTCGTGGGCCGACGACCCGGCGATCGGCGATCGATTGATCAACGCCCGTGCCGAGACCGTCGGCCGGAGGCGGAGCTTCCGCGACGCGTACGAGAGCCGGCGCTGTCTGGTGCTCGCCGACGGCTTCTACGAGTGGACCGATACGGGGCAGGGAACGCAGCCCTACCGTGTCGCGCTCGAAAGCGGCGAGCCCTTCGCGATGGCCGGCCTCTGGGAGACGTGGCAGCCACCGCAGAGACAGACCGGGCTCGCCGACTTCGGTAGCGGGGAGCCCGACCGCGAGGCGGATCCCGTCGAGACGTTCACCATCGTCACGACGGAACCGAACGAGACGGTAGAACCGCTGCACGACCGGATGGCCGTCGTCCTCCCGCCCGAGAACGAGGATCGCTGGCTCGACGGCGAGGCGTCGGGGGAGGTGCTCGCACCCCACCCCGGAGAGATGCGGGCCTCCCCCGTCTCGACGGCCGTCAACGACCCCGCGAACGATTCGCCGGCGCTCGTCGAGGAAGTCGAGCCGGCGGACTGAACCGGAACCTCGGACGCCGATGCCGCGCCGGCCGCCGATCACGGTCGATTCCCGTCCGCTGTCCGCCCGTCCGTCGGTCCCGTCGCAAGCGAAACGCGATTCCACGGGTGGGGCGTGTCCGAACCGTTTAGATGCCGTCGGGTGAACCGGCGACCGATGAGAGACCGTCTCACGGACGGATCGGCGGCCCGCGCGGGCGGCTCCCAGATGGACGATCCCGGCGGGACGGACGACCCCGATCCGGGAGCGGCCATCGAGCGGCTCGCGGCGTGGGCCGCCGGGCTGGAGTACGGGGACGTGCCCGAGCGGGTGCGGCGCGCGGCGACCGCCCAGCGGCTGAGCACCGTCGGGGCCGTCTACTGGACGCTCTCCCACCCCGTAGGCGAGCAGGTCGTCGGGCTGGTCGAGCGCGAGTGGGTGCCGGGACCGTCGGACACCGGCGACCCCGCGGGATCGGAAACCGACTACCGGGCGACGTTCCTGCCGACCGGCGAACTGCTACCCGTGCGGGCGGCCTGCTACGGCCACGCGGCGCTGTCGATGGCGCTCGACTTCGACGACACCGTGCTCGGGGGCCACACCGGCCACAGCGCCGTCTTCGTGCCGCTCGCCGAGGGCGAGGCACTGGGGGCGAGCGGGCGCGAGGTCGCCTGCGCGCAGGTCGCGGCCAACGAGGTCGCCGCCCGGGTGGCCGCCGCCGCGGCGATCGGCCCCTTCCGGGGCCAACAGACGGCCTACGTTCACGCGGTCGCCGCGGCGGTCGCCCGCGCGCGGCTCCGCGAGTTCGATAGTGGAACGCTCGCCGACGCCATCGCGATCGCGCTCGCTCAGCCGCCGTGGCCGCTCGCGGACGCCTTTCTGGGGTCGGATGCGAAGCTGCTGACGGCGGCCGAGCCCGTCCTCGCGGGCCTCGGCGCGGCCGCGGCCGCCGAGGAGGGGCTCGCCGGGAACCGCCGATCGCTCGACGGCCACGAGGGGTTTCTCGACGCGTTCGCCGACTACCCCCTCCCCGCGTTTCTCGGCGGGCTCGACGAGCGCTGGCACACGGCCGCGCTCACGGTCAAAGCTACCCCCGGCTGCGCCTACGTGACCGCCGCGGTCGAGGCTGCACTCGCCGTCCGTGAACGCCTGCGCGATGCGGCGACACCATCGACGGCAGAACGGAGCGACGAGAGACCGGCTGCACGCGACGACGGGCCGGAAGCCACGCGCGGGGACGGGTCGACAGGTGGGACCGTCGACGGACGGGTCGGCATCCGATCGATCGACGTCGCCGGATCGCTGTTCACCCGCGAGGTCGACGCGCTCGCGGGCCGGCACGTCGACGGTCCGGGGAGTCCGCTCTCGGCGCTCACGTTCTCGGTGCCCTACAACGTCGCCGTCGCGCTCGCGGACGGCGAGCACACGCCCCGCCAGCTCCACCCCGAACGCGTCGCCGATGAGACGGTCTGGCGACTCGCCGATCGAGTGACCGTCGGCCACGATCCCGACTTCACGTTGCGGGCGCTCCGCTCCGAGGTGCCGGTCGGAGCGATGTTGCGCGGCGTCGGGTGGGAGGCGCTGCCGTACGCGCTGAAGACGCTCGGACCCACGACCACGCTGTGGAACCTCCCGACGCTCGCGCGCTTTCTCCGGCGGCGGCCCCTGCCCGATGACTTCGCAGGGGCGCGAAAGGAGGTGGGCGCGCGCGTCGCGGTGACGCTCGCCGACGGCCGCACCGTCGAGAGCACCTGCCACCACCCGCCCGGCTTCGCGGGCCATCCCCTCCCGGCGATCGAGTCGCTCGCGCGCGGAAAGCTCGGCGACGCGCTCGCAGCCCTCGACGGCGGGGCGAAAAACGAGAGCGGAGTCGGGGACCACGGAGGCGACGCGGCGAGTGCGCTCGTCGAGGCCGTCGCCGGCGTCGGCAGCGCGGACGCCGTAGCCCTCCGCGGGGCGGCACGTGCCGCGGCCGCCGGGCGGGCGGACGGGAGGGGGGAGTGACGCCCGAGCGAGCCCGCGTGCCCGAGCGCGTCGGCGCGGTGGTCAATCCGACCGCCGGATCGGGGCGGGGCGTCGCGCTGCTGGGCGAGCTCGTCGCGGCGTTCGAGGGGACGACGGTCCGGGCGCGGATCACCGGCGGGCCCGACGAGGCCCCGGCCGCGGCCCGCGCGCTCGCCCCCGAGAGCGATCTGCTCGTCGCCGTGGGGGGCGACGGGACCGTACGCGAGGTCGCGGACGCCCTCGTGAGTTGTGACGCCGACGGCGGGGACACGCCGCCGCTGTTCGTCGTCCCCGCCGGACGGGGCAACAGCACGTATCGTCACTGGTACGGCGAGCGACCGTGGCGGGCCGTGGCGGCCGCACTCGCCGACGGCACACGGCCGGTAGCGGTCGACGTGGGAACGGTCGAGTCCCCCTCCGATCTCGACGCACGGTTCGTGCTGGGCTTTTCCGTCGGGGTGTTCGGACGCGCGCTCGCCGCCGCGACCGCGCTCGGGCGGCTCCCCGGTCCCCTCGCGCTCCCCGGACCGCTCGCCTACACGCTCGGGACGGGCTATGGGACACTCGTCGAGCCGCCGTTCGCGGTAGAGATCGAGCGAAGCGGCGAGCGCTGCTTTGCGGGCGCGGCGCGGCTCGTCGCGGTCGGCGGCGGCCGGTATCGCGGGGGGACGACCCCGCTGCTGCCCGATGCTCGCCCGACCGACGGGCGTCTCCACCTCCTCGTCGTCGAACCGGTCGGCCTTCGGGAGCTTCCCACACTGTGCCGGCTCGCCCGGACGGGGGACCATCCACGCCATCCCGCGGTCCACTACTACCGAGGCAAGGCGTTCGATCTGCGTGCTCCCGGCGGGGTCGGGGCCGAGATCGACGGGACGCCGATCGACGATCGGCCCGACGACGTGGGCCTGACGGTCCTCCCGGAGGCGTTGTGGGTCGCGGTCCCGGCGTCGACGGCGTAGCTCGTGGCAGCTCACCGAGCGCTACGGGGGGTCGGCGCGGGAGCGTCGCGGCGAGCCGGACCGGTCGCTGCCGGATCGATCGGACTCGCGCCGTCGACGGATCCCGGTGTCCGGACTCAGGCGAACAGCTCGCCGTGGTGCTCGGCGGGATCGGTGCAGGCCCCCGAGGAGTAGCGCTCGAACAGTGCCTCGGGGTCGACGGTCGTCTCCTCGAGCGGCGTGGCCTGCGCGGGCGTGGCCCGGACGAACGACCCCGGTGGAACGTCGTAGCCGGCGGGCACGACCGTCCCGGTAGCGACGATGCTCCCGGAGCCGATCGTGGCCTCGGAGATGAGCGTCGCGTTGAACCCGACGAGCACACCCTCGGCGATGGCGGCGTCGAGCACCCTCCCGTGGCCGGTCATCGAGCGCTCGCCGACCGTCGAGGCGTGGAAGACGGCATTGTCCCCGACGTGTACGCCGCGACCGAGTGCGACCGGTGCGACGTCCCCCCCCCGAGGACGGCCCCTGGCTACACGCTCGCGTCCGGCCCCACGGCGACGTCGCCGACCAGCGTCGCCTCCCGGCTGACGTGATCCGCGTCGATCTCCGGGGTCGCCCCCTCGAAGGTGTAGGTTCGGTCGCCCGCCTTGGTCGTCGCTACGCCCTCAGCTGTGGTAACAGCTGTCGTGACGTCGGGAACGGGAAGGCCTATTCCCGAGCCGCGAGTCCGGGTCGTCATGCAGATCGCGCGCGTTCGGACGCCGGCGGGGATCGTCACGGGCGAACACCGAGACGGAACTGTAGAGACCGACGGCGACACCTACCGGACCGGCGAGGACGCGACGCTGCTCGCGCCCTGCGATCCCACGACGTGTTACTGCGTCGGGCGCAACTTCGCGGCGACGATCGACCGGATGGACTACGAGCGCCCCGACGAGCCGGACTTCTTCCTCAAGCCGCCCGTCTCGGTCCATCCCCCCGGAGCCGAGATCGAGTACCCGGACTTCACCGCGGAGCTCACCTACGCGGGCGAGCTCGCCGCCGTGATCGACGACCGCTGTCGGGATCTCGATCCCGGTGCTGTGCCCGAACACGTCCGCGGGTACACGGTCCTGAACGATCTGGACTGTCTCGACCAGCCGGGACGCACGGCGCGAAAGGCCTTCGATGGAGCCGCGCCGCTGGGCCCGTGGATCGAGACCGACGTCGACCCGACGGAGATCGAGATGGAGACGACGATCAGCGGTGAACGCCGCCAGTCGGCGAGCACCGACCGGATGCTCTTTTCCCCGCGAGAGGTGATCGCCTACCTCTCGGGGCGGTTCACCCTCCAGCCCGGGGACGTCGTCTCCTTCGGCAGTCCGCCCAACCCCGGGCGTATCGAGCCCGGCGACGAGATCGCCATCACCTACGAGGGGGTCGGCACCCTCAGGAACACCGTCGTCGAGCGTGCCGACGGGACGGGCTGATCGCTGGTGACCGGGAGTACGGTTCCCGGCGGCGGTGAGCGCCGATCCTCGACCGGGAGTGAGCGCCGGCCACGGAAGCGAGCGCCGAACACACGAGCGCACGAGCGTGAAGTGCGCCCTCGACGGGCGGGCGCTGCTCGCCGGCCTCGGGCGCTCGTGCCGACTGCGGCCGGCGTCCACGACACCAACGAGTACGCCGACGCCGGGGCGACCGGCTCACGACCCGTTTCGGCACTCGCACTCGACTTTGTCGCGGTACGACGCGGTCACACGGACGCAAATCAAGGCCGCGTTCGATCGTCGCCACCGGTTTCGGGCGCGAACCATCGTATCGGTCGCTATCGCTCGCGGACGGTCACCTCGACGGGGTTTTCGGGATGTACCGTGAGGCTCGGCGCGAGGTCGAGCGGCCCGTCGTCCACGAGATCGAGTTCGTACCGCGAGCCGACCGTCGCCAGCACCAGCGTCGCCTCCATCGTGGCGAACTCGTTGCCGATACACCGGCGCGGCCCGCCGCCGAACGGGAAGTACGCGTAGGTCGGCAGTGCGGCCTCGAAATCGGGAGTCCAGCGCTCGGGCCGAAATTCTTGGGGAGCGTCGTAGAAGCGCGGGTCGCGGTGGACGACCCACTGGGGCAAGAAGAGCAGGGTGTCCGCGGGGACGTGATAGCCCCCCAGAACGTCCGCTTCGCTCGACTCGCGGAAGAGGCTGTAGACCGGCGGGTACAGTCGCATCGACTCCGTCACCACCTGCTGGGTGTACGCCAGCTCGGGCACGTCCTCGGCCGTCGGGACCGCGCCGTCGAGGACGCGATCGAGCTCTCGGTGGAAGCGCCGCTCGCGCTCGGGATGTTTCGAGAGGAGATACCACGCGTACGTCAGCGACAGCGCCGTCGTGTCGTGGCCCGCAAGCAGCATCGTCATCAGCTCGTCGCGTACCTGCTCGTCGTCGATCAGCCCCGCGTCGCGCACCCGCGTGAGGATCGAGAGGAGCGTCTCGTCCTCCGTGCTCTCCGTGTCCCCGTCGCCGTCGTTGCCCTCCACGCCGGTCCCGCGCTCGTGCTGGCGGAGGACGTCCCGCAGGACGCGTTCGAGGTCCGCGATGGCCCGCTGGTAGCGGCGCTCGCCCGGCGTCGGCACGCCGTCGGGGAGGGCCATCAACACGGGATCTGGCCGGAACTGCTCGCCGGCGACCTGAAGCGCCTCGCCGACCGCGCGCTCCATGCCCGCCAGATCCGCGCCGAACAGCGCGTCGACCACGATGTGCAGCGTGAGCTCGGCCATGTCGCGGTGGACGTCGAGTTGCTGGCCGTCGTGCCAGCTTTCGAGCAGATCCTCGGTGCGCTCGACCATCGCCGGCGCGTAGCCCGCGACCTTGTCGCGGTAGAACGCGGGCTGCATCCGGCCGCGCTGTTCGCGCCAGTGCTCGCCCTCGCTCGTGAGCAGGCCCGCACCCAAGAGTTCGCCCGCGGGCCGGTCTACGCTGTCGGGCTTGCGGTAGTTCTCCTTGTTGGAGACGAGCACGCGCCCGATGGCCTCCGGGTCGGTAACGAGATAGACCTCGCGTCCGCCGAGCTCGAAGCGGGCGACGTCGCCGTACCGGCTGGCGGTCTCCTCCATGAACCCGAGTGGGTCCTCGGCGTACTCGACGGCGCTGCCGAACAGCGGGAGCTCGGCCGGTCCCGGCGGGGCTTGGTACTGCATGGACGACGTTGGGCCGTGTAGCGCATAAGTCGTGGCCTCGCGGCACTCCACGGCTCGTTCATGCGATCGAAGGATATGATCGAACCGACGCTCACTCGTCCAGCAGCGGCGACTCCCGGAGCGTCTCGGGCTCGGGCCGTTCGTCCTCGAAGCAGCGCGCGGACTGGAGCTGTGCGTCGACCAGCGCGTTCACCTGCTCGCCCCAGTCCTCGTCGGGGTGGCTCTCGACGTAGGCTGCCCACTCCCGGATCTGACGGAGACGCGCCGCCCGGTTCCGGGCGTGTTTCGTCTCACGATCGGAGTCGCTCATATTCGTCCTCCACGCCGAGTTTCACGACGTAGGCTTCGAGTGCTCGCCGGTTAAGGTTTGCTTCGAGAATCTCGTGGAGGTAGAGCGCGTCCTCGAAGTCCTTCTGGGCCCCCATGTCGAGTTTGTAGGCGATCTGGAGCTCCAACGGCCCGATACGAACCGAGCCGTCCCGGAGGTGGACCGTGATGGGATCGTCGAGCGAAGCGCAGTCGTACTCGTCGCTGGCGAACTTGAGTTCGACGTTCGGGACCCGGTGATCCTGTTCCGCGATCCGGACGGGGAGGTCGTCGGTCAGCGTCTCGTGCAGCTCGTCGAGCGGCATTGCCGATCCCCAGTAGCCCGCGTCGTTCAACGCCGTCGCCAGTTCGCTCGCCGTCGCCGCGTCGAACCGCTCGACGATCACGTCGATGTCCTCCGTGGCACGAGCCCGTCCGAACAAGACGGCGACGTAGCCGCTCACGACCGCGTAGCGGACGTCGACTCTTTCCAGAATCTCGGCGACGTCCAGCACGAGCCTATCGAGGTCGCTGGGCGGCTTGTCGATGACGACGCCATCGTCCGTGAACTCCATGTGACGTTCCAGTTCCTCGCGGAAGTAAATTGCAGGGGCCACTGGGGTGAGAGGTGTGAGATGGTCCTTGGAACTGCGAACAGGTGAACTACCCAGCGGCAGCTGTCCTCGAAACGCGGGCCTCGGCACTCATAGGGCTCCTCACCGCCGGGTGCCGAGTCCGGCTCGGAGGGAGTGTCTCGTCATCGGCCGGCCGTCGCCACGCGCCGGCGCGCAAAGACGGTTGTCCTCCCGGTTCGCCGGTGGCCCGCTCGCCCGACGCTCAGCCCATCGTGAACGACGTCTCGCACTCGGCACACGTCATCCGGAACGCTCCCTCGTCGGTGAGTTCGAGGCCGTGGACGGTCTCCTCGCCACACTCCTGGCAGGGGATCATCGACTCGATCTCCTCGAAGTCGTGGCCGGCCTTCGGCGCACCGAGCGCGAAGCCCACGACCGTGTCCTCGGACTCGTTTTTGCCCTCTTGGAACTCGCCGCGTTCGAACCGGATCACCTCGCCGGCTTCGACCTCTTCCCGCTCGCGCTCGCGCCCGACCTCGAAGGTCGCCGTGCCCTCCTGGATGTGAAAGACCTCCTCCTGGTCGCCGTGGGCGTGCAGTCCCCCCGAAAAGGACTCGCCGGGCTCGAGCTCGAAGTAGTTCATGGCGAAATCCGTGGTCCCGAGCGCCTGCGAGACCGGCCGCCGCACCGAGTGGACGCCCAGCGGACTCGTCTGGATGTCGACCTCGTCGATGGCGACCTTCTCCATGCCCGCCCCTCCCCCGGCGACGACAAAAGCGTTCCTGCCGGTGGTCGCGACTTCGAGCGACGCAGCCGACCGCGAGCGGATCGCCGGCCGGGGACGGCGATGTATTCCCCGGAGCCAGGAACGACCCCCATGAGCGCGCTCGAACGGTCCGCGTGGGGGCTCGTCGAGACGGCCGACCGCGAGATCGAGTCCGCCTCGGCCGCCGAACTCGAAGCGGAACTGGCCGACGGCGAGACGATCGTCGTCGACGTCCGGGACGTCCACGAAGTGTATCGAGGGTCGATCCCCGACGCGGAGCACGCCCCGCGGGACGATCGAGTTCCGGGGCCGACCCCGAGACGAAGCGCCACAGACCGTTCTTCGACCCCGAGCACAGGTACGTCCTTCACTGCACCGAGGCCGGCCGGTCGGCGCTCGCCGCCAAGCGATCGGGAGAGACGAGCTATCCCGACGTCGCCCACCTCGAAGGCGGCTTCACCGCGTGGGAGGGGCCGGCAGCGAGACCGTGGACGCCCCGGAAGGAGTACGAGGACCGGTAGTCCCGATCGGGTGGCGGCGGGGACGTCCGATGGAGAACGGACGGTGCGCGATCACTCCCCGATCCGCTCGCGGGCGGCCGCCACCAGCAGCGGAAAGGTGATCGTCGCGTCGGCGTACACCGAGACGTTCGCCGCCGCCGGCTCCAGCTTGCCCCACGACCGCGCCTCCTCAAGCGTCGCGCCCGAGAGCCCGCCGGCGTGTTCGGGATCCATCGTCAGCTGTACGGCGTAGTCGTAGGCGTCCGGGGCGACCAGCATCGTCTGGAGCACGTAGTTCTTCGGGACGCCACCGCCGACGACCAGCGCGCCCGCGCTCTCCGCGCCGTAGGCGACGTCGTTGAGCCCGCTCATGTCCGCGAGCGCCTCGAGCGAGAAGTCGGTGGTCTGGGAGTAGAGCCACGCCTGCAGGCCCAGCACCGAGTCCTGGACCGCCGGTGCGTAGACCGGTACGTCGTTCGCGTGGGCGGCGGCGGCGATGCCCGGTCCCTCCTCAATCCCCTCGCGCCCGTTCACGCGGGCGTTGGCCCGGCCCAGTTCCGCGGTGAGGCGCTGGATGCTCACCGTCGCCTCGATCTCCGGGAAGACCTCGTCCCGGAGGTGATTTTCGAGGAGCGTGAAGTGCTCTTGGGGGAGGTAGACGTCGTAGATGCGGTCGACCCACTCCTCGCGGAGAGTCTCGTCGTGCTCGCGGCGGGTTCCATCACCGTGCTCGCGCCCGTGGTGGTGCTTGCCGCCGATCGCCTCGATGGCGTCGTGGGTGAGGGTCGCGCCGGTGGTGACGAGGGCGTCGACGTGGCCGTCCCTGATCAGGTCGGTGACGATACGGCGCATCCCCGCGGGCACCATCGCGCCGGCGAGCCCGAGGAAGTTCGTCACCGCCCCCTCGTCGAGCATCGTCGCGTAGATATCGACCGCCTCGCCGAGCGCGCCCGCGCCGATGCCGGCCTCGCCGTACTCCGTGACTAGTTCGCCGACGGTCATCCCGCCGCGAACGGCGGCGTGCTCGATCGGGTCGTGGCGGAACTCCTCGCGCGGTGGGCGCTCGGGGTCGCCGGCGTCGGGCTCCTCGGCCGCGGTTTCGGGCTCGTCGTCGGTCACGGCCCCCGTTCGCGGGCGGGGCTGTTGAAGCGCGCGGTCGCCGCCGGGCGAGTCGGGGCCACCCGACGGCGAACGCTCACGCCTACGCGCTCCGATGGTCGTGTTAACTTTGGCATCGATTGTACCAGAGGGCGAAGGCCTGGAGCCACGATTCGGCGGTCGTCGTCGTGGCGTTGCTGAACGTATCCGAAAACGACGAGGTGCGGCGTTTCACCTCACGAAAGACACGTTCGATGCTGTTGCGATTTCCCCGGCGACACACCCGAAATCGAAGCC
>PXRN01000018.1 GCA_003021045.1 Halobacteriales archaeon QS_4_69_34 | reverse complement strand
TTACGCTGCCAACTCTACCGCAAACCAGGGAGAGAAGCACTCGAACACGCTCTTCGAGAGGTGCTCTGACTCACCAACAATGTGCTTCCCAAGAGCGATTTCTGAGTGTCGGGTTCTGGCCCGTCAAGAGAACTCAGCATCGACCGCTCGGCACAAGCGGGACATATCGGCGGGTTCGCCATGTCACCGTCCCATTCCACCTCGTTCCATGCGCGCTCGCTCTCACAGCAAGAACAACACCAGTCGTGGACGGCGTACTCCTCGGCCACCTCGGGGTACTCGTGAGCGAGCGTCGGCGTGAGCTTCGCTCCGTCCTCCGCGCGGGCGTCAAGGTACTCCACCACCCGCTCGCGTGGATAGTCCGCGACCAGCGGGAGGAACCCGACAGGACCGATGTCCGCGAACGGCCAGTCGCTCTGCCCGCAGCGGTGTTTGAACGAGCAGAACCGGCACTCCCACCCGTACTCCGGGTCCGCCGGGGGGAGTGCGCCCGACTCGCGGTAGTCGGTGTGCGTCGCCGCCCAGTCGAGTACCCGCTCGAAGAAGGCGGTGCTGAACGGTTCCTCGAACGCCCGCACGTCCATCGAGGTCCGCCCGCCGTAGATGATCACCGCCTCGTCGACGGTGCGATCGTACTTCGCGGAGAGGCCGTGCATATAGGCGTGAACCTGCGCACGATGGTGGCGATTGGGCTCGTCGAGGTCCTCCAGCGACGATTTCGTCTTCACTTCCGTGACCAGCAGCGGCTCGCTCTCACGATTCACCACTACGGGGTCGGTCGAGCCTTTGAATCGCAGCTGCTCGCCGCCGGGCGTCTCGACGGTGTCGTCGATCCACATCGAATTCCTCACGTAGGCTCCCTCGCCGGCTACCACGTCCCGGAGATACGGGACGGCGACCTCTTCTTCGAACAGTCGCCCGGACCAGAAGATGCCCTCCGGCGGCTCGCGCTCCTCGGGGGCGTTCGCCTGCCGGTAGGCGATCTTGCGGTGGCACTGGAGCAGGCTTGACGGCGTGTGTCGCTCGGGCTCGGGCACCGATGAAGGACCGTTGAAATATGGCTTCCCTTCCCGGATGTTGCGGGTGAACTCGCGCTTGGCGTACCACTCATCGAAGCTCTCAGCGCTGATGCGGTCGGTAAACCGCTCCGGTCGTGACTCATCGGACACTACCTTCACCTCCACCTCACTGAACTCGTCCGCCGTGGGTCGGTTGCGAACTGTCTCATCCCAAGACCAGAGACCGCTGAGAAGCACGTATACTCGTGGGCCGGGTTTCTGGTTGTTCCGGTACCCGCTGAAGAACTTCAGGAGACGGAGTGGTAGGTGCGCCCGCGATTCTCGCCCTCGGCAACAAGAAGATTGTAGTGGCACAGTTTCCGGAGGTAGTTCCGCACCATACGCTTACTCCGGGGGCTGCTCACCCGCTCAGTGTAGCGCTCGTAGAGATCGCCGGGGGCGATTTCTCCGTGTTCGGTGACGATCTCGTAGAGGGTCCGCTGATCGTCGGTGAGCCTCCGGGTACTCTTCTGGGTGATTTCCGCTTTCGCTTCCGGAATCGCTTCGGCGACGTCCTCGTCGGTGATCGAATCGGCGTCATCCTGATCGGCTCTGCGTGCCGCAGTGCGAAGGACAGTAATGGCGACACGGGCATCGCCAGCGGCGTCGTCGGCAATCGTCTGGAGCTGGTCGGTGGAGATCGCGCTCTCCCGAAGCCCCCACCGGACGCGATCTTCGAGGATCGAGACAAGCGCATCGAAGCCGTACTTCTCGAAGCGAACGTGAGTAGTGGTCTGGAGACGGCTTACGAGGCGGCTGTCGAGCCGCGAGAAGAGGTCCTCCCGACGGTTGGCGATCAACACCATCGTGAGTCCGGTGGTCCGGTAGAGGTCGTAGAGGACGCCCGTGTCGTCAAGCTGATCGGCTTCGTCAAGAACGACCACGTATGGTGAGCCATCGTGATCGCGCAGGCGTTCAAGGAGTTCGTCTTTCGGGGTGGACTGGCGGTGAACATCGAAGGCGCGGTCGATGCCTTTGAGGAGCCGGTAGAGCGTCTTGAACCGCGAATAGTCCTCCCAGCAGTTGACGTACTGAGTATTGATTCCGAGTGCATTTTCGCGTAGCCGTTGGACGGCGAACCGCGCGATGCAGGTCTTCCCCGCTCCGGATGGCCCACCGAGGAGCGCGGTTTCGCCGGGCTCGCCGTCGGTGATCGGTCGAAGCGCTTTTGAGAGGTGGCGCACCTCCGAATCTCGGTGAACCACATCACTGGGGACGAACTCCGGCCGGAGCACGTGGGCATCGGTGATCATTGCCATCGGTGACCGGCCCGCTCACACGCTACCCACATAAACGGAAGCGTGTGATTTCCGATTTTTCGGGGTCGTTCAAACGATCAATCAGATATCATTTGTGTTGGGCATTTCATGCCGAATACACACCTCTCTCGGCTTAGTACATATCGCGGTCCCTAACATTAGTAATGTCGTACTCGCCTCCTGGCTCCCACATCGGGTCGGTGATATACGAGTCTTCAAGCCACTTGATGACCTCCTCTCGTCCCTCCTCCATTTGCTCTATCAGTCGAGAATAACGCTCGTAGTAATCCTTCAAACCGGCCGATACCAGTTGTTTTCGCAGGTGCTTTCCCCGATCTGTCAATCGATATCGCTTCGCATTCCCGTGATCCTGAGCTTTCCGCCTGATCCGGGATAGGTTCAGTTCTCGCCCTCGCTGTAGTCGATTCGAGAGAGTCGTCTGTGAGATGTGAGTGGCCTCTTCGAGGTCTCCGAATAGCAACCCCTCGGAAGAATCCAGTTTGACGAGGATCCCAATGACCCCCTCTTGCTCGAGAAACGAGGTAATATCGAGGTCGTCCCTCATGGGCTCGGTATCGCCTTTCGTCCCGGAGTTGGTATAACCCACATATAGAGCCAGAATGGAGCTAGTCCATACACATTCTAAATTGGAGGTGGAGCATACTTTGGAGGTCAATGTTGCTGGTAAGGCCGGCTGGTCGCGTGAATAGCTCCATGCAGGTGCGAATAGACTGGATATGGAGTAACTTGTTTTCTACCCTTCTACAAGTATAACCTATCGTATACTTCTTATCAGGGGTCGGTCCCGAGATGGGGCAGGGACAATAGGACCTCGGGAAGCGGAAATCGGCAATCCGGCCCCTAGAAAGTAGGTATAGTCTGGAGTAATAATATAGACAAGAGCTGAACCCGCCTCGCCATGCCACAGCACCCACCTGAAGCCGGCGAACGCTGGCCTTGCGCCTCCGCTCGCGTATCTAGAGAGGTGGTGCTGTGAGCGGCGACGAGTATCGATCCGACCTCGTTGAACAAGCCGAAGAGGAGATTGACGCCAATACCGAGTGGCCCGAGCTCGCCGAGGCGCTCAACGTCGAAGAGTACGCCTATCACGACGAGTACGAGAAGCCGACCGCCACTCCTCTCCCGTTCGCTCCGATGTTTCTCGCGATCCTCTGGGCGTACGTCGAAGAGAGGGCCGTCTCGACGGTCGGTGATTACCTCGAAGACCATCCCAAGCTAGCAGCAGCATTCGGTTTCGATCCCGACGCAATCCCCAGTAATAGCACGTTCTATCGTGCTGCTAAGTACCGTTTCGAGGGGTTGGATGCAACGCTGAGCCGAGGGGCCAAGCAGATCAGGCAGATAGCGGCTGCACAGGGTAGTCCAATTGGATACGCGATTGGAAACACGGCGACAGGTGGTGACGGTTCCAAGCGGAGCGATCCGAGTGAGCGAACGATCGACCGGCTGTTCCGTCGGGAGTCGAGTAAAGTACTCGAAGAGCTGCGCTCGGTCGTCTACCAAGCACTCTCGCTCCCCAGACCGGGAGACCCCCAATACGACCTCGATGAGCTTCTCGACTTAGAAGCAGTGGCGGCGATCAAGGACGAGGCAGCAAATGGTGCCGGAAAGAGCTTGGGTGATATGTTGAATCCCGATCCGGACATGGACGCAGATCCCTACTATTTCGACGGGCCGAGTGGCGAAACGCTGCTCAAAGCGATCAAGCAGCTGTCCGTCGACGAAATAGCGGATATGATGAACGTCGCGCTCAAGAAGACGTATACCCGCGCCAAGCCCCGTCTCCGGGAGTTAGAAGACTTCGACACCTTCGTCTCGCTCGCAATCGACATCACCTACGTGGCATACCGGGGTGAAACCGAGGGGTTGGTGTGGCTTCAGGGAACTCCGGACAGCAAGGACTACAAGTGGTGTCACAAGTTTGCGACGGCAGCCATCGTCGGCGAGAACACACACTTCATTGTCGGCGTGATGCCACTCGGCAGTACCGAACACGCCGAAACGGACGCCTATCCGGGAGCGGATAAGTCCTACCGCCCGGGCAACGTCGTGCGAACGCTCGTCGGTATAGCAGAACAATTCGTGAACATCCGGATGATCTACGCCGACCGTGAGTTTCCCGGGGCCGATTCCATTGCTGCATTGAACGAGAAGCGCAACGCGAAGTACGTGATGCCTGTGCCGGACAATGACCGGACCAAGCGTCTCCTTGACCGGATACCCGACGACGAGGTATACGTCAGGCACGATTACCCGATTCACGGTGTTGTCAGGGGTGGGACAGTCCAGACACGCGTGACGACGATCCTGGTCGTTCTCCCACCGGACGATGACGACTCGGTTCACGAGGGCAGTAAGCAACAGGTGTTCTACACCAACACCGAGGTAGACGACGAGATCGGGTTGGACCGGCGGGAGACGAAGCGCAAGATCGAACGATACCGTGACCGAGCCGCTATCGAGACCAGCTACGAGAAGGTCAAGGAAGCCGCGGCGTGGACGACCTCGAAGGAGTTCGAGGTGCGCTGGTACCACTTCGCGTTCGGCTGTGCCGTCTACAACCTGTGGCTGTTGGTCGATTTCCTCGCACAGGAGCGGATCGGGGTAATAGAGGTGCGACAAAAACCACGCATCCACCTCTCGCGGTTTCTAGATATGCTCAAACGGAAGTTGGTCAAACTCATATGATTCTCGGCCCGTGGCCGCTTGCGGCGAGATACATCTCTTCGCACCGAAGAATTTTCCGACCTTCTCATCCGAGAATTTTATTGATGAGTGCTGAATTACCATTTTGAGCCGGTTGACTCGGTCTGATCGTCGCGCTATGAGAGGTGTATTTTGGTGTTTGCATGCAATACGAGGGTGGAATTAGCAACGCCACCCCTCCCGGATTGATATATCGACTATCGGTGTATGGTACAGTCCCGTCTCGCCGCCCGCGGATCACGGACAGTTCGGGATCGGCAGACAGTTGTCGCGTGACTCCGTTTTTCCGGCGAGCTAGGGGCCGTCGATTCCGGAACCGAGCGACGGTCGTCGATCCGGCCCGGCGCGGCCTCCCGGCATGACCTCGGCGGGCTGTCGCTCCGCGGGTCGTCGGTCAGTCGCGTTTGAAGCTGCCGACGGGAACGCTCTCTGGGTCGGTCACGACGGCGGTGGCCCGGCGCGAACACTCCCCGGAGTAGCGTCGGCGTCGGAACCACCGGCGATCGGCGATCGGGAGCGCCCGACGTCTGCCGCCGGGCAGCGGACGCCGGACTTCCACGAGCGACGGTCGACAGTACGCCGATCGGACGCTCGTCGGCGATCCGAGCGATGGCGGCGATCGTCGGCGAGCGTGGCTGCACCGCCGGGGAACGGACCGCCGAACCGATCCACTCGAAGCGGGATGACAGGGCGGCTCGATCGTCGCTCGACGGCCGCGGTCCCGGCGCCCTCCCGCCATAAACCCATCGTAGAGATACGAAACCCGCGTCGGCGCGATCCCGGGGCGATTCGGTCCTCGCGCCGGTCGATACGAGCGCGTCTCCGCCCCCGGATTCGAGGGGCGCTCGAGGAGTCCGGGGTAGATACACCACAGCGTCGCCGTGCTCGACGATTCCTCGGCCTTCGTGGCGAGTGGCGGTGTTCGACACCCTCGCCCACTCGGGGGCTCCCGGATCGAGGTGTGGTTCGTACACGAAGGCGGGTCGTCGCCGGGATCACCTCGGAGGCGTCGACTGCGCACAGTACGTCGTCGCGGGAGGCGAGGGTCACCTTACAGGGGAACGACCGAACGTTCGAGGGGGCGCGAACGGAAAGCGACTTGACCGGCTCGGGCCTAGGGACGGTATGAGCATCCAACCGGCGGCACAGACGGCCGCCTCGGTGGTCGTGCTCGACTACGGCCTCGGGAACCTCCGGAGCGCGACCCGGGGACTCGAACGCGCCGGGGCCACGGTCGAGATCACCGAGGAGCCGGACGCGCTGGCGTCGGCGGACGGGATCGTCCTCCCGGGGGTCGGTGCGTTCCGCGAGGGCGTCGAGAACGCCGCCCCCTACCGCGAGGCGATCCGCGACGCGGCCGCGGCGGGCACTCCGGTGCTGGGCATCTGTCTGGGAATGCAGATGCTCCTCACGACGAGCGAGGAGGCCGCCCACGCCGGCGAGGGCGACGCCGAGGGACTCTCGCTGATCCCGGGCCGGAACGTCCGCTTTGCGGGCGATCTGAAGGTCCCCCACATGGGCTGGAACGGGCTGTCCGTCGAGCGCGAGCACCCGCTGGTCGCGGGCGTCGACGCCGCGGCGTCGGAGACGCCCCGAGCCGACGAAATCGCCCGCGGCGGCTCCGTCGACGGCGAGTACGCCTACTTCGTCCACTCCTACTACGCCGTGCCCGACGACGAGCGCGCGACGGTGGCGACGACCGGGTACGGGACGCGGTTCCCGAGCGTGATCGCCGACGACTCGGGGACGGTGTTCGGGACGCAGTTCCACCCCGAGAAGTCGGGCGAGACGGGCCTGCGGATCCTCCGGAACTTCGTCGATCTCTGTGCGGAGTGAGCGCCGCGATCGACGGGCGAATCGTCGTCCTTCCCTCTTGTCCTGCCCGTGGCTCCGTGGCGGCCGGGCGCGATCGAAACGGGTTACTCCCGCCGACTGCTCGGGACGACCGTGACGATCCTCGACGATGCTCGGGCCGTCATCGCCGAGGGCCCGGTCTGTGACGCCTGCGTCGGCCGGGCCTTCGCCGAGCGGAGCTTCGGGCTCTCGAACGCCGAGCGCGGGCGTGCCCTCCGCGTCACGGTCGCGCTCGACGCCGACGAGTCCGTCGACGAGTTCGAACTCGACGGCGAGTGCTGGGTCTGTGAGGGCGAGTGCGCACGCTTCGAGACGTGGGCCGAGCGCTGTATCGGGGCGCTCTCGGAGGTCGACCTCGCGACCTACCAGGTGGGGACGCGCGTCCCGCCGCTGATCGAGGCGAACGACCGCCTCCTGCGCGAGAGCGCCGGCTTCCCCGAGGACGCAGGCGAGTCGTTCAAGTCCGAGCTAAACCGCGAGGTCGGCAAGCGCGTCGGCGAGCGCACGGGGACCGCGGTGGACTTCGAGCGCCCGGACGTGCTCTGTCTGCTGAATCTCGAACGCGAGGACGTAGACGTGCAGATCAATCCGGCGTTCGTCTACGGGCGGTACCGCAAGCTCGAACGGGGCCTCCCCCAGACCGAGTGGCCCTGCCGTGTGTGCGGGGGAAGCGGGAAGCAGCTCGCCGTGGCCGCCGACGGGGAAGACGGCGATGGCGAAGACGACGGCAGCACGGACGGCGGTGCGAACGACGGAACGGAACGCAGCGCGGCCGAGGAGCCCTGCGAGCACTGTGGCGGCAGCGGCTACCTCTACGAAGCGAGCGTCGAGGAGCTCACCGTGCCGCCCGTCGTCGAGGCGATGGACGGCGCGGCGGGCGTCTTCCACGGCGCGGGGCGCGAGGACGTCGACGCCCGTATGCTGGGGACGGGTCGCCCGTTCGTGATCGAGGTCAAGGAGCCCCGACGACGGGCGATCGACACCGAGGAACTCGAAGCCGAGATCGAGGACTTCGCCGGCGGCCGGGTGGCGGTCGAGGGACTCGGGCGGGCGACCCACGAGATGGTCGAGCGCGTGAAGGAACTCGACGCGAGCAAGACCTACAGGATGACCGTCGAGTTCGCCGAACCCGTCGTCGAGGAAGCGCTCGCCGACGCGCTCGCCGCGCTCGACGGCGCGACGATCGCACAGCGCACGCCCGGGCGCGTCGACCACCGGCGTGCCGACCGCGTGCGGACCCGCGAGGTCTACCGGGCCGACGGCGAGCTCGACGATCCACGCCACGCGACGATCGAGGTCGACGGCGCGGGTGGACTGTACGTCAAGGAGCTCGTGAGCGGCGACGCCGATCGGACGGCGCCCAGTCTGGCGGGCCAGCTCGGCGTCGACGCGACGGTCACGGCGCTCGACGTGCTCGCCGTCGAGGGCGAGGAGCCGTTCGCCGATCCGGCGTACCTCCACGGCACGTGAGAGGGGCCCGACGCCGCCCGGAGAACGAACAAGAAGGCGATGGCGTCCCCCTCCCCCCGCCCCCGCTCTGTGGGCACAGCGCCTAAGTGGACGCGTGCCGAACGGTGGCACGGGGCGTCGAACCATGTGCCATCACGTCATCCCCGACGACGAACGACTGGCCGAGGCCGAGCGCGAGCACGAGACCGAACTGGAGCCGACGGCCGACGACCGACACGAGAGCGACGAGGAGCCCGAGCCGCTGGCGGCCGACTGAGCCGTCGCCGCGCCGACCCGGCCGAGTCCACGCTTTTCGTTGCCGAAGCACTCCGCGAGCGGAGCGTCCCGCCGGCGGATCGGACCACCACCTACCGCCGGGCACCGCCCGGGCAGTGCTCCGTCGCCGACACGGCTTTGAGCCCCCCGGGCGAGCCGGCGGCATGGAGTTCGGCGTCGACGAGGCCGGTCGTGGGCCCGTCCTGGGGTCGCTGTTCGTCGCCGCCGTCCGTGCTGCCCCGACCGCCCTCCCCGCGGGAATCGGTGATTCGAAGCGCCTCTCGCCGGCCCGCCGCGAGGGGCTGGCCGCCGACCTGCGCGCCGACGATCGGGTGGAGACTGCGGTCGTCGAGGTCACACCCGCCGCGATCGACGACCCCGAAACCGGGCTGAACGCGCTCACCGCGACCGCAGCGGCCGAGGCGATCGCCGAACTGTTCGGCGATGCGCCCGTCGCCGCGAACGGGACTGGAAGGGGCGCTGACGAGGCTGCTCGCGCCGGTGGGGACCGTGTGGCCGAGCGTCGAGCGGGGAGACCGACCGGCGTGGTCGACGCCTGCGACGTCGACGCCGAACGGTTCGGCCGGCGAATCGCCGAGCAGACGTCGACCGACGTGGAGGTCGTCGCCGAGCACGGCGCGGACGAGTCCCACGAGGTCGTGGGCGCGGCGAGCGTCGTCGCCAAGGTCGCCCGCGACACACATATCGAGCGGCTGGCTGTCGAGCACGGCGCTGTGGGAAGCGGCTACCCGAGCGACCCCCACACCCGTGCATTTCTCGCCGAGTACGTCCGCGAACACGGCGACCTGCCGCCGTTCGCGCGCGCGTCGTGGCAGACCAGTCGGGACGTGCTGGCGGCTGCCGAGCAGTCGTCGCTGGGCGCGTTCTGACCGATCGCGGGCCGAAGCAGGTGTCGCCCAACAGCCCGAAACGCGCTCGAACGCGCCCAAGCGGGCTCGTCCCCCGTCCTGGCGTCGCGGACTGTCAGTCGGCCGCCGTCGAGGTCGCCCCGGCGAGCGCGTCGGGGCCGGCCCAGCGGGTCCAGGCGACGAGCAGGCTCGGCAGTACGATCACGCTGGCGAGCAGCGTGTAGATCACGGTGAGGCTCATCACGACGCCGAACTGCCGGAGCGGCGTCAAGATCGCGAACACGAGCACGGCCGCGCCGGCGACGTCGGTCGCCGCGCTCCCCAGCAGCGCGCCGCCGGTGCCCGTCACGCTCCGCCCGAGGGCCTCCCGGACCGAGCGCCCGCGGTCGAGTTCGCCGACGTAGCGCTCGCTCACGTGGATCGAGTAGTCGACGCCGATGCCGATGGTGAAGCTGGTGATGACCGCCGTCACCACGGTGAAGGGAACGCCAAGCAGCGCCATCGTTCCGAGGATCCACGTCAGCGCCATCGTCACCGGGAGCAGGGTCACGACCCCGAGCGTCGCGTGGCCGGTCGTGAGCCGGTAGGCGACGAGCAACACCGCGAGCACGACGGCGAGCGTCACGGCGAGGCTCTTGGCGGCGGTGTCGAGCAGCTTCGCCGCCACGGCCTGGAGCATCACCGGCTCGCCGGTGGCGATGGCGGTGCGCCCGTCGCCATCGTCGCCGACCGAGTCCCCGCCGGTGGCGTTCCCGCCGGTGCTGCCGTCGTCGAGCTGATCGGCGATTCCGCGCGCGCCCTCGGTGATAGCGGCGTTCGAGCGCCCGGCGGCGACGGTGCTCAGCCGGAGCGCGCGGTACTCGCCGTCCTCGCGGTAGATCACCTCCGCGGCGGCCGCCGGTGCGGTCGCGAACAGGGCGTCGTAGACCCGCGTGAGATTCCGGTCGGGCGAGCGGTCGCCGTCGGTGTCCGCGGCGGCGAGCGTCCGCGCGAACGAGCGGTTCCGCTCGGCGACCGCGCGCATGACCGACAGGGGACTCCGGGTCCGGCTCCCGGGGAAGATCCCGTAGTTGCCGTTCGGCGGATTGCGTTTCAGTTGCGCGAACCGATCGATCGTCCCCGGCCGGGTGACGTTCCCCCGGAGGAGCACCTCCGCACGCTTGCCGTCGGGGAGAAAGTGGGCGCTGACGTAGTCGAGGGCCGTCTTCGCGCGGTACTCGCCGGGTGCGAACGGCTCGGGCAGGGTCTCGGCCCACTCCGGCACGTCGCCCTCCTCGATGAGCAGGTCCTCGCGGGCGAAGCTCGTGTCGACCGCGCCCGCGCCGACGAACCCCACGGTGCTTACGACCAGCGCCAGCGCGATCACGGTCCGCGGGGCCGCCCGTGCGGCCGTCACGCTCCCCGCGAGCGCCCGTCCGAGGCGACCGCCGTCGGCCCCGAGCGCGCGCCTGCGCCGGTCGTAGCCCCGCGCGGCGAGCGCGGCGTCGAGTTCGACCTTCAGGGCGGGGACCAGCGCGCCGAAGACCACCAGCGTGGCGACGATGCCGACGGCGCTGACGACCCCGAACTCCCGGATCGGCTCGACGCCGCTGACGAGGTTCGCCGCGAAGCCCGTCGCCGTCGTGATCGTGACGAGCACGAGCGCGCCGCCGAGGCTCGACAGCGCGACCCACATCGTCCGCCGCATCTCTCGCTCGGTCTCCTCGCTCGATCCACCGCCGTCCGACTCACCGCCGCCCGTCACGTCGTCGTTCGACGCGTCGCGCTCGTCGCCGGCGTCGCCACCGTCACCGTTGCCGTCGCCGAACTCCCAGCCCCTGGCGTCCGTCCGACCATCGCCGGCCGTCGCTCCGGTGGCGGTCTCCGTCGTCCCGGCGTCGGTTCCCGTCGCCCGATCGGTGGCGCGGATTCCGCCGCCCGTGTCGACGACCGAGCCGCCGCCGGTGGAACTACCCGATCCGTCGTCGCCTCGCGCCTCGCGGTAGCGCATGACAGCGTGGATGCCGTAGTCGACCGAGAGCCCGATCAGAAGGGCGGGCACGGCGACGAACAGCTGGTTGAACGTGATCCCGGCCCATCCCATGAATCCGAACGTCCAGACGAGCACGAGCCCCACGCCGAACAGTCCGAGCGCGACGTCGAGGGGGTCGCGGTAGGTGAGCGCCATGATGGCAATCACCAACAGGAGCGCGATCGGGCCGACGAGCAGCGCGCTGTCGATCGCCGAGCGCTCCAGTTCGTCGTTGACGATGCCCTTGCCGAAGACGAGCGCGTCGCCCCGGCCCTCGCGGTCGGCGATCGCGCGCATCGCCGTCTGGGAAGCCAGCCGCTCGGCCGGCGTCGTCGACTCCCGTTGGGTCACCACCAGCGCGGTGGCGTTCGGCTCCTCGCCCAGCGAGTAGTCCCGGGGGAGGAAGGCGAAGGGACCGCCGTCGGGCCACGTGTGGCTCACGTTCGAGAGCACGGTTCTGATGGTGCGGAGTCCGTCGCTCTCGAGCGCCGAGTCGTTCAACGACCGGAGCGTCTCGCGCTGGACTCGAAGGGGCGGCAGCGGCTCGGTGTCGGTGATCGATCGGTTCTGTCGCTCGCGGACGGCCGTGGTGGCGACGTAGCTCGCAAAGCCCACGGGGGGCCGCTCGGGTGCGAGCGTCGAATTGACGGTCTCGTTCGCCTGCAGCGCCCGGAGGACCCCGAGCTGATCGAGCAGCGCGCCCTTCGAGAGCGCGTCGTCCCGTCGGAGGACGATCACGGTCGTCGTGGTGTTCGCGTCCCGCCCGTCGCTGAAGTTCGCCTCGACGTACTCGTGGGCGGCGGCCTCGGGCGTCCCCCCGCGGAACTCCGCGAGCGAGGCCGACACGTCGACGGTCGCCGCACCGGCGCCCAACAGGAGCGAGGCGACGAGCACGCTCGCGACGACGGCCCGCCGGCGCTCGGTAACGATCGCCGCGAGGCGCTCGATCCGGCTCACGCTCCCGCACTCGGGCGTGATGCCGGCAGCCACGGTCCCGGGCGCGATGCCGATAGCTCCGGCCGCCGGGCGGGCGATCCGGAGGCGATCCCGACCGACCGTCCGAGGGCGGTCCTGGTCGGCCGTCCACCGGCGGCCCCGAGCGAGCCGCGCTCGTGCCGTCGGTCCCTGATCATGCGATCCCCACGCAATCGTCGCTTAAGAATATGCACGTCGTACCAGCACGAGGCGCGGCGAGTGCACGCCCGGCGCGACGCGGTGGACGATCCACGCCACATCGGGCGAGAGAGCAAGGGTTATCTCCGGCCCGCTGAACTCCACGCTATGAAGGTACTCGTCACCGATCCCATCGACGAGGCGGGGCTCGATCGGCTCCGCGAGGGGGGCCACGACGTTTCCGTGGCCGACGAGGCGGCGGGCGAGAAGCTGCACGCGGCCGTCGCCGACGCCCACGCTCTGATCGTCCGCTCGGGGACCGACGTCACGGCCGCGCTCCTCCGGGCGGCACCCGAGCTGGTGGTCGTCGGGCGCGCGGGCATCGGCGTCGACAACATCGACGTCGATGCCGCGACCGAACAGGGCGTGATCGTCGCCAACGCCCCCGAGGGCAACGTCCGCGCCGCCGCCGAGCACACCGTCGCGATGACGTTTGCGACCGCGCGGTCGATCCCACAGGCCCACTCCCGACTACGAGGCGGCGAGTGGGCGAAAGGCGAGTTCCTGGGCACGGAACTCGCCGGCACGGTACTGGGGATCGTCGGTCTCGGCCGCGTCGGCCAGGAGGTCGCCCGGAAGCTCGACGGGCTCGGGATGGAGCTCGTAGCCTACGATCCCTACATTAGCGCCGAGCGCGCCGACCGGCTCGGCGCGGAGCTCGTTGAGCTCGACGACTGCCTCGCGCGCGCGGACTTCCTCACCGTGCACACGCCGCTCACCCCCGAGACCGAGGACCTGCTCGGAGACGAGGAACTCGCCCGTCTCGGGGAGGGAACTGAGGCAGGCTACCTCGTCAACTGTGCCCGGGGCGGCGTCGTCGACGAGGACGCCCTCGCCGCCGCCGTCGCCGAGGGGACGCTCGCGGGCGCGGCGATCGACGTCTTCGCCGAGGAGCCCCTCTCGCCGGACAGCCCCCTCCTCGACGTCGACGGGGTAGTCGTCACCCCCCACCTCGGTGCGAGCACGTCGGCCGCCCAGGAGAACGTCGCCACGAGCACCGCCGAGCAGGTGCTCGCGGCCCTCGCGGGCGAGCCGGTGGTGAACGCGCTCAACGCCCCCTCGATGGACGCGAGCGCCTTCCCGCGGGTGCGACCCTACGTCGAGATCGCCCGCACGGCGGGGACGATCGCCACGCAGCTGTTCGCCGGTCGGATCGAGTCGATCGAGGTGACCTACGCGGGCGAGATCGCCGCCGAGGAGACCGAGCTCCTCACCGCGAGCGCCCTCGAAGGGGTGTTCGAGCCGCTCGAATGGCAGGTCAACGCCGTCAACGCCCCCCGGGTGGCCGAGGAACGCGGCGTCGACGTCACCGAGTCCAAGACCCGGCAGGCCGAGGACTTCCGGAGTCTAGTGACGGTGACCGTCGGCGACGGCGAGCGCTCGATCGGCGTCTGCGGGACGCTCTTTGCCGGCGAGGACCCCCGGATCGTCCGCATCGACGGCTTTCGCGTCGACGCGGTCCCCCACGGACACATGCTCGTCGCGCGCAACGAGGACGAGCCCGGCCTCATCGGCTTCGTCGGCACGGTGCTGGGCGACGCCGGCATCAACATCGCGGGGATGTTCAACGCCCGCGAGACCATCGGCGGCGAGGCACTCTCGGTCTACAATCTCGACGAGCCCGTTCCCGACGAGCTCCTCGGGCGGCTGGAGGGCGACGAGCGGGTCATCGAGGCGCGCTACATCGCCCTGTAATCCCCTCGCCCTGCTCGCGGGATACCGCCCCCCTGGAAACCCCGGTGGAGCTCCGGCGTCGACTCGGCTCTCGGCCCCTCCGATAGGGGGAGCGGCCGGGGCCGTTCGGTCCGTCCCTCCGTTCTCCCCACCGGACCGCCGGTAGAGCCGACGCTGTAGGCCCTCGTCGGGGGGAGCACGGACGCGTTGGAGCGACGACACACAATGACAACAGACGTTCGTCCACTGGTTGGCCGCACTCCCCGTTGTTACGATTGCGTTCACAGTACTTTAGTTTGTTGGATACTCTCATGGAACTACGCCCTCGATTAAACGACGGTCCGGGTGTCTTCTCCGTCGTCGTGCCAGCGGCACCGCGTCCGCTCCGCAGCCTCCGCCCCACGGCTACCCGCCCTCACTAGCCCGCCCCGCGGCCGCTCGTGGTTCCCGTCCGATTCACTCTGTCGCCCGCACCGCGGGCAGAGAACCGTCCACGACCGATCGAGTCGGGTGGAATTCCGGTTTCGTCGTAACGATCGCACAACTACCTTTTTGGGAATCGGTGACCTCGGTGGCGTCGTGAGACGACCAATGCACGACAACCGACAGTTCGCTGCCGCGCTCGTCGCGGCGCTGGTGGTGCTCGGGGCCGGGACGGCCGTCGCGTTCACCGCCGGTGCGGAGACGGGCGCACAGTCAGGGGAGTTCACACACACGGGCACGTTCGAGCTCGGCACCGAGAACAACGTCGGTCCGAACACCGCGCCGGCCGACCTCGACGTCGGCGGGACCGCGGAGCTGAAGCTTAACACCGAGACGAACGTCATCCAGTACAACATCACGCTCTCGGGAGAGGACGTGGGCGAGGCCGGCTCCTACAACGACTCGGCGGGCGCGCACATCCACATCGTCGACCAGCCGCCCGCGGCCAACGAGACGGGCCCGATCGCCATCGCCCTCGAGCCGGTCGACGACGACACACTGGTGACCAACGGCACCATCGACGGGCCGACGATGCCCGACGGCGACGACGTCGACGTGGCCCAGCTCGTCGAGAACCCGGAGAGCTTCTACGTCAACGTCCACTCCACGGAGTTCCCCGCGGGCGTCACGCGCGCGAACATCGGTGCGAGTGGGTTCAGCGCCGTCGACGGCGGCGGTGGCGACGTGAACGAGACGGACGTGGCCGGCGACGGCGGCGACGACACTCAGCTCGTCTTCGAACCCGCGAACCCGACGATCGAGACGGGCGAGACGACCGGGCTCAACGTCACGCTGCGCGACGGCTCTGGCGACTTTCTGAACCTCACCGAGAACGTCACGGTCACGACGGACGTCGGCGGGTTCAGCAACGCCAGCGGCGATTCGATCACCGTCTCGCCGGGCTTCCACGGCGCGGTGGGCCACGCTCACGTCTACCCGACGAGCGACGAACCCGGTACCGCGACCCTGAGCGCCGAGGGCGGGAACGCCACCGGCAACACGACCGTCACGTTCGTCGCGAACGACACCGGCGGCGCTACGACCGATACGGATGCGACGACGGCTACCACGACTACCGACGACACCGATACGAGCGCCGACACGGACGACACCGACACGGCCGCTGACGACGCCAGCGCCGGCAAAGCGAAACAGGACGACGCCGACACGACCGCTGACACCGACGCGACCGACGATGGCGGCGACGGCAAGGCAAAACAGAGTGGCGGCGACGGCACAGCAGCTGACAGCGGCGACGGCGCCGGCGGGAAGGCCAAGCAAGACGGCGGCGACGGTGCGGACGGCGGCAACGGCAAGGCGAAGGTGACGTGATCGGCTTCCGGACGGCCTGAACGTCACTCGGCTGGACGGGAGGGTCGAACCCTGTGCCCGACCGCGGCGGTAGCTACGCCGGGGACGGGCGGCCAGCCGCCGGACGCGCGGCTCACCGGTGGTCACGCGTCGCGTCGCTCTCGGACGATCGGGCCAGAGCGGTCGATGGTCGGCGCGGCCTACCGCGTCGAACAGGCTTATGCCAGCCGTGCGAGTAGCACGGCTATGTTCGATTCCGTCGGCGCGGCGCTGCTCGGTGTCGTCGTGCTGCTCGGCGTCGCGGGCCTCGCGTGGGCCGGCGGGTCACAGCTGAGAGCCCGGCTCTCGCGGTGGATCGATCGAGCCGACGCGCGGTCCGACGGCGACACCCGAGCGGACGGGGGAGCGCGGGCCGGCGGGGAGCCACGACCCGACGGCGGCTACGCCGGAGAGAGAGAGCGCGACACCGCTACCGGACCCTCCTTCGACCTCCTCCGGTGGTTCACGACGGTCGACCACAAGGACATCGGCATCCTCTATCTCGTCTTCGGCACGTGGGCGGCGCTGTGGGGCGGCACGGACGCGATGATGATGCGGACCGAGCTCCTGACGCCCGCGGCCGACGTCTGGGCTCCCGAGACCTACAACGCCCTCTTCACCACGCACGGCACGACGATGCTGTTTTTCTTCGTCACGCCCGTGTTCTTCGGGCTGGGCAACTACTTCCTGCCCATCCTGCTCGGCGCGGACGACATGGCCTTCCCCCGGATCAACGCCATCGCCTTCTGGCTGTTGCCCCCCTCGCTGTTGCTCGTCCGGGCGGGCCTGCTCACCGAGCTCCTCGGGAAGTTCCTCGGGATCGCACTACCGCTCGGGGATCTGGAAGTGCTGTTCGCGCTCGCGCCGCCGGCGATCGGCTGGACCATGTACACGCCGCTGTCGGTGACGCTCGCCAACCCACAGGTCGACTTCTTTCTCCTCGGACTCCACCTGAGCGGCGTCGCCACGACGATGGCCGGGATCAACTTCATCGTGACCGTCTTCACCGAGCGCGCGCCCGGCGTGACGTGGGCCGACCTCGACATCTTCTCGTGGGGGATGCTCACCACGAGCGGGCTGATCCTCTTTGCGTTCCCCCTGCTGGGCAGCGCGATGGTGATGCTGTTGCTCGATCGCAATCTGGGGACGGCCTTCTACGCGATCGAGGGCGGCGGACCGCTGCTCTGGCAGCATCTCTTCTGGTTTTTCGGCCACCCGGAGGTGTACATCATCTTCCTGCCCGCCACGGGACTGATGAGCACGATCCTCCCGAAGTTCAGCGCCCGGCGGCTGTTCGGCTACAAGTTCATCGTCTACTCCACCCTCGCCATCGGCGTGCTCTCCTTTGGCGTCTGGGCCCACCACATGTTCGCTACGGGCATCGATCCGCGCCTGCGCGCGAGCTTCATGGCCGTCTCGCTCGCCATCGCCGTCCCGAGCGCCGTGAAGGTGTTCAACTGGCTCACGACGATGATCGACGGCGACGTCCGACTCACCGCGCCGATGCTCCTCTGTGTCGGCGCGATCGGCACCTTCGTCGTCGGCGGCGTCACGGGGGTCTTTCTGGCGGCGATCCCCGTCGATCTGCTCTATCACGACACCTACTACGTGGTGGGCCATTTCCATTTCATCATCGTGGGCATCATCCCCTACATGATGCTCGCGGCGACGTACTACTGGTATCCGATCCTCGCGGGTCGAATGTACGACCGCACGCTCGCCAAGCTGCAGGCTGTGCTCTTGATCCTCGGGGTCACCGTCACCTTCGGGGCGATCATCGTCCTCGGCATGCTGGGCCAGCCGCGGCGATACGCGTCCTACCCGGCCGAGTTCGCGCCGCTTCAGGTGGTCGCCTCGATCGGCGCGTTCGTCATCGGGATCTCGGTGCTCCTGCTGGTCTACAACCTCGTCCACTCCTACTTCCGGGGACCGCGCGTGCGCGACGCCGACGTTTGGGACCTGAAGGAGTCGGGTCCCGCGGGGGCGTTCTCCCGGGAGTGGCGCTGGTTCGAGGAACGTCTCGAAGAGAAGTACGCCGCGGACGGCGGCGAGGACGTCGAAAGCGAGGCGGGCGACGGCGGGACGACGGGGAGCGTCACCGAGACGACGGAGAGCACCGACGGGACGACGGCCGACGGCGGAGAGACGGTCGAGTAATGAGGAACGAGGCCGACGGCGCACTCTACGCTCGTACACCCAGACGCCGGTCCGGTCCGTGCCGCTGGGGAATCGAGGTTCGTGGCGACGGTCGACGCCGGCGGGGCGGCGATGGGGCGCACTACCGGTGGCCGTGTGCGGTGAGATGAGTGTGGCGCTCGTCGCGTCCGGGACAGAGCTCGACGGTCGCGTGGTTCACCCCGTTCGCGTCGAGCACGTCGTGGACACGGCGGACCAGTTCCTCCCGCTCGGCCATCGTCTCGACGGTGGTCCGGACGTGGGTGGTGGCGACGGTGATCTCGCTACAGACCTGCCAGCTGTGCAGGTCGTTGACGGCTTCGACCCCATCGATCCCCGCGATGGCGTCCCGAACCGCGTCCGCGTCGAAGGGCACTCTGTGGAGGAAGATCGCCCCGCTCCCCCGGAGGAGTTTCACTGCACTCCAGACGATGACGAGTGCGATCAGGGCGGCCGTGATCGGGTCGAGTACCCTGATCCCGGTGTACTCGATGGCGAGCACGGAGACGATCACGGCGACGGAGCCGCCGGCATCGCCGAGCAGGTGGTAGAACGCGCCCCGCTCGTTCAGGCTCATCTCCTCGCCTTCGAGCACGTAGACCGAGAGGAGGTTGACGAGCAGGCCTCCGACGGCGATGGCGAGCGTCGGTCCGGTGCCGATGGCGATCGGATCGAGGAACCGCTGGTAGGACTCATAGAGGATGAACCCGACCATCGGGAGCAGGAGTGCGCCGTTGAGGAAGGCAGAGAGGGGTTCGAGCCGGTGGAGACCGTAGGACCACCGATCCGAGACCTCGTAGCGCTCGGCGACGAGGGCGGCCCCGAACGCCATGACGTAGGCGAGCGCGTCGAACAGCATGTGGACCGCGTCGCTCAGCAGCGCGACCGAGCCGAAGACGAGCCCGCCGGCCAGCTCCGCGACGAATCCGACGACGTTGATCGTGGCGACGAGCGCCAGCGTGCGGGTGCTTCCGCCAGCGGCCCCGTGTCCGTGGTCGTGGCCGCGGCCGTGGTCGTGCTCCGCGCGGCCCGCGTGATCGTGCCCCTCGTGGTGTCCGTCGCTCATCCGTTCTCGTCCTCCCCTCCGGGCGGCGTCGTTATTAATATGACTGCCAGAAAGCGGCACTATCGTGGCAGTAATTGCTACTGGGTGCCAGTCGAGTTAATAAATCGCCGTCGTCACGGCGGGAGCGACGACGCGGGCTGGGACGACGGCAGTCGCTCGCGTCACGTCAACGGGACGCGAGCGGTCGCGTTCGTCGGCGGCCGGGGGCTGGAGCCGTCGTGTCGGCCGCCTCGCGACGCTCGCGACGCAGCTCAGACCGTCACCGACGCGCCCAGGTACAGCACGGCGACGAGGATCACCCAGACCGCGTCGACGAAGTGCCAGTACATCGAGACCGTCGTCACCGAGAGGTCGCGTCCGGCGGCGTACTGCCCGGCGAGCGCGCGAGCGAGGACGATCCCCAACAGGAGAGCCCCGAGCGCGACGTGCAGGCTGTGTAAACCGGTGAGCCCGAAGAAGGCGCTGGCGAAGATCCCCTCCGAGAGGGTAAAGCCCTCCTTCACGACGAACTCGTAGTACTCGTAGACCTGTCCGGCGACGAACGCGACTCCCAGCAGGAAGGTCACCGAGAGGAAAGCGAGAAAGCGTCGGCGGTCGCCGTCTTCGAGCGCCGCGTGTGCGACGTGGAGGGTGAGACTGCTGGCAAGCAGTATCGCGGTGTTGACGAGTACCAGCGAGCTGAGGAGCTCGGGCAGGCTCGCCGGCGGCCACGCGCCCGCCCGGATGAAAAAATAGTAGGTAAAGCCCGCGCCGAAGGTGGCGACGTCGGTGACCAGAAAGAGGAGCATGGCAAAGCGGAGCCCGCTCGCGCCCTCCCCGTCGATCGTCCGGGTCCAGAAGTCCGCGACGAACGCCTGATAGAGCCAGCCGAACGTGCCGACCAGCGCCAGCCCCGCGCCGCCGGCCGCCACGACGGGGCCGGCCAGGGGTGGAACCAGCGCGAAGCTCCCACCGAGCAACAGTAGCCCGAAACCGAGATAGAGCACGCCCGCCCCGGCGGCGGCGACGAACGGCCACCAGCTCGCCTCGCCCTCGCCGGCGGGCCAGTCGCGCTCGGCCGGGGCGTGTTCCCCGCCCTCGCTGCCCTCGCTCGCGGTGTCGCTCGCCGCTTCCATATGCTTCGCTCGACGCGGACGGGCAAAAACACCGCCCTTGCCGCCCGGGACAGCGCACGATCCGCTGTCCGCTCGGGCGCGTTCTCGGCGAAGCCGACGCCGTCGTTCCGCTGGCGACGACGTGAGCGACGCCGCCGACGAGTGCGCTCCGCCGGCGACGGTCGGACCTGATCCGAGTCGTGCTACAGTGTGGACGTGGCGGACCGGGCCCGGCGGACGCGGCGTCGTCGACGGACGGAAGCGCTATGTGCCGGCGTTGTGACCTCCCAGGCATGGAGTCGCCGGCGCTGTCGCTGCTCGTCGGGCTGCTCGCCGTCGGCTGTGGCCTCCTCCTCGCGCTCGGGGCGCTCGGGCTGTTCGCGCTCGCCGAGGAGCGCTCGCTCGTGCTGGTCGGCACCGTCGCGCTCGGGTGCGCCGGCGCGAGCCGTTTCACCGCGCTCGCCGCCGGGTGTCTACGAGCGCCGGTAGCGGTCGGCGGGCACGGCTCCGGTCGGCTCGACGGGCTCGCCGTTCTCGGCCCGGTTGAGATACAGGGCACTGTTGACGAGGCCGATGTGGCTGAACGCCTGCGGGAAGTTGCCCCGCTGCTCGCCCGTCTCGGGGTCGATCTCCTCGGCGAACAGCCCGAGCGGGCTGGCGTGATCGAGGAGGTTCTCGAAGATCTCGTGGGCCTCCTCGACCCGCCCCGAGAGCGCGAGGCACTCGACCAGCCAGCACGTACACAGCACGAACGCTCCCTCCTCGCCCGGCAGACCGTCGTCGCCCTCGTAGCGCCGGACGAGCCCCTCCTCGGTCGCCAGCCGCTCGATCACCGCGTCGATGGTCCCCTGGACGCGCTCGTCGTCGAAGGGCAGAAAGCCCACGCTGCCGACCCGGAGCGCGGCCGCGTCGACCGTGTCCCCGTCAAACGACTGGGTGAAGCTGCCGATCGACTCGTCGAAGCCCCGTTCGAGGACGGTCTCCCTGATCTCCTCGCGGATGGCCCGCCACTCCGCCAAGGGCGCGTCGAAGCCACCCTCCTCGGCCATCATGATCCCCCGGTCGAGGGCCGCCCAGCACAGCACCTTCGAGTGGACGACGTGCGTGGACTCGTCTCTGACCTCCCAGATGCCCCTGTCCGTCTCGTCCCAGATCTCACAGACGTAGTCGATGACCGCTTCGAGCACCTCCCACTCGCCCTCGCGGACCGCCTCGCCGTAGTTCGTCGCGGTGTAGATGGCCGTGATGAGTTCGCCGTAGACGTCGAGCTGGCGCTGGTCGCCCGCCTTGTTGCCCACCCGAACCGGCGCGGAGTCCCGATACCCCGAGAGGTGATCGAGGGTCTCCTCGTCCATCTCGGCGTCGGTGTGCAGCCCGTAGAGGGGGTGGCCGATCTCGCCGGGGTCGTCCCGGTGACACATCGTGAGACACCAGTCGAAGCCGTTGCGCGCCTCGCGCTCGTGGCCGAGCTCGTAGAGCGCCTGGATGGTGTAGGCGGCGTCGCGGATCCACGCGTAGCGGTAGTCCCAGTTGCGCACGCCGCCGAGCACCTCGGGCAGGGAGGTCGTCGGCGCGGCGGCGATGGCGTGGGTCTGGGGGTTCATCAGGAGCCGGAGGACCAGCCCGGAGCGGACCGCCCGGTCGTGGTGGGGACCCGCGAACCGACAGTCCGACTCCTCGAGACACTGGTGGGTCCAGTCCTGCCAGAAGTCGACCGTCTCGCCCAATAGTGCCTCGCAGTCGCCCGACTCCTGGGGCTCGCGATCGTTGTACTGGAGGACGAACCACGCCGTCTCGTCGGTCGACAGCGAGAACGAGCCCTCGGCGCGCTCCCGTGTGCCCTCCGAGGCCCGGAGCGACACGGGACTCCAGAGGTACACCTGCTCGCCGTTGCCGCGCGCGACGACGCCCTGACCGGTCCGCTCGACGGTCGTCTGTGCGCGCGCGTAATCGAAGCGGGGGTCGAACGCGACCGCCATCTCGACCTCGCCCTCGGTGCACGTCACCTTCCGGTAGATCGCACTGGGCGTGTGTGCGGCGTACACCCCGGTCACCACGGGCATGAAGTCGGTGAGCGTGACGGCCCCCGCGGCGGTCCGGAAGTTCGTCCGGAGGACGTTCGTCCGGGCGACGTACTCCTGTGCGGACTCGGCGTACGCGCTGGGTCGGATGGCGAAGCGCCCGCCCGCCTCGTCGTCGAGGAGGGCCGCGAAGACGCTGGAGGACTCGACGTGTGGAAAGCAACACCAGTCGATCGAGCCGTCCGCCCCGACCAGCGGACAGGTCTCGAGGTTGCCGATGACGCCGTAGTCTTCGAGCAGCTTATAGCCCATGTACTCCGCTGTAGGAGGGGCGATATAAGGCATCCGCAGCGAGCACCCCTCCTATTGGGGCCAAGTCGAGGGACTGTCGTCCCGGGAACGCACCGCCCGTCCACACGACCCGAGTATCCCGATTCCGACCGCCCGCGACGCCCGGCAGCTTCATGTCGGGGCCGGGGGTTAGATCCGCCCGACCATCTATGTCCGAGAGCTCGATCGAGCCGCCCGAGCTGCACCGCGAGGACATCCTCACCATAGCGGACCCCCACTTCGATCCCGAGAACGTCGCGCTCGTCACGGGCGGCGGGTCGGGCATCGGCCGGGCCGTCGCGCTCGCGCTCGCGCACAACGGCCTCACCGCCGTGGCGACCGACGTCGACGAGGAGGGGCTCGCCGGAACCGCCGACAGGCACGCCGCGCTCGGCCTCGACGGCGCACTGCACACCGTCGCCGGCGACCTGACGAGCGACGACGACTGCGAGGCGGTCGTCGAAAAAGCGGCCGAGCACGGACGCGTCACCTTTCTCGCCAATATCGCCGGTCTGCAGACGGTGGCTCCGATCGAGGAGTTCCCGATGGACAAATACGACCTGATGCAGGGTGCGATGTTACGTGCGCCGCTGTTGCTCACGAAGCTCTGTCTGCCCCACATGCGTGCGGGCGACGGCGTGGGCGCGGTGGGGAACATGTGCTCGGTCCACGGGCATTTCGTCACCAAGGACAAGGTCGCCTACAACATGGTGAAGTTCGGCCTTCGAGGGCTGACCCAGTCGATCGCCGCCGAGGGCGACGGCGATGTGCGGGCCTTCTCGTTCTCGACGGCGTACGTGAAGACGCCGCTGGTCACGAATCAGATCGCCGATACCGCCGAGGAACGCGGCATTTCCGAGCAGGAGGTCGTTGAGGACGTCATGCTGGGGCCGGCCCGGGTCAAGGAGATGATGGAGCCGGTCGAGGCGGCCAACGTCTTCACGTTCGCGTTCTCGGAACACTCGAAGTACCTCGACGCCGGCGACCTGCTGTGGGACGGCGGCTACACGCTCACCTACGAATAGCCGGTGTGCTCTCGTCTCGCTCTCCTCTGTCTTCCGAACGGATCGACCGCTTCGAAGGCGTTCGCCGCGACCGCCGGCCACGACGACCCATCGGGCTCCGCTCTGTCCGGCAGCGCCGATGTCGGCCGTGTCCCTCGCCCGAGGGGAGGGGGGAGCTTCCACCGCGGGGATGCCGATCGCCTGGAAGGGAAACGAGCCGCGTACCGAGCCCACGTGAATAGCCGTGCGCGGACGGGCCGTCTACGGCGACCTGCCTCGACTCGATCCGCGCTCAGTCGTTGAGGTAGGCCTGCTCGAACGGGCGGGGCGGCAGCCTGAGCTCTTCCAAGGCCGGCAGGTGCTTGAGGTTGTAGACGACCTGCATCTCCTTGGTGGTCGGTATCCCGTTACACGACAGCCGGATGCCCCGCTCGATCATCTCCTGTGGGAGGATGACGTCGCCGGGCATCGATAGCTCGCCCTCGACGACGAGGACCGCACAGTTCGCGCAGGCACCGCCGCGACAGGCGAAGGGCCACATGAACCCCCGGTTCTCGGCGGCTTCGAGCAGCGACTCGTGGGGCTCGACCAGGAACTCGCCGTAGTCGGCCGGATCGAGGTCGGCCCCGGCCGCCGTCTCGAAGAGGTCCTCGTCGTCGAGGCTCCACCCGTGGTCGTCGAGCACCTCGTAGTCGAGGTACTCGACCCGCGAGGTCGCCGGTTGCTCTCCGTCCGTCTCGACGTCGGGTTCGGGCTCGAACTCGGCGTCGCTCTCGGGACTGTAGCCCGCCCGGAGCTGCTCGTAGGCCGTTCGGACGAGCTGGAACTCGCTCGCGGAGCCGCCGTGGTCGGGGTGGGCTTCGATGACGCGTTCGCGGTAGGCCTGCTCGATCTCCTCCTCGTCGGCGTCCGGGTCGACGGGGAGGACGTCAAACGGGGAGGGCACAGCGAGGGTAGGGCATCGGGGCGAAAAAGCGTTCCTGATCGGGTAGGTGAGGCCGGATGCGCTCGGTCCAGGCAGTCATCGGCCGCCGCGACGCTCCGGCGACGGTCCGCTACCCGGCGTCGATCCCCAGCCCCGGATACCACCGCCCGGCCCCGGCCTCCCGGGCGCGCTCGTCCATCCGAGCGAGCAGTACGACCGCGAGGCTCGCCGTCTCGGCCGCCGCTTTCTCGCCCACAGTACGAAATTCGCCGGTCTGCCGGTTGGCGTAGACGGCACAGACCGCGCCCGCACGGAGCCCGTAGACGTTCGCGAGCGCGAGGATCGCGCTCGCCTCCATCTCGAAGTTCAGCACGTTCGCCGCGCGCAGCTCCGCGAGGAGCGCGTCGCTCCCGGCGGCCTCGAAGCCCGCGAAGCCCGGACGGCCCTGTCCCGCGTAGAAGCCGTCCGCGCTCGCGGTGATCCCGACGTGGTAGTCGTGGTCCAGTCGCTCGGCGGCCGCGATCAGCGCCGCGACCACCCGGTCGTCGGCCACCGCGGGGTAGTCTTCCCGGACATACTCGCCGCTCGTCCCCTCCTGGCGGACGGCCCCCGTGGTGATGACGAGGTCGCCCACCTCGATTCCGGGCTGGAGCGCGCCACACGAGCCTACCCGGACGAACTCCTCCACGCCGAGCCGGGCGAGTTCCTCGACCGCGATCGCCGCCGAGGGGCTGCCGATGCCCGTCGACGTCGCGCTGATGGGCGTGTCCTCGATCTCGCCCGTCGCGGTGCGGTACTCGCGGTGCTCGGCGACCACCTCGGCGTGGTCCCAGCGGTCGGTGATCGTCCCGACGCGCTCGGGGTCGCCCGGCAGTAAAACGGAGTCGGCGACGTCGCCCGGCCCCACGCCGAGGTGGTACTGGGTCTCGTCGTTCGGGTCCTCGCTGTCCCCGGTCATATCCCGTCCCGTTTCGGCCGAGACAAATAACCGCCCGTTGCGTGCATCACGATCCATTGTGGGTGTAGTGATCCCGTTGCGAGCTCCCGCGTCCCCGACGATGGATCGGACGTTCGAGAGGCCCGGGTCGTCGGCAGCGGCGGCCAGCTCCTCCAGCAGCGACTCCTCGAGGTCGATCGCGTAGACCGGTGCCGGGGCGACGAGTTCGGCGGCGGGGAGCGCGAAGTAGCCGCTGTCACACCCGACGTCGGCGAGCGAGCCCCGACGTGACGCCGAGCTGCCGGAGGACCTTCTGGGTCGGTCCAGAGCTCCCGCCACCAGTCCCAGTCGGGCTGTCGCGTGTTCGGAAATCGATTCACGGTCCACATGCATCACCCGGGAGCTAAACGTCGATCGGCCGGTTCGGAGCCCAGCCCGCCACGCAACCGACGACCCACGACCGGCGGTCCGGGCCGGCGTCAGTTCCCGAGCGTCTCCTGGGAGATAGCGTTCGGGAGCAGCTCGCCGAGCCGGTACTCGGTCGGCTCCCGTCCCTCGTCCGCCTCGCAGAGCACCCGGAACTCCTCCCCGCAGAACTCCGCGAGCGTCTGGCGGCACGTTCCACAGGGGAGCACGCCGTCGCGCTCGCCCGACGTCACCGCGATCCGGGAGAACGCACGGTGGCCCTGCCCGACCGCTGCGCCGAGCGCGACCGCCTCGGCGTGGAGGCTGTTCGAGTAGTTCGCGTTCTCGACGTTACAGCCGGTGAACACCGTGCCGTCCGCGGTTTCGAGCGCCGCGCCGACCCGGTACTCCGAGTAGGGGACGTAAGCTGCGTCGAGCGCGTCGCGGGCAGCCGCGAGGAGCACTGCGTCGTCCATGCCCACGTTTCCCCGACGCAGCGCAAATAGCCACCGCTCCGCTCGGACACCGGCCGGCGTGCAGTCGTCGCCGTGCTCCGGTCGGACTACTCCAGCGGGTAGCGGACGACGTGCTCGCCGAAGAGCGTGCCCAGATAGAGCGCCCCCTCGTGGGGCGTCGCCGAGGTGATGCCGAAGACGTTGCCCGTCGGGTCGTGGAGGCTCTCGACCACCTCGCCGTCGGCGTCCATCCGGAGGACGAGTCCGTAGGGATCGCCGCTGACCTTCCCGAGGACCGACTGGGGGAGCCTGCCGAGCTGGCGCACCAGCCACGGGTGGTGGTGCAGCCGGTCGAGCGTCGGATCGCGGAGGCTCGGGATCGCCACCCAGTAACCCCCGTCGTCGGCGACGTCGATGTTGTCGGGATAGCCCGCGAGATTGGTGGCGAACGGCTCGGCCTCGCCGGCGCGCTCGCCGTCGGTCCAGTAGCGGGTGATCCGGTAGCGCGAGGTCTCGTTGACGAGCAGCGATTCGCCCTCGGGCCCGGGAACGACGCCGTTGGCGAAGCCCAGTCCTTCGAGCTCGACGGTCGTCCGGTCGGCTTCGGGGTCGTAGGCGAGCAGGCGGCCGGTGTCGCGCAGCTCGAACAGCTCGTTCTGGAACTGGTCGTGAACGGTGGCGTCGGTGAAGTACACGGTGCCGTCGTCGGCGACGTGGAGGTCGTCGGCGAAGACGATCGCCTGCCCGCCGGCGCGCGCGGTCAGGGTGGTCACGTCGCCGTCGGGCGCGACCGACACCAGCCCCACGCCGGCGACGGCGACGAGCAGCTGCTCGCCGTCGAAGGTGAGGCCGAGCGGCCGCCCTTCCGTGCGGGCGAAGACCTCGACGGCGGCGTCGACCGTCCCCGCGGCGACCGGATCGACGGTGCGGTAGACGCGCCCGTCCTCGCAGCCGGTGTAGAGGCGGCCCTCGTCGTCGAAAGCGACGTCCTCGGGGCCGTCGAGGGCGACCACGCGGTCGCGGCCCGCGAGCGCGCGGTTCGGCGCGAGCGCGCCCGTCATCGCGGGCGGGTCGGGCGGGTGCCACTCGGCGGGGTCAAGCCGGGAGCCACTCGCGGAGCTGACGCCGACGGCCGCCCCAAGCAGGAGGCCGCCGGCCGCGATCGGGTGGCGACGTACGGGTCCAAGTACCATGCTCGGGGTGAGACGCCGACGGATGAAAGGTGTTCCCGTCCCGTCCGGACGAGCGCTCTCGCGCCTCGGGGTGGGGATGGGGAGAGAAGGATCGCGTCGCCGAGACGGCGGCGGGACGGTCGTCGCCAGGACCGGACAGCGCCGAGCCGTGCGTACCCGGACGGCGGTGTGCTCGGCATCGTTGGCCGGGCCGAAGCGAAGGGTCCCGGCCATCCACGGGCAGCCCGTCTTCGACTATTTGGATTTGTTCGGCCGACATCATCGTTGAACGATGTCGGCAGAATCTTTTTTACTTGTCGAGAGCTACGTAATCACAATGAGCTCCGGAACTGCCGAGAGCGCCGACGAGCGAGCCGAGAGAAACACGGACCGGGAGGCGCTGTCGGACCGGATCGGAGCGGCCAGCGAGGACGCTCGGGCCCTCGCGGCAGTCGTCGACGCGCGGACGGTGCGCACGAACCCGGAGCTGGACGAGGACGCCTTTTTCACGACGGCCGACGGGCGGACGACGATCGCCAACCGTTACGACCTCGAACGGGCGGTGGCACTCGAGCAGAAGCCACACCTCCGGGAGGTCGAGCGCTACTGGGTGAACGAGCCCTACGCGTTCGTCGTCGTCTTCCACTCCGAGATGGAAAACGAGCGAAAGTACTACGCCGTCGAGCCCCACCTCACGCCGATCGAGCTCGATCTCCAGGAGTTTCTCGCCGGGAAGCTCCGGGCGGCGATCAAGTACTCGGACGACGAGGTCGTCGTTCGCGGTGACGACGCCGACCGGGCGGGCGTCATCGAGCGCGAGACCGAGCGCCTGTTGGACCGGTACGATCTCTATGCGGGACCGGTCGCGGACACGGGCGAGTCGGGGCTGTTCGACAGGCTGAAAACAGCTCTCGGCCGGGACGGGCCGACGGAGGCCGACGAGGGCACCGAGCTCGAGGGGATCGCCGCCCGCCCCGAGCCCGCGGTTCTCGAAGCGGACGCCAGGATGCTCACCGCCTACCAGGTCGAGAAGCTGCTCTACCGGCTGAAGCGTGACTTCATCGGCTACGACCGCATCGATCCGATCAAACACGACGTCAACGTCGAGGATATCTCCTGTGATGGCTACGACGGCCCGGTGTTCGTCTACCACTCCGACCACGAGCAGCTCATCTCGAACATCCGTCACGGCGAGGACGAGCTCGACGAGTTCGTCGTGAAACTCGCCCAGCGCTCGGGCAAGGGCATCTCCAAGCGCCAGCCACAGGTCGACGCCACCCTTCCCGACGGCTCGCGCGCCCAGCTCACGCTCGGCCGGGAGGTCTCGGATCACGGGACGAACTACACGATCCGGCAGTTCAAGGACGTCCCCTACACGCCGATCGACCTGATCAACTGGCACACCTTCAGCTTGGACGAGATGGTCTTCCTGTGGCTCTGTATCGAGAACCGCAAGTCGACGCTGTTTGCCGGCGGGACGGCCTCGGGCAAGACCACGAGCCTCAACGCCGTCTCGCTGTTCATCCCGAGCAATTCGAAGGTGGTCTCGATCGAGAGTACCCGCGAGCTGGAGATCCCCCAGCGCAACTGGATCGCCAGCGTCACGAGACCCTCATTCACCGGCGACGACTCGGGCGCGGTCGACGAGTTCGACCTCCTGGAGGCCGCGCTGCGCCAGCGGCCCGAGTACATCGTCATGGGCGAGATCCGCGGCGAGGAAGGACGGACGCTGTTTCAGGTGATGAGTACGGGCCACACCTCCCTCACCACCTTTCACGCCGACACCGTCGGCGAGGTGATCAAGCGCTTCACGACCGACCCGATCAACGTCTCGAAGACGCTGTTCACGGCACTCGACGTCGTGAGCGTCCAGACCCAGACCAGAGTCGAGGGCCAGAAGGTCCGCCGGAGCAAGGCCATCACCGAGATCAACTACTACGACTCCGAGCACGACGAGATCAACGTCCGGGACGTCTTCCAGTGGCAGGCTGAAACCGATGAGTACCTGCGGACGGGGGCCTCGGCGACGCTCGACGACATCAAGTTCGACCGTGGCTGGAGCGACGAGCGCCTCCGGACCGAACGGCAAAAGCGCACGCTCGTGCTCGCGTACCTCATCGACCGCGGGATCAATACCTACACGGAGGTCGCCGCCACGATCCAGGCGTTCATCAACGACCCCGAGGCGATACTGGCGCTCATCGCCGACGAGCGGCTCCAGGAGAGCCTGGAGGACCTCCGGATGATGGAGAGCATCTCGATCGACACCGACCCCGAGACGGAGGCGATCGTGCCCCGACCGGACCCGGGCCCGGAGCTGGCCGAGCAGTGTACGACGGTACTCGAGGAAGGCGAGGAACTGCTCGGGGAGTACCGCGGTCGATCCACGTCGAGCGTCGCCGAGGCGCTTCCCGACGCCGAGCAGGATCCCGACTCGGACCCCGCCGCGTCCGACCCGGCCACGGCCACCGTCGAGGCCGACGGTTCGGGATTCGCCGACTTCGAGCCCGCCGAGCCCGCCTCCACGGGCGACGACGGAGCCACGGACAGCGACGGTAGCGGCGGTCCCGAGGACGGGGGAGTCGATCCGGGAGCGGGGAGATGAGTCTCGACGCGGCTCGCGGCCGCGACCGGGACGGTCACGGGCAGCGGCCGGGGACGTTCGGCGAGCGCTTCTACCCACTCTACCGCCGGCTGTTCGACGAGGACGGCGACTTCGTCAACGGCATCGAGGAGACCCTCGCTGCAGCGCGAATGCCCTACACCGTCGATCTGTACCTCTCGCGCGCTCGGGATCGGGCTGGTGGTCGGCACGCTGCTCTGGCTGCTGGCGACGGGCGGGGCCTACGCGGTCATCGAACTGTACGTCACTGGCACGCCGGAGCTCACCAATATCGAGCTGTTGCGCGGCCCGGCTCTGGAGGCGTTCAACGCCCTGAAGCTGCCGCTTTTGATCACGATCTCGGGGCTGGTCGTGGGCTCGATCGGCTTTCTCGCCGGGTTCGGGACGTTCGTCGCGCTGCCACGCTTCCGGGCCAACGCGCGCAAGCGCGAGATCAACGTGTTGCTCGCGGACTCGGTGTCGTACATGTACGCGCTCTCGATCGGCGGGCTCAACCAGCTTGAGATCCTCGAAGCGATGGCCGAGGCCGAGATCTACGGTGAGGTCTCCGAGGAGTTCCGCTCGATCGTCCTCGAGACGACCTACTTCGATACGGACTACCGGACGGCGATGCGAAACCAGTCAGTCCAGACCCCAAGCGAGGAGCTGAGCCAGTTTCTCACGGACATGCTGTCGATCATCGACTCCGGGGGCGACATGACCGACTTCCTCAGCGACAAGAAAGACAAGCACCTGCGCACCGCAAAACAGGAGCAGGCGTTGATGCTCGAGACCCTGGAGCTGTTCGGCGAGATGTACATCACGCTCTCGCTGTTCCCGCTGCTGTTGATCATCATCCTCGCCATTATGGGCATGATCGGGACCGCTCGCACCTCGCTTCTGTATCTCACCGTCTACGGGCTGATCCCGCTCGTGGGCGTGGGCTTTCTGGTGCTCGTATCGACGGTCAAGCAGGACGACATCGGGTCGGGCTATCTCGCGGCGGAGGGCGAGGAGGGAGAGCGGACGGGCGGCGTCAAGGGGCTGACTGACCTCGGACTGGTCGAGGGCTACACCGACAGCCACGCGGTGTTCGACCGGATCAGGAGCCGCGAGGGCACCCACGAGACGGCGAAGCTGCTCGCCAACCCCCATCACTTCTTCCGGGATCACCCGCTCACGGTGCTCGCGCTCACGGTGCCGGCTTCGGCGGTACTGGTTGCCTTCGGCGTTCTCGGCGGCCTCGCGCCCACGTCGATGGACGGGCTCGTCGACCGTCCCGTGGTCGGGACCGCGGTCTGGGTGTATATCCCCCTCTACGTGAACTTCCTGCCCCTGGCGGTGTTCTACGAGTGGCACGCCCGCCAGCGGAACCGGATCACGGGCAAGCTCTCGGAAACCCTCCGGAAGCTCTCCAGTGCGAACAGCACGGGGTTGACGCTGCTGGACTCGATCGAGCTGGTGGTCGACACCTCCTCGGGCAAACTCGCCGATGAGTTCGCCATGATCGGCCGGCAGGTGAGCTACGGGATGAGCCTGCGGGCCGCCTTCGTCGAGTTCAACAACCGCTACGAGGTGCCACGGCTCGCGCGCACCGTCAACCTCATCACCAAAGCCCAGGAGTCCTCGAACCGGATCGCGGCGGTGCTGACGACGGCCGCCCAGGCCAGCGAGAACCAGGACGACATCGAGCGCGAGCAGCGCTCGCAGGCCCGGATGCAGGTCGCCATCATCATCATCATGACATTCTTTACGCTGCTGGCGGTGATGGCGATCCTCAAGGTGAACTTCCTCGATACGATGGCCCGGGTCACCGAGCAGTCGGGCGGGGGTGGCGGCGCGGGGGCCGCCGGCGGCGGGGCGTCGAGTCTGGGCAGCGGGCTCGACGTCGAGCTGATGGGCCTACTCTTTTTCCACGCCGTGACGATCCAGGCGGTGTCCTCGGGGTTCATCGCGGGCTACATCCGCAGCGGCGACCTGCTTACGGGCGCGAAGTACGCGGTCGTCCTCCCGACGTTCGCGCTCGCGGTCTTCGCGGTGATCTGACCATGACACGAAACGACACTACCCCCATCGATACAACCGGTACTGAGAGCGACACGACCAGCGCCGCCGACGGACCGGCACTGGCGACGGTCACGCGGAACCTCCGGGAACGGCTCTCGGGGATCGTGGGCGACGAGCGCGCCGTCTCGCCGGTCATCGGGTTCGTCCTGATGTTCTCGATTGTGATCATCGCGTTCACACTGTATCAGGTTGACGTCGTGCCGGCCCAGAACGCCAAGGCGGAGTTCACGCATAGTCAAAACGTTGAGGAGCAGTTGAGCGAGCTAGAGGACGCGATCGATCGGGTCAGCGCGAGCGGGGTTTCACGGTCAGTGACGGTTTCTACCGGCCTCCAGTACCCGGACCGTGCGCTGGCGATCAATCCCGGTACTCCGTCCGGCAGCCTGCGGACGAGTAACCCGCGTTCGGTCGACATCAACAATCTGGAGACTGGAGACGGTCACTGGGATGGTGGCACCTTCGAATCGCGGCACCTCGTCTACGACGCGAACTACAACGAGTACCGGAACGAGCCGCGAATCGTCATCGAGAACGGCCTGTCGTTCAATCAGTTCGATAGCGGTTACATCGTCAGATCGACCGACATCATTTCGGGCACCGAAATCGATCTCCAATTGATCAACGGCTCGTCGTCCGGAGAATACCAGGAGAGCGGGGACTCCGTGAACGTGCCCCTCAAATCCCAGAGCACGTCGACCGAGTACCTGAACGTCAGTTCGGCGGGCGGAACGCCGACGATCGAGCTCGACACGACGCTCAGCGAGCAGGCGTGGAAGGATGTCCTCGGTACCGACTTCTCGGGGGCCGACGGGACGAAGAGATACGCCAAGTTTGGCGGCTACACCGGTTCCAACCCTGCCACGGTCACGGTCGAGCTTGAATCCAATCAGAACTACGATTTCCGGATGACCGAGGTCGGGTTCAGGAGCGTCGAGAAGAGCCCACACTACCTCACGAGAGAGGACCGGCAGAATCGAAGCGTCGGTTCCGGGGAGACCGAGACGGTCGTCGTCTCCGCCCGCGACGAGTTCGGGAACCCGGTCTCCGGTGTCGAGGTGACTCTCGCAGGAACTACCGCTCCGGGGACAGTGACGCCGAGCAGCGCGATCACAAACGAGAACGGACGTGCCACCTTCACCTACGAGCAGACGAGGCAGGGAGCCGGCGAAGTCGAGTTCGAAATCGCGGGTGCCACTAACGCGCGTGAGCGGGTAACCTACGACATCAACCAACACCGGACTGAGGGGATATCGATCTTCTCATCGAACGAGGTATACGAAAATGTCGGATCGATTACCCGGATGCGAATCAAGAACGCAACTCCAGTGATCGTTGACGGATGTTCCTTTAATGCCACTAGATACAATAATAGCAGCGATTTCAACGTATCGGACTGCAATACTACCGTCCCAACTCTGAACGTCGACTTTCAGGTCAGTCCTGATAGCGGGAATGACTACCGCGGCCACGTCGTTCTCCAGGATCAGGACCGGAATGGCGAATTCGGCGACGGAGATAAGGAGATCTCCCTGGTGAAGTTTACCGAGGTGAAACCGGGAAACAACAAGGTACTCGCGGAGGGTGAGTTGGACGCTCAGGCGGTAAAAGATATCTTTAAAGACCCGGTAGGAACGGACCTCCTCAACGCGAGTAACTACTATAGAGGACGGTTGGACATTGCTCCCCCCGACCAGACCGAGCTTGACAGCGGAAAGATCAAGGTCAGCAATGCGGACTTAATTGTCAATAATATTAGGGGTAGGGCGGTCGTAGAGTTGGATTGAATCCCCGATCCTCGGCGAAGGCACGGGTAAGAGCGCTTCATGTTCTTGTAGTTCAGTTCGAGAGGTGAGCGACGAGACATTGATTGCAACCCCCTGTATAATCGGTGGACAATCTCTGAATGAAAGGCTGGCGAACGAATCTGACTCGGCATCAACCTTCACCGGCGAGGAGCGCATCGGCGAGCCGTCGGTCGGCGAGCGGGTCTTCGCCTCCCTCGCGGTGAACGACGACCGGGCGTTCGCGCGGTGAGATCGCTACCGCCGTCGACGCCGACGCCAGCGCCGTCGGGAGCACTCACTCGCCGACGTTCGTGGTCTCGTCCGCCCTCGTGTGATAAGAGCCCGAGGACACCTGTCTTACGGGATCGACTCGATCGCGCCCGGGAGGCCGGCGGGAGCCGTCCACGTGATGACGCGCTCGCCGGCGGCCTCTTCGAGGGCTGCCAGGTGGGACGCTGCCATTCCGTCGTCGTAGCGGTCGCGCATCTCCGCTTCGCTGCTGTAGCGTCGTTTCAGCAACCAGAGGACGTCCCGAACGTGGGACTGGTGGTGATACAGGAAGCCGAGCTCCTAGACGTGGCCGCCGTCGTCGCCGTCCCGGGCCATCGTCGTCGCACCCGACGACCAGATACCGCCGTTCTGACCGCTTGAGCTCCGCGAATCGGTCGCCGTGCAGCCCGTATCGAGGCGATGCCCCGCCCGGACGCGCCGTAGGTGCTGGAGCCGGGCAGTACTCAGGGATCATCGGGGGACAGTGGAGGAGCAAACAATGCGAGAGGGCCCCGGCACGGTGTCGTGGCGGCCTCGCGGGCGTCGGCCACGCGGTAGCGCCCCGAACAATCGAGGTCGGAGCCGGCAGCGATAAAAATTACGTCGGAAGATATATGTAGCAAAGGAGCGTCAGGTAGAACCAACACGCCACGACGGCAGATCGAAGCGGACAGGACTGGCCGTCCACCCGGCCGGTCCCGTGCAGGCGGTGGACCGGGTCGGGCCGATGGCGTGTGGAAACCCAAAGACAATGATAGCACAACTACACAGCAGGCTGTTCGGCGGGGACGAGCGCGGGGTCAGCCCGGTCATCGAGGTCATCAACATGGCTCGACCTATCGCCCGCTATGTCCCGTCACCGACCAGAGGGAACGTCGCGTAGTAGGAACACCGTTGGAGGACACAAAACAATGAGACAAAAACTCAAGCAGCTGTTCGGAGATGATCGCGCGGTGAGCCCCGTCATCGGGGTTATTCTCATGGTTGCCATTACCGTAATTTTGGCGGCCGTGATCGGCTTCTTCGTGCTCGATCTGGGGAGCAATCAAGAGCAGACGCCACAGGCGAGCTTCAGCTTCGAGGGAACTGGACCGACGACCGTCACCCACGATGGTGGTGACACTATTGCCGCCGATAATATCGAGGTGCTCGTCGGCGGAAGCGCCGCTACCAACCAGTTCACGAGCGACGTCTCGGCCGGCTCGTCGATCGACGTGTCCACGGCCAGCGGCGACGAGGTCCGCATCGTCTGGAGTAGCCCGAACAGCGACGAAACCAGCACACTCGGCACGTTCACGGCACCCTAATCCGGTTTCCCGGATTCACCCACGCGGGTGATCCGGTTCCGGACTCGCGGCGACTTTCCCCGATTTTCGCCCGTGAGCCGGCGATATAGCGAACGCGGCTACCGACCGATGCGCTCTTGATCGACCCGACGTACGGTGGATTTATTATCAATAGATTTATCGTGTGACATAATGGACGCCGACCGGGCAGCGATCTACGGGACGGTCGCCGTCGTCGTCGCCGTCGCGCTGGCGTCCAGTCCGCTCGTGGGCGCGGTCGACCTCACGCCCGAGCACACCGCGGACACGGAGACAGCCGACGCCCCGCTCGGTAGCGGGTCGGCCGACGTCTCGGTCGCGTCCGTCCCCGACGCCGCACGGTTCGTGCGCGGCGACTACGGCGCGTCGGCGTACTCCCTCCGTGTCCCGAATGCTGCCCTGTCGGTCGCGTCGGTCGCCGGACGGCCGTTCGTCACCTACAAGCTCCGGATCGACGGGCTCGGTTACGCCACCTTGACGCTCTATGAGCTTCGCGGGCGGAGCGGCGACGAGATCGCGCTGACGTTCGATCCACAGCCGCTCGCCCCCGATCGGATCGACCGCGAGCGCTACACCGGCGAACTCCTCGTGACGCTTGCCGACGACCGCGGGCGGCGCGTGCTGTATCGCGGCGACGTCGCCGTGGAGGTCGTCCGGTGAGCACCGTCTCGCTGGCCCGGATTCGCCCCCTCGGTGGGCGCGTCCACGAAATCGGCGTCCGTCTCGGGAGATCCGTCTTCGGCGACCGGGTCGGCGCGGCGATCTTCCTCGGCGCGTGCTGCTTTCTCCCCCTCTACTGGCGCGTCGGCGTGTTCATCACCGACACCTACACGGTGGCGAACACGCTCGTCGCCGTCGCCGACGGCCACCTCTTCGTCGAGCGCGCCGTCTACGGGCCGGGACTCGACGCCCCCTGGATGCATCTCGTCGACGGCCGCGCTTACGGCCGCAACTACGGGCAGGTCGTGTTCACGTTGCCGTTCCTCTGGACGCTGGAGGCCGTCGCCGCCGTCACCGACCTGCGGATCGCCCTCGCCGGGGGCGTCAGTCTGCTCGTGCTCGCGCTCTCCGTACAGGTCGGGGTACTCGCTGGCCGCCGGCGCGCGTTCGCCCTCCTCGGGAGCGCCGCGGCGCTCGCCTTCTTCGCCGTGAACGCCACCGTCGCCACCCCGCTCGATCCGCGGTGGTTCGCCCTCGCGGCACTTCAGGCGAGCACGATGGTCGCGGCGGCGCTCGTGGGCGTCGTTCTCTATCGGCTGCTCGCACGCCTCCACAACCGGCGCGTCGGCACGGTGGCGGGAGTGCTCGCCGTGCTGGCCACCCCCGTCGGCTTCTGGGCGTCGCTGCCCAAGCGTCACGTCCTCGTGGCGCTGCTCGCGCTGTGTACGTTCTACGCGCTCTTCCGGAGCCGGGACGCCGCGGGCTCCCGGCGCGCGCTCCGCTTTCGTGCGCTCGCCTACGTCCCGGTCGGGCTGACAGCGTGGGTCTTGGCACCGGAGGCGCTGGTGTTGTTCGCCGCGCTCGCGGCCGTCGATCTGCCGACCGCGCGTTCGAACGACCCGCGAACGCTCCTCGCCGTCGGGGCCGTGTTCGCGCTCTCGCTCGTGCCGTTCTTCCTGACGAACGTCTTGATCGCGGGCAACCCGATCAGGTCGCCGATGCTACTGCCGTCCTACGAGGGAGGGGTGGTGAGCACCCCCGGCTCCGCCCCCAGTGTGTTCGGCGGGCCGGTGCTCTCGCAGGCCGTCGCGGCGGTGACGAGGCTCGGATCGACGTTCGCCCGTGGGTTCGCCGTCGCCATCGGCCATCCGGGGCGGCTCGTGGAGACGTTCGTCCGGAGTGGATACGTCGAGGGCGTCGCAGTCCGAGACGGGGGCGAGGCCATCAACCTCGCGCTGCTCGAATCCGCCCCAGTGCTCGGTGCGCTGCTCGCGCTGCCCGCTCTCGTGGCCGTGCGTCGGCCCGATCGAGCGACTATCGAGCGGTGGTTCCGGAGTCCTGCTGGGACGACCGACGCGCTGGCCGGCATGTACGTGCTCGGGTTGACGCTTTTTTATCTACCGCGACTGCCGCTACACGCACAGATCACGGTACGGTATCTGCTCCCGCTGTTTCCGGTACTGCTGTACGTCGTAACACGGGTGCCGGCGATCCGGAACGCGATGACCTGCACGCGGACGTTCGCGTGGACGTTCGCGGGTAGCAGCCTCCTCGGGGGACAGCTGCTGCTGGCCGGGCTCGCCCTCGCGGAGCCGACGCTCGGCGAGGCGGTACAGGTACACGCGTGGCTCGGTCTCGTTGTGGCGCTCGCGGTCGGCGGCTGGGCCGTGGTGGTGACCGCCACCGACCGGCACTGCGACCGTCTGGGGGCGGTTTGTCTCGGGATGGCTGCCGGCTCGGGGCTCGTCTTCCTCGTCCTTTCCGGGGTGAGCCACTTCTCCTACGCGGGCGACTTCGCGCTCCCGGCCGGACGAGTCGTCGGTGAGGCCCTTTCCGGGGTCGTTACCGGGTGACCCAACGGCGGATTGTGGTCCCGCTTTTTCCGGATTCGCCCGTGGGTGGCCCGGCCCGGGTCGCGGCCGATTCTCACGTTTTCGCGTCCGGGAGCCGGCGGCCCGGACGAGCGAGCGAGATCGGATGCACGTTTTCAGGCCGATCCGCGGGGAACGAGGCGTTGCCGTCGATGCGCTCGGGTTCGACGAACTCAGCCACCCCAGCGCCGGCACGTCGTCGGCCGCCGGTCGATCGCCTCGACGGCCGAATCCTCCCCGCGTGCGTCGAGCGCTTCGAGGGCCGCCCGCGCGCTCGCCGACGTCGAGAAGTAGGTCACTCCCTCCTCGACCGCCACCGCTAGCGCGGGTCGGTCCCGGGAGATCACGAGGTCGATCTCCCCCGCACGGAGCGCGTCCCGGAGACCCTCGTCGCCGAACGACCGAAGCTCGAACCGCTCTTCGAACCCCTCGACGAGCTCCCTCCCGCGCTCGCTCTCGGGGTCGGGGAACTCGGGGGCCGAGAGGTCGATCGCGGCCGTCCCTGCCGTGGGGATCGGCTTGCCCGTCGCGGTTTGGGCCTTCCAGTAGGCCTTCCCGAACGAGTCGGCGGTGCCCATCACCTCGCCCGTACTCTTCATCTCCGGACCGAGGCGCGGGTCGCTACCGGGCAGGCGATCGAAGGGCAGCACCACCTCCTTGACGCTCGTCGCCTCGGGGACCTGCTCTGTAGCGTCGAGGTCGGCGAGCGACGCCCCGGCCATCACCTGTGCGGCGAGCTTTGCGATCGGAACGCCGGTGGCCTTCGAGACGAACGGCACCGTCCGGGAGGAGCGCGGGTTCGCCTCCAGTACGTGAACCTCGCTCGCGGCGTCGTCGCTCGCCGCGCCACTGCCCGCCTCGCTCTCCACGACCGCGAGCTGGACGTTCAACAGCCCCACCGTCCCGAGCGCGCCGGCGATCTCCTCGACCACCTCGCGTACCCGCCCCAGCGTCGCCGGCGAGAGCGAGCGCGGCGGGATCGCACACGCCGAGTCGCCCGAGTGGACGCCCGCGGACTCGATGTGCTCCATCACGCCGCCGACGAGGATGTCCTCGCCGTCGGCGACGGCGTCCACGTCGAGCTCCACGGCATCAGCGAGAAACTCGTCGACGAGGATCGGTTTCTCGGGCGAGACCCGGACCGCCTCGCCGACGTACTCCCGGAGCTCGGCGTCGCTCCCGACGACCTCCATCGCACGCCCGCCGAGCACGTAGGAGGGCCGAACGAGCACCGGGTAGCCGATTTCGTGGGCCAGATCGAGCGCTTCGGCCGCGCTCGTGGCCGTCCCTCCCTCCGGTTGGGCGATCCCCAGCTCGTCCATGAGGCGGTTGAACCGATCCCGGTCCTCCGCGAGGTCCATCGCCTCGACGGCGGTGCCCATCACCTCGCAGTCGAGCCCTCTCCTGTGGATCTCGGCCTCCAGCGGGCGACCGACGTCGACCGAGGTCTGGCCGCCGAACTGGATCATCGCCCCGTCCGCGCCGGTGGCCTCGATCGTGTCGGCGACCTCCTCGGCGGTGATCGGGTCGAAGAACAGTCCGTCCGAGGTGTCGTAGTCCGTCGAGACGGTCTCGGGATTGTTGTTCACGACGTGGGCCTCGACGCCCAGCTCGCGCAGGGCGCGCACCGCGTGGACGGCACAGTAGTCGAACTCGACGCCCTGGCCGATGCGGATCGGGCCGCCGCCTACCACGACGACGTTCTCGACGTCCCGATCGACGACGAGTTCGCCCGCCGCGGCGTCGCCCTCGAAGGGTCCACCGGCGGACGCGGGCTTGCGCGCGGAGTAGTAGTAGGGCGTCGAGGCGGCGAACTCGCCTGCACAGGTGTCGACCTGCTTGTAGGTCCGACCGGGGACGGTCGCCTCGACGCTCTCGGCCGTCGGGCCCGCGCCGTCGGGGAGCGTCGCCTCGGCGCCCTCGCCCGGCGACTCGTCGTCACCGCCGTTCCACCCGTCGCTCGTCGCCTCACCACCGTTCGACGGCTCGCCGTCGCCCCCGGCCGGGAGCCACGAGGCGTGGGTGTCGGTGAACTCCCCACCGGCGAGCGCCGCGACCTCGTGGTTGGTGAAACCCGCCGTCGCAGCCGGGGCGACCTCGCCCGCGGCGGCCGCTTTCGCGGCGTCGGCGATCCGCCGGTAGCGCTCGACGTACCACGACTCGATGCCCGTCAGCTCGGCGACCCGCTCGACCGAGTACCCCCGCCCGAGCGCCTCGAACATCGCGTAGGGCCGGTCGGGCGTCGCCCGGTCGAGGTACTCGGCTTCGAGCGTCGCGTCGCTCACCGCGCTCCACTCGACCGCCGGCTCGTACTCCGTCGAGCGCAGCGCTTTCAGGAGCGACTCCTTGAAGGTGCGCCCGATCGCCATCGCCTCGCCGGTGCTTTTCATCGCCGTCCCGAGTTCGAACTCGACGTCCCGGAACTTCCGGTTGGGCCACCGTGGTATCTTGGTGACGACGTAGTCGATGGCGGGCTCGAACGCCGCCGTCGTCTCGCCGGTGATCTCGTTGTCGATTTCGTGGAGCCGCTTTCCGAGGGCGACCTTCGCGGTCACGCGCGCGATGGGATAGCCGGTCGCCTTCGAGGCCAGCGCCGACGACCGCGACACCCTGGGGTTAACCTCCACGACCCGGTACTCCCCGCCCGGGGAGCCGTCGTCGCGCCACGCGAACTGGATGTTGCACCCGCCTTGGATGCCCAGATCGCGGATCACCGAGAGCGCGGCGTCGCGCATCGCCTGGTGACCGCGGTCGGGGATCACCTGCGAGGGGGTCACCACCACGGACTCCCCGGTGTGGATGCCCATCGGGTCGAGATTCTCCATGTTACAGATGATGATGCAGGAATCGGCGGCGTCACGCATCACCTCGTACTCCAGTTCGACCCACCCCGAGATGGACTCCGTGATCAGGACTTCTCCGTTCCGGGAGAGGCGCAGGCCCTTGCGGACGCGCTCGGTCAGTTCGTCCATCTCGCCGACGATGCCCGATCCCGAGCCCCCGAGGGTGTAGGTCGTCCGGGCGATCACCGGCAGCCCGCCGACCGCTTCGACGGCGGCCTCCACGCGCTCGCGGAGGGCCGGCCCGTCGAGCTCCGTCGCCGATTCGTCCGGATCGAGCGCGATGGTGGTCGAGCGGGGCACCGGCTGGCCGATCGCCTCCATCCGCCGGCGGAACTGCTCGCGGTCCTCGGTCGCGTAGATGGTCTCCAAGGGCGTGCCCATGATCTCGACGTCGTGCTCCTCTAAGACGCCCTCCTCGGCGAGCTCGGCGGTGACGTTCAGCCCCGTCTGCCCGCCGAGACCGGCGATCACCCCGTCGGGCTCCTCCCGTGCGACGACCTCGGCGATGGCCTCGGTGGTGATCGGCTCGACGTACACCGCGTCGGCCATCTCGGGGTCGGTCATGATCGTCGCGGGGTTGGAGTTGACGAGGACGACTCGCGCGCCCTCCTCGGCGAGCGCGCGACAGGCCTGCGCGCCGGAGTAGTCGAACTCCGCCGCCTGGCCGATCTGTATGGGGCCGCTGCCGATCAGCAGAATAGTTCTAGCCTCGTCGGTCATTGCCCGAGGTGGTCCGTACATCGTAATAAGCCCGGCGATAAAGTGCGAGATGCGTAGCCGAGTTTCGAAATTCGAAGCCGGGTCGATATCCCGCTCTCGCCCGTCGAACCGGACGGGCGGCGCGGAATACGGCGGACGTGGCCGTGTATTGACACGACTCCTCTCGGGTCGGTGGTGGCTGCTAAAAAAAGCGGGACGGTCGGTCGCCAGCGGGTGGCCCTGGGGCGGCCGCCAGCCGGTCACTCTCCCTGTGCGGCCTCGACCTGCTCGGCGTTTTCCTCGAGCGCCGCCGCGACGGTGCGTGCCTGCTCGGGGGTGAGCGTCACCTCCTCGGCGTGGGCGGGCAGCCGTTCCAGTTGCGTGTTGTCGAGTTCGAGCTGGAGTTCGACGTGGTCGGGGTTCTTCCGGGGCGAGGTGACGTTGAGCACGGCGAGGGCCTCCTCCTCGAAGTCGTGCCCTTCCGCTCGTGCGTCGAGCAGGTCCAGCGTCGTGTAGGCGTTGACTTTCAGGATGCGATCGCTCATGCCCTCGGTTGGGCGTCCGGGAACTTAATCCACGGCGTCGGCGGTCGAACGCGGCGGCGTCCGAGTGCCGCGATCGGTCCGCTTCGGCGCAGCCGTCGGTCGCGGTTCAGTCGTCGGCCGGGATCCGGCTGCCGTCCGCGCGCGCGGGCGTCGGCTTCGCGTCCATGCCGTCCTCGTCGGCGTAGGGGTACCACGTCATCTTCGTGTTGTGCATGAACGGGTCCTCGTAGTCGGTCTCCGCGGGTTCGGCGAGGTTCTCCAGGGCCTCCTCGTCGCGCGCGGCGACGAACTCCCGGAAGCTCTCCTCGCCCTCGCGCTCGTCTTCGAACGCCGCGAGCACGTTCGCGATGTAGCCGGGCACCTCGTCGGCGGCGACGCGCATGGCGATCCAGTCGGCGAAGTGGGGGTCCTCGCCGAGCCCGCCCCCGAGCCCGATGTCGAACGCCTCCACGGGCTCGCCGTCCTTTCTGGTCTTCATGCCCCGCAGCGACACGTCGGCGATCTGGGGTTGGGCACACGACGCGGTACACCCCGAGAGGTGGACGTGGAAGTCCTCGACGCCCGCCGGAAGCTCGACGTTGTCCTTGAGCCAGCGCGCGTACCGGACCTGCCGGTTTTTCGTCTCGACGATCGACAGCGAGCAGAACTCCGTGCCCGTGCACGCGATCGACCCGCGCATGAACGGGTGTGGGTCCGGCGAGTAGTCCTCCAGCAGGGGCTCGTCGAGGAGGGCGTCCAGGCTCTCCTCGGGGACGTCGGTGACGATGGCGTTCTGGCGCTGGGTCAGCCGTACCTCCCCGGAGCCGTACTCCTCGGCGAGGTCGGCGAGCTCGTAGACGTCCTCGACGCCCATCCGCCCGACGAGCACGTCGAGCCCGATGTAGTAGTTCCCGTCGGGCTGGGCGTGGACGCCGACGTGGTCGCCGTGTTCGCCCTGCGTGCCAGCGTTGTAGGTGTAGTCCTCGCGCAGGTCCTCGCCCGCGGTCGGGAGCTCGTAGTCCATGTACTCCTCCTGGAGGACCGCTCTGAACTTCTCGGGACCCCACTCGTCCATCAGGAACTTGATGCGGGCGTTGAAGCGGTTGTCGCGGTCGCCGTGGTCCCGGAAGAGCGCGGAGATGCCCGCCGACACGTCCGTGGCGTTCTCGGGCCGGCAGAACACGTCGATGTCCTTGGCGAAGCGGGGCTCCTTGCGCGAGAGGCCGCCGCCGACGCGGACGTTGAACCCGCGCACCTGCTCGCCGTCGAGCTCCTTTCTCGCGGGCTCGAACGCGAGGTCGTTGATATCGCCCTGCCCGCAGCCCTCGTCACACCCCGTGACCGAGACCTTCCACTTCCGGGGGAGGTTCTCGTAGAGCTCGTTGCCCTTGAACTCCTCGTGGAGCTCCTCCGCTACGGGCCACGCGTCGACGTACTCGTGGGTGTCCTTGCCGGCGACCGGACAGCCGACGATGTTGCGCCAGGAATCGCCACAGGCCTGGATGGTCGAGAGGCCCGCCGACTCCAGCTTCTCGAAGATGTCGGGCACGTCCTCGATGCGGATCCAGTGGAGCTGGATCGACTGGCGGGTCGTCCAGTCACAGTACGCGCCGCCGAACTCGGGGTTGTCGACGGGCCCGCGGGCGTACTCGTCGGCGACCTCCGCCACCGTGCGGAGCTGGCCCGGCTTCAGGACGCCGTTGGGCGTGCCGATCCGCATCATGAAGTAGGACTCCTGACCGTCGCGCTGGTGGTACAGCCCCCACCACTTGAAGCGCTCGAACCACGCGTCGTGTTCGTCCTCGGGGATCGACTCCCAGCCCTCCTCGGCGAACTCGAAGAGGCGCTCGCGGATCTCGGCCCCGTAGACCTCGTCCTTCCAGCCCTCGACCTTGCTTGGCATGGTGGCTGAAACGGTCCCGACGCCTAAACCCCCGTTCGTGGCGTCAATCCTCCCCGCGTCTCGGTGAATAGGGACAGTGTTTCCGGTACTGTGCGACCGGGGATCGTCCGGCCGGGCTCGCCGCTCACCCCGTCGGCGAACCGTCGCTCCGGCGGAGGAGGTGGACGCTCTCGGGGGCAACGGGGTAGAACTCGCCGTCGAGCCACCGCCCCACCGCGAGCCAATCGGTGACGCCGCTCTCGCCACACGCGATGCACTGACCGGCGACCCGGGCCTCGATATCGGGCGGATCGACGCCGACCTCGACGAACCCCTCGACGAGCACGTCGGCCAGGGCACACCCACAGAAGTCGTGGCGCGCGAGCCGCCGGAGTTCGCCGACGCTCACCCGTCGCGCGTCGTCGACGCTGATCCACGCTCCGTCGTCGAGCTGGTGTACCGAGATCGCCACAGGTATCCAAGGGGCGCGACCCACCTGAGTCCGTCGGCGGGCCGGCGGGGCGGTCGACGCCGCCGGCCCGGACGCCATGACGCCTCGGCGAGCGAAAAACCACTCGACGGCGCGGCGATTGACCCGCGATCCGGCGTCGAAGTTCGAGGCAGTCGTTGCCGGAAGGCGGGAGTGCGGGTAGGGCTTACGGGTGGGCGCGCGTTTATCCGGGTCCCGCGCGTAGGCGGATTCGATGATCCACGACGACGGCACGTCGCTGCACGCGTCGGTCGACGGGACCCGAACCAGCACGCGTCCGGGGGCGGCCCGATGAGCGGTAGCGAGGCCGACGCCGAGACCGTCGAGCGCGAGCCACGGGACGCCGACGACCGGGAGACGGCCGAAGGGGCCCGGACCCCGGAGGACGACGAGCGCGACCCCGAGGAGGCGTGGCTCGACGACGTCGACGACGGCTGTGGCTGCACCGAGATCTGGGAGCAGGTCTCCGAGCGGCGCGAGTCGAGCGCGGACTGACCCGCTCGTGTGCTGACGGCACACGAGCCGCGAGGTGTTTTTACCTGTGGCCGCCGGACGGCCGCCATGACCGCCGAGGGGGACGAGCCGGGAGCCGAGCGCGAGTCGCCCGTCGGCCGGCCGGTCGTCCGGGGCGACCCCCAGCTGACCGGCGAGCGGGCCGCGAAGGCGGTCCAGTTCGACCCCGACGATCCCGAGAGCCTCGCGGCGGCCGCCGAGGTCGTGCGCGCGTTCGCCGACGACGTCGCCGCCGATGCCGACAACGTCTACATGCTCCGGGGCGCGGCCGCCTGTGCCGCGCTCGTTCGCGGCGAGGGCTCGTATAAGGCCGCCGCCGAGCGCGCGGGCGGCCCGGCGACCGTCTCCTTCATCCGGAAGTGGGCGCGCGTCCACGACCTCCCCCAGTCGGTTCGCCGCCACGTCGCCACCGGGGAGGTCGCCCCGACCGCCGCCAAGCACATCGCCCGCGTGCAGGGCCGGGCGCGCCTGCTGCTCGCGTGGGCGACCCTCGACGGCGACCTCACCGTCCGGGAGGTGCGCGCGATCGCCAGCGCGGTCAACGAGGGCACGCCGATCGAGCGCGCGCTCGCCAGGGAGGACATCACCCCCGGCGAGATCACCCTCGCGCTGCCGACCGACACCTACGCGGCGCTCCGCCGGCGAGCCGCCCTCGAGGGCGTCGATCCCGCCGTGATCGTCGCCGACGCCCTCGACGGCGGGGAGCGCTAGTCCGCCGATCGGCCCTCGACAACCGACCGACCGCCGAGGAACTCCCGTGCCGCGTCCGCGAGGATCGTGCCGGCGTCCGTGACCTCCGGCCACTGGATCGTCTCCTCGGGGAAGTGTGCCTGCTCGATCGATCCCGGCCCGAAGACTACCGTCGGGATCCCGGCGTCGACGTAGTGGCGCGCGTCCGTGCCGTAGGTCGCGCCGCGGGGGGCCGTCCCCGAGCGGCCGTTTTCCTCCATGGCTCGTTGCACCGCCCGGACGACCGGTTCGTCGGGGTCGATCTCGCTTGGCTCGAACTGGATCGCAAAGCGCTCGAACGTCGGCGGGTGCTCGCGGAGCCACTCGTCGTCGGCGCAGATCTCCGCGAGGCGCTCGCGGAACGCGGCCTCGACGGCGCGCACCGATTCGCCCGGCGCGACACCGATGCGGTACTCCGCGACCAGCGACGCCGGGACCGTCGAGGGCCACGATCCCGCCCGAAGGGTCCCGGCGACGACCGGCCACGGGATCGGGAACTCCTCGTAGAGAGGATGGGTGACGCGCCGTGCTCGTTCGCTCTCCAGCCGTTCGAACGCCTCGCGGACGCGCTCGAAGCGCGGGAGGACGGACTCGCCGCGCCAGCGCGTCGCGGCGTGGGCCGAGCGACCGTCGAGTCCGAGTCGCACCATCAGACAGCCCTCCGTGGCGGCTACTGGCCGGAGGTCGGTGGGCTCGGCGACGATCGCTGCGTCCCGCTCGAACGGGTACGGATTATCGAGCGCGGCCGTCGCGGCCCCGATGCCACCCGCCTCCTCGCCGACGACGCTCTCGACGACGATCCGGCCGTCGAGTCCCGCGGTGTCGGCGTCTTCGATGTCTGCGGTGCCGGTAGCGCCGGCAGCACCGGTGTCGCCAGCGACACCGACGTCGCCTGCCGCGCCGGCGTCCTCGACCGTGTCGGCGAGGTGACGCGCCGCGAAGACGCAGGCCCCGAGCCCGGCCTTCATGTCCACCGCACCGCGTGCGGTGAGCGCGTCGCCGTCCCACGTGGGTTCGAAGGGGTCGCTCGACCAGAGCGCCCGTTCGGCGGGCACGACGTCGACGTGACCGTTCAGAACGAGCGTCGGCCCGGCGTCGGGATCGCCGAGTTCGAGCACGCCGGCGACGCTCGGTCGGTCGGCCGCGTCGATCGCCTCGGGCGCGTCCGGAAAGGAGGGATGGGCCGCGAGTCGGTCGGCGTCGGCAGTCCACTCGTAGGTCGAGAAGCCGAGACCCGCCAGCTGATCGACGAGCCACGCTTGCGCGGGTGCTTCGCTGCCGCCGGTGGTGTCGAACCCGAGGAGGCGTTCGACGAACTCCCGGAGGGCCGCGTCGTGGACGCGGGCAAACGCGGACATGTGCCCACACCGACGGGCGTGCGGCTAAAGCTTCCGGCGAGTGCGTTCGGGCGATCGTAAAGGCTTACTCGTGGAACCCGGTGTGTAGCGTGTGGGCTGGTAGCTCAGTGAGGCAGAGCGTCCGGCTTTTAACCGGACGGTCGGGGGTTCGAATCCCTCCCAGCCCGTCCGAACCGCGGCGAGCAACACGCGAGCCCCCGTGAGGTCCGGTGGGATGGGAGCTAGAAGGCGTGCACAACGGGGTGAGCACGCCTTCGCGTGGTTCGGTCCCTCTCCAGCCCGCTCGTGTTACGAATGGCGCGAGCGCCGGCGCTACGAGTCCGTGGCCGGTCGGGCGACGGCCGTCAGCCCCTGACGGGCAGGTAGGCCATCCCGACGAGCAGGATGACGGTAAGTCCGGAGATGATGATGATCCCCCAGAAGCCGGCGAGACGCTCGTTGTAGTCCTCGACGGCCCGTACTTCCTCCTGATAGGTGGCCACGTTCCGCGAGAGCACGAGGGTCTCGTTGTCCGGGAAGTGTGCGACGAGCTCCTGCCCACCGAGGGTCACGTTCGTTCCCTCCTCGAGTTCCTCGGTGATCTCCTCCGGGCCCGTCCACGCGAGCGTCACGCTGCCGGCTTCGATCGTCTCGACCGTCGTCGAGTTGTTCTTGTAGGGGAACGAATCGCCCACGCTGACGTTCCGAACCTCGGGCTCGGGGAGGTACTCCTCGACCGGTCGCGTCGTCCCGTTCGACGCGTACCGGACGTAACGCGTGCCGTTGGGAGCGGTGAGGATCGAATCCTCGACCGCGGGATCCTGTCGAGCGAGCACGCTCGCGTTGAACTCCCCGCGGAGCGTGACGGTGGTGACGTTCGTCCCGCCAGACCCGCCCGAGGCGTTCCCGCTACCGGACGTGTTTCCACTGCCGGCGGTGGTGGTGTTGTTCGATTCGCCGGTTTCCCCGGACCCGCCCGCGGCGCTCGCCCCTGTCGCGTTGGGAACGAGCACCCGGAACGTCCGGGCGGCGGAGCCGTTCGTCGAGGTACCGTTCGTCGAAGTGCCGTTCGCCGAGGCGTTGGCGTTCGCAGCGGCGGTGCCCGTGGCGTTTCCGCCACTCGTCGTGGTTCCGTTCGTGGTGCCCGACGCGCCGGTTCCGTTGTCGGCGGTCCCCGAACTGCCCCCGCCTCCGGAGTCGCCTTCGCCCTCGCCGGCCGATCGATAGGTTCCCTCCCGGAAGACGAGAGTCGAGTTGTTCTCGAGGGTCGTAGTGAACCGCGCCGACTCGTTGACCCGCGTCAGTTCGCTCGTCGGCCCCGAGCCGCCACCTTCGCCGCCGCCTTCGCCACCTTCGCCGCCACCCGAGCCGCCGCTGATGTTGCCGACGGTATAGGTCTGGTCGCCGAACGTGACGTTCTGTCCGGGCGAGAGACTCTCGCCCTCGACCGAGACCGCCGGCTCCTGTGCTACGGAGAGCGCCGCGTACGCACCCACGGCGAGGACGAGAAAGAACACGGCGTAGACCGCCGCCGCCCGTCGTTGCATGTGCGGCGGGACGATGGCCCGGGGTATAATCGTTGCTTTTCGCCGAAGCGACGGCTCCCGCGAGCGGACGTGGTTCCGTGATAGTGGTCACGACGGCCGGTCGAGGACCGTGCGAGCGTCGACGTCGCGGCACGTTCCGGAGGAAGGCATCGGTCTTCGAGAACGGCGGCGATCGAGTCCGCGATGGGTTCGAGCCGAGCGTCTACGACGGGCGATCAGTCGACGCGGCGCTCGCCGTCGGCCCGCGCGGGTTCGAGGAGACGAGCCCGGCGCGCGAGCGCTCGCCAGCCCGCGACGCCGGCCAGCGCGCCACAGGCGTCGGCCGCGGCGTCGAGCGCGCTCGCCGAGCGCTCGGGGACCGTCGCCTGCACGAGTTCGATCCCGATTCCGTAGCCGACAGCGAGACAGACCACCAGAACGAGCGCGGCGAGCGCGTCCCGCGCCAGCGCGACCGCGAGCGCGGCGGCGAGCGTCCCGTAGGCGAGCGCGTGGAGCCACTTGTCGAGTCCGACGAGCCCGAACGGCCCCGCCGGGGCGAGGCCCGCTCCCGGCGGCTCGATCAGGGACGAATAGAGTATCACGCCGGCCACGAGCGTGACGAGGCCCCAGCGGATCGGGGCCGGCAGCCGTGACACGCGGTAGTCGATCACGGGACGCCGTTCGGCGGCGACCGGGTAAGCCGATCGGATCGCGGATGGCCGGCAAGGGACGAGCAGCGACGTTCGGGTATCGCGCTCGTCGAAAGCGACGACGGCGAAACCGACCGCAGCAGGGAATCGTGCAAACAGCTGCCATCGTACAGACAGCGGCGTCGACCTCCGCTTTCGCTCTTCTCCCTTTCCCGTATTCCTGATCTGGCCGTCACGACAGCCGGTCAAGGTCCGCGCGGGTATCGACATCCCTGAGAACGCCGGGATCGCCGGTTTCGACCAGCGCCGCGTCGTCGCCGTCGAGCAGGATCGCCCGGCCGCCGGTGTCGCCCGAGACAGCGGCGAGGCGATCGAAAAAGCGCGCGTCGAACAGGACCGGATTGCCGCGCCGCCCCCCGACGGCGGCCGCCAGCGCGTCGCCCGCTCCCGCTCGGTAGGCATCGAGGAGCACGTTCACGGTCCCCGGCTGCACGCGTGGCATATCGCCGAGCGCGACGAGGAGGGCGTCGGCCCCGCGCTCGCGGGCCGCCCGCACGCCCGTACGGACCGAAGTCGCCTGTCCATCCCGGTAGTCGGGATTCGCGACGGTCTCGACGGGGAGTCCCGAGAGCGCCCCGCGAACGCGCTCGGCCTCGTGGCCGAGGACGGCCGTCACGCCGTCGAGATCGGCCGACAGGAGCGTCCGAGCGGCGTGGTAGACCAGCGGCCGGCCGTCGAGCGCCGCGAGAAGCTTGTTTCCCGTCCCGAAGCGCGATCCCGTGCCGGCGGCGAGCACGACGCCGTGGGCACGCGCCTCCCGGACCGGCGGGCCGACTTCGTAAGGGTCGACGACCGGCAGGCCGTCCGGGTCCGAGTCGTCGCCGTCGACGGTCCGGTCGGTCCGGTCGCCTCCGTCGGTTCTCCCGAACGACTCGGCGTCGTCGGACGGGTCGCTGGGCGTCACTCGACCACCGGGTAGGGGACGACGCGAACGGTCTCGCCGGCAGCGAGGGCCGACTCGGCGAGCAAGAAGCCGTCGGCGCGCGTCGCGCGGCTGCTCGAAGAGAGCACGCTCGGGTCGTAGCCCTCCTCGTAGAGCTGGAGAGGCGAGTCGACGTGACCGAGCGGCATGGCGTCCGGAAGGCGTCCGGACTCGGTGCCGATGCGGCCCTCCTCGCCACTCTCGGTCCCGGCGTCGGCCACGTCGGCTCCCGCGTCGTCGAGTACGACCGGTACGGCGTACTCGAACCCCTCGGGACCGATCCCGAGGTCGCGCGCGAGCGTCGCGTCGGTGGTGGGGAGGGTGCTCTCGCCGGTGAAGAACGGCCCGGCGACCAGCGTCGTGATCGCGTGTGCACCGACCGGCTTGCCGGGGATGGCGAACGCCGTCGCGCCACGGTCGGGCAGGCTGGCGGCGGCGATGGGCTTGCCCGGCCGAACGCGCACCCGGTGGAACTCGACCGCGCCCAGCGCGTCGAGCGCGCGGATCACGTGGTCTTTCTTCCCGATGCTCGTCCCACCGGTGGTGAGCACGACGTCGTGTGCGTCGGCCAGCTCGGCGATTCGGGCCGCGACCCGCTCGTACTCGTCGGGGACGGTACCCTCGTAGGTCGCGTCGTGGCCCCACGACTTGACGAGCCCCGCAAGCATCGCCGAGTCGCGGTCCTTCCGGGTCCCTTCGTGGATCTCGGTGCCGGTGGCGAGCACTCCCGCGGAGAAGCGCTTGTGGACGCTCGGGGATTCGATCCCGAGGTCGTCGAGGAGGATCGCGTCCTTCGGCGAGAGCCGTTCGTCGGCAGCGAAGAGCTCCTCGCCCGCCGCGACGTTGCTCGCGCGCCGGTGGACGTACGTTCCGGGCTCGATCCCGGTTCCACGGAGTCGGCCGTCTTCAACCGTGGCTTCCTCGCGTTTGAGCACGGCGTTCGCGCCCGCCGGGAGGGGTGCACCGGTGGCGATCGCGACGGCCTCACCCGCCCCGAGCGCGGGCGGGTCGTCCTCGGGAAACACTTCCCGGTCGACGAGCGCGAACGGGTACTCCCCGCTCGCGTCGAACGCGACCGATACTGGCGAGCGCGACGGTCTCGACCGGCCGATCGGCGAGCGCCGCCTCCCGAAGGGCGAGCACCCGCTCGACCGCCACCTCTCGCCACAGCATATCGTCCCCGTCGTGCTCCGACTCGTGATCGCGGTCCATACGCGATCCACGGCTCCGGCGGGCAAAAGCCCTCGCTGGTGGCAAGAACCGTCGACGGGGCGTCTCGCGGAGCAGTGCGGACGGTGCGCGCCGCGCCGTTCCGTCGGCGCGCGAACTCGCGCGAGGGAATGAGAGCAAGGGCCGGCGGTGCGGTGGAGTGGCCCGAGCGAGCGAATCGGCCGGAGAGACGTGTGGGCTGTGCGGCGTGTGGGGACGGTCGCGGCGGTAGTGTGGCCGCGGCGGCGGTGCGGTCGCGGTGATGGTGCGGTTACTCGTGTGTGGGCACTCACGGTTCTCGCTACGTCACCCGGTTCTCACAGACCTGCCACATCGATCGGACACTCGCGGGTTCCAATATACTGGCGCGCGCGACCCTTCGGCGGACTCGATCGGCGATCGACTACTGGCAGCAGCCACTTTTACCGGCATCGATTGCTTGTATCGGTTGCCGCGCGCCGACGCTCTCACGCATTTTTCGGCGAGAACTGGGTGGTGCGTGGGAACACTTTTGTCACGGTAGACAGTTACTCGCAGGTGAGGGCGAAGCACCGACGCCCGTGAGCACCAATGGAATTCAGTGGAACCTTCGAGTTGGAGGGCGCGTCGGCCGAGGAGGTCTGGCGCGGGCTCTCCGACCCAGTGATGATCAGAGAGGCCCTGCCGGGGTGTCAGTTCCTGACACAGGTCGACGGCGATGGCGACGTCGACTTCGACGCGCTCCGCGAGCAGGCCGAGAGCGAGGGGGAACCGACGCTCGATCCCGACGTCGTAGCGGAACGCGCCTTCGAGGACGGCGGGCGGTACGCCGCCCTCGTCGAGATCGGTATCGGGAGCATCAAGCCGGCCTTCGAGACGGTCGTGACCATCGACGAGCGGGCGTTCCCCGAGATGTCCGCCTCGGGCGAGGGCGAGGCCGGTGACAGCTCCTTCGAGATGGATTCGTGGATGCACTTAGAGGAGCGCGATGACGGCACCGGCGTCGACTGGAGCACCGAGGCGGACGTCTTCGGCCGGATCGCCAGTATGGGCCAGCGGATGATCAACCCCGTCGCCAACCGAGTCGTCAAGCGCTTCTTCGATCGCGTCGAGGAGCAGCTCGACGCGGCCGCCGCGGCCGAGGACGAAGCCGTCGAGAGCGGAGCGTCCGGGGACGAGGAAACGGCGGACGAAGCGATGGCGGACGAGGGGGCGGGACACGACGCCGTCGGGGACGACGGGGGCGAGGACGAAGGAACGGTTGCGACCGGCGGAGCCGATGGGACCGACGCGGCCGATGCGACCGACGCGATCGACGAACCCAGCGCGACCGGTGGGTCCGGGGCACCCGGCAGCGACGCCGCGGACGCCGCCGGAGCGACGAGCGCCGCGGCCGGTGAGGACACCGGGCGGGCAACCGGCGCGTCGGAGGGGTCGGGCCGGCGGAGCGAATCGACGAACACGAACGGGAGCGAGCGGTCCACGGGACTCGCCGCTCGGCTCAAGCAGATGATCGGGATCAGATGAAACACCACGGGCGATCCGGCCGGTGCGAACGGCCCGCGAAGCGGTCGACGAACGGGACACCTTAGAGATGACGAGCCACGACATCGAACTCACGGTAAACGGCACAGCCCACGACCTCTCCGTCGAGCCTCGGACGCTTCTGGTCCACGCCCTGCGCGACGAGCTCGGCTACACCGGCGCGAACGTCGGCTGCGAGTCGAGCACCTGCGGGGCCTGTACCGTACAGGTGGACGGCGACGCGGTGAAGTCCTGTACGATGCTCGCGGTGCAGGCCGACGGCACGGCGGTCGACACCGTCGAGGGCCTGCGCGAGGACGGCGAGTTCCACCCGATTCAGGAGGGATTCCGGAAGGAACACGGACTCCAGTGTGGCTACTGTACACCCGGGATGATGATGACCGCGACCGCCTTCTTAGAGGAGAACCCGGACCCCGGCGAGGCGGAGATCCGGGAGGCCCTCGAGGGCAACCTCTGTCGGTGTACCGGCTACCAGAACATCGTCAACGCCGTCGAGTTCGCCGCCGACGAGATGGGCGGGGGCGGTGCGGGCGCGGACGCGGGTGACGGCGTGGCCGCCGACGGCGGCCGGGCGACGGACGCGACCGGGGGCGTCGTGGCCGGCGACGAGGCGACGACCGAGAGCGAGACGACCCCACACGACGACTACGAATCCACGGGAGGGAACTGAGAATGTCCATCGAGACGAAGGAATCCGAGGAGATCGACATCGAGGGGATACTGGGCTCGGCGGTCGAGCGCCGCGAAGATCCAGCATTGATCACGGGCGAGGCCGACTACACCGACGATATCCAGCGGCCGAACATGGCCCATATGGCCGTGCTTCGGAGCCAGTACGGCCACGCGGCGGTCGAGGGGATCGATACGAGCGGGGCGGAGGCGATGGACGGTGTGCTCGGCGTGTTCACCGCCGCCGACCTCGACGTGCCCGGGGAGGTGCCGGTGGGGTGGCTGCTGCCGAGCCTGAAGACGCCGCCGCACCCGCTGCTCGCCGAGGATCGCGTTCGGTACCAGGGCGACGGCGTCGCGATCGTCGTCGCCGAAGAACGGTACATCGCCCGGGACGCCCTCGACGCGATCGAGGTGGACTACGAGCGCCTCGACGCCGTCGTCGATCCGCGAGAGGCCGTCCAAGCGGACGCGCCGACGCTGCACGACTCGCTCGCCGAGGGGCCGGCCGAGGACCCGCCGGAGGCCGAGGGCGAGTCCGAGGAGTCCGGCGCGAACGTGGCCTTCGACTGGGAGATCGGTGACGGCGACGCCACCGACGAGGCCTTCGCCGAGGCCGCCCACACCGTCGAGGTCGACCTCGAAAATCAGCGGCTGATCCCGAACGCGATGGAGCCCCGGGCGACGGTGGCGGAGTACAAGCCCGGCACCGAGGAGGTCGACGTCCACATGACCTCCCAGAACCCCCACCTCCACCGGCTGTTGATGTCGGGCGTGCTCGGCGTGCCCGAGCACAAGCTCCACATCAACGCGCCCGAGGTCGGCGGCGGCTTCGGCTCGAAGATCCACCACTACCCCGACGAGGCGCTCGCGACGTGGGCCGCGATGGAGCTCGAACGCCCAGTGAAATGGCAGGCCACGCGCACCGAGACCTACCTCACCGACGCCCACGGCCGGGACCACGTCACCCACGCCGAGCTGGCGATGGATTCGGCGGGCACGATCACGGGGATGCGCGTGAAGACCTACGCGGGGATGGGGGCGTATCTCTCGACCTTCGCTCCTTCGGTGCCGACCTACCTCTACGGCACGCTCTTGTCGGGCCAGTACGACGTTCCGGCGATCCACTGCAACGTCGTCGGCGCGTTCACCAACGGCGCACCCGTCGACGCCTACCGCGGTGCGGGTCGTCCGGAGGCGCTGTACGTCGTCGAGCGCCTGATCACCCTCGGCGCGCGCGAGATAGGCATGGACCCGGCGGCGTTCCGACGGCAGAACTTCGTCCCGTCGGACGACTTCCCCCACGAGACGCCCGTCGCCGTCGTCTACGACAGCGGCGACTACGAGCCCGCACTCGACAAAGCGTTGGAGATGGTCGATTACGACGCGCTCCGCGAGCGCCAGGAGGAGCTCCGCGAGGAGGGGCGGTATCTGGGGATCGGCTTCTCAAGCTACATCGAGGCCTGTGGCCTCGCGCCATCCGAACTCGCCGGCCAACTCGGCGCACAGGCGGGGCTGTGGGAGTCCGGGCTGGTGCGGGTCCACCCCTCGGGCTCGGTGACGGCCTTCTGTGGCACGTCGGGCCACGGACAGGGCCACGAGACCACCTACGCCCAGATCGTCTCCGACGAGCTGGGCATCCCCTATGAGGACATCGAGATCGTCGAGGGCGACACCGACGAGATCCCACAGGGGATGGGCACCTACGGCTCGCGATCGGCGGCCGTGGGCGGCTCGGCGCTGTCGACGAGCGCGAGCAAAGTAGTGGAGAAGGCCCGCCGGATCGCCGCCCACCAGCTCGAAGCCGCTCCGGCGGACATCGAGTTCGAGGCCGGCGAGTTCTCGGTCGCGGGCGCGCCCGAGCGCTCGATGGCCATCCAGGAGGTCGCCCAGGCCTCCTATCTCGCCCACGACATCCCCGAGGACATGGAGCCCGGGCTCGAAGAGACCTCCTTCTACGACCCGGAGAACTTCGTGTTTCCCTTCGGCACCCACGTCGCGGTCGTGGAGGTCGACCCCGAGTCGGGCGAGATCGACTTCGAGCGCTACGTCGCGGTCGACGACGTGGGCAACCAGATCAACCCGAAGATCGTCGAGGGCCAGATCCACGGCGGGATCGCCCAGGGGGTGGGGCAGGCGCTCTACGAAGGGGCCGAATACGACGACAACGGGACGCTGCTGACGGGCTCGATGCAGGACTACGCGGTCCCGAAGGCCGAGCACATCCCGGAAATGGAGATCGACAACACCGTGACGCCCTCGCCACACAACCCGCTCGGGGTCAAGGGTGTGGGCGAGGCGGGGACGATCGCCGCGCCACAGGCAGTGGTGAACGCCGTCACGGACGCACTCCAGCCGTTCGGCGTCGACCACATCGACATGCCGATCACCGAGGAGAAGGTCTGGCGGGCGGTCAACGACGCGGGGGGATCGTAGATGTACCCCGACAGCTTCGCGTACGAGCGCGCCGAGAGCGTCGAGGAGGCGCTCGCGCTGCTCGACGAGCACGCCGGCGCGGAGGTCGAGCTGCTCGCGGGCGGGCACAGCCTGTTGCCGACGATGAAGTCCGGGCTAGCGAGTCCCGACGTGTTGATCGATATCAACTCTATCGACGCGATGCAGGGGATCACCGACGAGGGCGACGGCCTCTCACTGGGGGCGCTGACCCGCTACGCCGACGTCGATCGTTCGGCGGCGGTCTGGGAGGACGCGACCGCGTTCGCGGAGGCGACCCACCACATCGGCGACGTCCAGGTGAGAAATCGCGGTACCGTCGGCGGCAACATCGCCCACTCGGACCCGGCGTCGGACCTACCGGCGGCGCTGCTCGCCTGCGGGGGCACCGTCGTCGCACAGGGCCCCGACGGCGAGCGGGAGATACCGGCCGAGGACTTCTTCGAGGGGATGTACGCGACCGCGCTCGACGAGGACGAGCTGCTCACTCGAATCGAACTCCCACGAACCGGCGATGGGAGCGTCGGCGCGTACGCGAAAAAGCCCAGCCCGTCCTCGGGCTACGCGATGGTCGGCGTGGCCGCCGTCCTCGACACCGACGGTGACGCGATCGAGTCGGCGCGGATCGCCGCCAACGGCGTGATGGATCACGGCGTGCGGCTCCGGCCCGTCGAGGACGCCCTCGCGGGCGAACCACTCGACCGCGACACCATAGAGGCGGCGGCCGGGCGCGCGGCCGACGACCTCGACGACGTGATGATGATGTCGGACCTCCAAGCGTCGAGCGAGTTCCGCGCCCAGCTCGTGCAGGTCTACGCGAAGCGCGCACTGCTGGGGGCGGCAGAGCGCGCCGGCGCGCCCGCGCCGGCTGCGTCGGATTGAGCCGGGGCGGCGGGCCGTTCGGTCCGGGCCGGAGCGACGGACCGGCCGCCGACCTCGGCCGCCGACCGGACACTCGAACTCGACTCGCCGCTCCGCCGTCAACCCGCCGGCCCCTCGTTCGGTCACCGGCACCTGCCGGTCGGCGATCAGGCCGACGTACTCGTTCGCGTCCGCGCGACCACGAGGAGAACCGCCGGACGAATCGGTTTTTACGTGCGAAGCCACGAAGGGGACTGAGAACACGTGTCACAACCGACGACCGACGATGGGCGGGGGGCGAGCGCGACCTCGGCCGCCGAGCCCGGACTGACGGATCAGCACGGCGGGGCGACCGAGTCGACGGGGCAGCGTGCCGGAGCGACCGCATGGGAGACACGATGAGCGGGACCGGCCGAAACGGGACACTCGCCGGCACGACCGAGGCGGAGCTGCGGGAGGCTTTCGCGCGGGAGGATTACGTCGCCGAGGACGACGTCGTGACGACGGTGTTGCTCGCGCTGCGGCTCGGCAAGCCGCTGCTCGTCGAGGGCGAGCCCGGCTCGGGAAAGACCGAGCTCGGCACGACCCTCGCCGCGGGGTTCGACACGGAGCTGATCCGCCTCCAGTGTTACGAGGGGCTCGCCGCGGAGAACACCCTCTACGAGTGGAACTACACCAAGCAGCTGCTCTCGGTGCAGGCCGGCGAGCGCGGCGTCGCGGGCGGGGCGGGCGACGAGCCCGCCGACGCGGCGGCCAGCGCGGGGGAGGAGTCGGTGTTCGGCGAGGAGTACCTGCTCGAACGGCCGCTGCTCCGGGCGCTATCGAGCGACGGCGACGTTCCGCCGGTCCTCCTGATCGACGAGATCGACCGGGCCGACGAGGAGTTCGAGGCCCTTCTCTTGGAGGTGCTCTCGGAGTTCCAGGTGTCGATCCCCGAGTACGGCACCGTGCGCGCCGACGTTCCCCCGGTGGTGGTGATCACCTCGAATCGCACCCGGGGACTCTCGGACGCGCTGAAGCGCCGGTGTCTCTACCTCCACGTCGAGCCGCCGAGCTTCGGGAAGGAACGCGAGATCGTCCGGCGAAAGGTGCCCGAACTCGACGGCGCGGTCGCGGCGGAGGTGTGTGCGGTGACCCGCGAGCTCCGCGACGAGCCACTCCTGAAGCACCCGGGCGTGGCCGAGACGCTCGACTGGGCGCACGCGGTCGCCGAGCTCAGACACGATGGCGACGGCTCGCTGTCGGCCGCCGAGATCGAGAACACCCTCGGCTGTCTGCTCAAGGAAGTCGAGGACGTCCAGCGCGTCGACGACTCGCTGCTCGAATCGCTGCTCGCGGCGGCGAGCGAGGCCCGTGCGGCCGAGGGATAGCGTGGACGCGCACGGCGACGACGGAGATCACGGCGACGGACGCGACCGATGTAGTGGCGAGCACTCGGACGGCGACCGCGACACGGGCGGGCGCGGCGGCCGCGACGGTCCCGGCGATGCCGACCGCGACGACGGCGACGACGGCGACCCCGCCGGTCCCGCGGGTCACGACGGTCCCGGGCCCGGCGGCGTACCGAACGTCGCCGCGGCCCGCGATCGAGTGGTGCTCGATCTGCTCGAGTTCGTCCGGGTGCTGCGGCGCGCGGGCGCGACGGTGCCGGCGAACGCCTCGCTCACGGCGGCGCGGGCGCTGGTCGCGGTCGGTCTCGACGAGGAGGCACGCGCTCGAAGCGCGCTCCGAGCGACGCTCGTCTCGAACCCGGCCGACGCCGCGACGTTCGATCGGTTGTTTCCGGAGTTCTGGCGGCGGCTCGTCGAGGGACTGCGGGGAGACGGGGGCCGCGATCCCGACGCCTTCGAGACCCCGGACGGTCGGCTCGCGGGCTTCGACGCCAGCGGGACCGAGACGGACGACGGGAGCGACGCCGATGGAGACCGCGAGGATGGTGCGGACGACCCGGACGGCAGCGAGGCCTCCGAGGAGAGCGCGCCGGACCTCGTCGAGACCGCGGTAGGGGCGACCGAAGGCGACGACTCCGGGGACGAGGACGACGAGACGGCCACGACCGCGCTCTACAGCCCGAGCGGGCGCTCGGAATCCCTTTCCGTCGGCCCCGCGGCGCTCACCGGGTATCGAAATCTCGACCGGGCGATGAACCGGCTTGCGGGGGCGATCGCCGGGCTGTCCGGCCGACGGTGGGCACGGTCGGGCCAGGGCGACGTGGACGCGCGCCGCGCGCTGCGCGAGAGCCTCTCAACCGGGGGCACCGCCGTCGACCTGCCCGAGCGCGAGCGCGCGGAGAGCGCGGTGGGCGCGCTCGTGCTGGTCGACGTGAGCCGGTCGGTGCTCGACGCGATCGACCGGGGCTTTCTGATCGCCGTGCTCCGGCGGATGGCGGCGTGGCGACGGGTGCGCATCTTCCTGTTCGACACCAGCGTCCGGGAGGCGACCCGCGCGTTCGACGCCCCCACGGAGCGCGCGGCGCTCGACGCCCTCGAACGCGCCGAGGCCGAGTGGGGCGGCGGCACGCGCATCGGCAACGCGCTCACGACCGTGCGCGAGGAGTACCCCGAAAGCGTGGATCGGGACACGACCGCCTTCGTCATCAGCGACGGCCTGGAGATGGGCGAGATCGACGAGCTGGAGGCGGGAACGGCGTGGCTCGCCCGGCGCGCGCGGGCGGTGCTCTGGTGTAACCCGCTCGCGCGTTCGCCCGAGTACGAGCCGACCGCCCGCGGGATGGCGGCGGCGCTGCCCGCCCTCGACGGGCTGTTCGCGTTCGCCGGGCCGGCGGACCTCGACGAGCTCGCTCGCCAGCTCGACCGCCGGGGCACGGGTGGACCGCTCGGCTACGAGTTCGATCACCGTCACCGTGGGGCGGGCGAGGCGTGATGCGCTGGCGGGAGCCGGGTGTCTCGACCGGATCGGCGAGCCGACGGGGCTCCGTGTTCGTCTCCACGAAATCACGTGGCGACGAAGACGACCGGCGTCGGGCCGAGCGCCGCGAGCGCGGCGCGTACGAACCGCGACTGACCGGTGCCGTCGCCGTCGTCCGCGTGGCCCGCTCTGGAGCCGGTCTACGCGGGACGCCGCGAACTTCGAGCGCTTCGACGCGAGACCGCCGAGACAGAGAGCGGACGACCGATCCGGGAAAGGGTCATAAGCGAGTGGCGGCTACCCGTGGCAAGGACCACCGATGACCGCGAGTGACTGGAGCGTCCCGGAGACGGAGGTGCTGGCGGCCGCACGCGAGACCATCGAGACTGGCGTGCCGGCGGTGCTGGCGACGATCGTCGACGTGCGCGGCAGCGCCTACCGTCGGCCCGGCGCGAAGATGGTCGTCCCCGAGGACGGAAACGGTGTCGGGAGCATCACCGCCGGCTGCCTCGAGGACGAGGTGCTCGCGCTCGCCGCCGACGTCATCGAGGCGGGTCGCCCGCGTGTCGAGACGTTCGACCTCACCGGCGACGAGGACGTCTGGGGGCTCGGCGTCGGTTGCAACGGCGTCATCGACATCCTGCTCGAACCGCTCGACGCGGGCTACCGGCCCGCCCTCGATGCGGTCGAGAGCGGCACGAACGTCGCCGTCTGCACCGTATTGGGGAGCGATCGCTCCGAGATCGAACTCGGCGACCGGGCGCACGTCGCGCCGGACGCGGGCGACGGCGGCGTGAGTATCCGGAACGGTGGCGACGGTACGGACGACGCCTTCGGCTCGGCCGTGGACGCGTGGCCCGCGTGGCTCGCCGACGAGCTCGCCGAGCCGGCGGCGCGGCTGGCCGCCGCCGGGCGCTCCCGGACGCTCGCCATCGGGGGCGAGGCGGGGAGCGCGACGGTGTTCGTCGACGGTCTCGCCGCCCCGCCGGAGCTCGTGATCTGCGGGACGGGCCACGACGTCGGGCCGGTCGTCGAGCTGGCGAAGCAGGCCGACTTCCGTGTCACGGTCGTGGGATTCCGCGGCGCGAGCGCGACCGCCGACCGGTTTCCGGCGGCCGACGCGGTCCGCTCGACCTCGCCGGGGGACCTGCGCGAGGCCCACGACTTCGACGCCGACACCTACGCGGTAGTGATGACCCACAACTTCGTCGACGATCGCCTCGCGGTCGACGAGCTCCTCCGGACTCCCGTGCCCTACGTCGGACTGATGGGACCGCGCGAGCGCTTCGGTGAGATGCGTGAGGCCTTTACCGAGGAGGGTCGGGAGTTCGCCGGGAGCGAACTCGATCGGCTGTACACGCCCGCCGGTCTCGATCTGGGCGGGGAGACCCCCTACGCGATCGCCCACAGCATCGTCGCGGAGCTGCTCGCCGTCCACAACGACCGCACGCCGCGCCACCTCCGCGAGCGCGAGGGACGGATCCACGAGCGCGTCGCGGCCAGCGCCGCCGGCGGCGAGCGCGTCGACGGCGCGCGAGCCTCGTCGGTCGAGCGGAGCGAATCCGACGGTGGCGCGGCGACGGGTGGAAACGACGCTGGCGACGCAGCCGCTCCGTCCCACAACGGATAGCCTCCCTTCTCCCTCCGGGAGAAAAGTCGAGCGCAGTCAGTCCAGTCGCGCCTCCCGAATCCGGTCGAGTTCGTCGGCCACGCGCCCGTAAGGGTCAGATGCTGTCACGTCGATGCCGAGCGATTCGAACGAGGATACGGAGTCCCGACGACCGGCGTTCCCGAGGAAGTCGCGGTACGCCCCGGTCGTCAGCTTTCCCGACTGGATACGTCGGTGGATCGAGACGGCCGCCACAGTGCCAGTAACGTACTGGTAGCTGTGGTAGGGCTCGCGGGCGTAGGCCTCCCGCCGCCACTCACAACCGCCGTCCGCGGCTTCCACCGGTCCCCGGAACGCGGCGGCGCAGTCGGCGTACGTCTCCGCTAGCCGGTCGGACGAGAGATCGTAGCCGTCCTCGACGAGCCGGTACATCTCGTGGAGGAACGCCGCGCTCCGCCCGGCCCGGTAGACGTTCCCGGCGAGCACGTTCGCGCGCCGCTCCCGGACGAACGGCGTGAGCGCGGTCTCGCCTTCCTCGTGCAGGTGCTCGGCCAGCAAGAGCTCGTGGAGGAGACTCGGCACCTCGCTCACCGGCTGCGGGCAGGTCGCGTACCGGGGTGGCCCTGCGTCCCGGAGCACCGCGGCGTGCATCGCGTGCCCGAGCTCGTGCGCGAGGACGAACGCCGTCCGGAGGTCACCGCGGAAGTTGGCGAGGACGAACGCGCCCGTCTCCGGGTTCGACGGGCAGTACCCCGTAATGTCCGTTCGCTTCTTCCGTGTAGGGAAGACGTCGCCGCGGCGCTCGTCGAAGAACGCCGCGAGGCGATCCCGGTACTCCGCGCCGAGCGGTTCGACGGCCGCGAGGACGTGCTCGCACACCGCCGCGTAGTCGAGTTCGGGGACCTCGCCATCGACGAGCGGGGCGCTCGCGTCCCACGGCCGGAGCGTCTCGACACCGAGGCACGCACGGCGGCTCTCCAAGAGGTCGTGGTAAGCGTCGAAGTGGTCGCGGACGTTCTCGATCACCGCGTCGTGTGCGGACGCAGGGAAGGAGTCGCACATTCCAGTGTCGGGATAGCTCGCCCGCGAGAGCGCCATCTCCCGCACCGAATCGTAGTTTCGCACCGTGGCGAGCGCCGCGTTCGCTTCTACCTTCTCGGCGACGGCAGCCGCGAGCGCGTGCTCGTAGTCGCCGAGCGCGCCGAGGAACGCCTCGTGGGCGCGCCGCCGGAACGCCCGGTCGGGGCTATCGAGCGCCGCGGAGTAGGAGCCTCCGTCCACTTCGAAGTCCTCACCGTCCGGCCCGCCCACGGTCGGGGCCTCGAAGTCGTCCGTCGTGACGGCGAGGACCGTGTCGGCTCCGCTCTCGACGACCGGCTCGAACGCCGCGATCACCGCCTCGACGCTCGCGTCGCGGGTGTGTGGTGCCCCCGCCAGCAGGTCGTCGAGATAGTCCCGCCACCCATCGAGCGCGGGGCGTTCCCGGTGCTCGCGGACGGCCGGGGCGTCGCGCTGGATTCGCCGCCGAACCGCCTGTACGGCCTCGTCGACGTCGGCGGCGAGACGCCGAGCGCGCCGGCGGCGGTCGCGGCGGTCATCGTCGGTCGTGTCCTCGTTCCGACGGAGCTCCGCGTAAAGCTCCAGCCGGTTCTTCGTCACGAGCGCGCTCTCGATGGCTTCGAGGGACCCGGCGAGCGTGACCGGCGAGTCGGTGGGGTCCTCGCGCGTCCGCAGCGCGGCCGCCCGGTCGGCTAGTTCGTCGGCGGCGGCCTCCCAGTCGGCGGGCGTCCCGTAGATCCGGGTCAGATCCCAGGTGTGTTCGTCGTCCAGTTCCTCGCGCGTGGGATAGTCCGTCATCTGTTGGTGGTCGAACTGCTCGATCGGCGGGTGGTGCGAGCGCCGTCAGCGGAAATACGCGCGAGGGGTCATCGGATGGACTCCGGTTACACGGCGGTTTCGAGGGGCTCCGCATAACGATTGTGGTATTGCAGCTGTTCACATTGCCACACGATCCTCCCGCGACCGCTCGGACGAGCGATCATCGACTCCGTTCGTGCCGCGTTCCTCCAACGAGTCGTCGCGGACGCCGACGACGGGCGCGGAGACGGTCCGGGATGCCGGCTCGCGGTGTGAATCGACCGTCCCACCGTCTCAGCTGTCGTTCCGCTCGTTCGCGCCACTGCCGTCCCCGTCGCCGTCTTCGCCGTCGTCCGACGAGTATCCATACCTCTCGCGCGCTCGCTCCGGGGTAAGCTTCCCCAGACGGAGGTCCCGTTCGATGGCCTCGGTCGCGCGCGCCGCCGGATCGCCGTAGCCGCCCGCACCGGGCGTCCGGATGCTCACGACCGCCCCCGGCGCGAGCTCGTGGATCGACTTGCCCGGGAGGCGTCGCTTCTCGCCGGCTCGGTGCTCGCCCTCCCCGCTGGCGTCGTCGGCGTCGCCGTCCCGGAGGAGATACACCGCGCCGGTCGCCCCCGCCTCGCCGCCGGCCAGCCCGTAGGGCGCGTGGCGCTGGCGGTCGGCGAGGGCGCTGAACGTCGCGCGGTGCCCGCGAACCTCGACGTCGCGTCGGAGTCCGAGCCCACCCCGGAACTCGCCCGCACCCCCCGAGTCGGGACGGAGCGCGTACCGGCACACGCGCAGCGGGTAGGCGGTTTCGAGCACCTCGACCGGCGTGTTTCTCGTGTTCGACATGTGCACGTGGACGCCGTCCATCCCGTCCTTCCCGGCACGACCGCCGAACCCGCCACCTTGGGTCTCGTAGAAGGCGTAGGGCGAGTCCTCGCGCGGGTCGGTCCCGCCGAACGTGACGTTGTTCATCGTACCCTGACAGGCCGCGACGACCCGCTCGGGGACGGCCTCGGCGAGCGCGCCGAGGACGACGTCCGTGATCCGCTGTGAGGCTTCGAGGTTGCCGCCTACGACGGCCGCGGGCGGACGGGCGTCGACTACGCTGTCTTCCGGAGTGTCGATCTCGATCGGTCGGTAGCAGCCGTGGTTCGGCGGAATTTCGGGATCGGTCACGCAGCGAATAGCATAGTAGGTCGCCGACGCGGTCACGGCGAAGACGGCGTTCACCGGCCCCTCCGTTCGGGGGGCGCTCCCGGCGAAGTCGACTGCCACCTCGTCGTCGGCGATCGCCACCGCGGCGCGGATCGGGAGGTCCTCGTCGCCGCGGCCGTCGTCGTCCAGTACGTCCTCGAAGGTGTAGGTGCCGTCCGGGAGGTCGGCGACCGCGCTCCGCATCCGCCGCTCGGAGTACGCTTTGATCGCCGCCAGGAGTGCCGGCAGGTGCTCGCCGTGCTCGGTGGCGAGCTCGCCGAAGCGCTTCCGGCCGACGGCGTTGGCAGCGGTTTGAGCGCGGAGGTCGCCCCGTCGCTCCTCTGGCGTGCGGACGTTCGCCAGCAGGACGTCGAGGAGGTCCCGATCGACCTCGCCGCCCCGTTCGAGCTTCACGGGCGGGATCCGGATGCCCTCCTGGTAGATCTCGGTCGAATCGGCGGCGACGCTGCCGGCGCGCGCCCCGCCGACGTCGGCGTGGTGGGCGCGATTCGCAGCGTAGGCGATGGGCTCCCCGTCGTGGAAGACCGGCGAGACGAGCGTGAGGTCGGGGAGGTGTGCGCCGCCGTGGAAGGGATCGTTGAGAAGGATCGAGTCGCCCGGTTCGAGGCTCTCGGCGGGGTAGCGGTCGAGCGCCGCCGCCACCGAGAAGGGCATCGCGCCGAGATGGACGGGCATGGTCTCGGCCTGAGCGATCATCTCGCCGTCGGCGTCGAACAGCGCACACGAGCAGTCCCGGCGTTCCTTGATGTTGGGCGAGTATCCCGTGCGGACGAGCGTCGCGTTCATCTCCTCGGCGACCGCGACACAGGCGTTGCGGACCACTTCGAGCGTCACCGGGTCGACGGCGGTCGTGTCGGTCTCGGGACCGCCGGTATCGGACTCGTCGTTCACGGGTCGACCTCCACGAGCAGGTTCGCGTCCCCGTCGACCCGCGCCCGCTGTCCGGGGTGGACGACGGTGGTGCTCTCGGCTCCCTCGACGACGGCCGGCCCGTCGAAGGTGCTCCCGACGGGGAGCCGCGCCCGGTCGTAGACCCGCGTTTCGCGGGCGTCGCCGTCGTAGACCACCCGCCGAGTGTCGGCGATCGCATCCTCGACGCTCCCTCCAGTACGGTCGACACGGAGGTCGGGCGGCTCGACGACGCCGCGCGCCCGGAGCCGGACCGTGACGAGCTCGACGGGCTCGGCGGGATCGGCGTGGCCGTAGCGCTCCCGGTGGCGCTCGTGAAAGCGCTCCGTCGCTGCGTCGAGTGTGCCGGCGTCGAGCGCTTCGGGGTCGGTCGTTCCTGCATCGCCAGTTTCGACAGCGCCAGTGTCGAGGTCGCTGTCGAGCGGAACCGACAGTTCGAACGACTGACCGACGTAGCGCAGGTCGAGCGACCGCTCGAAGCGCCGCCGCTCCGCGGGAACCCCCTCCTCGGCCAGCTGCTCGCGACCCGCAGCGACGAACGCCTCGAAGGTTCGCTCCAGTTCGTCGCGATCGATCGCGTCGAGCCGGCGTACCCGCGAGGTGGCGTGGTCGTAGAGCACGTCGCTCGTCACGAGGCCGAGCGCCGAGAGCACGCCCGCCGTCCGCGGGACGAGCACCCGGGGCACGTCGAGCGCGGCGGCGAGCGCGGGCGCGTGCAGCGGCCCCGCGCCGCCGAAGGCGACGAGAGTGACCTCCCGTGGGTCGTGGCCGCGCTCGACCGAGACCACCCGCAGGGCCCGCTCGGTGTTCGCGTTCGCCACGTCCACGATCCCCTGGGCGGCCGCCTCGATTTCCATTCCGAGCGGGTCGGCCACCCGCTCCGCGACGGCCGCGCGCACGGCGTCGGGGTCGGCATCGAGGTCGTCGGCGAGAAAGGACTGGGGATCGAGCCGGCCGAGCAGGAGCTGGGCGTCGGTCACCGTGGGCTCGGTGCCGCCGCGGCCGTAGCAGACCGGACCGGGCCGCGCGCCCGCGGAACGCGGGCCGACCCGGAGCGCGTCCCCGGAATCGAGCCACGCGATCGAGCCACCCCCCGCGCCGGTCGTGTGAACGTCGACGCTCGGGACGCTCACCGGGTATTCTCCCACTTCGACGTCGGTCGTGATGGGGGGCTCGCCGCCCTCGACCAGCGAGACGTCACAGGAGGTGCCGCCCATGTCCATCGTGAGCAGGTCCTCGAAACCGCAGCGCCCCGCGACGTGGGTCGCGCCCTGCACACCCGCTGCGGGTCCCGAGAGCAGGGTGCCCACGGGACGCTCGCGGGCGGCCTCGGCGGCGACGATCCCCCCGTTTGACTGCATGACCGCCAGCGGCGCGTCGATCCCCCTGTCACCGATTTTGGCCACGAGTTCGCCGACGTAGCGGTCCAGCACGGGTTTGAGTGCCGCGTCGAGCGCCGTGGCCAGCGTGCGCTCGTACTCGCGGATCTCGGGGAGCGTCGCACTCGAAAGCGAGACCGAACAGTCGAGGCCAGCCTCGTCGAGGAGTTCCCGAACACGGCGCTCGTGGCCGTCGTCCTCGAAGGCGAAGAGCAGCGCGACGGCGACGCTCTCGACGCTCGTTTCGCGGAGTTCCGCGGCGAGCGCGCGGACGTGCTCTTCGTCGAGCGGTTCGACCACTCTCCCGCTTTCGTCGAGTCGTTCCTCGATCCCGTAGCGGCGGTGGCGCTCGACGATCGGTGCGGGCTTCTCGGTACGGAAATCGTAGACGTCGGGCCGGGCCTGCCGGCCGATCTCCAGGACGTCCCGGAAGCCCGTGGTGGTGAGGAGCGCGGTGTCGGCCCACGCGCCCTCGAGCACGGCGTTCGTCGCCACGGTCGTGCCGTGGCCGAGGAAGCCGATGGAGCTACCGGCGACCCCGTCGCGCTCGCGGGCGGCGTCGAGGCCGTCCACGACGCCCTGCTCGGGGGCGTCCGGCGTCGAGGGCGTCTTTGCGACGTCCACTCGACCGTCGCGGACGGTGACGACGTCGGTGAACGTGCCGCCGACGTCGACGCCGACGCGCGTACCGCTCGCGTCGCTCGAACAGCCACCGGATGGCTCGCCGTCGCCGTCAGCGCCCATCGTCCCTCCTATCGAGCGTGGGTCGCCGGTGGACGCGACCGGCCCGGTCGTGTGACATACCGGCACACAACGTCGGGGCGTCGTATAGTTCACGGCTCGTTGCAATTGCCGTTCGCCCGGCAGTGAGCCGACGGCACGCTCCGGGCAGCTATATTTCCTCACTGTGGCGCACGTCGACCGCCACGCCACGCGTGCTCTCGGCCATCTCGGGGCCGCTCATCTCCGCTCGGCCGACCGCGAACGCCCGCGGACCGTCGATGACGACCTCCTCGCCGACCCTGATCGAATCGCTCGCGTCCGCGATGCCGGGCGCGAGCACGCTGCCCCGTGGAACGAACTCGTCGATCTCGACCCGTCCGGTGGGAACGTCGCTCGCGACCCATCGGCGGCCGCCCGCGAGCGTGAGCGCGAGCAGCCCGTACTGGGGCACCATCGTGGCGAGCTGTGCGCCGTCTCGGCCCCCGCTTCCGCCGTTTCCGTCGCCGTCGTCGCTGTCGTCGTCTTCGCTACTGCCGGTGGCGTCGAGCACCCGGAGCTTCGGATAGTGACTCTCCGTCCGGATCGACTCGAACAGCTTCTCGCCCGCGCCCGGCCCGAACTGGTAGTCCGCGATCGCGCGCACGGTGTTGTGCTGGCGCTCGCGCTTCGAGTATCTCAGCTCCCCATCGAGAGCGGCTTCGAGCGCTCCCAACGAGTCGGTCGTCGTCGGGTGCTCGGTCACGGTGTACTCGAAGTCAGCATTCAGGGACTCCTCGGCGCGCTCGACGATCGGTCGGTAGTCGGGCGGGACGTGCGCGATGACCCGCGGGTACTCGTTGCGTTCGAGATAGCGCACCAGGACCTCGGCGACGAACTCGCGTTCCCCGGCCGTCCACTCGCCGGTCACCACGGCGTCGTAGTGCTGGGCCGGATAGGTGCATTCGAGCTCCTGGGGGACGACCCCGATCGGCGAGGTCATCGAAACCTTGTGGGCGCGAAAGCCGATGGCGCTGTGGAACTGGCCGTGGCTCTGGGACTCGCTGTAGGGTTTGGCCGCCGAACAGGGCACGAGCACGAGCGGGTTCCGGAAGCGATTGCGATATCTGGTGGTGACGCGCTCGGCGAAGCGCTGGATCTCCACCCGAGCGAGACCCTCCTCGCTCGCGGCCGTCAGCTCCGCGCGCCGCGCGACGGGCGTGCGCCGTTCGAGGTAGGCGTACTGCCGGTCGAATCGCCGGAACGCGGCGGTGAGCCACGCTCCGTGGCGGGCCTGTCCCTCGACGTACTCCCGGAGCCGCTCCTCCCGGATTCGCTCGCGGACGACCCGAAGTTCGGCACGGAGCGCGTTCACGTTGTGCGCGGCGCAGTCCTCGCGGTCGAACTCCTCGACACTCCGCCGGCAGGCCGGACACGCACAGGGGAGTTCGGAGAGGTCAGACAGGAAGCGCTCGCCGTCGGCAGTGAGGTACGTGCCCTGTGTTCCCTTCACGACCGCGCGGTCGGTGTCGAGGAGGTCGACGCCCGCGTAGGCGAGCAGCGCGGCGTTTCGGGGCGTCGCCACGCCCGCGAGGTAGAGGCCGGTGTCGGCCGGGATCGCCGCCCGAGTCTCGACGATCGCCTCGACGAACGCCCGGGCGTGGCCCGCGAATCCCGGCGCACCCGAGAGGACGTAGGCGTCGGTCCCGTGATCGGCCGCCGTGTGGGGCGAGACGACGGCCGCGCTCGGATACTCGACGTCCGGGTACTCGACCGCAAAGGCCCCCGCGACCTCCTCGTCCGTGCCGGTCGGGAACGCGCGATGGGACAGCACGGTGAGCGCGCTCGCGTCGCCCTCGGGGGTCTCGCGTTCCTCGGGCCACAGGCTGCCCGCATCTCGAAGGACGTCGTCGACGAGCGCGGGCGTCGTGAGGGGGTCGTCGAGCCGGAGCTCCGCGAGGCGCGCGGGGCCGTCGCGCTCGTGGACTTCGAAGAACTCGGTCACGAGTCCGCGTCGCCGTCCTCGGAGTAACTGTCCGTCGGTTCCGCGGTCGTGGTTCCCGACCGGTCGGCGCGGTCGAGCCGGGCGAGCGAGACGCGCTCGGGAACCAGCGCGAGCGCCGACTCCGGCCACCCGCGGTGAGCGAGCGCGAACTCGCTGTCGGGGTTCGCCACGACAAGCCGGGCGACCCCCTCGGCGGCCGCCTCGTGGGCCGCCGCGTCGGTCCGGTCGGGTGCCTCGGCGGTCAGCGGGTAGGTCTCCGAGAGTGCACGCGGAAACGGGCCGAAGGGCGGGACGACCCGCCAGCACGCCGCGAAGGCGTCGTTGCGCCCGCCCTCGGTGAGCAGTACCTCGCCGACCGAGGCGTCCGGGAGCGAGAGCCGTTCGAGTCTCGCGTGGTGGCGCAGGACCTCCGGTCGGCGGGCGCTCTCGGCGGAGAGATAGAAGAAAGCGTCCTTCGAGGCGGGATCCGAGCGCTCCAACCCCGGGGCGTGGTCGAGCAGCGCGCGGTAGCCGTCGAGCACCGCGGGGTGACCGCGGGCGCGCGCCTCGACGAGTTCGAACAGGTTCCCCCTGCGGATGGCCTGTCTGATGCGGCGCATCTCGGCGAAGCTCACATGGAGATTGTGTTCGGCGAGTCGGGTTTCGCGCGCCTCCTCCGCGAGGGCGCGAAGTTCGTCGGGTGTGTGGGTCACACAGACCGGGCAGGAGCAGGGGAGCGAGCCGAGATCGGCGAGGTGCTCGGTGCCCCGCACCGTCAGGTAGCGGTCGTCGCGGGCGTAGAGGGCGTAGGCCGCCGAGTCGAACAGGTCACAGCCGGCCGCGACACAGAGCGCGAACGTCATCGGGTGGCCCGCGCCGAACAGATGCACCGGCCTGTTCTCGCCGAGTCCACGCTTGGCGGCGCGGACCACCTCGATCGTCTCGGCGTAGCGGTAGCTATTCAGGAGGGGCACGACCGCTCCCACGGGGAAGACGTCGAGGGTCGTACTATCGGCCGCCCGGGCGGCCCGCTCGCGCAGATCGAGATGGGTCGAGCCTTGGATCGGTGCGCTGACGAGCATTTTCCCCGTTTCGACTGCTTCGGCCTGCGCGAGCCGTTCGGTCGTCGTTTCGAGGTCCGCCTCGCCTCGCCCGCGGCCCGCGTCGGGCGGCGTGGGGATGTCGACTGGCGTGCCGACATCCGCGCCGATTCGATGCTGGAACTCCAGTATGTCGGGCGTGGTCGTGTCGATCTCGCCGTACTCGGCGAGCTGAAACGAGCCCGAGTCGGTCATGATCGGGCCCGAAAAGCCGAGCAGATCGTGTACCCCCCGATCGAGGGCGGCCTCGCGGAGCTCGTCGCTCCGGTGCAGGATGTAGCCGTTCGTGATGCACATCGCCGCACCGAACTCGGTTTCGAGCCGCGAGGGCTCGACGGTCTGGAGGTGGGGATTGACAACCGGGAGGAGCGCGGGCGTCTCGACCACTTCCTTGGCCCGTGGCACCCGAAGCGCGCCGATCCGGCCCGCGGCGTCAGCGTCCCGGAGTTCGAAGACGTCCCCCATTACCCGGTTGTTCGCCGGCACGCGCCTAACGGTTGCGCTCCGCCGACCGTGCCCTACTGGAGCGGTTCGCCGCGCATCGACCGCGTTCAGCCGTCGCCGAAGCGCTCGTAGTAGAGCACACAGAGCGCGCTCCGACCGTCCCGAAGCGTCCCGTCGGCGATGGCCCCGTCGAGGGCGTCGAGTGTCGCCGTGTCGACCCGGATCGACTCGTCGGCGTCGAGTGCCTGGTCGCCGGCCGGCCGGCAGTCGTGGGCGACGAACTGGTGGTGGAGCGCGTTCGAGACGCCGTTCGATGGCTCGACGGTCGTGAGGAACTCGACGCTACCGGCCTCGTAGCCCGTCTCCTCGCTGAGTTCGCGCCGGGCGGCCGCCGCGAGACTCCCGTCCCCGGGCTCGACGCTCCCTACGGGGAGGCCGCGGTTGACGCGTCCGACCGCCTGTCGCCACTCCTCAATGACGACGACCTCGCCGTCGGGGGTGAACGGAAGGACGACGACCGCCGGCGGCTCGTCGAGGGAGTCGAAGTCGGTCCCGGTGCCGTCGGGCAGGCGAACCTCCTCGTGGCGGACGTCGAAGCCCGGACAGGAGTACGCGACCTCGGCGGAGAGGGTTTCCCACGCCAGCGGGTCCGCCGAGTCGGATACGTCAGTAGAGCCGGATGGATCGTCTCCCCCGTTCGGATCGTCCTCGGCGTCGGTTCCGGTCGAATCGCCGCTCCGGGGCTTCTCCCCGCTCATCGCTCCCCCGAGAGGAACTCGATCAGCAGCTCGTTCACCTGTTCGGGTGCGTCGTTCTGTACCCAGTGGCTCGCCTCGGGAAGGCGCTCGATCCGGAGGTCCGGAACCCACTCTCCGAGACCCTCGGTGAGCTCGGTCCCGAGCGCCCGGTCGCGCTCGCCCCAGAGCAGGAGCGTCGGGGCGTCGACCGTCGGGTTTCGCGCGGACGGCCACCCGGCGTCGCGGCAGCCAGCGGCCTGAAGCGCGTCGCCGATCCCCGGTACGTCCCCGATCCGCTCGCCGACCATCGTTCGAAAGAGCGCGCGGTAGTAGTTGAGCGCCGCCGTGAGCGCACCCGGCCGGGAGAGCGCCACCTCGTAGCGACCGATCTCGTGTTCGTCGAACGCCGCCGGGGTCACGGGATCGCGGCGCAGCATCGTCCCGAGCCAGCCGAACCCGCGCTGGCGGAGCGCCAGTTCCGAGCATGAGCGGGACGCAGCCGATCGAGGGGGGGCGCGTTCAGGACGGCGAGCCGGTCGAGCACCTCGGGACGACGATGGCCCAGCTCCCACGCGACCACCCCACCCCAGTCGTGGCCCACGACCGCGGCGCGCTCCGCTTCGAAACGGTCGATCAGCCCCACCACGTCTTCGGTGAGGTGTTTCAGGCGGTAGGACGCGACGCCCGAGGGCTTCGCGGAGGTGTTGTACCCGCGCATGTCGGGCGCGACGGCGTGGAAACCGGCGTCGGCGAGCGCCGGCAGCTGGGATCGCCACGAGTACCAGAACTCGGGGAAGCCGTGGAGCAGGAGGACCAGGGGATCATCGGGCTCGCCCGCCTCGACGTAGTGGAGGCGGAGACCGTTCACGGTCGCCGTGCCGTGTCGCCAGTCTCCGCCCTCGGTCGGCCGTGTCCCGCTCATGCTCGAACTACCGTCGATTCGTGGATAAGCGTTCGTATACGCCCGTTCCGGCACGATCCCACGCGCCGTTCGGTAGCGACCCGGACGACCGCCGTGTGCGATCGACTTCGCCCAGAGTCGTCCTCGGAACCGTGCATCGCCAGCCGATAATCGCCCCCCATACGCGGTGTAGCGTCGATGGACGGAACCGTTGCGATCGGCGGCCGAAACACTAATCGCCGTGAACTGTGTACGTACTGTGTATGGGTAGCAAGAACATCAGCCTCCGCGCGCCGGTCTACGAGCGGCTCAAGGGATACAAGCGACCGGACGAGAGCTTCAGCGACACGGTCGACCGGGTGCTCGACGACACCCGACCCGACTGGCATGAGTTCGTCGGCATCCTCTCCGAGGAGGACGCGACGCGCGCGAAGGCGATCGTCGCCGAGCGGCGCGAGCGCTCGATCCGCGAGTCCGAAGCGCAGTACGATGAACTGTTTGGACAGTAGCGTCGTCATCGACGTGCTCGACGGCGAGGAGACGGTCGTGGACGCGCTCGAAGAGCACGACGACCCGTTCTACGCGCCGACGATCGTCCGTTCGGAGGTCCTCGAAGGGCTGCTCGCGGGTTGGTTCGACGGCGCCGACGCGGGGCAGTCGCTCTCGTGGCTCCGATCGCTCGGGTTCACCCGCGAGGCCGCGCTGGAGGCCGCCCACGTCCGGATGGAGTTCCGTCGAGATGGCGAGACGATTCCCGATGCGGATACGTTCATCGCTGGCGTCGTGCGGGCGAACGGGGCGACGCTGATCACTCAGGACGCTCACTTCGAGCGCGTCGAAGGCATCAACGTGGCCGTTCTGTGATCGCTCCGTTCCCGTTCAATTCCGGCTGTAAAAGTCTTTGATTGGGGTATGGAAAGGAGTCGGCGGCGTGACCGAAGACTGGTTCGGCAGTTGGGACGCACGGCCCGAGGAACTGAACGAGATTCTGTCGAGAAACCCGAGCCTCAGAGGGATGTTGCACGGCTACTTGGCCGAGGAGAAGGTCAAGCGGGTGTGGTTCGAGGGGAGCGAGGACGTGACGAATCTGTTCAGCCCCGACGACCACGACAGGGATCTGAAGGGCGACTGGATACTCGACTACGAGGGCGAGGAGATCGTCGTCGAGGTCAAGTCGCTCCAGTCGAACCACGTCGAGCGTATCGACGATCCCGAGAGCGAAGTCGAGTGGAACGGCAAGTTCCAGTGTGATGCCAGCGATCGACGGCCGGTGACGCTCCCGACCGGGGAGACGATGGAAACCACCTGTCTCGTCGTCGGTCAGTTCGACTTATTGGCTATCAACCTTTTCGAGTTCGGCGGGGAGTGGCGCTTCGCCTTCGCCAAGAACGAGGACCTCCCGCGGACGCCGTACAGCGGGTACACCGAAGAGCAACGCGAACACCTGATCAAGGGAACGATGGCCATCACGCTCCCGCTCGAAGCACCGTTCCACGACGAACCGTGGACGCCGCTGGACGAGACGGTCGCCGAGCGATAGTCTTCACTCACTCATCTCGTACACCATGAAGTACGAGTGGTTCTTCCGCGCGTGGACCTGATCGTGCATCCCGCTCACAGCGGGCTTGTTCGGGCGGACGACGACGAACAGGTCCTTGGTGTAGAAGTCGAGTTCCTCCTCGTAGAAGTTCGTGATCTGGATGTGGGTGAGCTCCTGTGTGTTCGCGCTCACCTCGTCTTGGGTCTTGACGACGAAGATGCCGTCCTCTCTCAGCACGCGGTGAGCCTCGATGCCCGCTCTGCAGTAGAGATCGAGCACGGCCCCGTGGTACTTCGAGCCGTTCGTGTCGAGCACGTCCCCGTTCGAGTAGGCGTCCCGGAACGTGCTGTGTGACCCGCTTCCGGCCAGCATCTCCTCGTTGCGGCGGAAGAACCCCTCCGCGTACGGCGGATCCAGCACCACGCAGTCGAAGGAATCGTCCTCGTAGGGCAGGTCGCGGCAGTCGACGCTCTCGCCGGTCGGCGACTTCTCCGGGTCGAGGTCCGAGCCCCGAACGTCGTACGCGCCCGCGGGCACGTCCTTCCAGAAGACGCCCTTGCCGTAGGTGACGTCGGCGACCGTCGAGCCGACGGGGACGTGCAGGTCGAGCACCTTGGGGAAGACCTCGGCGTTGCCCGCCACGTGCGCGGAGACGATCAACTCCTCTCTGGATACCGCTTGTGGATCCCCGCTCAGATCCGACTGCACCGTCGCCTCCTCTTCGGACATCTCACGTGTGTTCTGTTTCCCCTCGTACTTAAACCCAACCACTCGATCCGGGATTGAACGGCTTTGGCGTCCCCGTTTTTAAGGTAGTCCCCGAGAGAGTTCATGGCGATGGACGACCGCGACGAGGGAGGCAAGTTCCGCGAGCAGTACCCCGAGGAGGCCTTCGTTCGCGCGGTCGCGGAGCTGCCGGTTGCGAGCACCCAGAACGTCGCCGACGAGGTGGGCTGTTCCTACGATCTGGCCTACCGGCGGCTGCCACGGCTCGAAGACGAGGGGAAGATCGAACACGAGAGCGTGGGCCGATCGTTCGTGTGGGTCCTCACGGATGAGAAGTAGCGAATGGGCCGGCGCGAATTCGAATCGCGGTTACGGCCACCCGAAGGCCGAAGGATACCAAGCTACCCCACCGGCCCGCACCTCCGGGGAGGCGCGGCCCGGGCTTAGTCCTTCCGGCTGGTCACGGGGATTCGCAGAGACACTCATACGTTCCCGTCTCGACTCTCCATCGGTCGTCGTGTTCCTTAGATACAAGCCGAGTAGTACCGCAAATCCCTATCAGTACCGCGCGAACCCGCCGGTGTCGAGCCAGTTGTGTGCCACCGCGATGGCGTGGTCGGCGTGCAACGCCTCGGGGCCGAGCCGCACCCGCGCGTCCGCGTGCTCGGCCAGCAGCCGTCGTTCCCGTGCGGTGAACTCGCGGTGATCGGCGAGCACGAAGGCCGGATCGGCGGGCGGCTCGCGTTCGATTACCGGAGTGGCGTCCTCCTGGAGCGCGAGGATCGTTCCGGCTTCCACGGCCCCGCCGCCTGCCTCCTCGCCGGCGATCGCTTCGAGCACGGCCTCGAACCCCCGGCGCGAGAGGGAGATCCCGGGAGTGCTCTCGACTGCCTCGTGGCCGATCGCCTCCCCGCGGCGTTCGAGCGCTTCCCGCACGAGCGCGGCCGTCGAGCGCTCGTCGGGCTGGAGGTGTCTCAGCTCGCTGCCCTCGAATCGGACGGTGAACTCGTCGGCGAGGACGAGCCACGCGCGGACGTCCTCGCGGATCGCGTGCGAGAGGACGAACGCGGCGGTGACACACCGACAGAGCACGTCCAGCCGCCCCGTGCCGGGAAGGTCGTCGAGCGAGAACTCGGGGGTCGTGGGCGCGTCGTGGCCGAGGACGACGAACTGGCGCACGGGAGAGGTCGTGGGCTCGCGCCGATAGCTCCATCGACCGCGCTCCCACTATGTCGGACGATCGAACGGGCCGGCTCACATCCCCATGTCCGCGGCCGGGTCGGGAACGGGTAGCTCGTTCGGGGAGACGCCGAGCAGCTCGGCGGCGTGGTCGAGCGCCATGTCGAACCCGTAGTAGCGTTCGAGTTCGTCGCCGTCGGCGCTGGGTCGGACCTTCAGCATGGCGTAGCCCTCGCGGTTCTGTGCGATGGCGGCCGTCCGGCCGTCGCGCTCGAACGCGACGACGCGCTCGGTTTCGGTCTTTTCGTAGCGCGCCGTAACCGCTCCCTCGGTCAGCGTCGTCTCGGTCATGGGCAGTGGATGCGCGCCGACGACTCGTGACTGTCGGTTCCGGCGGTCGCCGATCGGGATCGACTGGTGGTGTCGATCGAGTCGTGGCACCGATCGGGAATGTCGAGTCGAGTGGGACGATAGGACCGCGAGTGCCGGTACACACGAGAAACCGTACCACGACCGCTCCGCACTGCGACCGCTCCGTACCGGATCGCTCCGTACCAAATCGTTCCGTACCGCAGCCACAGTGCACCACGCCCCCAGCCGCTCCGCTCCGCTCGGGCCACCGCATCGCAGCCGCGGCCCGTCGCTCACTCATCCTCGCGCGAGAATGCGCGCCGACGGAGCGGCGCACAGCCGCGCCAACCGCAGCCACCGCGGGCAGCTACCGCAACCGCACGATCGCAGCCACGCGCGAGCGTGTGAGCGCGGCTCAGTCGAGCAGGCTCTGGCCGATCGTGTTCCGGAGGATCTCGCTCGTCCCCTCGTAGATCTCGTTGAGCTTCGCGTCCCGGTACATCCGCTCGACCGGGAAGTCCGTGGTGTAGCCGTAGCCGCCGTGGATCTGGATGCCCTCGTTGGCGACCTCGCGGGAGATCTCGCTGGCGTACAGCTTGGCCTGGGCGGCCTCCTTGCGGAAGTCCTCGCCGCGGATCTTCAGATCGGCCGCACGGTGCATCAGCATGCGGGCGGCCTGGACCTTCGTGTCCATGTCCGCGAGCTTGTGCTGGATCGTCTGGATCTCGCCGATGGGTCGGTCGAACTGCTCGCGGTCGCCGGCGTACTCGACGGCTTCCTCTAGGGCGGCCCGCGCGATGCCGACCCCGCGAGCCGCGATGGTGATCCGGCCGCCATTGAGCGTCTTCAGCGCGTGGACGAACCCCCGCCCTTCCTCGCCGAGCCGCCGGTCGGCGGGGATCCGCATTTCCGAAAAGCGCAGCTCTGCCGTGGGACAGCCCTTGTCGCCGAGCTTGTCCTCGGTACCCTCGACGTGAAAGCCCTCGTCCTCCCCGGGCCGAACGACGAACGAGGAGATACCCCGGTTGCCCGCCTCGGGGTCGGTCTTGGCGAACAGGATTACGGTGTCCGCGACCGACCCGTTCGAGATCCAGAGCTTGTTGCCATCGACGACGTACTCGTCGCCGTCGCGCTCGGCGCGGGTCTCCATCGCGGGCACGTCGCTGCCGGCCCCGGGTTCGGAGAGCGCGAACGCACCGACGTCCACGCCGCGCGCGAGCGGCGTCAGGTAGGTCTCCTTCTGGCTTTCGGTGCCGAAATCGGCGAGCATGTTGCCCGCCAGGCTGATGTGGGCGGCGACGACGGTGCCGAGGCCGCCCGAGCCCCGCGAGATCTCCTCGAGACCGATGGCGTAGGCGTGGTAGTCCAGCCCCGCGCCGCCGTACTCCTCGGGGAAGGGCATCCCCATCAGGCCGAGCTCGCCCATCTCGGCGACGAGCTCGGCCGGGAACTCGTCGGTGCGGTCGATCTCGGCCGCCCGCGGCGCGATCTCCCTATCGACGAACTCCGCGACCATCTCCCTGATCTGGCGCTGCTCGGCAGAGAGGCTGAAATCCATGCCCGCCCCTTCGCGCCCGCTCCCTTTACTGTTTGCCTCAGCGGCGTGTAGATCCGCGGGTTCCTGCGGTCGAAACGGTCATGACTCCCGCCACGAGAGAGCAACCCGTGAGTACATCCCCCACCGACGTCGCCGTCGTCGGGGCGTCGATGACGCAGTTCGGCCAGCGCGAGGCGTGGATCCGCGAGCTGCTCGCCGAAGCGGGGCAGGCGTGTCTCGACGACACGGGCGTCCCACCGACCGAAATCGAGCACCTCTACGTCGCGAACATGGCCTCCGGGGAGTTCGAGGGCCAAACCGGAGTGCCGAACGCGCTCGCCCACGATCTGTCCTGTCTCCCGGCGTACGCCCAGCGGGTCGATCAGACCTCCGCCTCGGGCGGCGCGGGGATCTACGCCGCGTGGCAGTCCGTGGCGAGCGGCGCGAGCGGGATGACCCTGCTGGTGGGCGGCGAGAAGATGACCCACCGCTCGACCGCCGAGACGACGGACGTGATCGCCTCGCTGACCCACCCTGTCGAGTACAAACACGGCGTCACGCTGCCGAGCTTCGCCGGACTCACCGCGCGGCGCTACCTCGAAACTACCGACGCGCCCCGCGAGTCGCTGGCGAGGGTGGCAGTGAAAAACCATCGTAACGGCGTCGACAACCCACACGCCCAATTTCGAACGGAGATCACCGTCGAGGACGTACTGGCGTCGCCGATCGTCGCCGATCCGCTGCGGCTCTATGATTTCTGTCCGATCACCGACGGCGCGGCGGCGCTGCTGTTCTGTCCGGTCGAAGTGGCCGCCGAGTACGCCGACGACTACGCCGTCGTCGCCGGGATCGGCGGTGCGACCGACACTCACGTCGTCCACGAGCGCGCCGAGCCCACGACGATGAACGCCGTCGTCGAGAGCGGCCGGGAAGCCTACGGGATGGCGGGGTACGGCCCCGAGGACGTCGACGTCGCGGAGCTCCACGACATGTTCACGATCCTCGAATTCCTCCAGATGGAAGGGCTGGGCTTCGCCGAGGAAAGACGGGCGTGGGAGGCCGTCGAGGAGGGACGCACCGAGCGCGAGGGCGAACTCCCGACTAACACCTCCGGCGGACTCAAATCGAAGGGCCACCCGCTCGGCGCGAGCGGCGTCGCTCAGGGCTACGAGATCTACAAACAGATCCTCGGGGAAGCCGGGCCACGACAGGTCGACGCCGACGTGGGCCTCGCGTGTAACGTCGGGGGGTTCGGCAACTGCGTCACCACCACGATCGTAGAGGCGGGCGCATGAGCGGCGCGTCGAGCGGAAGTGACACAGGAGACGACGGCGCTACGAGCGGCAGAGACGACGTGGAAGGCGAACACGAGGGCGACGGCGAGCGCGAGGGGCGTCCGGCGATGGAGGCCGTTCGGTACGACGACGGCACCCTCGCCTACCCCGGCCACCCGATCGGCCCGGAGGGCGGCGAGCCGGTCGAGACCGTTGACCTGAGCGAGCACACCGCCGAGATCGTCACGTGGACGACGAGCACCGCGCCACCCCCCGGCGTCCCCGAGCCCAACCACCTCGCGGTCGTCGAGTTCGACCTCGACGGGGAGGCGGTGCGCGCGCTCGGTCAGCTCACGACCGGCGACGTCGAGATCGGCGAGGCGGTCGCACCGACTTACGTCGAGCAGCTCCGCGAGCCCGGGGCCGGCATCCGCGAGCCCGGTAGTCAAGAGTGGGACGGCTATCGGTTCGAGCCGACCGGATGAGGGCTCCGTTGCACGGTCGTCGAGGGGTGCCGGCACCGCGGGCATTCGGTCGACCGACGCTGTTCGGAGCGGCCGCGCGGAGCGGGACGACGGCCGTCAGCGCACCGCGGCCCGTTCGGCGGTCCCGTTCGGCACCGCAGCCGGGTCGCCCGCCGCCAGCGCGTCGAGGGCGTCCACGACGGTGCACGTCCGATCGGCGTCGGTGTGTGGGGCTACCCACCGCAGCGCGTCGTCGACGGAGGCCGCGAGACAGATGGACGGCGTGCGGAGCTCCCGGCGCGGCTCCTCGGCGAGAAACGACTGACACGTCCGGGTCTCGAAGAACGGACCGATGCTCACGTCGTGCTCGTGCGCCCACGCGGCGAACGCCCGGTACCGTCGTGGGGCGAGCGCGTCGGCTGCGGGGCCGTCGAGTGTGACGCGCTTTGGCCACGTGTGGATCGTGACCGCGGGTCCGCCGTCGGCTTCGAGCCGTCGTAGGCGCTCGATCCGTTCGCGCTGACGCTCGCCGACGCTCGCCGGCAGAGCGGCGCGAACGTAGCACTCGATCCGTCGCGAGCTCGTTCCGTCCGCTTTCCTCTCCCGCATGGGTCGGCGATGCCGGTCGAGCGGGTTAACGGCTCGCTCCGGACACTCCGTGCGACGCTATTGACAAACGTTGACGTGAAGTGGCGAACTCACTCGCTCCCGTCGTCGTTTCTGCTTTCCTGCTCGCCGTCCCGTCGTCCGCCGCCGTCCCTGCTCTCTTGCTCGCCGTCCCGTCGCTCGCCGTCGCCCTCCCCTGAGCCGTCGCCCCGCTCGCCGTCGTCGGCGTCTCCGTCGTCGGCGTCGCCCGCACCCTCGATCTCCTCGCGGATCGAGTCGAGTTCGGCGTCGACGTCGATCGCCACGCCGTCGTCCCCCGCCTCGCGCTCCGCTCGGGCAGCCCACCCGGTCGAACGTCGCTCGTCCGCCGATCGTGGCCCGTCGCCCGACCGCCGCCGTTCGGTCGAGCGCCGTTCGTCGCGCTCCGTACCCCCGCCGACCCGTCGATCGCGCGAGTCGGCGAGCCGGTCGTCGATCTCGCGGCGGAGCGCGCGGGCGTCGTCGAGCAGCGTCCGTGCCTCCTCGTTCTCGGGCCGCCCGGCGAGCGCGTCCTGGAGGTCAACCAGCACGTCGTCGAGGCGGTCGACGGTACGGCGGCTGGCGTCCTCGGCGCGTGTCCGCACCTCGTGGCCGCGTTCGCCCGCCTCGCTGCCGGCTCGCGTGAGCCGGATCGCCCCCTGGAGCAGTTCGAGCGTGCGGATCGTGGCTTCGAGGCCGGCGATCGCCGCCGGGATGGCGAACTCGTCGGTGAACTCGAGGAGCTCGCGGGGCGTCGGCGGGCGTGGCAGCCCGAGGGGGCCGCGCGGCGGCCGGCGTCGCGTCCCCGCCAGCTCGTCGCGCAGTTCGTCCAGCGTCGTCGATAGCTCGTCGGCGAGCGTCACCAGATCGCGCTCGCGGCTGTGGTCCCGGTCGCTCATGCGGGCCGTTGGCGCGGGCGCGGCAAAAAGGGGTGAGATCCGCGCCCGTTCGTCCCCGCTTGCCGCGGTCGTGCTCGCGGTCACTACCGAGCGGTCGCCGGCAGTTTGATTCGGAGGGTAGCGTGGCGGTTCATGAAGTGAGTAGATAGTACGACGGACCGGCGTGACGGACCGGTACGGACTGCCACGAGCATTACCGACGATCCCGGCAGGCCGATATGTCTCGACGACCCCGATAGAGGGTGGCGCGTCGAGGCCGACGGCACGCCGATCACGCGACGAGCGCGACGGCCGCGTGGATCGAGTCGACGGTCGGCATCGCGCTCCTCGATGCACGCTGAATCGCCGGTCGGTAGACGAGCCGTCTCACGGGCGCTCGTCGGCGTCGTCAAGCGAGTCCCACTCGGCGGGCCACTCCGCGGACCGGGGTCGGGTCGCGCTCGTCCCGTCGGCCGGCCGGTAGAAGCGCACGCGCCCGCCCGGCGTGGGCCCGTTGTGCTGGAGCGTTCCCGGGGGGAGTCGCGCGACGCGCCACGCCGCGCCGAGGTCGCCGACCGAGCCGACGACGGTCGAGACGAGGACGGCGAGCGCGCCCGCCGCGAGCCAGCCGTCCCCGACGATCAGGAGGCCGAGGCCGAGGGGCGCGAGAAACGAGGCGGGCGCGAGGAGAAACGTGACGGTCTCGCCGCGGGTCTGGAAGGCCCCGTGTGGATGGACGTACGGCGAGAGCTCGTAGCCGACGCGCTCGATCCCGGCCGTCGTCGGGAAGCCGAAGCCGCGCGCGACGGCCGCGTGGATCGCCTCGTGGACCGCCGTCTCCACCACCCACAGTCCGACGAGGCCGGCGAGCGCCACGGGGCCCGCAGGAGGCGGGCGCTTTTCGAGCAGCCAGAACGCTGTCAGCGCCGCCGTCGCTCCGAACGCCGCGACGAACAGCCCGATCCGCACCGACCGCGCGGGCGCGAGCCCGTCCCCTCGACGACCCGTGGGATCGTAACGCCGGTAGCCCGGCGGCGTGGCCGGCGGCCACTCGTCCATGTCACCGCCACGCGGTCGCTGCATATGGCTCGTCCGCTTTCGTCGTCCGCTGTCGCGAGCGCCGTCGAGTCCCGCCATCGGCCGGCGGACCGCCGACCGGACCCGGAGCCCGTCTCGCGCCGGGTCCACGCGGCGGGCTTTTCAGGCCGGCGGGCGAACCGGCGCGCATGACCGGGCGCACCCGCGCACACGTCCTCGTCTCGGGCAGGGTCCAAGGGGTCTCCTACCGCGCGAGCACGCGCGACGCGGCCCGCGAGCGCGGCGTCGACGGCTGGGTCCGCAATCTGGCGGACGGCCGCGTCGAGGCGGTCTTCGAGGGCGAGGAGAGCGCCGTCGAGGAGATGATCGAATGGACTCACACCGGCAGTCCGGCCGCGGACGTCGAGAGCGTCGACGCCGAGTACGGCGACCCCGAGGGCGAGTCGGGCTTTACGGTACGGCGGTAGCCCGGACGCCGCGCTCGACGACACCCGCGAAAGCCCCACGCTTAATCGGCCGGCGGCCGAGAAGCGGCCATGATCACGACGGAGCGGATGGCCGCCGTCGATCGCAACGCCGCCGCGCTCGGCGTCCCCCGAAAGCAGCTGATGGAGTCCAGCGGCAACGCCGTCGCCCGCGCGGTGGGGGAGGTCGCCGACCCCGACGACCGGGTGACGATCGTCGCCGGCCGGGGCAACAACGGCGGCGACGCGTTCGCCGCGGCACGCTTTCTCGACGCCTACGAACCCCGGGTCCTGCTGCTCGGCCGCGCCGAGAGCATCGGCACCGAGATCGCCCGCGAGAACTGGGCAGCGCTCCAGCAGGGCGAGTACGACGCCCACGAGGTCGGGGACTCGCGCGCGCTCGACCTCGCGGGGCCGGGCGGGGCGACCCCGGACGTCGTGGTCGACGCCATGCTCGGCACGGGCATCGCGGGTGCGCTCCGCGAACCCGAGGCCAGCGCCGCGCGGGCCATCGACGCGAGCGACGCGACCGTGGTCTCGGTCGACGTCCCCTCGGGCGTGGACGCCGACACGGGCGACGCTCCCGAGAGCGCGGTCGTCGCCGACCACGTCGTCACCTTCCACGACGCGAAGCCGGGGCTCGACGCGCTCGACGCCGACGTCACCGTGGCCGACATCGGCATCCCACGGGCGGCCGAGCGCCTCGCCGGGCCCGGGGATCTGCTGTCGGTCCGGCGCGATCCCCACAGCGAGAAGGGCGACGCCGGGCGGGTGCTCGTCGTCGGCGGCGGCCCCTACACCGGCGCGCCGGCACTCGCCGCACGGGGAGCGCTCCGGGCGGGCGCGGACCTCGCGTTCGTGTCTGTTCCCGAACGCGTCTTCGGGCCGATCGCGGGCTACGCCCAGGACCTCATCGTCCAGCCCTACGAGGCCGCCCACCTCACGCCCGCACAGGTCGACGGCCTCGTCGAGACCGCCACCGACTACGACGACGTCGTGGTGCTCGGACCGGGGCTCGGCAGCGCCGAGGCGACCGAGGACGCGGTTCGGGAGTTCCTCGCGGCGTTCGAGGGTCGGGCCGTCGTCGACGCCGACGCGCTCTCGGCCGTCCCCGAGGTCGAGACCGGGGCGACGCTGGTCTGCACCCCGAATCGTCACGAGCTCGCGGCGATGGGCGGCCCGGACGTCGACGACCTCCGGGCGGCGAGCGAGGAGATCGAGGCCTTCGCCGCCGAGCTGGGCCACGTCGTGCTGGCGAAAGCGAACGAGGACGTGGCGACCGACGGCGAGACCACGCGGGTCTCCCGGGCAGGTACGTCAGGGATGACCGTCGGCGGGACCGGCGACACGCTCGCCGGGATCGTCGCGGCCTTCCTCGCCAGCCACGACCCGCTCGACGCGGCCACGATGGCTCCCTACGCCAACGGCCGGGCCGCCGAACTCGTCGGCGCGGAGCGCGGCGACGGGCTGCTCGCCTCGGACCTGCTCGACGCGCTCCCCGAGGCGATCTGGAGGGACGGCGATGGGTGAGAGTCCGGAGACGGCCCTCCCCGACGGTGGCGGGGGCGAGGCCGGCGAGACGGACGAAGCCGACCAAGCCCGCGGGACGACCGGCGAACTGACCCACACCACCGCGTCGGGCGACGCACAGATGGTCGACGTCGGCGGCAAGCCCGACAGCGCCCGGCGGGCGGTCGCCCGCGGCGAGATCGTACTCCAGGAGTCGACGGTCGATGCGGTCCGCACCGAGGAAATCGAGAAGGGCGACGTGCTCGCCACCGCGCGGGTCGGCGCGGTGGGGGCCGTCAAGCATACCTGGGAGACGATCCCGCTGTGCCACGCAATTCCGATCACGAACGTCGAGACCGACTTCGCGCTCGGCGAGGGGGGGATCGCACTGGAGGTCGTCGTCGAGACGGTCGGCAAGACCGGCTGTGAGATGGAGGCGCTCCAGGGGGTGACCACCGGACTGGGCGTCGTCTGGGACATGGTCAAGGCCGCGGAGAAAGACGCCGAGGGCCAGTATCCCGAGACCGCCATCGAGGACGTTCGGGTGATCGAGAAGCGCAAGGGCGAGCACTGACGGTGCGGGCGGCGCTCCGGCGCTCGTCGCCGGGTTCGCCTCCCGAGCCCGCGAACCCGGAATCGCGACGGAGTGAGAATAGACGTCGCCGATCCGGTCGGCGGTCCGGAATGTGGGTGGATCGACAGGAGTGCCCGCCGCGATCGGTTCGGCTACGGTCGCGGTTACGATCCGGCGGGGACCGGGAGCTCGCTCGCCCTCGCACGCGAGCGCTCGACGACCGACGGACGGGCCGCGAACGCCACCGTGACCTGCTCGCCGCTCTCGCCGTAGGAGACGTCCTCGACGCGGGCGTGATCGTGGATCCACGAGACGAGCCCCATCGTCCCCTCGGCCATCGGCAACACGAGGCGCTCGCGCTCGTAGTCGGGGAGCGCGGCCTCGATCCGATCGAACAGCTCCTCCAGACCCGTTCCCTCGGCGGCGCTCACGGCCACGGGATCGGGCGCGAGCGCCGAGAGCGCCGCCCGCTTCTCGTCGAGCTCGGCGTCGTCCACGCGGTCGGCCTTGTTCAGGACGGTGACGATGGGAGCCTCGTTGCGTTCGTAGAGGGTGTCGTGGCTCGTGACGAGCTTCTCGCGCATCGCCTCGACGGGCTCGCTCGCGTCCACGATCAAGAGGACGAGGTCGGCGAGGTAGACCGAATCCAGCGTCGACTTGAACGACTCGACCAGCCAGTGGGGGAGGTTCGAAACGAACCCGACCGTGTCGGTCACTAACACCGGGCGCTCGGTGGCCGCCCGGCGGGTGGTCGTCCCGAGCGTGGTGAACAGGCGGTTCTCGGACTCGGCGGTGCGTTCGAGGTCGGGGTGGCGGCCCTCGTTCTCGTCGACGTCCAGATCGGCGGCGAGCCGCCGCAGGAGCGTGGACTTGCCGGCGTTGGTGTAGCCCGCCAGCGCTACGAGGTCGAAGCCCGACTCGCGGCGCTGCTGTCTCCTGTGCTCTTCGGTCTCCTCGATCCCCGCCAGCTCCTCGGTGATCTGGCTGATCTGGGCCTCGATGTCCTGTTCGCGGCTCTCATCGTACTCGCCCAGCCCCATGAACCCGGGGCGCTCCTCGCGCTGGGCGAGGCTGGCTTTCGTCTCCGCTCGGGGCAGCTCGTAGCGGAGCTCGGCCAGTTCGACCTGTAGCTGGGCCTTCCGGGTGCTCGCGCGCTGGCCGAAGATGTCGAGGATGAGCCGGAACCGGTCGGTCACCACCACGCCGTCGGGTAGCCGCCGCCCGAGGTTGTACGTCTGGTAGGGCCCGAGCTGGTTGTCGAAGACGACGCCCTCCGCGCCGGTCTCGGCGACCAGCCGGGCGAGCTCCGCGACCTTCCCCTCGCCGAGGTGGAGCGCGGCGTCCTCGGTGCGTGTCTGGGTGAGCTCGCCGACGATCTCGTGGCCGGCCGCCTCGGCGAGCGCGGCGATCTCCTCGGTGTCGGCGGTGCCCGCGTCGACCCGCTTTGCGATGATGACCTTCATGTTCGTGTGGCTGTGTGCAGTGGGCTGTGCGTACCCGTTGGGCCGGGAACTCGCGTACCCGTTGGGTCGGGAGCGTATTCAATTCCGGGTCCGTGCTGTGGACGGGACGACGTCGGTCCGGCGTCGTCGGGCCGAACCACGCGACCTCGAACGCTGTCGTCGTCTCTCCCCTGCCCCTCGCTCGCCTCCACCGATCGGCCCCGGACGTCCACAACACGTCTCTCCCCGTCGAGCGCGCCCCGGCCTATCGCGTCTTCAGGTCGTCCTCGTCCCGGACGACGCGGGTCTCGGCCGTGCCGGTCGACTGCTCGTTGACGAGCTCGTAGAAGTCGTTTTGCATCCCGGCCGGGAACTCGACGACGCCGATCCACGAGCCGTCGTTCTGCCACTCCTCCCGCACGAGGTCGCCGAACTCCCGGATCTTGGCCTGTGCGCTGCCGGCGTGCTCGGGGGGCACCTGGACGGCGATCGCTACCTCCTCGAACCGGATCGGGATCACGGGGCGGAGCGCGTCGAGTGCGTCGTCGATCTGGGTCTCGACGCGCTCCATCGGGTCGACCCGGAACTTCGTCTCCTCTAGGGCGGACTCGATCCGGTCGGGCGGGTGGGGCGCGCCGTCCATCTGGGGGTTGACCGCGTTGCGCGCGATGGTGTTGATCAGCTGGCGGCGCTTTCGTTCCTGCATCTCGCGGCGCTGCTCGGCGGTGATCTGGATCTCGCCGCGCCTGATCACCTCGGGGATGATCTCGAGGGGATCGGTCGTGTCGAAGACGTCCTTCACGTCGGATTCGGCCGGGCGATCTCCCCGGGAGGCGTCCTCGAAGACGTCCTCGGCGGCGATCACGTCAGTCAGATCGCCCTCGAACTCGCCGCGCTTGATGGCCAGTGCCGCGTCGGGATCGACGAGCACCTCGAAGCGCGTGCCGTGGGATTCCAGCCGGGCCGTCACGGCCTCGTCGAGCGATATCATACTCGGGCTGGGACGGCCGGGTACAAAGCCGTTTCCCGTCGAAAAACCCGATCGGAGGGACGTGTCGGCGGCGTGTCGCCGGCAGGGTGGGACGGCCGCGAGCCACGAGTGTCGAACCGGACGACGCGACGGCGCACAGCCGCGCCACCCCCCGCGCCGACCGTGCCGTCCTGCCCTCGTCGACCGCTCGACTCCCGGCTGCCGGCCGCTCGCGGTCGCCGACCACACTCCACTCCCCGTTCAGGTCCGCTCACAGTGCCGGACAGAACCGGCGGGAACGTGTTCGGCGGCACGGGTCGACGAGGTCGTCGAAAGACTCCTGTCCGGCGCTATCGCTCCGCGGCCAGCAGGTCGCGGTAGTGGCCCGCAAGCTCCTCGCCCACCCGCTCTAGGCTGTGCTCGGCGGCCGTCTCGCGGGCGTTCGCGCCGAGGCGTTCGCGGAGCGCGGGGTCGCCCGCGAGCCGATCGAGCGCCTCGGCGAACTCCCCTCGCGTCTCACAGAGCAGACAGTCCTCGCCGTGGGTGTAGAACTCCTCGAAGGCCGGAATCGACCGGAGGACGACCGGCTTCCCGCAGGCCATCGCTTCGAGGACGACGAGGCCCTGGTTCTCGACTTTCGCGGGAAAGCAGAGGACGTCGCCGGCGGCGTACGCGCCGCGCTTGTCGTCGATCCAGCCCGTGAACGTGACGTTCTCCGGGGGATGCTCGACCCAGCGAGTCACCGTCGGGGCGGCCAGCGGTCCGGTGTCGTAGGGGCCGAACCACGCGAACTCGTACTCGCTACTGTGCGCGAGCTCACAGAACGTCGTCAGCCCTTTGCGCTCGAAGACGTTGCCGACCGCGAAGACGGTGAACCCGTCGAGCCCGTAGCGCTCGCGGTAGGCCCCGCGCAGCGACGCGAAGCCCGACAGCGAGTCGCGGTCGACGCCGTTGGTCACCTGTCGAACGGGGGCGTCGACGGGGTAGGATTCGAGTACGCCCTTCGTGTACTCGCTCGGGCAGAGTACGAGGTCGGCCCGCGAGTAGAACCACCGGAGATACCGGCCCAGAGCGGGTGCGACCGCGGCGGAGCCACGGAAGCTCTCGGCGAAGTCCTCGGCGGTCACGTGGGCGTGGAGGACCAGCGGAATCCCCTCGCGGCGGGCGTGGCGGACCACGGCGAGGGTTCCCGGGCCGGGCGCGTTGCAGTGGGCGAGGTCGTAGTGGGCGAACGCGCTACGACCCGCCACGAGCGAGCGGACACCCGAGCGGAGGTCGCCGCCGCGCCACGGCGACGTGTCGACCTTGACGCCGGCCCCGGCGAGCGCTCTGCGCTGCTGGGCGGCGGCGGTCCCCAGCCCGCTCCGGTCGAGGAGGCCTTCGAGTTCGAGGTAGTTGAGCGCGCGCACGCCGGGAGCCACACGAGGCCGGCCGATAACCGTGCCGGTCCCTCGAGCCACCGGCTGCTCTCCGACGCCGACCGATGGATAGTCCTTTCCGACGGCCGCTCGGAGAAGCCGACGGCGCACGGGCGGTTCGTCCCTTCATTCCCCCGTCGGCCCTCACTCATGACCCCTTCCGACGAGCGGATCGCGCGCGAGCGGATCGAGCGGCTGGACGCCCTCGCCCGGAGGGCAGCCACGGCCGGCCACGAGGACCGCGCGCGGAAGTACGTCCGGCTGGCACGCCGGCTCGGCGAGCGCAACCGGGTGGCGCTCCCCCGCCGGTTCGAGCGGTTCACCTGCGACGCCTGCGATGCCTACCTCCGGCCCGGCCGGACCGCCCGTGTGCGCCTCCGGGACGGCCACGTCGTCGTGACCTGTGACTGCGGGACGCAGGCGCGCTATCCCTACGACTCGCCGGACGAGGACTGCTCGTAGCCGGGACGCCACGCGAGTCACAAGCGTCAAATCGTCCCGGCGGCGAGGTCGCCCATGAGCGATCCGGACTTCAGGGAGCGAGCTCACGACCTCGACGCCACCGTCCGGGTCGGCAAGGGCGGTGTCGAGGCCGTGAGCGAGGAGCTCGCGGCCCAACTGGAGGGCCGCGAGCTCGTGAAGGCGAAGTTCCTTCGCGCGGCCCGGGGCGGAACGAACACGGACGAGCTCGCCGAACGGCTCGCCGAGCTCGCGGGCGCGGAGCTGGTCGAGACGCGCGGTCACACCGCGACCTATCACTGATGGAACTGGTGCCGTCGACGCCGGGGGCTCGTGGCGGCACAGAACGCGAGCGACGGAGCGGAAAACGCCACCAACGGCGGTCTGGGAGCTATCACACGGCCCGAGCGGGTCGGCCCGATCGGTCGGTCCCTCCGCGACGCCGGCGTCCCCTATCCCGAGGCGGTCGGGGCGGCGATCACGTTCGTGCTCCTGTTCGTGGCGCTCTCCCCTCGGCCGGGCGACGGTCGTGCCGCTGGCGAACCGGCCGCTCGACGCGCGCGGCGTCGACGCCCACGCGAAGCGACCGCTGGTGCGGCTCACGAAGGTCGCCGTGGTCTTCGTCGCGCTCGCGGTCGCGTTCGGTCGGGCCGGCTACGGCAACCTGCTGACCTCGCTGGCGACGATCGCGCGGCCGCCACGCTCGCGGTCGGCTTCGCGCTCCAGGACGTGATCAAGAACTTCGTCGCGGGCGTGTTCGTCTACACCGACCGCCCCTTTCCGGGTCGACGACTGGATCGAATGGGACGGCCCGAACGGCGGCTACGCGGGCATCGTCGAGGACAGCTCGTTGCGGGTGACCCGCGTACACACCTTCGACAACGAGCTGCTCACCGTCCCCAACCCGGTGCTCACCGACGGCGTCATCACGAACCCGGTGGCCAAAGATCGGCTGTGGATCACCTTCACGTTCGGCATCGGCTACGAGGACGACATCGAGCGCGCGACCGCCATCATCGCCGAGGAGGCCAGTACACACGCGGCGATCCTCGACACGCCGAGCCCACGGTCCAGATGGCGGAGGAGCTACTCGCCGATTCCTCCGTGGGGCTCGTCGCGTTGTTCTGGATCGCCGACCCCACCCGCCCGAAGGTCCTGCGCGTGCGCTCGGAGTTCGTCCGGTCCGGAACGTCAAGCAGCGCTTCGACGAGGCCGGCATCGAGATCACGTTCCCGCAGATCGCCCTCTCGGGCTCGGTCGGCATCGACGATTTCCCGCGCGCCGTCGAAGCCGGCGACTGACCGGCTGTGAGTCGCCGAACGCGGCTCGCCGAGGGGACCTGCCGGCCGTGGACGCGGGGCTGCCGACAGTGTTAGGACGGCGGGCCCCGATCCCGGACAGGATGGCTGCCTCCGATTCCCCACGGCCTGACTGGATCGACCCCGAGCAGTATCCCTTCGACTCGAACCACGCCGATCTCGACGCCGGCCGGCTCCACTACGTCGACGAGGGCGAGGGCCGGCCCGTACTGATGCTCCACGGCAACCCGACCTGGTCGTTTCTCTACCGCCATCTGCTCCGGGGGCTCTCGGAGGACTACCGGTGTATCGCGCCGGACTACCTGGGATTCGGGCTCTCGGAGAAGCCCCGGGATTTCTCCTATCGTCCCGCCGCACACGCCGACGTCGTCGAGGAGTTCATCGAGGAGCTCGGACTGGCGGAGCTCACGCTCGTCGTCCACGACTGGGGCGGCCCGATCGGCTGCCGCTACGCCGTCGAGAACCCCGGGAACGTCCACTCGCTCGTCGTCATGAACACCTTCTGCTGGCCCGTCGAGCGGGACCTCTATCTCAAGGCGTTTGGCGGACTGCTGGGGAGTCGGCTCGGCAAGCTGCTCATCACCCGGCGGAACTTCTTCGCCCGCTCTTGCGAAGGAGATTGTTGGCCAGGAGAGCTGGCGCTGCGAAAGCGTAGCGGGCAAGGGTGACGCCGCTGCGTCACCCGGACGAAATGTTCCCAT
>PXRN01000017.1 GCA_003021045.1 Halobacteriales archaeon QS_4_69_34 | reverse complement strand
TCTCACAACCCGTACCGATTATCGGCACGGTGGGCCGTTACCCCACCGTCTACCTAATCGGCCGCAGTCACGTCCTCCGGCGGCGGACCGTTTCCGGCTCCCGCCGTTCAAGGCTGGGAGCCGTATCCGGGATTGGCCTCAGTTTCCCGAGGGTATCCCGGTCCAGAGGGTAGTTTGACCACGTGTTACGGAGCTGTTCGCCACGGGTCTGAACCCGTGCGACTAGCATGGCTGAATCGGACCCCGATAGCAATAGCCTCCGGCAGGATCAACCGGAATGATCCCGAGCTCGCGCTCGGGGGGTGTAGGCGGGTGGTGCGGACGTGGTCCGCACCGTCGCTATCGGTTTCGCACGCTCGGCGACACCGCAGTACCGACCGGGTGTCACCGAACTACCAGGGCTGACATCAGATCCCGTCTTGACGGCGGACCGCAGGGGCGGAATCCTCATCTCTTCCGGACCATCTCGTAGCCCGTCCGGGCATATAACCCCTTCGGAGCGCGGCGTCGACCCCACGGAAGCGGGGCCGGCGGGTCCGGAGCGAGCCGAAACGACCCGGCCCGCGTTCGCTACCGTTCCGAGTGCCCCGTTCCGTATAAGAGCATCGGAACCACCTCGCCGCCGGCCGTCGATTCGGCCGGCCGCTCGTGTCCTCACCCAGCCGCGTTCGACGCATAAAGTCGTCGGTCGTACGTCCGCGTGCGAACCGGTATCGTCGGACCCGTGCCTGGCGGCCGGAACGCCGTCGGCACCGACGGGGCCTCGCCGCGCACGCGTCGACCCTGTCGGTACGGTCGGTCCGATCGGCCACGCACGCGGTCGCCCGGGAGGACGAAGTCCTCGACGACCCCGCCCCGGATCGTCGCGGCCAGCTCAGATCCCCTCTAGGTGTTCGATACCCTGTTTCGAGACGTTGGCCTCGGTGATGACCTCGGGCATCCAGTCGGGTTTGTCCGCGGGAGCGTCCTCCTCCCACGCCCACCCCTCGTAGATGTGGACCTTCTCGGTCCCCTTCTCGCGCAGGCCCCGAAAAGACGCTCGTCTCGCCGCTCGACTCCCGCAGCGCGAAGTTCCGCTTCCCGTCCGCGTCGCGTGCCATGATTTTCCCCTCCGTGCGGACGGAGCACACCCCGCATTATAAATATACCCCCGAACCGGGCCGGATTGGGAGCCCTCGTCGGCGACCGGGGCCGGAGGACCACTCGCCCGGCCGTGTCTCGGGCCGCCCCCGTCGACCCGTCCCCGTTCCGTGCTGGGTTTCCACCCCTGTTCGTCCGGCCCGACCCGGCGACCAGCCACCGGACGGTCGCTCGGTAGCGTTAAGTGTGCGGTGCTGTGATCACCCCGAGAAGACCGCGATGGTACGCAAAAAGAAGCTCAGCCCCAGCGGGGCGAAAGACGAGAGCGGCGAGTACCACAACGTCCACGTCAACCTCCACGAGGACGAGCTGGCCGTCGCCGGGATGGAGATCGGCGACGACGTGTTCGTCCGCGTGCGCGAGGAGAAGATCATCATCCAGAAGGCCGACCAGGACGAGGTCGAGCACGACTTCTGAGGGAGTCACAGCGCAGTTCGGATGTCCATCGGACGCACAGCAAAGGCCGAAAGCCGGGTCGAGAACGGACGAGAGCCGCGAGGCGCCGACTCGCGGCGATCACGATAACCGAAGTCTATGAACGCTTACGACGCGCTGAAACCCCTCCTGTTCCGGCTCCCGGCCGAGACCGCCCACGGACTCGTCCACCGGGGGTTGGCGACGATCCAGGACACCCCCCTCGCGGCTGCACTCGCCGCCCGGTACGGCGTCGCCGACGACCGCCTGCGGGTCGACGCGTTCGGCCACGAGTTCCCCAACCCGGTGGGGGTGGCCGCGGGCTTCGACAAGAACGCCGCGATACCGGGCGCGCTTTCGAGTCTGGGCTTTGGCCACGTCGAGGTCGGCGGCGTCACCGCCGAGCCACAGGCCGGGAACCCGCGTCCGCGGCTCTTTCGACTGCCCGAGGACCGCGCACTCGTCAACCGGATGGGGTTCAACAACCACGGCGCGGATCGGATCGGCACGCGGCTCTCGCGGGTGCGCGGGAGGGTGGACTGTCCCATCGGTGTCAACCTCGGCAAATCGAAGGCGACGCCGCTCGCCGACGCGGCTGCGGACTACGTCTACTCCTACGAGCGCTGTGGCGCGGACGGCGACTACTTCGTCGTGAACGTCTCCAGCCCCAACACCCCGGGGCTGCGCGAGCTCCAGACCCGCGAGCACCTGGAGGGGATCGTCGGGGCGCTCATCGAGGCCGGCGCGAGCCCCCTCCTCGTGAAGCTCTCGCCGGACCTCCCCGAGCCGGCGATCGAGGAGGCGCTGGCAGTCGTCGCCGCGTTCGACCTCGACGGCGTCGTCGCCACCAACACCACCGTCGAGCGGCCCGCCTCGCTCCGGAGTCCGAACCGCGTCGAGACGGGCGGACTCTCGGGGGCACCGATCGAGGCGCGCGCGACCCGGATGGTGGGGTTCGTCGCCGAGCGCACCGACGTCCCCGTGATCGGCGTCGGCGGCGTCGCCACCCCCGAGGGAGCCTACCGGAAGATCCGCGCCGGCGCGTCACTGGTCCAGCTCTACACCGGGCTCGTCTACCGCGGACCGTCGATCGCGCGCGAAATCAACCGCGGACTGCTCGCGCTGCTCGAACGCGACGGGTTCGGGAGCGTCGAAGCGGCGGTCGGTGCGGACCTCGACTGAGACGCCCGGGCGCGGGGTGGCTCAACGCAGCGCGTCGAGCCGGCACTCGAACGCCGCGACGGGCAGTTCGAGGTCGTGCTCGACGAGCACCCGGGGGTGGAGTTCGCCGACGATGCCCGCCCGCTCGCCGTCGAGCATCACGCTCGCGGCTCGACCCTCGATAAACGACGGGTGTTCGGTCGGCGGCGTCTCGAGCTCCGCTCCGAACGCGCGCGCGAGCGCCCGCAACCGCGCCTTCGCGTCCTCATAGGAGGCGTCCGTGCGCGCGAGGACGGCCGCGACGGTCCGCCGCTCGGCGACGCCCGTCTCGGTCTCGGGATCGACGCGCGCCGCGAGTCCGACCTCCGCGAGGTCCTGTGGGTACGATCGGTGGGTGTTGTGTTCGAGCACCTGCAGCAGCGAGGGCAGCGCCCACGTCCGGACGATCGTGTACGCCCGGCTGTAGGGCTCGCGGATCGTCGCCGGTGGCGCGGCCCCGAGCGGGGAGCCGGGCGCGCCCGGATCGCCCGCCGGGGTCGACGCCGAATCGTCGGGAGCGAGCCCCATCCGCTCGAAGACCTCGGCCCCGCTCGTGAGGTGGAAGTTCAGCAGGTCCTGAAAGCCCAGCCCGACGAGCGTCTCGCGGACGGCCCGCTCGTGGCGCGAGCGCTCGCCCCGGCCGCCGACCGTCCCGACCGCCGGATAGCGCGGCTCCAGCTCGTTGAACCCGTGGGCCCGGCCCACGTCGTCGATCACGTCCACGGGGTGAAGCACGTCGACCCGGTAGGGCGGGATCGAGACCGCGTAGGTCAGGTCGCCGGCGTCAGTCGGGTCGGCGCTCGCGCTGGCGTCCCCGGTGGCCCCGTCGAGCCCGTCGCGTTCGTCGCCGTCGTGCTCGACGCTCGCGTCGAGTCCCGAGCGTTCGAGCAGGTCGATCACCTCCCGTTTCTCGAACCCGACACCGAGGGTGCGCTCGATCCGGTCGTGGGTCACTCGCTTCTCCCCGACGGCGAAGTCCGGCCGGTCGAGCTCGCGGTCGGGGTAGGCGACGGTCACGCGCTCGATCGTCGCGCCCCGGGCCGAGAGCGCGTAGCAGAGGATCGCGCACATCCGGTCGATCGTCCACTGGTCGGTCCCGGTCATCTCGATCAGCAGCTCCCGGCTCCCGGGAGAGACTTCGGTCCGGCGGCCGTTGATGACGGGTGGAAACGAGAACAGACCGAGGTCGTCGTAGATCGCCGGGTAGCGCTCGTACCCGGCGACGAGGTCCGCGTAGGTGTCGCCGGTCGGGTGCTCGGTCAGGACCTCCCGGGGGGTGAGCTCGGCGTCCGAATCGAGCGGGACGAAACTGTCGCCGTTGGGCTCGACGCCCCGGTAGGCGATCGAGTTCGCGTCGCCGTCCTTCCGGGCCTGTCCTTTGAGCATGGCGAGGTCGTGGACCCCGATCGCGCCCTTCGCGCGCCCGCGGCCCATCGTGGCGTGCAGCTTCTCCTGGAGCTGGAGCAGCGAGTCGAGCCCCCGCTCGTCTATGTCGAGCCCCCGCACCACCGCGCCCGTGACGTAGGGCCGTTGCTCGGGCACGCTCTCGTCGACCGCGATGGTCCACTCGGGGGCGTTCGTGGGCGGGACGTACACCCCCCTGTCGTCGCCGTACTGGTAGCGCAGCGAGCGCGCGATTCCCTCGACGCTCAGCCGGTCGAGCCGGTCGGCCTCGAACTCGAGCTGAAGCTCGCCCGCCTCGGTCTCGCCCTCGAACTCCAGCCCGAGCTCGAAGAGATCGTCCAGCAGGTCCTCCTCGCTTTTCTCCTCGTGGCCGGCCAGCCGGCGCAGCTCGTCGGGATCGACGTCGACGACGGGCATCTAATAGATCACCTCCGCGTCCCGCAAAAACTGGAGATCGACGAGCGTGCCGTGGACGTCGCGGACGTCCTCGAAGCCGTGGGTCAACATCAGCAAGCGTTCGAGGGCGAGCCCCCACGCCATCACGTCGCAGTCGACGCCCAGCGGGTCGAGCATCTCCGGGCGAAAGAGCCCCGAGTTGCCGATCTCGACGAGTTCGCCCGTCGTCGGGTGCTCGCCGAAGAGCTCGAAGCTCGGCTCGGTGTAGGGGTTGTAGGTGGGCTTGAACTGGAGGTCCGTGATCCCGAACTGCGCGTAGAACTCCGTGAACGTGCCCATCAGGTCCCGGACCGAGAGGTCCGCGGCCATCACCCAGCCCTCGATCTGGAAGAACTCCAGCAGGTGGGTGGCGTCGAGCGTGTCGTTGCGGTAGACTTTCTCCACGCTGAAAAAGCGCTCCGGCGGTTCGAGCTCGCCGACAGCCTCACCGGAGAGGTAGCGCGCCGACAGCGAGGTGGTGTGTCCACGCAGCGAGAGTCCGCGCGCGACGTCGGCCGACCACGGCGAGTGGTAGCCGTCGCCGTCCTCGCCCACGCCCTCGCGGTGGGCCTCGCGCACGCGCTCGACCAGCTCGTCGGGCAGGTCGTCGACGCGGTCGGGGTTCGAGAGTGCGAACTGGTCCCAGTGTGTCCTGGCAGGATGGTCCTGGGGCATGAACAGGCAGTCGTTGATCCAGAACTCCGCGTCGGCGTGAGGGCCCTCCATCTCCGAAAAGCCCATCCCGACGAGCACGTCCGTCACGCGCTCGGCGGTCCGCCGGAGGGGGTGGATGCCGCCGCCGTCGAGGCGCTCGGCGTCCGCGTCCACGTCGTACTCGGCAAACGCGGCGTCGCGCCACTCGCCGCTGGCCAGCAGCTCCGGGGTGAGCTGGCCGACCCGCTCGGTGGCCTCGACGCCCTCCATCAGCGCGGTGACGCCCTCGTCGGTGAGCCGGACGGATCGGACGGTCGTCTCCCGGCGTTCGATCAGGTCACGGCGGTCGAGCCGGTCGAGAATCGATTCGTCGTCGACGATCCCTCCATCGACGAGGGTCGCGAGCGCCGTCCGCTCGGGATCGTCGTCCGGGTCGGCGTCGGGGTCTACAGTAACGTTGCCGCTCTCGATCTCTCCGTACCCTTTCCGTGCGTAGTTCGAGAGCGCGACGTCGACCTGTGGGCCGTCGAGACCCGCCCTGTCGAGCACCGAATCGAGGGCCGCCTCGCCGCCGACCTCGCGGACAGCCGCGTGGAGCCTGACTTCCGGAAGCTCCGTCTCGGCGTACTCGCGGCCCTCGTCGGTCGGGGTGACCGACGCCTCGGCGCGCTCGGAGACCGCGAGGAGTCCCGCCTCGTCGAGCGCGAAGGCCGCGCCGGTCGCGGTCGCGGGGTCCAACCCGGTTTCGGCCGCGATCCGGTCGGTCGACTGTGCCTCGGTCGCGCTCGCGGCTTCGAGCACCGCGACCTGTGCTTCGGGGAGTTTCATGTGCTGGTGGATCGACCGTGGTTCGCAGGCAACGACGCCGCCTCGACGGGCGGGATTCGGCCGCGACGACGCGACATCACGCCCGCTCAGGCCGCGAAAAAGCCGAACCCCTCGCGCGCGGGCCGTGGCTGGCCGACGGTGCGGCTGGCGGGGGGTTCGGCGACCATGTGCGAGCGCTCGCGTGGGGTCGACAAAAGCGCTCCGGTGCGGGCTGGAGACGGCCCGATCCCCGTCCACCGAATCGCCGGCCGCATCGACGAACCGACGGGGCCGGCAGCCGGCCGCTCCGCTCGGTCGGCCCCGTCCGAAGCGGGGCGACCGGAGGCGTCGCCGACGAACCGGAGGACGTATTCGCCCACCCGCCCGACGTCGGGACGATGGCCCGCGAACACGGCCGCCGCGAGCGAGACGGCTGGCAGGGCCACCTCCGGAGCCTCGCCGTCGCCGTCGCGCTCGCGGTCGGCGGGTTCCTCACCACGCTCGCGGTGCTCTCGCTGCTCCGCGTGCCGCTCTCGGCGGCCGGGATCGGCTTCCAGAGCCCCGTCGGCTACGCGACCTCGACGCTCGTTCAGGGGTTCACGTTCGGACTCGTCGTACTCGCCTACGCGCGCTACGCCGACCTTCCGGGCCTGCTCGCCGTCCGGTGGCCCTCGCGCGCCCGGCTCGGGCGCACGGTTCGGGACCTCGGGTGGGTCCTCGCGGGCGTGCTCGTCCTGCTCGGACTGGCACAGGTGCTCGGAGTCGTCCTCGGCGAGTTCGGTATCTCACCGGGGACCAATCGGGTCGAGACGCTCGGCCGGCGGGACCCGGTGCTCTTTCTGTACCTGATCGCGCTCTCGTTCGTCGCCATCGGACCCGGCGAGGAGCTGCTCTTCCGTGGCGGCGTACAGGGGGTGCTCCGGCGGGCCTTCCCGCCCGCGTCCGCGGTCGCCCTGTCGAGCGCGCTGTTCGGACTCGCCCACGTCACGGCCGTCGTGGCGGGCAGCGGCACGGACGGTGTGCTCGGCTACGTCGTGGCGGCCGTCCTGCTCGGGGCCGTCCTCGGCGCGCTGTACGAGCACACCGACAACCTCCTGATCCCGGTCGTCGTCCACGGCACCTACAACGCGATCCTCTTTGCGGTCATGTACGCGACGACGACCGGGCTGTTCGCCTCGTGAGCACGAGGTCGGTCCGACCGTCGATCCCGCGAGAGCAGGCCGCCACGTCTCTGTTCGCGCCGCCGCGGCTCGATCCCGGGCCCGAGACCGCAGTCAGGCTCCGGAGGGGTTCTTCCGGGAGAGCGCGCTCCCACAGACCGGACAGCGCTCGGCGCGCTCCTCGAACTCGCGGCCACAGCCCGCGCACTGAAAGCCCCAGTCGCGCTCCTCGGCGATGCCCTCGCGGGCGATCGTCTCGATTGGAACCCCCAACCGGCCGGCGACGTTCTGTATCGCGTAGTCGTCGGTCACGAGGCGCGCGTCGAGTTCGACGGCCGCCGCGAGCAGTCGGGCGTCGGCATCCGAGAGCGCGTCGGCGTCGCCGGTCGCCTCGGCGGCGCGCTCGACGCGCTCGACGGCCGGCGCGTCGGGCACGTGGACGGTCATGCCCGCGCCCGCCATCGCGTCGAAGCGGTAGGCGCTCGCGCCCTCGAGCTCCGCGTGGACCGCGGGGACGGTCGCCACCCGCCCGTCGGGCTCGCGGTCGTGGATGAACGCCGACGCGTCGAGGACCTCCATTACCGGCCGACGACGACGTGGTCCTTGACCGCCTGCACGCTCGCCATCGACACCGCGAACCGACCGCTCTCGTCGAGCTCGGCCTCGTCGACGCCGGCGTCAGCGTGGGGCGTGACGAGGAGATGGCCCAGCGCTCCCGTCTCGGGATCCATCGTGATCGTCGAGAGCGTGCCGAGCTCCGAACCGTCCGAGCCGATGACCGCCTTATCGATGAGGTTCCGCGCGAGCACGTCTGGCATACGCGCCCGTTCCGAGCGCTCCGACATAAACGCCACGCTGCCCGCGCGAACGGGCAGTCGGCGGACTGGTCTACGGCGCGACTGCCCGCATCTCTGGCCGTCCGCCACGTTCGGGCGGCCAGCGACGCCGAGCGCGAGCGCCGGCTGCGCGCCGCCGTTCGTCGTCCCCTCCGTCGCGGAGCTCCATGCTCCGCTCGGCCGAATCCACAACCGCTTACCCGTGGGCCCCGGACGGACGAGGGATGGACACGATCAGGGTGGTGTGGGGATCGGGGACGGGCCCGACGGCGCTCGCGGCCCACGACGCGGCGCTCGCGGCGGCGAACGTCCACGAGTACAACCTGCGCCGCGTGTCCTCGGTGATACCGGCCGGCGCGCGCGTCGAGCGCGCGGGGACGGCCCCCGACCTCGGGCCGGTCGGTGGGGCACTCACCGTCGTCGAGGCCCGAGCCACCGTCGGTCCCGGCGGGACGGTCACCGGTCCCGACGGTGCGATCCACACGGACGCCGGTGGGCGGACGGTCACGGCGGGACTGGGCTGGGCCAGCGCCGAGGACGGCCGGGGGATCTTCTACGAGGGGTCCGGCACGGACCCGGACGCGGTGCGCACGGAGATCGAGCGGGGACTCGCGGCCGGCCGTGACCTGCGCGAGTGGACGGCGGCCCGCGAGGAGCAGGTGCTCGAAACCGCCGACGCCGCAGTAGGGGGGTACGCGACGGCGGTCGTCCTCGCGGTCTACGGCCGGAGCGACCCGATCCTGTAGCGTGGTCTCTCCCCTTCCACTCCTGTGGGTTTATACGCGTCCCGTGCGTAGGGAGGGTAGCTCCTCATGAACGGAAACACGCCGTACGCGGGCCAGCCGGGCGACGTCCCGGCGGGCCGGCGTACCGACGAGGACATCCCCGAGCTCACCCCGACCCAGCGCCGGACGCTCCGGGCCGGCCTCACCACCGTCGCCGCGCGGACCCGGGAGTTTCTTCCCGACGAGTACGTCGTCGGCGGACAGGTCACGACCGGCGTCGACGGCCCGCGGGCGACCGTCGCGGTCCAGCCGCCGGTCGGCTCGGCGGTGACGGCGGGCCTCGCGCCGGACTTCGAGGCGAGCGAGCCGATCGGCATCGAGGAGCGTGACGAGCTCGCGCGCGATCTTGCCGCCCGTGCTGCCCTCCAGGTGAAGCAGGCGATGACCGACGACGTGACGCCGGTCGGCGGCTGAGGAGCCGCGACGGGCGCGACTCAGGCGTCCGCGCCGCTCGACGACGGCGGATCGTAGAACAGCACGTAGCCGAGCGCCGCGAGCGCCGGCAGGCTGCCGCCGGCGAGCGCCACGGCGACCGAAAACGAGGCGAGCAGGCCTGCCGCCAGCGCAGCCACGAGAATCCCGGGAATCGCTACCAACACGAGATCGGCGGTCGTGACGGCTGCTCGCGACCCGCGTGCCGCCCGTGTCGCCCGCCCGGCGCGCCCGTCGCTCCCGCTCCCGCTCGCGGTCGCACGGGTCGGCGAGTCAGGTCCACCGGCGCGGCCGCTCGATCGGTCGGATCCACTCACGTCCACCCTGTCGCACGCCGTCTAATTAAATGTTATTACCGGGGGTCGCGCGGGCGGGCGATCGGTTCACTTCCCCCAGAAGGGGTCGCGCTTGCGGTGTCTATCGAGGTAGAGCTGGAGGGTCTCGAGCTCGTCGGCCGGGACGTCCCCCGTGAGCTCCTGTTCGATGACCTTGGCGTGTTTCTCTGGGAGTTCCGAGAACAGGGTATCGCCCTCCTCGATCTGGCGGCCCGCCGTGGGGCCGTCGATGGCGACGCTGACGCGCTCGCCCATCCGGGCCTCCTCGACGTCCTCGCCCTGCTCCTGAATCCCTTTCACCTGCCCGACGCGCGTCGGCTCCGAGTTCTCGAACTCCACCACGCGCGCGTTTCGCTTCAGGGTCCCGCCGAGCACCTCGACGCCCACCACTGCGGGGTCGGACTGGCGGAAGACGTGATCGGGCAGGAGGCGAAACCGGGCGGGCCGGGCGATGTTGTCGAGAATGGCGTCCTGCTGGGCGCGCTCGCGCTCGGCGACGAACTCCTGATACTCCTCGACCAGTCGGTAGATCACGTCGTGTGCGAACAGCTCGACGCCCGACTCCTCCGCGCGCCGGGCAGCATCGTCGAGGACGTCGACCGAGAAGGCGAGCACGACCCGGTGGTCGGCCTCCTCGGCGGTGCTCGCCACCGCGATGTCCCGTGGAGCGACGTCGCCGACCTCCGCGCGCACCATCGGCACCTCGGCCGCTTCGAGGGCGTCGGCGACCGCCTCCAGGCTCCCCAGGGTGTCGGCCTTGACCACGACGCCCTCCTCGTCGGTAGTGACCTCGATGGCCGCCAGCTCGGCCTCGACCGCCTCGATCACGTCCTCGACCGGCCGGTCGCGCACGACGCGAACGGGCGCGCCGGCCATCGCCGCGTCGAGGTCGGGCGCGGCGATCTTCAGGCCCGCCGCAGCCGTCACCGCCTCGACGCCCTCGAACCGTCGTTCGGTACGTATCTCGGCGAGGGGCTGGGGCTGGAGCAGCGCGCGCACGTCGGTGACGATCGGCTCGCCCGCGCCGCCGACGACGATCGTGTCGTCCTCTCTCACGGTACCGTCGTAGAGGACGACGTCGATCGCCGTGCCGAATCCCTTCTGTTCTTTCACTTCGAGCACCGTGCCCGCACCCGGTCCGGCGGCGTCGACGGCCATCTCGTCTTTCAGGTAGCGCTGGGAGAGGCCCATCAGCACGGTGAGGAGGTCGGGCACGCCCTCGCCAGTCTCGGCGCTGACGGGCACGACGCCGACGTTCGCGGCGAAATCGCGCACCCGCCAGTAGAGGTCCGCCGAGAAGCCGTGCTCGGAGAGTTCGCCGATGAGCGCATAGAGGCGTTCTTCGAGCGTCGAGCGCGCCCGATCGCTCTGGGCGTCCATGCTCCGCTGGATCGGTCCTCCCTCCTGTGGATTCCAGCCGGGGATCGTGTCGACCTTGTTCGCGGCCACGACGAAGGGGGTGCCCGTCCGCCGGAGGATCTCGACTGCCTCTACGGTCTGGGGCTGGAAGCCGTCGTCGACGTCTACGACGAGGACGGCGATGTCCGCGAGCGCGCCGCCCCTCGACCGGAGCGTCGAGAAGGAGTGGTGGCCCGGCGTATCGATGAACAACAGCCCCGGGAGGTCGAAGTCGTCGGGATCGACGAGGCCGCCGGCGAGCTCCGAGACCACGTCGAGAGGGACGGCGGTCGCGCCGATGTGCTGGGTGATCGCGCCCGCCTCGCCGGCGGTCACCGTCGAGCCGCGCACCCGATCGAGCAGGCTGGTCTTGCCGTGGTCGACGTGGCCGAGCACGGCAACGATCGGCGTTCTGAGGGTCTCGGCTGCGGCGTCGGTCCCGGCGCGTGTGTCTGTGTCCGACATGGCTCTCACCCGAGAATCCGTTGTCGCCACCAGCCGGTCCCGGCAGTTAAGTGCGTCGTCACGCGGCCGCTGCACGCCGCTGTCGGCGGTCCCGACGGATCGGTCGGCGCGCCCTTTTCCGGTCGGGATCGTGCAGCCGGTGGTCGCCGTGGTTCGCGCGGAGAGCGCCGCGACGGCGCGGCACACCCTCCGTTCGAGGGACGGAGACTCCGTCGGCACACCTCGACGGCGAACGGGAGCGATCCGTGAGCCACCCGAGGATCGCTGTGCGGTGGCCGAGCGCACTCGATCGAAGGAGGGGGCCGGGTCGCGGTGTAGCTGTGGACGACGGTGGCGATTTTCCCTCTGTCGACGCGCCCGGCCGTTGCGACCGCGACGAGCGCTGCGATCGCCCGTCAGTTCGGAGAGCGGACGATCTGACCGGTGAATCAGTTCGGAACGGACCTCGATCGCCGTTCCGCCGGAGCTATGCCCACCGCCGACCCAGACGGCCCGTGATCGAACCCGACCTCGACGGGCGCGTCGCGCTCGTCACCGGCAGCGCGAGGGGCGTCGGCCGCGAACTCCTCATGGGGCTCGCCGAGTGTGGCGCGTCGGTCGCCGTCCACTACGACACGAGCGACGAGGCGGCTGCCGCGGTCGCCGGGCGCGCCCGCCGCGAGCACGGCGCGGACGCGACGGTCGTGCAGGGCGACGTCACCGATCCCGACGACGTCGAGGACCTGTTCGCCGCGGTCGAGGACGCGCTCGGCCCCGTCGAGGTGCTCGTCAACAACGTCGGCGCGTTCGCGCCCGCCCACTGGGCGGAGATCGACTTCGAGACGTGGAACCGCGTGCTCGACACCAACGTCAACGGTACCTACCTCTGCTCGAAGCGCGCGCTCGACCCGATGCGCGAACGGGAGTGGGGCCGGATCGTCAACGTCGGCTACGCGAGCGCGGAGAAGGGCCTCGTCAACACCCAGAACTTCCCGTACTTCGTCGCCAAGGCTGGCGTCCTGATGTTCACCCGGATGCTCGCCGCCGACACCCAAGGGGACGGGATCACCGTCAATGCCGTCTCGCCCTACGTCGTCGAGAACTCCGCGGTGTTCCCCGCCGAGCTCCCCCGGGGGCGGCCCGCGAGCTTCGAGGACGTCGTGCAGGCGACGCGCTTTTTCCTCGACGACGGCAGCGACTACGTGAGCGGCGCGAACGTCGAAGTCGACGGGGGCTGGCTGCCCGAAACGGTGTAAGCTACCCACGAGTTGTTCGTGGGCTTTCGCGTGGACTCCCGTTAGGCCGTCGCGCCGTCTCCGGCGGTCGGCGGGGGTGCGTACTCCCCGCTCACGTTCAGCGTCCCGCGATTCAAGCGCACGCCTACGGGTGCGCCTCCGTCGCCTGCTTTTTGCCGGCGGCGGAGATACCGACAACCGACGTTCTTTGCTGCGTTGTAGTCCGCGTGGTTCGCGTACTCGCACTTGCGACACCGGAACGCCTCGCCCGAGCGGTTGTCCTCGTGGGTAAACCCACACGTCGAACACCGCTGGCTGGTGTGGTTCGGCGACACGTCCACGGCTTCGACGCCGTGCTCGGGCGCTTTGTAGCCGACGTACTGCCGGAGCCGTCGGAACGCCCAGACGTGCTGCCAGCGGGCGTCGGGGAGCCGCTCGCGGATGTGCGTCAGGTCCTCGAAAACGATGTGCGAACGGTCGTGTTCGACGGCCTCGGCGACGGGTACGTTGGCGACACGGTGGAGGTGCTGCTCGAAACGGCCGTACTCCTTGCGGCCGACGTCGCCGATGGCCTCGTGCGCCCACCGCGTCCCCGTCTATTGTATGGACCCACGGCGGTGTTCGTACTCGCGCCGCCAATTCACGGCCGCACGGGGCCGGCCCGGACGACCTCCCCGCGACCGATCCTTCACGTCCAGTTCCGGACGAGCGCTCGCTCGGAACCGGGCGTGGAAGGCGATCCGGTGTCGCTCGGCGGAATGCGCCGGCCGGGAATTGAACCCGGGCTATGAGCTTGGGAAGCTCATGTCCTACCACTAGACCACCGGCGCACTCGCTTCACTCGCGCGCCGAGGCTCGCAAATCCGGCGGATTTGCTCACCACCAGCGCTCGTCGACTCTGGTCCGCGCCGGCACTTGAACGTAGCGCTTCAGCGGTCCTCGGGAGGCCGCTCGGCGTCCTCCGCCGGCGCACCGGCCAGCCCCAGCCCCGTCGTCTCCCCGTCGGGCGTGGCGTCGGCAGCGTCGGCGGCGTCGGCCTCGCGGCGCTCGCGGAGGCTCTGGCGGGTGAACTGCGGCGTCGCCTGGACGCCGGACCGGCCCCGGCGAAACGAGCGCCACAGGAGCGCGGCGACGCCGAGCGAAAAGAGCACGGCGACGGCGGTCGCGGTCGGCCTCGCGAAAGCATACAGGAGTGCCGTCGAGAGCACGCCGGCGGTCAGCAACAGCCCGAAGATCAGCCGGTTGGCCAGCGACTCGAAGAGGTCGTCCGTGTCGTCGAGGTCGGCGTGGACCGCGAGCGTCCCCCGATTGAGCCCGTCGAGCGTGCGTTCGAGCTTCGGCGGCGTCGCTACCAGCGCCCGCGCGAGATCGCGTGCGGCCCCGCTCTGGCCCTCGACGAACTGCCGGATGCCCTCCTCGCGGTAGCCCTCCTCGGTGAGGTAGTCGGTGGCGACCGAGACGAAGTCGAAGTCCGGATCGAGCGTGACACAGACCCCCTCGACGACCGTCGCCACCCGGAGCACCAAGGCGAGGTTCGCGGGCAGCCGCAGCGGGAACTCGTAGATGGTGTCTTCGACCTGCCCGACCACCTCCTGGACCCGGTACTGCTCGATCTCCTCGCCCCGGATGTCCCGGATGGCGAGCTCCATCACCTCGCCCATCGTCTCGCGGTCGGCCTCCGGGCTCAGCGTCCCGAGGTCGATCAGCGCATCGAGGATCGCGTCGATGTCCTGGTTGGCGATCCCGACGTAGAAGGCGACGATCTTCCCCTGGACGTACTCGTCGACACGCCCGCTCATCCCGAAGTCGTAGAACACCAGGGTGCCGTCGGGCTGGACGGCGAGATTTCCGGGGTGGGGATCGGCGTGGAAGACGCCGTCGTCGATGATCATCTTGAGGTAGATCCGTTCGAGCCGCTCGGCCAGCCCCGTGCGGTCGAGCCCCATCGCGTCGATCGCCTCGACGTCGGTGATCTTCGTCCCGGGGACGTATTCCATCGTGAGCACGCGCCCGGTCGAGCGCGCCCCGACCACCGCGGGAATGCGGACCGCGCGATCGTCGGCGAAGTTGGCCTTGATCTCGTCGAGCATCCGCGCCTCGCGGACGTAATCCATCTCCTCGTGGATCGTCTTGTCGAACTCCTCGGCCAGCGTTTCGAGCGAAAACGAGCGTGCGTCGCCGATGAACCGCATCAGGACCGGGAGGCTCCACTTGATCACCCGGAGGTCGGCCTCGACGAGTTCCTCGATGCCCGGCCGGCGCACCTTCACGGCGACGGGCCGGCCCTCGAACTCCGCGCGGTAGACCTGCCCGAGGCTCGCCCCCGAGATGGCGTCGGTGTCGAACGCCTCGAAGTACTCCTCGACGGGCCCGAACTCCGCCTCGATCACCCCCCGGGCCTCGGCCCACTCCGCCGGCGGGACCTCGTCTTGGAGCTTCGAGAACTCCGCGACGTACTCCGGGGGGAGCACGTCCGGCCGGGTCGAGAGCAGCTGGCCGAGCTTGATGAACGTCGGCCCCAGTGTCAACAGCGAGTCGAGCAGCACCCGCGCGCGCCGACGGCGCTCGGCGCTCGCCACCGTCCGTCGCTCGCCGAACAGCAGGAAGCGTCGTCGGTCGCGGAGGTAGGCGACGATCAGCGGAAGGAACTGTCTGAGGACGACGAGAAAGCGCCGGTACGCGCGAGCGTTCACTGCCGCGGCCCCGTCACGCTCCTGCGTTCGGGTCCGATCCCGAGGGCCCGTCCGATTCCGGGGGCCCGTCCGATCCCGGGCCTGTATCCGTATTCGGAGCCGGGGACGCCGCGCCGCCCGGGGTCTCTCGCTCCCGAGCCGTGATCGGGACCGCCGTCCCGCCCCCCTCACCCCGCTTGGGCAGCCGGAGTTCGAGGACGCCCCGATCGAGCGTGCCCTCGATCCCCGTCGGGTCGACGTCCCGAAACGCCCAGAGGGGGATCTCCACGTCGAGAAAGAGCGGCCGGTCCTCACGGAGATAGCGGAACTCCATCGGGAGGTCCTTCGAGCGGCGGGCCTCGATCCGCAGGCGCTGTCCCTCGACGCGGGCGTCGACCGTCTCTGGCGTCGCCCCGGGGAGATCGAACACGAGGAGGTACGCATCCCCCGATTCGAGCCCGTCGGCGAACACTGGATCGGGGAGCCCGTCCAACGCGTCGCGTAGCGCTGCCATACCCGAACGGAGGACGCCCGGGGCGAAAAAGTCCCCGATACCGGCCGTCCGCGGGCGGGCGGCTCCGTGCCGGCCGATCCGCAGCCGCTCCGCTGCCGTGCCGGGCGCTCGGCCGCCCCTCTTCTTCCGCGCTCCAAGGCATCAAAACCATCCGACAGCCGGCGTGAACGGTTCTGAACGGTCGAAACAGTCCGCAACGGTAGGAGGGTTCATGCCGTACGCTGCCCTACGCATCGCTGATGACGAACACCCGTCCCGGCGACGGGGCCGCGACGAGCGCGCTACCCGACGACCCGAGCCCCTCCACGAACGATCCGACCGTGCTCCTGCGCAACGAGGACGCCGTCGACCACGTCCTCGACGTCCGCATCGCCGACGGGACGGCGGTGCTCGTCGACAGCTCCGAGCGGGTCGCCAGCGGCTCCCGGCGCGCGGTCGTCGCCGCGGCGACCGGAGCGGGAACGCTCCGGATCGAGGCGCGTGTCGACCACGGAGCCGCCGCCAGCATCACCCTCGGTCTCGCCGACCTCGACGCGACGACGATCCCGGAGTTCGTCGTTCGCCCGGCGTCGATCGTCGTCGCCGGACTGTAGGCCCCCCGACGGACGGCCCGACTGCTCTCCATCCCCGTCCGTCAGCCGATACTCCCTTCCGCAGGCGTGCGGCCGATTGCGAGCCACCGCTCGTGGAGGAAGGGTGGATCGCATGTCCGCGGACCGCCCCGGCACGTTTTTGCCCGCCCGCAGCCCTAGCGTGGCCATGAGTCACGCCCGTACCGCCGGGTTCAAGCGACTGACGCGGCTCGAACGGGCGCGCGAGCGCCTGCTCGGCATCGTCCCGCCCGTCGAGCGGACCGAACGACTCCGGCTCCCGGCGGCCGGCGGGCGCGCGCTCGCCGAGCCGATCGAGTCCCCGCGAAACGTGCCTGGCTACCGCCGGGCCGCAATGGACGGCTACGCGGTCCGTGTGACCGACACCGCCGGCGCGGGCGCGCGGTCGCCAGTCGTCCTCCGCGAGGACGATGCCGTGGGTCACGGGAGGGCGGTCCCCGTCCACACGGGAAGCGAGGTCCCCGAGGGGGCCGACGCAGTCGTGCGAATCGAGGACTGTGCGGTGCTCGACGGCGGGGCGTCGCCGGTCGGGGGTCCGGGGGAGGCGAGCGACGATACCGGGCGGACGGACGAAAAGGGGCGGACGGGCGACGATCCGAAACGGACGGGCGCCGCGCGCGTCGAGGTGTTCGACGCCGTCGCCCCGGGCGAGAACGTCGCCCCGGTCGGCGAGGACGTCGGCGAGGGACAGCGTCTCTTCGGGGCCGGCCACCGGCTCCGTTCCTCCGACCTCGGGCTCCTGCGGTCGGTGGGCATCGGCGAGGTCGAGGTCGTCGAGCGCCCCGCCGCGGCGGTCGTCCCGACGGGCGAGGAGCTCGTCGAGAGCGATCCGGAGCCGGGCGAGACGATCGAGACCAACGGGCTCACCGTGTCGCGGTACGTTGAGCGCTGGGGCGGGCGGGCGACCCGCCGCCGGATCGTCGCCGACGACCCCGGGGCGCTCCGGGCGGCGATCCAGCGCGACCTCACGAGGGATCTCCTCGTGTTGACCGGCGGCTCCTCGGTCGGCGAGCGCGATCGCGTCCCCGAGGTCGTCGGGGAGCTCGGCGAGGTGGTCGTCCACGGCGTCGGGATTCGGCCGGGCCACCCCGCTGGCTTCGGGATCGTCGAGGGCGTCCCCGTGCTACTCCTTCCGGGCTACCCGGTCGCGTGCATCGTGGCCGCCGTCGAGCTGCTCCGGCCGGCCCTGAAGCGCGCTGGCCGCCTGCCGCTCGACCCACACCCGACGACGACCGCACGGCTCGATCGAAAGCTCGCGAGCGAGGTCGGCGTCAGGACGTTCGCTCGGGTGGCGCTGCACCCGGGCGAGGCCGACGGGACGAGCGTCGACGAGGGGAGGACTGGCGGGGACGGCGCGCACCCCTCGACCGCCGGGAGCGACGCCGACGCGAGCCGCGAACGCGACGAACCGCTCGCGGTCGCCGAACCGGTCCGGGCGGGCGGTGCGGGCGTCCTGTCGAGCGTCGCGCTCGCCGACGGGTGGGTGGTCGTCCCCGAGCCACGGGAGGGGATCCCCGCCGGCGAGACCGTCGCCGTCGAGCACCGGGAGCGGTGGGCGTGAGCGACCGCAAGGAGTTCCGCGAGCTCGCCTCGCCCGAGGCGGCCCGCGCGGCGATCGCCGCGCTCGACCTCGACCCGGGCGTCGAGACGGTCGGGCTCGCCGAGGCCCGCGGGCGGGTGCTTGCCGAGCGCGTCGACGCCGGGATCGACGTGCCGGGCTTCGATCGGTCGGGGCTCGACGGCTACGCGCTCCGCGCGGCGGACACCGCCGGCGCGAGCGAGGCCGATCCCGCCGTCCTCGACGTCGTGGGAGTGGTGGAGGCCGGCGAGCGCCCGGGCGTCGAGGTCGGACCGGGCGAGGCCGCAGAGATATCGACCGGGTCCGTCATGCCGCCGGGCGCGGACGCGATGGTGCCCGTCGAGCGGACCGACGAGCGGCCGTCGAGCCCGGAACCGGACGAGCGGGGCGGGGACGAGGGCAGCGACGGTCGGGCCGTCGCGGTCCGGACGGCCCTGACGCCCGGCGAGAACGTGATGGCCGCCGGCGCGGACGTCGCGGCTGGCGAGCGCGCGCTCGGCCCCGGGACTCGGCTGTCGGCCCGCGAGGTCGGCCTGCTGTCGGCGCTCGGAGTGAGCGCGGTTCCCGTCCGCCGGAAGCCACGGGTGGGCATCGTCTCGACGGGCGACGAACTCGTCCGGCCCGGCGGCGAGCTCGACCACGACGCGGGCCGGATTTACGACGTGAACAGCTACACGACCGCGACCGGCGTCGCCGAGGCCGGCGGCGAGCCCGTCCTCTATCCCCACGCGGGCGACGACCGCGCGGAGATGGAGCGGCTCCTGCGCGAGGCCGCCGCCGAGTGCGAGCTCGTGCTCTCCTCGGGCTCGACGAGCGCGAGCGCCGTCGACGTGATCTACCGGGTCGTCGAGGAGGGCGGCGAGCTCCTGCTCCACGGTGTAGCGATCAAGCCCGGCAAGCCGATGCTCGTCGGCCGATTCGCGGACGCGGCCTACGTCGGCCTGCCGGGCTACCCGGTCTCGGCGCTCTCGGTCTTTCGCACCTTCGTCGCGCCGGCGATCCGCCGGGCCGCGGGCGTCCCCGAGTCCGCGGCGGCGGTCGTCGAGGGGAGGATGGCCGTCCGCGAGCGCCACCCGGAGGGGCGCCTGCGGCTCGCGCCGGTAGGACTGGTGACCGACGGCGACGGCCGGACGCTGGTCTACCCGGTCGACAAGGGCAGCGGCGCGACCACCAGCCTCGTCGAGGCCGACGGGATCGTCGAGATCGACCCCGAGGTCGCCTACCTCGACGCGGGCGAGGCGGTCGAAGTGAAACCCTTCTCGCCCGAGACCCGCCCGCCGACGGTCCTCGGCGTCGGCGAGGACGACCCGCTGCTCTCGGGGCTGCTCGATTCGCTCGATCGGCCCCGCTATCTGGCCCCCGGGAGCCGCGAGGGGCTCCGCTGGCTGCGGGAGGACATCGCCGACGTGGCCGTCGTCGCGGCCGACGGGCACGATGGCGACGTCGAATCCGACCTCGGGTTCGAGCCCGTCGCCCTCGGCGGCTGGACCCGCGAGTGGGGGCTCGTCGTGCCGGCGGGAAACCCGGAGGGCGTCGCGGGTCTCGCCGACCTCGTGGATCGGGAGCTCCGGTTCGTCAATCGCGAGAGGAACTCGGGGCTGCGGACGAGCCTCGCCGACGCGCTCGCCGCCCTCGCCGACGAGCGCGGGATCGATCGCCACGACCTCCTGGACGCCATCGACGGGTTCGATCGGACGCGGCGAGCCCACGAGAGCCCGGCCCGGCTGGTGGCTTCGGGGGCGGCCGACGCCGGGCTCGGACTCCGTGCGACCGCCGCGAGGCTGGACCTCGGGTTCGTCCCGCTCGGCGAGCAGCGCGTTCGAGCGCTGGTGAACCCCGATCGAGCGGGCAAACCGGGCGTCGAGGCGCTCGAGGCCGCGATCGTGAACGCCGCGGACGCGATCGACGCGCTCGCCGGCTACGGGGGAGGATCTCCGCGAAGCTGAGCCGACCGGGCCGACGGCCGCGATTCGTGGTTCCGCGCGGCTGGACGCGACCGCGATCGTACCGGTCGCCGGTCGCGACCGCCGGTACCCGATCGAGCGGGCAAACGGCGCGCTCAGAGTTCGTCGAGACCCGCCACTCGGCGGTCGGCGCGGACACAGTGGCCGCGACGCTCGGGCCCGTGCCGCTCGACGTGGACCCCCGAGAGTCCGGCGTTCCACGCAGCGCCGACATCGTGAGGACCGTCGCCGACGAGCACGCCCGTCTCCCGGTCGCCGACGCCGAGTTCGGTCATCGCCCGCTCGACCGGGGCGGGATCGGGCTTCCAGCCGACGTCTCCCGTGCAGCAGACGACGCTATCGAACCGGTCGGCGAGTCCCACCCCGGAGAGCACCGGCTCGGTGAGGTAGCGCTGGCAGTGCGTGACGATCCCCACGGGGGCGTCGAGCCGAGCGAGGAAGTCCGCGGCGTCGTCGTAGAGGACGGTCGCCGTCGCGCGGGCGCTCGGGTCCTCGATCGCGTGGAAGGCCTCCCAGAAGTCCGCGACGTCAATGCCCCACGCGCGGAGCTGTTCGTTTCTGGGGCCGCCGAGGCCGTGCCAGAGCGTCTCGGCCTCCCGGTCGGAGAAGGAGCGACCGAGCCGGTCGCCGACCCGGTCGAACGCCGACCGGACGTAGGCGGGCTCGACGTCGACCACGGTCCCGTCGAGGTCGAGCAGCCAGAAATCGTAGGGCGGTGGGCTCACGGGAGCGACCGATACGTCCTCGTCGGTCAAATCCTTTCCGCCGCGCGTCCGTTCGTGGGTCGACCGTCTCGGTAGCCGTAGATCGGACCGTCCCGCCGCGTGCCGCCCCTGATCCTCACCGCAGATCGTCGAAGCGCTCGGCCATCTCGACGTCCTGACCGGTGATGCCGCCCTCCTCGTGGCTTGTCAGGCGGACCTCGACCTCCTCGTAGCGGATCCGTATCTCGGGGTGGTGGAACTTCTCCTCGGCGACCTCGCCGACCTCGCTGGCGAAGGCCACGCCTCGAAGATAGTCGTCGAACCCGTAGACCCGGACGATCTCATCGCCGTCGCGCTCCCAGCCGTCGGGTGCTCGTTCCTCGATCTCATCGTCGGAGAGCAGTTCGGCCATGCGCGTCGCCTCGCTCGCCACGCGGATAAGGGTGCTGGCGGCAGGGTTCGGCGACCCGGCGCGGACGCGATGTCGGGCCGCTCTCCGCTTTCACGCCCTCCGATTGCCCGCTCGGCCGGAAGCGCCAACACGACGTGGCGTACGTGGCGTACTCGCTCGCGGTCGCAGTGTGGTCGCAGAGAGCACCAGCAGTCGTGCCACGAGTGCCGAGCGGACGGCGTGATCGAGAAACCGGGCCGGACTCGGTGAGCCGGTCCGCTCGGGGACCTCCGCCGCCCGTTCGATAGTGAATTCGAGTTCGACTCCTTTTTGCGACCCTCACCGCCGACATCCGCCATGTGGAAGGCGACGTCGTCGTCAGAGTCCTCGGTGTCGACGAAACCGTAACCGCCCGTCCGGTTGAAGAAATCGACCGTTCCTCCCGCCATTACATCCGAGGATAACGGCGGCCGACATATCAGACTCCCGAGAGTCGTGATACCACGAAGAGTCGTGATACCGCGACTGTCGGTGGTGAGGCGGTCCGTATCGGGAGGAGGGCCCCCGGCCTCGCCTCGTCGGTCCCGAGCACACGGAGAGCACGTTTCGCCGGCGAACGGTTATCAGGCTCGGCCCCATCCCTGTAGGGATGCGTGAGCTCTTCACGAAACTCGGACGGCAGGTCGAGCAGTTCAAGCAGGACGTGGACGCGGCTGCAGCGGAGAACGCGGACTACGAGTGTCCGGCGTGTAAGGCGCGGTTCGTTGTCGACCACGAGGAGTGTCCGAACTGCGGGTCGGCGGAGATAGCACCGAGAGAACCTACACAAGAGCCGGGGTGACACCCTTCTCACCACCTCGCCGTCGGGTGAAACGCGGTCCTCTTTCTCCACCATGCTCGAAAGGGTCGTTTCTCGATCGCGGAAAGAACCCTCTCGGTGATCCTCGACGGCGGGAGGGCCTACGGATCGTCAGCGACGGGCTGGCGCTCGAACTCGGCGAAGAGGGGGCCCGATAGGGATGGACACACTGGAGGCGGTTCTGCTGAGCGTGCTGGGGCTACGGTCGAACTCGGAGCGGGATCTGCTGTGCGAGCAGACGGTCGATGGAGTGTGTGCGACGGAGACGGCGAGCAAGTGTGTCCGTCGACCGTCTCGAAGCGTGGCTGGTAGTCCTCGTCGAGGCGCAGATCGGGCGCAGTCCCGTCCTCCAGTCCGTACACGCTACGGCGACTCGCTCCTCATACGTCTCTTGTGGCGCACCGATGGACCGTCCGAGACGTTGGTTGCGCTCAGCCGTCGCTATCGCACGTCGTCGGAACCCGCACTCGCTACACCGGCGACACCCCCAGAATCGAGGAGGCGACTCACTGCTCCTGCTCGGCGGTCGTAAACGGGAGCGTCGCCGCCGTGAGGTTGGTGACGGTCGCCATCCGGAGAGTGTAGGACCCGAGGAGCAAAAGCGGGAGCGTCCCGGCGGCGAACGTCACCGGGACGAAGGCGACGTTCGGAATTAGCCACGGTCGGTCCGGCGGCACGGTCATAAGCAGCAGCGAGACCATCGCGAGCGCCACGGCCGGGATGCCGACGTAGACGAGCTGCCGGGAGAGCAGCGAGAGCTCCTGCTGTAGGTAGATCGTCTTGAAGTACTGGCGGGCGACGTCTATCTCCTGTAGCCGGTCGATGAGCTCGTCGATGGCCGACGCCGTCGCCTCGTCGATCTCCCGGCCGACCACCCGCCCGGCGTCGTCGCAATCGAGTCCCCCGAGTCGCTGGGCTTCCTCGCGGGCTGCCTCGACGAACAAGTGGAGAAAGCCCATCGGTTCGACCGGCGCGATCTCCCCAGTGGCCCCCTCGACCGCCGAGCGGTAGTCGATCACGATACTGATCTGGGAGCGCACCTCGCCCGGCGTCTGCAGCTCCCGGGACAGCATGAGCTGATTGATCGAGACCACGACGGTGACGAGCGTGATGTTGCCGGCTATGAGGCCGCTGTACACGTAGAATATCGCCTGGACGTCCGCCATGGGAGCGAGGCCGGTCAGCGAGAAGACGGCGAAAAACGCCAGCAGGAGGCCAGCGAACCCCCAACGTGACGGTGACGCGCTTGCCGTTCAACAGCAGCCAGTCGACCGCCCTGGCCGGCGTCGAGCCGTCGGTCTTTCCGGTCACCGTCTCTGAAAACGAACCTCGGCCGCTCATCATTGGACAGTTCACCGCCAGCGGTTTCACTCTTGGTACGGCGACTGCTTGGGGCTCTCGGGATCCGACCTCGCCCGACCGCCGACGCGGGCTCCGGGGTCGGCGTGCCACGGAGGTTACCGGCTGGACCTCACCGCCGGAGACAGCCATGAACGAGAGATTGCACGCGTTCTCGACGGCGACACAGTCCGACTCCACGAAGGCAGGACGGACGAGGTCGTATCCGCGGGCGAAGCGGGCGAGCGAGAGTTTCACGGCGAGTTCATTCCGCAGCACGACGGCGTCGATCTCCTCGCGGTGTTCATCGAGTGTGTCCCGTAGCTCGCCGGCGATCGTCCGCTCGCGGTCCTCGACGACCTCCTGGAGCTCGGCGAGTGGTTTGCGGAGGCCGTTGCTCATGAAACCCGCCGCATCGGCCGCCTCGGTCGGCGTCGCCTCCCGCACGTGAGTCGTCGGGATGGCCGTCTCACTGGCCCAGACGAGATGAACGCCTCGCGGAACTCCTCGCTGGAGCGGTTCTTCCCGGATCGGATGGCTTCGATGGCGCCGAGGACGGCGGCTTCGAGGTCTTCGGCGACGGCGAGGTGCTCGCGCGCATCAAGTTCGTCGTCGACGCCCTCGCGGGCGGTCGCGCCGTCCTCTGTGAGGGAACTACAGCCCCCGACTACGAGCTCCAGCAGAGGCCGATTCACGGCGCGTTTCCAAGGTTCTCTCGGCAAAAGACGTCTACGACGGTCGCTGACCGGACGACAGCAATGGTGTCAACCGAATACACCAGGGGCCTAGCATTCCGTGACGGCCGGGTCATCGTTAGCGTTCGCTGGTCCAATACGGCTGCAGATCGCCACGAGAGCAGTTCTCTGCGGCATTCTTTCGCCACAGCACCGCAAGGGTATTACGGGACGAGCGGCTCGTCTACGGTATGCGAACACACGTGACGTTCGTGTTGGACTCGTCAGGGTCGATGTCGAAGATCAGGGACGACACGATCGGTGGGTTCAACGAGTTCCTCGCAGACCAGCAGAAGGGAGAGGGCGAGGTGACGGTGACGCTCTACGATTTCAACACCGGCGTCGAGAGCGTCTATCACGGCAAGGCGATTGCGAACGCCCCGGAACTGGACGAGAAGACGTACACGCCGGGCGGACGGACCGCGCTGCACGACGCGTTGGCGACGGCGATCACCGAGACCGACCGCCGCATCGAGAAGACGCCGGCGGGGATCCGCCCGGAGAACGTGATCGTGGTGACGTTGACCGACGGCAAGGAGAACGCCTCCGAGACGCCCCACGACCGGGTCCACGAGCTCGTCGAGGGACACCGTGAGGAACACGACTGGGAGTTCCTGTTCATTGGGGCCAACCAGGACGCCGCGCTCGCCGCGACCGGCCTGGGCATGGACGCTGACCGGTCGCTGGACATGAACCACAGCGGCGAGGGCACCCACGCCGCCTACCAGTCTACCTCCGAGCGTCTCCACCACGCCCGCCGGGAGGGAACCACCGGCGGGTACGAGAAGGAAGACCGACGCAGACAGCAAGAGGCTGATAGCTCCTAAATGGTATCTGAAATCACAGTGTGAGGGGGTAGGGGCCGCCTCTCAACGCTGTTTGATTTTCTCTGCATGTCGATCGATGTCATCGGGCGTCTCGATTTTGGTGTACGTCGTATTGCCGTGACCGTATCCCCCATCCGAGTCTCGGAGATACTCGACTCGAAATCCGACACTATCCGGTTTATAACTGAGAAATTCTTGTAGATCGCTGCGTTCCTCGGGGCTGAGATATCCGTTCGTCTTCGCTTGGATAACTAAGACTTTCGTTTCAATACTCGAATATTTCTTGAATATTATTGCAAGGTCCGTGGGACCGTAGGTATCCGAATGCACGTCCAGTACGTCGCTCCGGTCGTTCCAGTAATACCGTCTTCTCGCCTCGAACTCTCTTCCTTTTTCAAAGTTGGTTTTCATGTTCCTGCGTCCACTCGTCGTGGTTTTCATACCGTTATGTGCTGCCGTTGCTCACACTACCTCGTCTGAAGGCTTAAGTCTCCCGAAGCCAGCGTTCGAGGATACACCGGTAGGTTTCGACCGTCTTGGTCAGTTCGCTGATAGTGACTGATTCATCGGCGGTGTGGGCATCCTCGATGCTCCCGGGGCCAAATAGAAGCGTCGGGATTCCCCACTGAGTGAGCTTGCGGGCGTCGCTGACCCCATGGAGACCGATGAGATTGGGATCGGTTCCGACTTCCTGAGCGGCAGCAAGGGCGACCTGTACAATCTCAGCGTCATGATCGACTTCCGAGCCGGCACTGAAGAACTCGCGCTCGAACTTGACCTCGACGGGAGCGCCGTCAAGGATCGTCCCCTCGATGGCGTCGGCGAGTTGCTCGTCGAACTCCTCGGGCTCTCGGCCGAGGTCGGGGAGGGTCCGCCAGTCGAGGGTCGCACTCGCCTCGTCGGGCACGACGTTGGGCGCGCTGCCGCCCTCGATCTCGGTGACGGTGATCGCCGGCCCGCGGTCAAACAACTCGTGTTCGCGGGTCCACACTCCGTCGTCGAGCGCCTCAATGCGGTCGAGCACGCGCCGCAGTCCGTCGATGGCGTTGACCCCGCGGTCGGGTCGTCCGGAGTGAGCGCTCTCGCCGGCAACGGTGAGCGAATAGCCGACGGCTCCGAACTCGGCGACGGCGACCTGGAGTCCCGTCGGCTCGCCGATGATCGCGGCGTCGGCGTCGATCCCGTGCTCGACGAGCGTCTCGGTACCCGAGCCGCCGATCTCTTCGTCGACGACGAACGCGAGGATCACCTCGCCAGGATCGTCGTGCTCGGCGAGGAACGCCTCGGCGGCCACGAGCTTCGCGGCGAGCGCGCCCTTCATGTCGGCGACACCGCGGCCGATCAGCCGATCACCCTCTCGCCGGAGTGCGAACGGATCTTCCGACCAGCCCTCGGGAGTTGCGGGGACGACGTCTATGTGGCCGGTGAGAAGGAGACGCCCCTTCGCCGGGTCGCCCGCCCGCGCGATCACGTTCGGCCGGCCGGGTTCGACCACCTGGCGCTCGACGTCGAAGTCGACCGGCGAGGCGTCGAGCCTCTCGACGAGGAAGTCGGCGAGGACCTTCTCCTCGCCGGGCGGATTGACCGTCTCCCGGGCGACGATTTCGGCGAGCAGGTCTACGAGTTCGCCTTTGGAGGTCCCGCCCATTCTACGGAGCGGTACGGGATACACCCCGATAGTCTTGCTGTCGAGGAACCATTTGAATGACTTTTGGTAATATTCAGGAAGGTTTTTATTTGTGTGAGTATTAGAATTAGGTATGCCACAGGGGCGAAGCCGATGACCGAGCACGCCTTCCCACGGAAACCCTACGCCGAGGTATCGTCCGAGTTCATCCGTGAGGAGATCCGTCGCGGCTCGTTCGAGGACGTCGAGTACCGTCGCTACGTCAACGAACTCGTCTGGCTGGAATGGCACACCAGCGAGGGAGTCGACAGGGACACGTCGGGCATCTCCCGGTTCAGCATGGCCGTCCATCGCTGGCGGGTGGCGGCGGCGATTCCCGAAGCCTACGACGCGGTCCAGCGGGATCTCGATGCACCGACCCGCAGCGAGAAAGAGTGGAACTGGTACGGCGAGGAAGATCCCGACGAGCGTCGGCGCTGGGCTCGCCGCCACCGCGAGGAGTGGCGGGCGGTCCAGCGCGGCGAGCAGCGCCCACCCGGGGCGCGGACGGAACTGGAGACGAGGGGCCACCGCTCGTTCGCTCCGTTTCGGTTCCCGGTGTCGCCCTACGATGCGCTCCAATCGCCGTTCGTCCGCGAGGAGATCCGTCGGGGGACCTTCGACGATATCGAGTATCGGCGGTACGTGAACAAACTCGCGTGGATCGAGTGGTACACCACCGACTGGGAGCAGGGCGGTGCGTGGGGACCGGTGATCACGAACTGGCGGATCGCCTCCGAGTACCCCGAGGAGTTCGACATCGTTCGGCGCGAACTCGACGAGGAGACGCGCGCGTCGCTCGATCTGTCGGGCGGGATCTACTACGGCGACATCGATGCCGAAGCGGCCGCCCGCGAGTACAAGCGGTCGTGGCAGGCCGTCCAGGAAACCGCCCGTGACGGCTTCCCGAGTCAGACGACGGGTTCGGAGGCGAGACGGAATCCGTGATGGTGTTCGCGTTCGACCGCGATCGGACGGTCAGGGTAAACCGACTCTACAGGGACGACGTCCTGGTGCCGCTGGCGTGGGTGCGCCACCTCGCTCACGAGACTGATCACGAGGTCTGGGCGATCGGCAACCAGACGCAAAAAAGCGGAGATTCCCGGCATCAGGGAACTCGCCGAACGCCACTACGAGGAGGGGATCGAGCGCCTCGGCGAGGAAGACGAGTACGGCCACTTCGAGTACTGGCCACGACGGCCCGACCGACTCCGGATGCTCAGCGAGGAGTTTCCCGACGCGACCGAGCACGTCGTGGTCGACGACATCGACCTGAGGTACGTCGACGGCTGGAGCCATTACTACGCGTGGGACCTCGTCCCCGCCGTCAAGGATGGTGAGATCGCTATCGATCCACCACCCGGGGAGAAATTGAATGTGGGACCTGACTGTAGTTGCGACGAGAATTGACGGTGCGAACTACCGCGTCATCGTATCATTGCTACGGAAGACGAGCCACGGTTGCTCGTCGCTGCTGCGGTCGATCAGGAGCGTTGATGTCCACTGGTGAAGAGCTGCTGCTGGGCGTCACCGCCGCGGCAAGCGGGTCAGTCGTAGCAGTCGTAGGCGATCTCGCGCTGCTCTTGGGTGCTGGTGTCGTCGGGTTGAGCGCGCTCGATAGCGGTACGGGCCTCGTCAAGGAGCCTCCGGGCGTGGGAGAGGTTGCCGGTCCGGAGGGCATCGACGGCGTGCTCGCTCGCCTCGATCGCTTGCCGGTGGTCGTCCGACGGAAGGGCTTCCGTGTCGTCGGGGGAGTGATCGTTGTTGGTCATGGGAGTAAGTTACAGCCGAGTGGATTCGATCGGCGGCCGAGCGCTGGGCGGTCGGAGCCGGTGGCCTTTGCTCTACCCGGGATGAGATCGGTCACGGGCAGCTACAACTCACCACCCCTGCCGCCTACATAAAACACTCCCTCGTGCAGTTGACCGAGAAACCAGACACCTCTATATAACATCGATCGAGGGAAGCAGCCCGGTAATTTCCAGAAGCGCCAATGGCCGACTGTGCAGCCATTATAGTCGTCGTAGCGGGAGATTCGAATAGTTGCTCACAAAGCCGTTCGGATGCTCACTCCCGAGGGTGCCACCGTCCCCGTGGCCGAACACCCCTCACTCGTCGTCGAAGACCGCGTCGACGACGAGTTCACGAAACTCCACGGCCCCGGGATCGACGTCAGTACCATCGCCAGCGTAGCGCCAGTGTTGCTCCCGCGGCGGCACGTCACCCTCGGGTGGCCGAATGTCCCCATCGACGTGCTCGGCGAGAACGTGCAGGCCGGGCAGAAGCGTGTCCCCGAGCCAGTCGTTCTGCTGGCGCGCTTGCTTGGCCGTCGGCGCGTGGAGGCGCTGCTCGCGGCGCTTCCGGTATTCGTCCCTTGAGAGCGTCCCGTAGGGCGACTCCTCGTTCGGCCGGTAGTCGATGCGAGGTGGACCGAGCCCCGGGAGGTCGGTCACGTCGAGGAACTCGACGCCGGTCGCCCCGCCCCGCTCGACGAGTACCTCGTAGCACTCGTGGAGCCACTCGTCGTAGCGGGCATGGAACATCCAGTCGTTTTCCTTCATGGTGGTCACGTGTACCTCGCCCGCGTCGGCGTCGGCGTCCGTCTCGTCCCCTCCGTCACCGCCAGCGTCGCCATCGTCGGAGTCGGGTTCGCCATCGACTTGCGTGACGTCCGCGATGTGGGCGAGTTCGACGCCGTAGATCCGCTGGAGGATCGTCTCAGCGAGTTCGCGGTGCTCGCGCGGATCCTCGGAGTCGAGGGTGAGCGTCCGGAAGTCGAGGCCGTTGGCCGCGGTCGCCTCCTCTTCGAGCGTGAGGTTCCACTCCCGCGTGAGGTCGTCGACGGCGGCCTGTGCTTCCCCGTCGAGAGCAGTGAGGTTGTGATGAACGTCCAGGATCTGGTAGTAGGGCTCGGACTCGCCCCGGTAGGGGAACTCGACATCGACCCAGCGGTGACCGTCGTCGCCGATTCGCTCGGCGATCGCCCGTTCGAGAGCCTCCCCGCTGTACTCTCGGAATTTGACATCAAGGTGCTTCGCACCGGCTAATGCTCCTACCCCCGAAACGAGGAATTTTCGGCGTCTCATTGCGCCCTCGCTACGGTTTCGACGTTGATAAGCCCCCGGCTCAGAAAGTAATGAGAAGGTTTGAGTGCCATTTGACGAACTAGTGTTGGTGGTACTGTTGAGCTCTCCTGTGAGGAGCGGGCGGGTTTGATGATGCCGGTCCACGTCAGATATTCACGGCCCGAGTTGGAGGCTCCTTATGGATCGAGTTGAGCGCGTAGGTAATCCGTGATGACTCAAGACAGCCGGCACCGACCGTTTTCCTGATCGCGGACGTAACCCAGCCTATGAGCCTATTATTCCAGCCCAAGCACATCGAGTCGATTCGGGCCGGCGAGAAGACGGCCACGCGCCGGGATTGGGCCGAAGGCCACAATCGTCCAGCGGTGGGGTCGATTCAGATGGCAGTAAGGGAGCTGTTCACGAGCGATGCCGCGTGCGACTGCTACATCGAAATCGAGGCCGTCTACCGCCAATCGCTGGGTGCGATGGACGAGGCCGACGCCCGAGCCGAAGGTGGCTACACGCTCGCGGAGTTCCGCGACGCGTGGCAGGAGATCAACGGCGATGGTGCCTGGGACGAAAATCTGGTCGTCGATGTCGTCGAGTTCCGGTATGTCGGCCGGAGTCGGCCAACAGAGAGCTGAACCCACTGTCAGCACATTCTCGGTGATGATACCTGAGGGCCTCGTCGAGTAACCCCTAGACATACTGTCGAGCTGGACGACCGAGCTTCGCTACAGGGATTTAGTGCGATAGCCTCAGATACGTTCCTATATGAAGGGTGTCGCTCTCAACATCGGAGCGAACAGCAACACGCCGGGAGGCCGGGGACCGATCTATGAGGACGGATCCTTCCGGTACGTTCCGATCGTCGAATCCGACGAGCATGTGACGTCTCCTACCTACGCTGATCTTGGGCTTACCGAGTATCGTCCCGCTTCCACTCACGCCTCAGTCACCCATTTCGATCCGGAATTCCCAGAGATTCCGACCGGACGGGCATACACCTATGGTGACCGCCACAGCCCGAAGACAACCGAAATCAGTAAGCTCGAGGCAGGCGACGTGCTGTTCTTCTATGCGACACTCGACTACGCTGGCGACGGTGAACGGGAGTACGACTGGATCAATGCTGAGTGGGGAGCCTACATCATCGGTCATTTCGTCCTAGAGCGTGATCCACTCACCAGAGAGGAGTACTTCGAACTCCCGGAGGGTGAGCGGGCGATGTTTTCATCCAATGCCCATGCCCGACGTGACGAATTCGATGCGGAGTACCTCGTCATCGGCGATCGGGAATGAATCGCGTCTCTACGATCTTCCAGTCCCACTAAGTGATCGAACCGGGGCCGATCCCAATCGTATTGTAGCGGCCCTATCAAGCGATTCCGGCGCTGGTCCATGGTACAGACGACCACTACCGTTCGTGAAGGGCCTACGAGGAAGCTTCTCGCGGCACAGCGAACCGGCGACTACTCCGGACTGTTGGATACCATGGAGTTCTTAGACTTTCCCGAAGCGACGTCGTTCGCCCGGTTCGTCTCTCAGCCACGATCGTACCTGTTGTGGCAGCTGCTCGATCAGCTTGCGGAGACCAGAGAAGAGAAGCTACTCGGCTCATTTGTCTACATCGCCGGTGGGAACAACCGAGAAGTCGTTTGCGAGATGCTCGACGCTGGCACGACGCTGGAGGAGGCTGTCGCAAGCCGATCGCAGATCCAAAAATCGTTAAACGACCTCTATCGATCGGAGGGACTCACGGCATCGAATCACCGCAAGTACCTCGGTGGGTATACGGAGGTGACGGGAAAGGGTGGCGACGTGATGGAGGCAGTAGAAACGTTCTACGAGAACGTAGCGCCCTCCTTCGAGGAGTTTCTCGAAGCTATCCAGGCCCACGATGAAGATTCGTTCGACGTCGGCCTCGCGCGCCTACGTCGTGGTGTCGCCTCGTACGGGCGCTTGGCGTCCTTTGATCAGCTGGAACTCTGGCAGCAGCTACTGGACCTGACCTGGTTGGCTCCCTCAGTTCTCCGCAAATCCTACGTCTCGACAGCCGGACCGGAACGGGGCTTCCAGAGGGTCTTCGGCGACTCGATGGACGACCTCTCGGACGAAGAGGTGGACGTTCGGCTCCAGTTGCTTCACGAATATGGCGTTGAGCAGTTGAACATGGATCCATCGAGCGCAGTCTACGAGCTCGAATCAGCTCTCTGTAACTACCAGAAGGGGGAGGGGGGCCTCGACAAAGACCCGAAACGAGATTCAGCGGAGCCCTGTTGATGCTCCCAGACCGCGCTCGCGTAAGGGCAGCCTGCGGATGGGCTCCCCCCTCGTACAGATTAACGATCACCTATTCGTGGGGCTGAATGAGATGGGGGCTATTGGCCGAAGTGGTATCCCTCCGCCGTCGCATCGTCCCATTCCTTGATGTCGAGTTCCGGGTGGCGGACGACGACGGCCCGGAGCGAGTCCAGAGCGACCTGTGTATCCCCGACCATCCCCACCGCCTGCTCGCGCAGGGCAGCCGTCTCGTCGGTCTCTTCGAGGCCCCAGGAGAGCAGGTCCACGAGGACGGACGTGGCATCCTGCAGTTCGGCGACG
>PXRN01000016.1 GCA_003021045.1 Halobacteriales archaeon QS_4_69_34 | reverse complement strand
GTTACGCTGCCAACTCTACCGCAAACCAGGGAGAGAAGCACTCGAACACGCTCTTCGAAAGGTGCTCTGACTCACCAACAATGTGCTTCCCAAGAGCGAATGGTAATATTCTCGGTTCAAGTTTAACCAACGTCTCGGACCTGCCGGCCGGCGAGACATGGCGCTTTGAAATGGAATTTACGGCCTACAGCGGCTCAAACGCTACTGAGCGCGTAAGCGACTATACCATCAACCTCACCGACTCTGCATTTTGAAATCCGGCAGTATACTTGCTGGTACCTGCCGCTGCCGGCGCGGCTGTCAAACCGGGCGAGCCCGCCGCGGACACCCCGGACCCGCCGCCCGAACCCGGGGATTAGCCCGCCAGAACGCGGTTCGACGGCGGCACTCGCGGGCGGCCGGCCAGCGACGGCGTTACCCTCTGCTCCTGCTGTCTCGGTTCTTTATTAGCTGTGGTACTCACACCTTCCTATGGCTTCCACCGAGGCCGCAGCAGCACTCCTAACGGCAGAATCGCTCATACTCGCCGCTTCTGCCGTAATACTTCGGAAAGACTCAGGAATCAGGAATATAATACAATACAATCTACAAACAGCAGCCGCAGCAACACTGTATACGCTTTTCATAGTTCTCTCTTTTATCCTTAGTTTGTTGTACCTCGTCGCCGCCGAATACCCGGATGCAGCGATGGTTGATGGTTTTTTCCCTCGGGGCCTGTTTACTGGAGCTGTTGGCTCTCTGATTGTCGTACTGGTAGCGGTTTTTGTGGTTGTTGTAAAACTACAACTGCGATTATTGGGAATAGCTTGGGCTCCTGTTTTGAGCGCCCTCCCTTACGTGAGCGTAAGCCGTCCTTCTGACGGGGAGCAAAACCCCCGGAGTAGGATACCGGTCGCCATGCAGAAGATAAGCGTCACACTCCGGGACGAGCAGGTGGCACAGCTATCGGATTTGGTCGGCGACGAGTACACCGACCGCTCGAAGGCCGTCCGCGCCCTGATTGACCGTGGCCTCGAATACGACGACCTCGAAACCGAGAACGACCGGCTCCGTGCCGAGAACCGCGCGTTGATCGAGCAGCGCGAGGAACACGACGAGCTCGTGCGCTACGCCGAGCAGCACCGGCCAGTCATGGAACGCGAGCAGGAACGCCGCGCCGCCCCCGCGTGGCAGCGTGCGAAGTGGTGGCTGCTCGGCGAGCGGTAGGAGAGCGGGCGCACGAGACGGTGAGCCGGGGCACAGTGACGAACGAACGCACCGGATTGATGAAGGTAAGGGATGCACACCGTCGAGACGGGCGAAAACGGCATACGGCGGCGTCGCGTGGGTCTATGCACGATGCATCATGGTGCATGAGAGCGAGGACGACAGCGGCGCGGATGCGGGCGCACCGACGGACTACGCGGCGATCGCCGTCCCGGGGGATGTGCCCCCGGAGGAATTGACGACCGAGCAGCGGCGCGCGGACTTGCTCGACCGCGTGCTTGACGCCGGCTCGCCGTCGGCCGTGAATCAGACGCGGCTCGCGGGGCGCTACGGGGTGGATCAATCCACCGTCTCGCGGGACATGGACGCGCTGGCGGCGCACGTCGGCGACGCGCTCGGCGACCGGGCAGCGCTGGCGACGCGCGCCGCGTTCGACCGGGCGGTGTCCGACCTGTTCGACGCGGGCGGCGAGGACGGCGACTGGCGGGCCACACGGGCCGCGTGGGAAGTGGTGAGAGAGTGGGCCGAGTGGGTGGACGCCGACGGGAGCGCGGACGCCTACGCGGCAGCAGGCGGCGACAATACGCCGCCGCCGGACGCCGACGCCTATCAGGTGGTCGAGCCGGACGGCGACGCCGCGGCGATCCCGCGAACCGAGGACGGCGAGATTGATTACGAGGCGGCCGGCTTCAACGTGGGGCCAACGACCGAGTGAGCGCGCCGATCAACCCGGGACTACCAGAATACTCATCTATATCGCAGTCTCCTATAATCCGAGTCAGTAAGTTCCCTGCTGTTCTACGCACCAAAAGCACATCATGTTTATCATATTTCGGTCCGTCTCGCCGAAAATTGCCCCAAGCCGCCAGCCGAGACATCGCCATGTGAGCTTGTCTACATTATACTCATATTCTTTGCCATCAGCGCCTCTGTTCCAGCCACGAACGAAATCCCGCTGGCGCTCATCCTTGAATCGGTTCCTCAGTGCGAGTGATCTCAAAATCGGATAGGTCGCCGTCCACACAATCCACTAAATAATAGCTCGTAGATTAACGTTGGCAATACTCACTATTCTGAAACCACATAAAGCCAGTTATAGATGGAAGTTTGATGTTTGTCGCACTTCGCTGTACTATGAACCTGGCTCAATCTCGGTTTGAAGCTTGTCAATTAATATTTTATTGTAGTTATCCCCGTCATGTCCATGGTGAACTTGCTTGTGGCAAGTCGGGCAAATCGCCAGCACCGAATCGGGGTCGTCTGCTCCCTGATCACTCACTCGGTGGACATGGTGAACTTCAAGGTAGGGGTCGCCAGCCTTGGTAACAAACGGTGCATCTTCCTCACACGCTTCACAGACTCCATCGGCACGAGCAAGTGCATATTTTCTGACCGCAGCGGAACGCTGATACTGTGTAGTTGTAGTTCGCGTGCTTAACGCCGCCTCCTGACTATCCTGCTCAGCCTGTTTACGTAGTTCACCCAAGTCTAAATCTGAAGCTGCTGCTTCATCCTCTGTAATTGACAACTTTGGATCTTCTGAGACAGGGCCCACCGACGAACCTTTGGCCATCTTCGTAGAAGCGCCAACTGAGTTAAAAATCGCGTCCCAATCATCAGTATATTTTGATAGCGGCCCCTCATACTTGCCTGGGCTCAAGATTCTTATTTTCTGATCTCCCTTAGAATATGTATCACCAGTAATCATGTCTTCCGTGAGGAACAGGAAATGGTCTTCAGCGCTGTCAAATTCATTTTTGTCCCAAACATCAAGTGTAATGTTAGAAACTATTTCGTCGTGACCAGCACTAATACGGTCCTGTTCACGGTTGTAGCGGTGCCAAATATATTGATCACCTCGTTCATCTTTGTAATTCCTCTCACTCCTCTCCGCTATACGAACTTTTCCGATCATATCTGGCGACCCTTCAACCCTGAAATCAAAATACTCTACATCGATATCGGTCTGAACTGGAATCCCTCGGTTGCTCGCTTGTATTTCAAGTTGATCGAGCCACTCGTCTACAGCTCCCCGAGCCATGGTTCATGTTCGCCTATATGAGTATAAGATTTCGGGCACTGTTAAATCGAGCGCTAAAACGGGAGGAACTCTTCGAAGCTGGTGGTAACCATGCTTGAAGAACTCCTGTTCGCCGACACGGGGTCTTCTCACGTAGCCTTTTTGGACAAGCCACGCACGCCAGCCGGCCCGATCCGACTGGCGTGCGCTCTGCACGCCGTCTCGACATCGCTGGCGGCGGCGACCGACGGCCCACCGCTCATGAGCCGCCACTCGAATCGCTCACACGACGTTGTGGGCTGGAACGTGGCCGTCAAGCACCGGGACGGTGGCGTCCGATGGGTCGGGGAATTGGACGACGCGGACCTCGCGGACGCCGTTCGGAACGAGCGACTGGAAGTGAGCGTCCGGGCGACCCACGCCGATCCCGACGCGATCCCGACCGACGAAAACGGCGTTCACGTCGCCGGAGCCGAGCACGTCGGGGCAATCCAGCACGTCGCCCTCGTACCGCGGGGAGCGGCGGCGGGCGCGACGGCGGCCGCGGGGACGCCGACCGAGCCGATCGGGCCGACGACCCCCGGGGCGACGACCGAGCCGGCAGCGGTGACGACCGCGACGGCCATGAGCGACAGCGCCGGGAGCGCGGACGCCCCGGAGCCGGCGGCGCGGGCGGCTCGACGCGAGCGCGCTGGCGACGATATGTAAGAGGTATTTCAAGACTAAACACGAAAGAACTTTTACACCTTCCGTGCCGACCGGCTCGACCGGGCCGGCGAGCGCCGAGAGAGAACCGGCGGGCAGCCCCGGCCACTCGCCGGGGCCCATGAGTGGAGCGCGTCGCCCGCCACTCGCGGACGGCCATGACTGGAGCCGCGGCACGCCGTTGCGAGGTAGCCCGCGCGGGACGCTCGGCCGAGCGGGCACGCCATTCGACGGGTCGAAGCGGCTTCCGTCTTGCGATTTACCCGGGGGATAAAAAAATTTGTTATCACCCTTACATTACTTTCACTCCGCAGCTCACGACTAAGGTCGTCGCGCCTCACGGTCGGAGCATGAGCTACCGAAGGTAGCAGCATGACGGCGGGTGGCTGGAAACACCCGCCGCCGACCGCGCTGGACATGACGAACAACCCGGCGTTGCAGATCAGGTTGTTCGCCCGGCACTCGACGCCGGCCGACCTTAATCCTGTTCCTGTTCGCCGGGCGAAGTAAACGCAACCAAGCGAAGCAAAAATGAGGAACGAACCGGCTGAAAGCCGGAGGACGAACGCGAGCGAGACGAACAGCAGCGAGAACAGCAACGGCGACGGTGACGCGCTCGATCCGATCCGTGAGCAGCGCGCTGGCGTCGAGCGCGTCGCCGAGCGGACCGACGACCTCGGGGCAGCGGCTCGCGTGCTGCTCGCGCTGGCCGACGACGACACCCCGGAGGGCGCGGACCTCCGGGCGCTCGGGCTGGCCGGAAAGCACGACACCGGGGCGTTCGAGAGCGCTCTCACCGCGCCGTCGCGGCCGCGGCTCTCGGACGGGCAGGTTCGCGCGCTCGGCCGCCGCGTGCTGGCGGCGGCTCGGAAGGAGGGCGAACGGGGACGGGAGGGCCGCGAATGAGCGCGAGCACGTCAGCCGTCGCCAGCGGCCCCTTCGACGACGGCGAGCATGTCGGCGAGCGCGCCGGTGTCGTCCACGGCGTCGAGCATCGCTTTGAGCCCGTCGCGCTCGTCGGCGGACAGGTCTTCACCGAGCGCGGCGTCGGTGGCGCTCTCGCGGACGCTCTCGGCCATGTCTTCGACCGCTTCGGTGGGGCCGAAGACCTCCTGACAGGCCGGGCATTGCCGCCAGCCGTCTTTCAGCAACTCGCCGCACGTGGGGCAGGTGTCGGGCGTGAACGGCGTGCTCTCGTCGGGTTCGCGGTACCCCATCGCTTCCTCGGCCTTCCTGATGTAGTCGGCGTCGAGGACGTGCGAATAGACCTCCTCCAGCGCGCTCGACCCCTCGACGTGCCCGAACAGCATCCGGATAGTGTCGCGGTCGAGGTCGTAATCCCGGTACAGCACCGTCGCGCAGTAGTGCCGGAAGTTGTGGGGGTTGACCGGCTTCGAGACGCCGGCCTCTTTGGCGATCTGCTTGAGGCGCTGGCTGGCGGACGGTTGGGACAGGTGGTCGTCGGGGTCCGTCTTCCAATGGGAGGGGTCGCCGACGAACAGCCAGTCGTCGGGGTCGGCCCCATGCGGGTGGTAGTCAATCCAGTCCCGGACGTACTTCGTCGCGCCGAACATCGGGCGCTTCCGACCGCGGGCGAGAGCGCCTTTGAGGCCGCCGTGCTCGCCGTCATAGTCGTCGTTCAGCAAGATGTAGGCGTTGTTGTTGCCCCGCGGGTTCAGTTCAACGTGCTTCACGCGCAGGGTGAGCAGCGCGCCGATGCGCTGCCCGGTGAAGATGAGCAGTTCGAGCAGCGCCCGGTTGCGGACGGGATTGCGCGTCTCGCCGCACGCATCGCGGAGGGCGGCGACCTCCTCCTCGGTGAACAGGTCGGCTTCGTCGTGCTTCGGCTTCGACGGCGCGTTGTACACGCGGATGTCGTCGGGGTCAACCCCGAGGTCGTCGTGGTAGCGGTAGAAGTGCGACGCGGCGACCTGATAGGTCGAGAGCGTGCTTTTGGCGAGGCCGTCGTCGTCGTGCTTCGCGTCGATAGCGGCGTTGAACTCGGCGGCGCTGGCGCTCGGCAGGTCGAGCCCGTCCGCGGCGGTGCGCCGGAGCGGGCCGAGGTACGCCGCGACGCTCCGGACGGAGAACTCGTCGGTCTTCCCGTGGGGGTTGTCGTACTGATGCCGGACGGTCTTCGGGTCGAGCGCGTCGGCGTATTCGAGCAGCCGGTCGCGGCACTCGGCGGTGAGCGTGCCGTCGTCGGTGAGCGATTCGATGCGTCGTTTCTCGCGGTCAACGAGGTCGCGTGGGGTGGTAGCCATGAGGTCGTACCTCGCGCCGACGGTCGCACCCCCGAACAATCAATCTTTGCATTGTACGCGCCACGACCGACACCATCTTCGCCCTGTTCGCGCTCGTCGCGCTCGGCTCGCCGCGGACGGGCGTGCTGGTCGCGCTCGACTCCGTAGGGGTGCCCCTCGACCTGCCCCTGTTGCTCGCGACGGTCGGGATCGCCGCGGCGGTCGCGTTCGTCCTCGTTCCCCTGCTCGGCGACCGCTACCTTCGGACGGTCGGCCGGGCCGACTACACGCGCCTGTCGGTCGGCGTGCTCTGTCTGTTGGTCGGACTCGCCTATCTCTTCGCCGGGTTCGTCGGCGTCGGCGCGTTCGCGGCGGCGACGGTCGTCGGACTCGTCCCACCGAAGTTCGGCGCGCGCCGCGTCCACCTGATGGGCGTGCTGATGGGACCGTTGATAGCAGGGATATGACGGTGCGGTGGCGGTCGTGGTGCGGACGCGGTGTGGCTGCGGTCGGCCGGGAGCGCGTCCCGGCTCCGCCGGGCGCGACCCGGGGGAGGGCGGGGCGGCCCAGCGCGTGTCGCCCTGCGGGCGACCGCGCAACTGCGGTGCCGGGCGGGCCTGGTGGACATGACAAGGGCGAGCGCTCGCGCCGAGCGAGCGCGAGGGCTTTCTTCGAAAGCTTCAATCCCGGGAGCGGGGTAGGAGGGGTATGGACCTGCTCGTCGTCGACAGCGAGGAGACCGAGCTGGCGATCGAAATCGGAGGTGAGGACCACACCTTCATGAACGTCCTCAAGGGAACGCTGCTGGAGACCGAAGGCGTCGCGGTCGCGACCTACGACGTGAACCCCGAGCAGTCGGGCGGCCAGACCGACCCAATCCTGACGATCAAGACCGAGGAGGATACCGCGCCGCTGGACGCGCTCGAGGCCGCCGCGGGCCGGGTGAGCGAAAAGTCCCGCGCCTTCCGCGAGGCGTTCGAGGCCGCTGCCTGACCGGCGGCTCCGTTCACGGGACGTCCATCGATCGCGGCGCGCAGCCCACGAGCGGTGGGACACACGAGAAACGACAGCGCCCCGATCACACCTCTACCGAAGTCTGCACCGCAACCGGCAGGCCACGCGCCTCCCTGGCGATTCACGCCGCCCGGATTTCAACTACCACGCACCGCAACCGCGACCGCACCGCCGGTCTTCGCGTGGCTCGCGGGTCGCTGCCCCGCTCGCATCGCGGGGCTCGTCTCTCACACCTCGCACCGTTCGTCGCTCGCGCGGATGGTGCGCGCCGAGGACGGCGCGCAGTCGCGCCATCCGCGTGTCGCCGCGACCGTGCTGCAAACGCCACGATCGCCGTCCCATACTGTCGGCCGGCGGAAGCCGCGAAACGACTCACGCCCCCCGGTTTCCGTCCGTCGATCCGGTCGTCGTGTGCCCACGGACTTCCGGGCGACGGCATCAGTCCCCGAGCTCTTCGCACACCCGCTCGTGGAGCCCATCGCGGACGGCGTGACTCGCCGCGGCGTCGCAGTCGACCTCGACGACCTGTGCGCCCTCGCTGTCGATCGAGGCGCGGTAGGCCTCCCGGAACGCTCCACGCTCCGCGACACGGACGAACTCCAGCCCGTAGAGCTCGCCGGTGGGGGCGAAGTCGAGGCCGTGCGGGGTGAGGAACTGCTCGGTGAACGGCGGGTCGAAGTCGGCGATGGGGAGCGCATGGAAGATGCCGCCGCCGTCGTTGTTCACGAGGACGATCGTGGCGTCGACGTCACAGCGACCGACGGCGAGGAGGCCGTTCATGTCGTGGTAGTAGGCGAGGTCGCCGAGCACACAGACGAGCGGCTCCCGCGTGACCGAGCCCGCGCCGAGGGCCGTCGAGGCGATGCCGTCGATCCCGCTCGCGCCGCGGTTGCCCAGCGCCACGACCTCGGCCGCACGCGGCCTCCCGAAGCGATCGAGGTCGCGCACCGGCATCGAGTTCGAAACGAGCAGTGTCGAAGGGTCGGGCGCGAGCGCGGCGGCGTCCCCGAGGACCGTGCCCTCGAAGAACCGCTCTCCGTGGGCGCGCTCGACGAGCTCCCAGTAGCGCGCCTCGGCCCCGGCGAAGCGCTCGCGCCAGCGATCGTCGGCGAGCGTTTCGGCGGACTGGAGCCGGTCTGCGAGCTCGCGGGTGAGCCGCGCCGGCTCGGCGACGAGGAGGCGGTTCGCGGTGAACGTCGCCTCGCGCCACCCGCCAGCGGGATCGACGACGAACTGGCGCGCGTCGGCGTCCCGGAGGAACTCCCTGAGCGGCTTCGAGGTCGGCGACGCCCCTACCCGGAGGACGACCTCGGGGTCGGGCCACGCGCCGGTCACGCGCGGGTCGAGGTAGGAATCGTAGCCCCCACAGATCAGTGGCTCCGCGGACGGGTCCTCGCCGGTCTCTCCCGGACCGCTTCCGACGTGTGACCCGAATCGCAGTCCCGAGAGCGGATCGGCGAGGATCGGAAAGCCCGTCGCCCGACCGAGCGCGGCGAGTGCGTCCGCCCGGTCGGTGCCCGCGCCGGCGGTGGCCCCGCCGGGCAGGTGGGGCCCCATCGGTCCGGCGACGAGCAGGCCCCGCCCGGCGTCGAGCGCGTCGGCCACCCGCTCTACCTGGTCGGCGTCGAGCGTCGGCCGACCGCGTGCGACCCGGACGAACGGGCCGTCGCGTCCCCGAGCGGCGATGGGAGCGGCGGCACAGTCGTCGGGAACCCCCTTGGGGTCGTCCTCCGGTACGGCCGTGGGTTCGAGCGGTTTGCGGAAGCGACAGTTGAGGTGGACTGGCCCCGGCGGCGTGCCGGTCGCGGCGGCGATCGCCCGGCCGGCCGTCGTCCGGAGTGCGCGGAGCGTTCGATCGTCCACCCCGGGCTCGGGCAGGTCGCGGTACCACCGCACGGCCGCACCGTACAGCTTCTCCTGATCGATCGTCTGGTTCGCGCCGCTGTCGCCGAGCTCGGGCGGTCGGTCGGCCGTCAGGACGAGCAGCGGGACACGGGCCTCGCTCGCCTCGATCACCGCGGGATGGAGGTTCGCCGCGGCGGTTCCGGAGGTACAGACTACGGGCGTCGGTTCGCCGGTCCGCTTGCCCCGCCCGAGCGCGAAGAAGGCCGCCGAGCGCTCGTCGAGATGGGAGAACACCCGAACGTCGGGGTGGGCGGCGAAGGCCACCGTCAGGGGTGTCGAGCGGCTGCCGGGGGCGATGCACACCCCCGAGACGCCCGCCGCGGCGAACTCCTCGACCAGCGTCCGACCCCAGAGCGTCGCGCGGTTGGGCGCTCCGGCCGTCATGGTCCGGCGGCCTTCCGTCCGTGGAGCGACGGGCCGTGCGTGCCGGGAGTCCTCGTATCTGGGCCGCTCATCGCGCGTGTCTCACCGGAGCTCGTCGAGGATCGGCCGGTACTTCGGCTGGATCTCGGCCCACTCCTCTTCGGGATCGGAGTCGGCGACGATGCCGTTGCCCGCAAAGAGCGTCGCCCGACGGCCGCCCGCGACCGCCGAGCGGATGCCGACCGCGAACTCGCCGTCGCCCGCGGCGTCGAACCAGCCCACTGGCGCGGCGTACCAGCCCCGATCGAAGGACTCGGTCGCCCGGATGGCGTCGAGAGCTGCGTCGGGCGGTACGCCGCCGACGGCGGGCGTCGGGTGGAGCGCCTCGACGATATCGAGGACGTGGCTCTCACGATCGAGCTCGGCGGCGATCGGCGTCCGGAGGTGCTGGATGTTCGAGAGCTTTCGGACGCCCCGCTCACCCACCGTCACCGCTCCGAGCGGTTCGAGTTGCTCGCGGATGGTCTCGACGACGAGGTGTTGCTCGTGTTGGAGCTTCGCGCCCTCGACGAGCGAGGCCGCGAGCTCGGCGTCGGCCTCGGGCGTGTCGCCGCGGGCCACCGAGCCCGCGAGCGCCTCCGTCTCGACGTGCCGGTCCGTCAGTCGGACGAGCCGCTCGGGCGAGGGCCCGAAGAAGCCGGCGGCGTCGGTCGGCTGGACGAGCATTCGATAACACCCGGGGTAGGTCCGCCGGAGCCGTTCGAGCACGTCCGGGATCTCGACCTCGCGTTCGAGCTCGGCGTCGAGCGCGGCGGCGAGGACGACCTTCGTCAGCTCACCCCGGCTGATGCGCTCGGTCGCGCGCTCGACCTCCCCGATCCACTCGGCCTTTCCGGGTGTGCGTCGCGTGGCGGCGACGCCCGGCGGCCCGCCGCTCGGACGCATCGCCGGCAGTGCCGCGAGCGCCCCGCGGGCGGCGTCGAGCGCGTCGGCCACGGCTTCGGGAGTCGCGTCGGGACCGCGACCGGCCACGGTCAGCCACGTCGCGTCGGCGGTGCGGGTCAGCTGTGTGCGGGGCAGGACGAACGACGCCGCCGGGAACCCCTCCCACGGGGGGCGGGGTTCGTGGCCGGCGTCGAACGCCAGTCCCCCGAGCAGGCGCGGGCGGGTCGCCGCCGGCCCCTCGTGGTCGACGCGGGCGAACAGCTCGGCCGCGCCCGCCCGCAGCGTCTCGAAGCGCTCTCTCCCGTTCGCTTCGAGCTGCGCCGCCGCACCCCCGCCGACGAGCTCCAGCCCGTCGGGGGCAGCCCACTGGACGCGCGGCGGGTCCTGTGCGGCGAGAAAGGCCCGGGAGGAGACGTCCGGCACCTCGCAGCTCCGGCTCACGACGGTCGCCGCCGCGACACGGCCCGCCATCTCGTCGCCGCGCGGTGGTCCCATCCCATCAGCGTAGGGGACTGTCGCTTTTGAGCCTGACTATACCGGGTCCGGGGGCGGTCGACAGCGCCGCCACGCTCGGGCCCGGGGACCGACCGCGCTCTCGCTCCCGGGGTCGCTCCGACGGCTCACTTCGCGGTCGAGACGACCTCGATCACGTCGCCCTCCGCTAACTCGTGGTCGTCACCGATCCGGCGGCCGGCGCGGGCGTCGACGGCGTGGAGGTAGCCCTCGCCGATGTCGGTGTGGACCGCGAAGGCCAGATCGCGCGGGGTCGAGCCCCGGGGCAACAGTACGGCGTCGGGCAGGACGTTACCCTGGCCGTCGGTCCAGTTCGACTCGTTCTGGACCGGGTATACAGTGATGTGATCGAGCAGGTCGTAGACGGCGGCGTTCAGTGCGGCCTGAACGCCCGTACCCCGATACTCGTTCATCGCCACACGGACGGACTCGAGACCCGCACGCTGGGCGTCGGAGAGCTCGCCGACGACCGCGAAGTCGGGATCGCCGGGGTCGTACTCGAGTGCCCCCGCCTCGGCCCCGCGCCGGAGCGCGAGCTCGCCCTCCGCGGTCGCCGGCACCACCGACGCGGCCTCACGCAGGCGTGTGATCGTCTCGGCGGGGGCGCGGTCGGCCTTGTTGGCGACGACGAGCGTCGGTTTGGTGCGCGCGCGGAGCTCGCGGGCGAGCGCGAGTCGGTTCTCACCGTTCCACTCCCGGGGATCGGCCGGGTAGTCGAGCCCGCGGAGGATCGCTGCGACGTCGTGCTCGCTCGCGCCCACACTGGTAAGGAGGTCGGCGAGCGCGTCGTCGATGGCGAAGCCGGGCGAGCGCGAGCGGCGCTCGACGGACTCCCAGTTGCGTTCGACGATGCCGGCGAGCCACCGCTCCAGTTCGTCCGCGACGAAGTCCACGTCCGAAACGGGGTCGTGGCTCCCGGGTTCGACGGGGTCGCCCTCCTCGTTTGTGCCCCCGGCGGCGTCGACGACATGGAGGATGGCGTCGGCGTCGGTCAGCGCGTCGAGAAACTGGTTGCCGAGCCCGTGCCCCTCGTGTGCTCCGGGGACGAGCCCGGCGACGTCGAGCAGTTCGATCGGAACGTAGCGCTTGCCGTCGCGGCACCGCTCGTTGTCACAGCGCTCCTCCCGTGTGAGACACGGGCAGTCGGTGCGAACGTGGGAGACGCCGCGGTTGGGATCGATGGTGGTGAAGGGGTAGTTGCCGACTTCGGCGTCGGCCATCGTCGCCGCGCGGAACAGGGTGGATTTCCCGGCGTTCGGCTTCCCGGCGAGCGCGACGGAGAGCACGGCTCGGCTACCCGTCGTACTCGAAACTGTCTTTCGGTTCGCTCGGTAGGCGGTCCGCCGGTGTGTCGTCGCTGGTTTCGTCGGGCGCGTCGGCCTCGCCCTCCGGCGTCCCTCGTCCCCGCTCGTCCGTCGGCCCGTCGCTTCCGTCCTTCGGCGTGCCGTCGCCACCGCCCTCCGGTTTGCCGCCGTCACCGGAGCTCGGTGTGTCGTCGCTCTCCTGTTCGCTCCGCTCCTGCCCGTTCCGCTCCTGCTCCGGTGGATCCGGCGTCGACCCGCGCGAGTCGTTCGGTTCCGGGACCGGTCGCCTCGTACCGTCCGCTCTCGCCGTCTCCGTTGCCGCTCTCTCGGTCGACCCGTCCGTCGGCCCGTCGGCCGTTTCCGGGGAGGGCTCCTCCCGAACGATGGTCGTCTCGTCGGCACGGATGACGCCCTCGACGATTGCCCCACTCGACAGCCGGAGCTCCCCGCAGGCGACGTCGCCGCGCACGCATACGCCTGGCGCGATCTCCACCCGGCCGTCGCGAGTGGTCACGTCGCCATGGATCCGGGCGTCGGCGTCCACGGTGATCTCGTCTTTCGCGCGGAGGCTGCCGAACAGCTCGGTGCGTGTCTCGACCACTATCTCCGCCGCGCGGAGATTGCCGTGGAGCCGGCAGTCCTTCCCCACCCGTGCGGGCGTCGAGACCCGCCACGCGTCGTCGCTCACGCTCGCGCCCCGCGGGACGACGAGCGGGTCCTCGCTCGTCTCGAAGACCTCCTCGACCACTTCGCCGGCTGCCGCCTCCTCGCCGATGTGGAGCAGGTGGGTGAGGTAGGTAACGAGGAGGACCATCGCCGGGACGGGGTTGCGAATGACGATCCAGCCGTTGGCTTCGAATCCCTCCGCGATGTCGACGTCGTCGCCGATGTCGAGGTCGCCCGCGACGACGAGCTGGCCGCCGATCTCACACCGCTCGCCGAGGTAGGCGTCGCCGCCGACGAGGACGTTGCCCGCCACGTCACACCAGGTGTCGAGCCGGCAGTCCCCGCGTGCCTCGATGTCGCTGCCGAAGCTCGCGCGCTCGCCGGCGACCACGGTGTCCGCGCGGACACCGAGCTTGACGGTGCTCTGGCTGCCGACCACCGCGTCGCCGTCGGTCACGATGGCGTGTTCCTCGACGGTCGTCCCGTCGGGCACGACGAGCGCCGACAGCGGGTCCGTGCGGAGCGACACACCACCCCATCGGAGCCGGACCTAATAAACCTCCGCGCGAGCGTCGAACGCACGTCGGACGCGCAGCGGGGCAGGGCGGCGGGCCGGCGAGCGACCCGGGAACAGTAGAAAAGAGGCGTGACGGGAGCGTGCGGCCGGTGAGCCCGAACGCGAGCGGCTTTTATTCGCGGCCATCGAAACCGAGTCATGACTGTCCTCTCCTTCGACGAGCAGGGCGTCGACGTCGTCTACGAGGGCACCGAGTTCCGGCTCGAACGGGCGCTCGTCGAGGAGGCGATCGACAAGCCCTACCCCGACATCACCGACCACGAGGTGCTGAAGATCGTCGACCCCGAGCCCTCCCTGTCGGGCGAGCCGCGACGCATCGCCGACATCACGGCGTGATTTCACGGCGTCCGGCTGGCGATCACGACGCTCGACCGATCACCCACGGACCCGACCGGCGCGGATGGAAGCGATCGCGCCGCCGCGGAGGCTCGGGATTTAATACCGAGCGGTCGCTCTCCGGCGTATGGCCGCGAAGCTCCCCGGTCGGTTCGGCCACGAGTCGTGGCTGACGGCGCTCGGCACGGTGTTCGGCTACGGCGTCATTCTGGTGGTGATGACGCTGGTGCTCTTTGCGCTCCCCTACCTGCTCTTTCTCGTGCTCTGAGCCGGTCCGGCCGGCGGGACTCCGACAGCGGCGATCGGGGCCGTACGTACGGCGTCGCTCCAAAGGGAGTTCGGAGGCGGTAGCCGTGCGGTCGGCCGGGAGCGCGTCCCGGCTCCGCCGGGCGCGCGAGCGCGGGGAAGGAAGGGCGGGCGGTCCGCGCGTCGTCCCACACGGGCGACCGCGCCAACTGCGTTGACCGCACAACTGCACTGCTGTGCTGTCGGTGGAAAAAAAGGCGAGCGCTCGCGCCAAGCGAGCGCAAGGGCTTTCAGGCGAACGTCTTGGAGACCTCGCCGCCGTCCTCTTCCTCGCGGGCCTTCGCCCACGCCTCCCGGAAGTCCTCCATGCGGACCTCGGTGCGCTCCTCGCGGATGGCGAACATCCCGGCCTCGGTGCAGATCGCCTTGATGTCCGCGCCGCTGGCGTCGGCAGTCTCCGCAGCGAGGCGCTCGAAGTCGACGTCCTCGGCGACGTTCATCCCGCGGGTGTGGATCTCGAAGATCTTCTCTTTGCCCTCGGCGTCCGGTTTGGGCACCTCGATGAGGCGATCGAACCGGCCCGGGCGCAGGATGGCACGGTCGAGCATGTCGAAACGGTTGGTGGCGGCGATGATGCGGATCTCGCCACGGTCCTCGAAGCCGTCCATCTCGCTGAGGAGCTGCATCATCGTGCGCTGGACCTCCGCGTCCCCCGAGGTCTTCGAGTCAGTCCTCTTGGAGGCGATGGCGTCGATCTCGTCGATGAACAGGACGGCGGGCTCGTGGTTGCGCGCGACCTCGAACAGATCGCGGACGAGCTTCGCGCCCTCGCCGATGAACTTGTGGACGAGCTCGGAGCCGGCCATCTTGATGAAGGTGGCGTCGGTCTCCTCGGCGACGGCCTTCGCCAGCAGGGTCTTGCCCGTGCCCGGCGGGCCGTGCAGCAGGACGCCGGAGGGAGGATCGATGCCGACGCCCTCGAACAGCTCGGGCCGATCGAGGGGCAGCTCGACGGTCTCCCGCACCTCTTCGAGCTGGGTGTCGATGCCGCCGACGTCGGCGTAGGAGACGTCGGGGCTCTCGTCGACCTCCATGACGCGTGCGCGGACGTCGGTCTCGTCGTCGAGGTCCGTGACGATCGACAGCGAGTTGTTGACCGCCACGCGGGTGCCGGGTTCGATCTCAGTGCGGGTCTCCTTCGTTACCTCGGTGAGCGCCTCTTGGTTGTTGCCGTGCTGTTTGATGATGACGCCGTCCTCGGCGACCTCTTGGACGGTGGCGACGAACAGCGGCGATTGCTTGAGCTTCTTGTTCTCGTGGGTGAGCCGCTCGAGTTTCTGCTGGTACTTGTTGTTCTCGGCGTTGGCGTCGAGCAGCCGATCGCGCATCTCCTCGTTCTCCGAGTCGAGCGCCTCGATCCGCTCTTCGAGCGTGGCGATCTTCTCCTGCTGTGAGGCCTCGGTATCGTAGGGCTGATCGACCTCGTCCACCGTATCGGTCATTGGCCGCCGATAGGGTGGTGGTTCATAAGAGGCTTCGGGTGGCACCCGATTCGGGGCCGAATTCCGACTCCGAGGGGCGAACGCGGACGATCTGTCGCGGCTCGTGATCGCCAGCGTGGGCGAGAGATCGACGAGGAACGGGGGAAGGGGGACAGCCCCGGACTGCTCACTCGTCCCGGAGCCGGGCGAGCGCTTCGCTCCCGGCACGGGTGGTCCGGTAGCCCCGCTCGCCGGCGGCGGTCGTCTCGGCGACGAGCCCCGCGGCCCGGAGCTCAGCGAGGAGTCCGTGGAGGTCGCTCTCGCAGCACCCGGTCGTCGAGAGCAGCTCGCGGACGCCGACGCGCTCGCGGGCGTCGAGCGCGGAGAGCAGGTCGAGCGCGCGTTCGTCGCGGACGGGGTGCACGAACGCTACTTCGGGCGACGGACGGGTATCGGTTGCGGTCGTGTCCTCGATACCAGCGGTCCGTCCGCCGGGCTCGCCGGCGTCGTCGACCCCGACGGCACTATCGGACCCGGCACGCCCGTCGACCCCGGCGGCTCACCCACCCTCGTGGACGCGATAGCCGACGTAGGCGGTGGCGAGGACGGTGGTGCCGAGTAGAGCGAGGCTGCCGCCGAACAGCCACCGGCCACGGAAGGCGACGAGCAAGATCCCCAGGATCGTCGCCAGCAGCCCGACGTTGAGCGCGAGGACGAGTCCCCAGAAGACCCGTAGCAGTTCGGCCGGCACGTCGGCCTCCGAGGTATCGGGGATGGACACCGACGGTGGATCGGGCGCGAGTTCAGCCTCGGGGTCGGGCTCGTCGGGCTCGTGGGGCCAGGGATCGTCCGCATCGTCGCCGTCGAACACGCTCGTCGAGCGGTCGGCCGGCGAGAAAAGCGTTCCGCGCCTATCGCTGCTCGTCGAGGGCGAGCGCGCGGCTGGTTTCGAGCCACGCGAGCGGATTCGTGGCGTCGTAGAAGACGGTGCCCTCCGTCACCTCGTAGGTCTCGGTCGTCTCGACGACGGCGGGTACGGCCGGCCCCGCGTCTCTTCCCCTCTCGTCGGGCCGACCCGCGACCCGATCCGGCGTGGTAGCCATCTCGTACCACGGTACGTTATACCACGTAATAGCGTTTGCGGAACGCGACGGATGTTGCCGGTCGCGCTCGCAGGCGTGTTCGTCCCGGACGAGTCGCCGATCCGCTCCCGGTGGGGACGATCACGGCTCGGCACGTCCACCTCCACCGACCCTCGTCGATCGTCGCCCTCTCCAGCCGATCGCGCGCCGACGAGAGATCCGCACAGGGCGGGTGGACTGGGGCGTCGTGGACGGTAGCGAAAGGATACGTATCGCGGGGATTTTAATCGGTGCGGCCGAATCCGGAGACATGAGCGACGGGAAAGAAGCGACCCAGACGGCCCTCGTCGACCACGAGGCGTCGCGCGAGGACCGTCCCGCCGAGGAGGCCGCCGCGGTCGCCGGCGACGCTGGACCGGCGACCGCGGTCGTCGACCCGGCGACGCGGCGCTTTCCCGCGGCCGAGGGGGTCGTCGAGATCGGAGTCACGCAAGTCGACTACACCATCGAGGGGACCGGCAGCGAGGAGAGGCCGATCGTCCACGTCTTCGGGCGCACCGAGGATGACGGGGTCGAGCACGTCCGCGTCCACGGATTTCGACCCTACTTCTACGTTCCGACCGACTCGCTCTCGCCCGGCGACCTCGACGACGACCGGATCACGGGCGCGGAAGAAACCGACGCCGAGGGCGCACCCTACGAGAGCATCCGGGGCGAACGGCTGACGAAGGTCTTCGGGCAGACCCCGCGGGACGTCGGCCAACTGCGTGAGCGCTTCGAGCACTACGAGGCCGACGTCCTGTTCCCCAACCGCCTGTTGATCGACAAGGGCGTCACCAGCGGCCTCCGCGTCCCCACGCGGCGCGCGTCCGACGGCGCGCTCGTGGTTCCTCACGGGGAGATCGAGGCCGTCGACGCACAGGCCGAGATCCGCGTGCTCACCTTCGACATCGAGGTCGACGACCGCTCGGGCTTCCCCGAGGAAGGCGAGGAGGCGATCCTCTGTCTCACCAGCCACGACTCCTCCCAGAACCGTTATATCAACTGGCTGTACGAAGCACCCGACAGCGAGCCCGGCCCCGACTCGTTGGAAGACTTCGATCCCCTGACCGAGGACGCGACCTACGAGGTGCGCCGGTTCGGGAGCGAGGAGGCGATGTTCGCGGCCTTTCTCGATTACGTCGCCGAAACCGACCCGGACGTTACAACTGGCTGGAATTTCAATGATTTCGATATGCCATACTTCCTCGACCGGCTGGAGGAACTCGGCGGGGCCGACCGGGACGAGTACGACCTCGCCCCCGACCGTCTCTCGCGGGTGAACGAGGTCTGGCGGAGCGGCTGGGGCGGGCCGAACGTCAAGGGGAGAGTGGTGTTCGACCTGCTGTACGCCTACAAGCGCACGCAGTTCACCGAGCTCGACTCCTATCGCCTCGACGCCGTCGGCGAGGTCGAGCTCGGCGTCGGCAAGGAGCGCTACCCCGGCGACATCGGCGACCTCTGGGAGCAGGATCCGGAACGGCTGCTGGAGTACAACCTCCGGGACGTCGAACTCTGCGTCGAACTCGACCGCAAGCAGGACGTGATCGCCTTCTGGAAGGAGGTGGCCTCCTTCGTCGGCTGCAGACTGGAGGACGCCCCCACGCCCGGTGACGCCGTGGACATGTACGTCCTCCACGCGGTCAACGGGGAGTTCGCGCTGCCCTCGAAGGGCCGCCAGGAGGTAGAGGAGTTCGAGGGCGGTGCAGTGTTCGAACCCATCACGGGGGTGCGCGAGATGGTGAGCGTCCTCGACCTCGCCAGCCTCTACCCGATGGCGATGGTGACCATCAACGCCTCGCCGGAGACGAAAGTCGGGCCCGAGTACGACGGCGCGACCTACCGCGCTCCGAACGGCCAGCGCTTCCGCAAGGAGCCCGACGGCATCATGCGCGAGATGGTCGACGCGCTGCTCGCCGAGCGCGACGCGAAGAAGGCCCGGCGCGACGAGCACCGCCCGGGGAGCCGGGAGTACGAGACCTACGACCGTCAGCAGCAAGCTGTCAAGGTAATTATGAATTCTCTCTATGGGGTTTCGGGATGGGATCGCTTCCGGCTCTACGACAAGGAGAACGCAGCGGCCATCACCGCGACAGGCAGAGAGGTCATCGAGCACACCGAGCGGGCCGCGAACGAACACGGCAAAAAAGTCGTGTACGGTGATACCGACAGTGTCATGCTGGAGTTCGGTAGTGACACACCGAAGGCGGCGGCCATCGAGCAGTCCTTCGACATCGCGGCCCACATCAACGACTCCTACGACGCGTTCGCGCGCGAACGGCTCGACGCCGAGGCCCACCGCTTCGAGATCGAGTTCGAGAAACTCTACCGGCGGTTCTTCCAGGCGGGCAAGAAAAAACGGTACGCGGGTCACATCGTCTGGAAGGAGGGAACGGACGTCGACGACGTCGACATCACGGGCTTCGAGTACAAGCGCTCGGACATCGCGCCCGTCACTAAGCGCGTCCAGCGCGAGGTGATCGAGCGGATCGTCCACGGCGAGGACCTCGAAGCCGTCAAGGAGTACGTCCACGACGTGATCGCGGCGTTCGTCGAGGGCGAGGCCGACCTCGACGACGTGGGCATCCCCGGCGGCATCGGCAAGCGCCTCGACGACTACGACACCGACACCGCTCAGGTACGGGGCGCGAAGTACGCCAACCTCCTCCTCGGGACCAACTTCCAGCGCGGCTCGAAACCCAAGCGCCTCTATCTGGAGAAGGTCCATCCCGACTTCTTCGACCGGATCGAGCGAGAGCGCGGTCTCGATCCCTCGGCGGACCCGTTGTACGGCGCGTTCAAGCGCGACGTCAGCGCGGGCGAGGGAGTGATCTGCTTTGCGTACGCCGACCAGGTCCCCGCGGAGTTCGTCGTCGACTGGGAGAAGATGCTCGACAAGACGCTCAAGGGACCGATCGCCCGCGTGCTCGAAGCACTCGACGTCTCCTGGGAGGAGGTCAGGACCGGCCAGACCCAGACGGGTCTCGGACAGTTCTAGGGCGCGTTTTTGAGGGGATCGGTCCTGCCGCCGCGATCGCCCCACCACTCGCCGCTCTCGCGCCGTCCTGTCGTCCGTCGCGTTGTCGTGTCTCCGTTCCCCCGGCGGGGCCCTCTCCGTTCACTCGGGCGCGCGGGCGAGCGTCGTGATGGCGACCTCGGGGGCGTGCGAGGGCCCCATCGTCCGGTGTTCGAGCACCTCGAAGCCAGCGTCGGCGAACATCCGATCGGCCTCGCGTTCGTCGTAAAAGAGCATCAACGCGTCGGCCGCCCGGCCGAGCAGCGTCGAGTCGGGGTGGTTGGGGCCGACGACGAGCACGCCGCCGCCGGGCTCGACGACCCGGCGGAACTCCCGGAGCGTGGCCACGGGGTTGGGCCAGTACTCGATCGAACCCGACGACCACACCGCGTCGAAGGCGTCGTCCCGGAAGGGCAGGCGCTCGGCGTCGCCGCGGTAGAAGCGAACGGGTCCCTCCGTACCGAACTTCGCGTAGGCCTTCCCGAGTTGGTGGGGGCTCTGGTCGATGCCGTGGAGGCGCTCGGTCCGTTCGAGGAGGCCCGCGGTGGCAAACCCCGTCCCACAGCCGACGTCGAGCACACGGTCGTCGGCCCCGGGATCGAGCATGGCGATGGCCTCGCCGCGCATCGCCTCGGTCCAGACGAACGGGTTGACCCGGTCGTAGACCTTCGAGAGGTACTTGTAGAAGGTCCGCGCCCGCGCCTTGTCTTCGAGGACGCCCATTGGACTGGGTGGGTGCTGGCGGGACATAACTCCCCTGATGTGTGGCGACGAGCGGGTGATCGGGGATCGTCCCGTGGGAGCGGAGCACGCTTCGACCACCACGAAACGGTATTCGCAACTACCAAATAGGCGCTCGCGCAACGCCCGGGCAAGGAACACAGATGGCCAGACCAGAGGTTCTAGACCGAATTCAGTCGGCCGAGCGCGAGGCAGAGGAGATCGTCGCCGAGGCCGAGCGCGACCGCGAGGAGCGCATCACGGAAGCACGCGAGCGCGCCGAGGAGATCCGCGAGCAGGCTCGCGAGGAGGCCGAGGCGAGCGGCGAGGAGCGTCTCGAAGCGGCCCGCGAGGAGATCGAAGGAGAGCGCGAGTCGATCCTCGCGGCGGGCGAGTCAGAGCGCGAAGCGCTCGAAGCCCGCGCACGAGAACACGTCGACGACGCCGCCGAGTACGTCGTCGAGCGCTTCGAAGAGGAGGTCCATGCTCAGGCCTGAACGGATGAGCCGGGTGTCGATCACGGGCACCAAGCGCGTGATGGACGACGCCGTCCGGACGATCCACCGGCTCGACCTCCTCCACATGAGCGACTACGCCGGCTCGTGGGAAGGCTTCGAGCCGGGCGATCCCGCCGTGGGCGCGGAGGAGGCCGCCGAGCAGCTCGTTACCGTCCGCTCGCTCCAGAGCATCCTCGGCATCGACGCCGAGAACGCCAGCGCGGACGAGCGCTCGGAAACCGGCGACGGCCCGAGCGCGGCCGACGTTCCCGGATCCCTCGATCCGGTGCTCGAAGACGTCCGGGACGAAGTGAACGCGCTCGACGACCGCCGGGACGAGCTCGACGACGAACGACGGGCCACCGTAGAGCGCATCGAGTCGATGGCCCCCATCGAGGCGCTCGGGATCGACCTCGACCTGCTCGGCGGCTACGATACGCTCGAAACCCGCGTCGGCGAGGGCGATTCCCGGGACGTCGAGCGCGCACTCGACGGGAACGAGACCGTCGCGGCCTCCGAGGTCTTCGCCGAAGACGAGGCCGTCGCGGTCTTCGCCCGTCCCGCAGCGGGCGAGCACGACGTCCTAGAGGAGGCGCTCGTCGGGGTGGAGTTCGCGCCCGTCGAGATTCCCGACGCGGAGGGCAGCCCCGAGGCCTACGTCGCCGAACGCGAGGAACGCCTCGCCGAGATCGAGCGCGAGCTCGATTCGGTGGACGCCGAGCTCGACGAGGCCCGCGAGAACTTCGAGGCGTTCCTGCTCGCCGCCGAGGAGCACCTCGCCATCGAACTCCAGCGCCGGGAGGCTCCCCTCTCCTTTGCGACGACGGCCCACGCGTTCGTCGCCGAGGGCTGGATCCCCACCGAGCGCGTGGACGACCTCGCGGAGGGCCTCGCCGAGGCCGTGGGCGAGCACGTCGCGGTCGAGGAGCTCGAACGGGCGGACTACGACGAGGAGGGCCGGCTGACGGGCCGCGAGTCCACCGAAAGCGAGGGAGGCCCGCCCGCGGCGACCGACGGCGGCTGGCCCGGCGGGGACGGCGATCCCCACGGTAGCGATGCGGACGACCGATCCGCGGGAGGCGACTCTGTGGCCGGCGATGTCGCGAGCGACGATTGTACGACCGACGACCCCGCAGCCGACGATCCGGTCGTGCGACCGGACGGCGGCCGGGAGGAAGACCGCCCGATGGCGACGGGCGAGCCGCCGGTCGTCCAGGACAATCCCGGTCCCGTGAGGCCGTTCGAGACGCTACTCAAGCTGGTCGACCGGCCGACGTACGCCGAGTTCGACCCCACGGTAGTCCTCTTTCTGACGTTTCCGGCGCTGTTCGGCTTCATGATCGGCGACCTCGGCTACGGGACGCTCTACCTGCTCATCAGCTACGCTATCTACTCGCGGTTCGACAGCACCGCCGTCCGGGGTATCGGAGCCGTCGGGATGTGGGCCGGCGGGTTCACGATGCTGTTCGGCGTGCTCTACGGCGAGGTGTTCGGCCTCCACCAGCTCGGCGAGCTCCTCTGGGGGACCGGGGAGAGCGCGGGCCTCCTGTTGAGCCTCGGCCACCCGCCCCTCGAAAAGGGTCTCTCGCCCGCGGCGGTCGAGTGGGCCCAGCTGTGGGTGGTCGTGAGCCTGCTGTTCGGCCTGCTCCACCTCACGATCGGCTACGTCATCGCCTTCGTCGAGACCCTCCGCGGGCACGGCCTCGGGCACGCCGCCGGCGAGAGCGGCTCGTGGCTGCTGATGATGCTCGGGCTCTGGGTGTGGATCTTCAGCACGAGCGCCGAGGGGCTCAAGCCGTCGTTCCTGTTCGACGTGTTCAGCGGCGAGCCGTTCGCGCTCGGCTTCGCCGGGTTCCCGGCGACGGTCGGGCTCGCCGGAGCCGGGGTGTACGTCCTCGGACTACTCCTCCTCCTCACCGACGAGCCCGTCGAACTGGTCGAGTTCGCCCAGGGACTCGTGAACGTGCTCTCCTACGCCCGGCTGGCGGCGGTGTTGCTCGCCAAGGCGGGGCTGGCCTTTGTCGTCAACCTGCTGGTGTTCGGGGCCTACCAGCACGAGGAGGAGTTCCACTTCCTCTTTTTCAGCGATCGGTACGCCTCGCCGGTCGAGGTGCCGGCCGAGGAGCTGATGTTCGCCGGACTGATCAACGGCGAGGGGCTCGCGCTCGTCGGCGGGGCCGTCGCCGCGGTGCTCGTGTTCGTGGTCGGCCACCTGATCGTGCTCGGACTCGGGCTGACGAGCGCCGGCCTCCAGGCCATCCGGCTGGAGTTCGTCGAGTTCCTCTCGAAGTCACGGGCCTACGAGGGCGGCGGCGAGGCCTACGAGCCGTTCGGCCGCGAGCGGGTCCACACGACCGAGGACTGACGCCCCCTGTCTCCGGGTTGCGCGGCGGTCGCTCCGGCGGCCTGACGGCCCGCAGATCGCCCTGATCGCGGTACAGCAGCTACTGTCGAACCGGCCGCCCGATGCGGCCACCGAGAGGACCATCATTCGAACACGGTACGGCTGCTCGTGAACGGGGACGAGCGGGGTCGCGCCGAGCGTTTTGGGAAGCTTTATGCCGGGGCTGGCGGCACTACGAACCGTTCGGAGACGAGCGAACACGCGACTGAGGACCCCATAAACGAATGATAGAACTGGTCATTGCGTTCGTCGACACGCTCGTACCGCTCGTTCAGGAAGGTGGCGGCCAATCTGCACTCACGGGTGAGGGTGCCGCGGCACTCGGCGTCGGGATCGGCGTCGGGATCGCCGGGCTCGGCGCGGGGATCGCCGAGCGTGGCATCGGCGCGGCCGCCGTCGGCGCGCTCGCCGAGGACTCGATCTCGCTGGGTGTGGCGCTACTGTTGACCGTGATCCCGGAGACGATCGTGATCTTCGCGTTCGTGCTTGCGTTCCTGCTTCCCTAACGCCCATGAGCCTCGATACGGTCGCCGGGGACATCACCGAGGAAGCCGAGGAGCGCGCCGCGCGCATCCGCGAGGAGGCCGACGCACGCGCCGAAGAGATCGTCGCTGCCGCGGAGGACGACGCCGCGGAGATCGAAGCCGAGCGCGAGCGCGAAATCGAGACGACGATCGAACGCGAGCGCGAACAGCGGCTGTCGAGCGCCAAGCTCGAAGCCAAACAACAGCGCCTCGAAGCTCGCCGGGACGTCCTCGAGGACGTCCGCGAGGCGGCCGCGGCGCGCGTCGCGGCGCTGTCGGGCGACCGACGCGAGGCGCTGACCCGGGCACTGCTCGACGACGCCGCACGGGAGTTCGAGGCCGGCGCGACCGTCGAGGTCTACGGCCGGGCCGACGACGCCGACCTGCTCGACGCGGTCCTCGCGGACTACGAGGACTTCGAGCGCGCCGGCGAGATCGATTGTCTGGGCGGGATCGTCGCCGAGAGCGAGCGCTCCCGCGTACGGGTAAACGACACCTTCGACTCGGTGCTCGACGCCGTCTGGGACGAGGAGCTGCGCGCGGTCAGCGACCGGCTCTTCGAGAACGGCACCGGTGGCGCGGGCGGGACCGAAATCGAGAGCGGGGATGGAACCGGAACCGAGACCGAGGGCGACACCGGGAGCGCCACGGACCGATGAGCGCGACGGCCGGGAGCGGTGAATCGAACTACGAGTACGTCACCGCGCGGGTGCGCTCGCGCCGGGCGAAGCTGTTCGACGAGGACGACTACCGGAAGCTGGTGCGGATGGGCCCCGGCGAGATCGCCCGCTTCATGGAGGAGTCGGAGTACGAGGCGGAGCTGAACGCGCTCGGCGCGCGCCACTCCGGCGTGGACCTCATCGAGTACGCGCTCCACCGCAACATGGCCAAGCACTTCGAGGACCTCCTGCGCTGGGCCGACGGGCGGCTCTACGACTACGTCGCGCGCTACCTCCGTACGTTCGACGCTTGGAACGTCAAGACCGTGCTCCGCGGGCTGTACTCGGGAGCCGACCGCGAGGCGATCGAGGCCGACCTCATCAGGGCCGGCGAGTTCGACGACAGACAGGTGGATCGGCTCCTCGAAGCGGACTCGATCGAGACGGTCGTCGATCAGCTCTCGGGAACGATGTTCGCCGACGGGCTCGAAACGGCCTTCGAGACCTACGAGGCGGAGGACAGCCTCGTCCCCCTCGAGAACGCCGTCGACCGGGCGTACTACGAGGGACTGCTCGCGGACCTTCCCCGGGAGCGCGACCGCGCGACGGAGCTGTACGTCGAGTTCCTCGAAGCCGAGATCGACTTCCGGAACGTCCGCAACGCCCTCCGGCTCGCGCGCAGCGGCGCGGACGTCGACCCCGCGGAGTACTTCATCGAGGGCGGGCGGCTGTTCTCGGCGGGCGAGCTCCGCGGACTGGCGGGCAGCCCCGGGGAACTGGTCGCGCGCCTGCGCGAGAGCCCCTACGGCGAGGACCTCGCGGCGGCGCTCGACGACCTCGACGCCGCCGGGGGCCTCGTCGACTTCGAGCGTGCCCTCGAGGCCGCGCTGCTTGAGTACGCCGACCACCTCTCGAACGTCTATCCCCTCTCGGTGTGTCCGGTGTTCGCCTACGTGCTCGCCAAAGAGCGCGAGGTCGAGAACGTCCGCGCCATCGCCCGCGGGAGCGAGGCCGGTCTCCCGACAGAGGCGATCGAGGAGGAGCTGGTGTTGCTGTGAGCCGGGCCGGGCGCGGGCGGCCGGCGACGGGGGCGGCGTCGAGGACGAACCGACAGGTCGAAACGGGCGGCGCGAGTAGCCGGGGACGATGAGCCGGGAGATCGCGGTGATCGGCAGCCCGACGTTCACCGACGGGTTCAGGCTCGCAGGCGTGCGCAAGGTCGAGGCCGTCCCCGAGGGGGACAAGCCCGACGAACTCGACGCGCCGGTCGAGCGGACGTTCGCCGACGAGGAGGTTGGCATCGTCGTGATGCACGCCGAAGACATGCAGCACCTCTCGCGGGACGTCAGGGAGACGGCCGAGACGAGCATCGAGCCGACGCTCGTCACCCTCGGGGGCGACGGTGCGGGCGGCGGACTGCGCGAGCAGATCAAACGCGCGATCGGCATCGACCTGATGGACGAGTAGCGACGCCGACTGCGGGCCCACCACGGCTACTACGAGAGCCGACTACCACGGACGCCAACTACCACGGACTACACACCACACATGAGTCAAGCAACGGAAACCGAAACGGGAACGAGCGAGGACGGTCGGATCGAGAGCGTGAGCGGCCCCGTCGTGGTCGCCACCGACCTCGGGGCCCGGATGAACGACGTCGTCTACGTCGGCGATGAGGGTCTAATGGGCGAGGTGATCGAGATCGAGGGCAACCGCACCACCATCCAGGTCTACGAGGAGACCTCGAACGTGGCTCCGGGCGAGCCGGTCGAGAACACCGGCGAACCCCTGTCGGTCGACCTCGGCCCCGGGATGCTGGACTCGATCTACGACGGCGTCCAGCGCCCCCTCGACGTGCTCGAAGACCGGATGGGGGCCTTTCTCGACCGCGGCGTGGATGCCCCCGGCATCGACCTCGAAAAACACTGGGCGTTCACGCCGACCGTCGAGGAGGGCGAGGACGTGGGGCCCGGCGACGTCGTCGGCACCGTTCCCGAGACCGAGAGCATCGAACACAAGGTGCTCGTCCCGCCGGGCCACGAGGGCGGGACCGTCGAGAGCGTCGCCGAGGGCGAGTTCGCCGTCGAGGACACGGTGGTGGAACTCGACTCCGGTGAGACGGTCTCGATGTACCAGGAGTGGCCGGTCCGGGAGGCCCGACCCACGGTCGACAAGCAGACGCCGACGACACCGCTCGTCACGGGCCAGCGTATCCAGGACGGCTTGTTCCCGCTGGCGAAGGGTGGCACGGCGGCGATTCCCGGCCCCTTCGGTAGCGGGAAGACCGTCACCCAGCAGAGCCTCGCCAAGTTCTCCGACGCCGACATCGTGGTCTACATCGGCTGTGGCGAGCGGGGCAACGAGATGACGGAGGTGATCGACGACTTCCCCGATCTGGAGGACCCCAACACCGGGAAGCCGCTGATGAGCCGGACCTGCCTCATCGCCAACACCTCGAACATGCCCGTCGCGGCCCGCGAGTCCTGCGTGTACACGGGAATCACGATCGCGGAGTTCTACCGCGACATGGGCTACGACGTGGCGCTGATGGCCGACTCCACGTCGCGGTGGGCGGAGGCGATGCGCGAGATCAGTTCGAGATTGGAGGAGATGCCCGGCGAGGAGGGTTATCCCGCCTACCTCGCCGCGCGCCTCTCGGAGTTCTACGAGCGCGCGGGCTACTTCGATGCCCTCGGCGATCGCGAGGGATCGATATCGGTCGTGGGCGCGGTGTCGCCACCCGGCGGGGACTTCTCCGAGCCGGTAACGCAGAACACCCTGCGGATCGTCAAGACGTTCTGGGCGCTGGACGCGGACCTCGCCGAGCGCCGGCACTTCCCGGCGATCAACTGGAACGAGTCCTACTCACTGTACCGCGATCAGCTCGACCCGTGGTTCGAGGAGGAGGTCGCGTCCGACTGGGCGGCGGTCCGCCAGTGGGCGATCGACACGCTCGACGAGGAGGCGGAGCTCCAGGAGATCGTCCAGCTCGTGGGGAAAGACGCCCTGCCGGAGGACCAGCAGCTCACCCTCGAGGTGGCCCGGTACCTCCGGGAGGCGTTCCTCCAGCAGAACGCGCTCCACGACGTCGACGCCTACTCGCCGCCCGAGAAGACCTACCTGATCATGGGCGCGATCAAGACCTACCACGACGAGGCGTTCGCGGCGCTCGACGCGGGGGTGCCCGTCGAGGAGATCACCTCGATCGACGCCGCGCCCCGCCTGAACCGGATCGGCACCACCGAGGAGTACGAACCGTTCATCGAGGAGATCGAAAGCGACATCGAGCACCAGCTCGGTGACAAATACTAGAAAACTACAGCAATGAAGGAATACCAGACCATCGAGGAGGTCAGCGGTCCCCTCGTGTTCGTCGAGATCGACGAGCCGGTGGGCTACGACGAGATCGTCGAGATCGAGACGTCCGCGGGCGAGACCCTGCGTGGGCAGGTGCTCGAGTCCTCCGAGGAGTTCGTCGCCATCCAGGTGTTCGAGGGCACTACCGGGATCGACCGTGAGGCGTCGGTGCGCTTTCTCGGCGAGACGCTCAAGATGCCCGTCACCGAGGACCTGCTGGGACGGGTGCTCGACGGGTCGGGCCAGCCGATCGACGGCGGCCCGGAGATCGTGCCCGACGAGCGCCAGGACATCGTCGGCGCGGCGATCAACCCCTTCGCTCGTGAGTACCCCGAGGAGTTCATTCAAGCCGGCGTGAGCGCCATCGACGGCATGAACACCCTCGTTCGGGGCCAGAAGCTCCCGATCTTCTCGGGGTCGGGCCTACCACACAACGATCTGGCGCTCCAGATCGCCCGGCAGGCGACCGTCCCCGAGGAGGACGAAGGGAGCGGCGAAGACGACGGCGATGGTTCGGAGTTCGCCGTCATCTTCGGCGCGATGGGGATCACCGCCGAGGAGTCAAACGAGTTCCTCGCGGACTTCGAGCGCACGGGCGCGCTCGAACGCTCGGTCGTCTTCGCCAACCTCGCGGACGATCCGGCCGTCGAGCGCACCATCACGCCGCGGCTCGCGCTCACCACAGCGGAGTATCTCGCCTTCGAGAAGGGCTATCACGTGCTCGTGATCCTCACGGACATGACCAACTACTGTGAGGCCCTGCGGGAGATCGGGGCCGCGCGCGAGGAGGTCCCGGGGAGACGGGGCTATCCGGGCTACATGTACACCGACCTCGCCCAGCTCTACGAGCGCGCAGGCCGCATCAAGGGCCGCGAGGGATCGGTCACGCAGATCCCGATCCTCACGATGCCGGGCGACGACGATACCCACCCGATCCCCGATCTGACGGGGTACATCACCGAGGGCCAGATCATGATGGACCGAAACCTCAACTCACAGGGGATCGCCCCGCCGATCAACGTGCTGCCGAGTCTCTCGCGGCTGATGGACGACGGCATCGGCGAGGGCCTCACCCGCGAGGACCACGGCGACGTCTCCGACCAGCTCTACGCCGCCTACGCCGAGGGCGAGGACCTGCGCGACCTCGTGAACATCGTGGGCCGGGAGGCGCTCTCCGAGCGGGACAACCTCTATCTCGATCTGGCCGATCGGTTCGAGAGCGAGTTCGTCCAGCAGGGCTACGACACGAACCGCGACGTCGGGGAGACCCTCGACATCGGCTGGGAGCTGCTCTCGACGCTGCCACGGACCGAGCTCAACCGCGTCGACGAGGAGCACATCGAGACGTACTACCGCGAGGACGTCGATACCGGGGTCGCCGGCGAGAGCGAGAACGAGAGCGAGGGGTCCGCGGACGCCGACGAGGCCGCCGCGGACTAGCCGGGCCACGTCGCTCGCGAACCGTCCCCCGGGGACCGTCGAACGCGACCCACTCTGGTTCGGTTTTTGCGGTGATCGAGATTACGCTCTATCTCGATGGGAACGCGCCGCCGAATCCCGGGTCGTCCGGTCGAGCCACGACCCGCAGCCGCGCGACGACAAGAGGTAAGAGCCTCGGTCGACAACGGGCCGTTACATGACCACCGACGTCAAGCCCACCCGGAAGAACCTGATGGCGATCGAGGACCGCATCGAGCTCTCCGAGCGCGGCCACGACACCCTAGAGAAGAAGCGTGACGGCCTCATCATGGAGTTCATGGACATCCTCGACCAGTCCAAGGACGTCCGCTCGGACATGCAGGACGACTACGAGGCGGCCCAAGAGACCATCGACGTGGCACGGGCAATGGAGGGTGACGTCGCCGTCCGGGGGGCGGCCGCGGCGCTCGAAGAGCACCCCGAGATCACGATCAATTCGAAGAACATCATGGGCGTGGTGGTCCCCCAGATCGAGTCCACCAAGGTCAAAAAGCGCCTCGACGAGCGCGGCTACGGCGTCCTCGGGACGAGCGCGCGCATCGACGAGGCCGCCGACGCCTACGAGGAGCTTCTAGAGCAGATCATCCTCGCCGCGGAGGTCGAAACCGCGATGAAAAAGATGCTCGACGAGATCGAAACCACGAAGCGCCGCGTCAACGCCCTCGAGTTCAAGCTCCTGCCCGATCTCCACGAGTCCCAGGAGTACATCGAGCAGAAGCTCGAAGAGCAGGAACGCGAAGAGATATTCAGGATGAAGAAAATCAAGGACAAGAAAGAGTCCGAGGAGAAAGCCGCCCGCGAGGAAGCGAGTACGACCGAAACGCAGGAAGGACCCGAGGGCGAGGTCGCCGTCACGTCGGACTGAGTCCCGCACCGCGATCCGATTCGAGCGTTCGCGGCGTCGCCACACCGGTCACGGACGGTTCGTCGACGCCGTCGAGAAGCCGTCCGTCGTTCACAGAAGCCGCCGCCCGCCGCGGGTTCGGGGACGTGCAGATTTCGCCGGGAAGCGGTCTCCTCAGGCGTTGTTCATCCGGAGGATGCGTTGCTCGCCACAGTGCATGCATTCGCTCACGCGGTAGGGTTCGCGGGAGAACTCGGCGTTTTCCTCTTTCGTGCTCTCGGTGCGGAGCTGGATCGAAACGCTGTGGGGAGTCTCGCGAGCGCAGCCGTCACAGTCTTCCGTGAGATCGCCAGCAGACTCGTTCCTGATCGACATTGAACTACACCATGGCCGAATCGAGCATAAACACCCCATTTCGTCCGCGGCCGTTCGTTTCCGTTCGAGCGGCTGAAACAGTAAAAACGGAGCGAGGGGCGGTGAAAGTCGATAATCGGCCCACACCGTTCGACCGCGGAGCCGGACTGAAACAGTCGTGAACAAGCACGGGGCTTATGAGGATGCGCTCGTCCGGGCTGCCGGCGGCAGGGACACGAGAGGGAGCCGTTAACTCGCTTCGCCCACCAGCGGACGCATGGACCAGCTGTTCGCGCCGTGGCGGATCGAGTGGGTCGAGCGCGATCTCGATCGGGAGAGCGAGGGAAGTACTCCCGACAGCGAGAACGGCGAGTGCCCGTTCTGTTCGCTGCCCGCCGCGGCCGCGGACCGCGAGAACCGGATCGTCGCCCGCGGCGAGCACGCCTTCTGTCTGCTCAACAACTACCCCTACAATCCTGGTCACGCGATGGTGATCCCCTACCGCCACACCGGCGACTACCGCGACCTCTCGGAGGAAGTGCTGCTCGGCCACGCCCGACTCACGCAGCGGACGATAAGCGCCCTTGACGAATCGTTGGGTCCCGACGGCTTCAATGCCGGGCTCAACCTCGGGAGCGCGGCCGGCGGCTCGATCGGGGACCACCTCCACACCCACGTCGTCCCCCGGTGGGCGGGTGACACCAACTTCATGGCCGTGATCGGCGACACGAAGGTCGTCGTCGAGGCACTGGAGGACACCTACGAGCGCCTCCAGGCGGCCTTCGCCGCCCAAGAGGGTGTGACGATCGACGGGACGGACGAGGCGGTACGTATCGAGTAGGCGCGACTCGCGGGGAGAGACGCCATCCACGCCATCGTCGAAGCACCTTTGAGCGACGCTCGCTCAGGGGACGTGATGGAGCGCGCCGCGGCGGTCCGGCGAGTCGGGCTGCTGGTGCTTGCCGCTAACGGACTGCTCGTCGTCGCCAAGGGGTGGGTCTGGATCGGGACGGGCAGCCTCGCGGTCGGCTCGGAGGCGATCAACAGTCTCGTCGACGCCGTCTACTCCGCGGTCGTGCTCGGCGGGCTCTATCTCACCACGCGCCCGCCGGACGCCGAGCACCCGCACGGCCACGAGCGTATCGAACCGTTCGTCGCCCTCGCCATCGCGCTCTCGGTGTTCGCCACCGGCGGGTTCGTCCTCTGGCGCGCGCTCGACGTGATTCTCGCCGGCGACGTCGCCGTCTCCCGCGGTCCAGCCGCCGTCGCGGTGCTAACCGGCGCGGGCGTCCTCAAGTACGGCCTCTATCGCTACTGCCTGCGTGCCGGCGAAACCCACGACTCCCCGGCGCTCTCGGCCACGGCGCTCGACAACCGCAACGACGTCCTGACCGCCGGGGCGGCACTCGTCGGCGTTCTCGGCGCGCAGGCCGGCTTCCCCGTCTTCGATCCGCTGGCTGCGGGCGTCGTCGCACTCGGTATCTATTACACCGGTTTCGAGATCGTCCGGGACAACGTCGGCTACCTCGTGGGCCGCGCACCCCCCGAGTCGCTCAGGGCGACGATCGTCCGGCGCGCGCTCGCCCATCCCGACGTCGAGGGCGTCCACGAGGTGATCGCTCACTACGTCGGCCCCGAAATCGACGTGAGCCTCCACGTCGAGGTCGAGGGCGACCGCACCCTCCGGGAGGCTCACGCCATCGAGTCGGCGATCGTCGCGTCGATCCGCGCGCTGCCCCGGATCGACGACGTGTTCGTCCACGTCGATCCGAAGGAGCTCGGCGAGTGGCGGGCCGACGAGGACGCCGAACGCCTCACCGGGCGAGTGGAAGGGACGGACGCCGCGAGCGGGCCCACGAACAACGGTGGGTGCGAGAGCGACGCCGGGAGCAGGGGACCGGAAGGCGCGGTCGAGGCGGACGACGGGGCCGAGAACTCGGCGGGACCGACGTGAGAAAGACAGCAAACCTGACGTGAATGTGTCAGCGTCGGTGGCCGAGCGGTCGACACGGGGGAAGTACTGCCTACGGGGCCGGGCCGACGGGCTCTTGGGCCGCCCGCGAGTAGCGGACCCGATGCGTGCAGCCGTCTATCACGGTCCGGAGGACATCCGCGTCGAGGAGCGCCCCGCGCCCGAAGTCGAGTCGCCGACCGACGCGCTCGTCCGCGTCACCCACACCGCCATCTGCGGGTCGGATCTCTGGTTCTACCGCGGCGAATCCGGCCGCGAGACCGGCTCGCCCG
>PXRN01000015.1 GCA_003021045.1 Halobacteriales archaeon QS_4_69_34 | reverse complement strand
TACTTCGGGAGTTGTGCCGAGATTCGATCAGCAGTCTGGACAGCACTCAAATCGATCAGTCCACCAGGGGTGTATCAATACCTCTGTCTCTGAGTATAGCTCTCGGGGACGTACACCGAGTACGGCTGGACCCGACCCGTGAGGACCGCGTCCTCGCCGTCGTCCTCGACGCCCTCCTCGTTGGCCGCGAACGACTCCTGACCGTCGATGGCGACCCGCGAGGAGTGGAGCCGGTTGAGAAAGCCCGAATCGGGGACCCGTCGATCGGTGACGTTCCGACGGAGCTTCCCGAAGTCCACCGCGGCGTCGAACGCGGAGATATCACGGGCCGCGAGCGCGTCGGCCTGTGCCTTGTCGCGCCACGCGTATGCGATGGTGAACGTGCTGTCGTCCACCAGCGGTTCGTCCCGGAACGCGGCGTTGAGGACGGGCGGGGGTTCGACCCGCGCGCGCCACCGGGGTTGTCCTCGTCGGCCTCCTCCTGTATCCGTTTGAATCGCTCGGCCTCGGCGTCGAAGACGCCGGTGACGCAGTAGTGCTGCCAGGTCTCTTCGCCGGGACCGAGGTCGACGACGACCTCGATCTGGTTGCGGCGCTCGTCGACCGACACCGAGCGAACGCCGTCGGTCGTCCCGTCGAGTTCCCCACCGGTCCCCCACGTGACGAGTACGTGGTCGACGGGAGCCCCGAGGTCGCCGAGACCGTAGCCCCAGTCGGTTCGCCCGGTTTCCTCGCCGGTAGCGATGCCGACGGCGACGCCAGCGACGTCGGGTGCGACCATCGTGTTCAGCGTGAACCGGTAGGCGACGCCGCCCTTCGCGGGCCGAGTCCGGAACTCGAGGAGGTCGGCGGCGTTGTCGCGGTAGGTGTCGTCGTCGGTGGGGTAGTAGACCACGTCGCCGACCGGTTTCGTGAGCGACGTGCTCGTCGGCGGCTGTGGCGGGGTGTCCCCGTCGGCGGTGTTCGCGCCGTAGTCGTCGAACACCCAGTCTTGGTAGAGGTACTCCCCGTCGACGTGGGCCTCAGCGCCCGAGACCAGCAGCGGGTCGGCCCGCCATCCCGAACCGTTCTCGAACTGTGGTGCGGTCACTGGGTCGTCGTACAGCACGCTCGGCCCGGGCGGCGGCGAGCCATCGCGATCGGTCGGCTCACAGGAGCCGCTGTCGATGGAACTGGCCCCCGCCGTACCGGCACCGACCGCCAGCCCGACCCCGGCGACGCCTGCTCCCCGGAGCACGGAACGGCGCGACAGCGGGTCGTCGTTCGCGCTCCACCTCGTCGGTCGTCGGGGACCGTCGCGTCGCTCGTCGCCGAGCCACTGCCAGTCCGTCCCGTCGGTTTCGCTGGCGTCGTCCGGTCCGTGACCCATGCGCCCGATGCGCGGAGGGCCGAACATAAAAATCGCTCCTAACCTGTTAGGGTGGGGAGGAGCCAGCATCGTACGGTCGTGTAGTCGAGCAGCCGGTAGTCGGGGCTCTTGGGGACGAACTCCGCTAGAGGTGTTCTCGGCTCCCGACCCGACTCGCGACCCTCTCGCCGATCGACTACTAGTCGTCGGCGACGGGGGCGCTCGTCGCTCGCGGGACCGATCCGGGCGCGAGCGCGTCGAGGCAGGCCAGCCAGTCGTGCATGTGCTCGCCGACGTGGTTGAGGAACGCCCCGTTGGCGTACCCCGAGAAGTCGCCCGTAGAGAGCGCGTCGGCCATCGCCGCGTACACCCCGGCGTAGCTCTCCCGCCCGCCGCCCACCCCGTCGACGACCTCCCAGAGGTGCTCGTTGCACTCGAGGGCGGGGGCCTCGTTTGCGAGGTCGTCGAACGTCGAGCGCGGGGCCTTGTCGTGCTCACAGAGCGGATACCCCGTCACGACCTGTTTGCCGAGGACGTCACAGGCCCGCTTCAGGAACACGCCGCTCCAGATATCGTCGAACCGACCGATTCCCCACGGGTTGTCGTCCATCGGGAGCTGGTAGAACGCCGGGACGACCTCCCGGCGGAAAGCGAGGTTCATCGAGCACACCGTGAGGTAGTGCCCCGGTGCGACGACGAACGGCTCCCCGTAGTCGGTCCTCGAAAGGCGGGTCGTGGCCTGCCCGCGGAGGTCGCCGTCCATCAGGATGCGCACGGCGTCGAGGTCGGGCACGTTCGTCCAGAGGCCCTGCGAGGCCACGGCGTCGGACGCCGCGGTCGTCCCCGTCTCGACGGTCTCGGCCATCGCCGAGTAGGGGTATCCTCGGGGGTAGAGGCCGTGCTCCGCGAAGTTCTCGTGGAGGACGTTCACCCAGCGCTCGTCCGAACGCAGCTCCCTGATCTCGCCGCTGCCCTCGCGCTCGCTCGTGGTGCTCCGTCCGTCCTCGCCCGCACGCTTTCGCTCGCGTTCGTCGCCGAGGTTCCGGAGGTGGCGACCGAAGAAGTCGAACGCCTCGTGGGGGCGGGTGTCGTCGTCGATGAAGACGCCGTACTCGGACTCGTCGTGGGCCCACAGGTACAGGAGTCCGAAGCTCGTCTCGGCGTGGCTCGCCGCCGGCACGAGGTGGCCGAACTCGGCGACCCCTTCCCGCTCGTACCACGCCTCGCGGCGGCTTCCGTCGAAGACCTCCCCGGAGACGCCGAGTTCGTCGAGCATCTCCCGCATGGCCTCGGTCTCACAGAAGTCCTCGGTGACGAGGACGAACTGGAGGCGACTCACGTCGAAGCCGTGCTCGCGGGCATTTTCGACGTAGGCGCGCACACACTCGTACTCGCGGATCGTGGGAACGACGACACAGACGTCCGGGGGCATGCTGACGGACACGGCTTTTTAGGCCACCCTAAAATATCTGCCCGTTTCGCTGCGGCGGGGTGTGGGGCTGGTGGGCTGTGGACGCCGACGGCGGCTGCCGGGGACGCCGAGGGCGCCGACGGTGGCTCCCCGGCGTGGCGGCGTGTCGCCCTAGGTCGGCGGGTCGGCGCTTCGGCCGGCGGAGACGCCGCGGGTGGCGAACACCGAAACCCCTACCACGGTCCCCGGTAGAGTTGGCGACGACATGACGGCCGGTCCGGTCGAGGTCAGCGTCGTCCTCCCCGCCTACGACGAGGCGGCGACCATCGAGGCCACGGTCGAGACGACCCTCGACACGCTCGCCGGCTTCCTCCCCGAGGGGACCTACGAGGTGCTCGTCGCCGAGGACGGCTGTACCGATCGCACCCCGGAGATCGCGGCGCAGCTGGCCGAAAGCGACGGCCGCGTCCGGCACGTCCACAGCGAGGAACGCCTCGGCCGGGGCGGAGCCCTCGAACGCGCGTTCCGCGCCGCACGCGGCGAGACGCTGGTCTACTTCGACACGGACCTCGCCACGGACATGCGCCACCTCGAAGAGCTGGTCGAGAGCGTCCGCTCGGACGAGTACGACCTCGCCACCGGCTCGCGGTGGATGCGGGGCCACGTCGCCGAGCGGCCGACCCAGCGCTCGGGGCCGAGCCGCGTCTACAACGGCCTCGTCCGCCTGCTCCTGCGCTCCCCGCTGCGCGACCACCAGTGTGGGTTCAAGGCGTTCGACCGTGCAGTACTGCTCTCGATTCTCGACGACGTCGAGGACGACCACTGGTTCTGGGACACCGAGGTGCTCGTGCGCGCCCAGCGCGCGGGCCACTCGATCCGGGAGTTCCCCGTCGAGTGGACGCCCAAGGGCGACACGAAGGTCGATCTCGTCCGGGACGTCTTCGGGATGGGCTCTCAGATACTGCGGACGTTCTGGCAGCTCTCGGTTGCACCCCGCATCACGCGCCGGGTGAGCCTCGCCGCGGGCACGCTACTGACGGTGCTCGCGGTCCTGTTGATGACCCAGTACCTCGATCTCTCGACGGTGCTCGAAGAGATGGGCGACGCCGACTCGCTCCCCGTCGCCGTCGCCGCCGTCGTCTACCTGCTCTCGTGGCCGCTCCGCGGGCTGCGCTACCGGGACATCCTGGACGAGCTGGGCTACCACGAGGGGGTGGGATTTCTCACGGGCGCGGTGTTCGTCTCCCAGACGGGGAACCTCGTCTTCCCGGCCCGGGCGGGCGACGCCGTCCGGGCCTACGTCGTCAAGACGCGCCGCCGGGTCCCCTATCCGACGGGGTTCGCATCGCTCGCCGTGGAAGCGTGGCGGGCCTCGAAGCCACGCTCGCGGGCGAGGCCGATCGGGGCGCGGGGCGGAGCGGGCGGGTCGCCGTTCTCGTCGCCGCCGGCGTCGGGCTCGGGGCCATCGGGGCCGTGGCGGCCATCGTCTGGAGCGCACGCTCGGATCGCAACCGGGTGCGCGGGCTGGTGACCCGACTCAGCCCGGACGCCTACGCCGACCGGCTGGCGGGCGTCCTCGAACGGTTCGTCGGCGACGTCCAGACCGTCGCCAGCGACGCCCGCGCGTTCGCCCGGGTGGGGGCGTCGAGCCTCCTCATCTGGACGCTCGACGTCCTCACCGCGGCGCTCGTCTTCGCCGCGTTCGGCGTGGGCCTCGCCCCGGGAACGCTGCTCGCGGTGAGCTTTTTCGCCGTCAGCGTCGGCAACCTCGCCAAGGTATTGCCCCTCTCGCCGGGCGGCGTCGGCCTCTATGAGGGCGCGTTCGCGCTGCTGGTCGTCGGACTGGTGCCGACGGTCGCACCCGCGACGGCCCTCGGCGCGGCCATCGTCGACCACGCCGTGAAGAACGCCGTCACCGTCGCCGGGGGCGTCGTCTCGATGCTCGTGCTCAACGTCTCGCTCACTACGGCCGTCGAGCGGACCGCCGGACGACGCGGCCCCGAGGCCGAGCGCGAGGCCGACCTCGACTGAGCACGCCGACCCGCCCTGTCCGGCCGTCCACCGCGTGTTACGGCCGTATCACCGGCAGAACGAGCGGCCGAACCCCACGTCCGCGCCGTCGTCCGCCGCGGTCGACGGGAGAGATTCGAGAGCGACGGCCCGCTCGCCGTCCGGGTGTCGCTCAGACGAACCGCTCGGCGTCGATCTCCTGGCCGTTGACGGTGATCGTCGCCGTACCGTCGACGTCGAGGCCGGTAATCACCCCGGAGTAGCCGTAGCTGTCGCGGCCGCCGAGCCCGACCTGTCCGCTGGCGCGTCGCTCCCCGTGACTGTCGCTGTCGTCGATCGTGGCGTCGTTGGCCGTCGTCGGCTCGATCGCGCCGCTCACCCTGACCTCGTAGCTGGCCCGCGTGCCCTCCGCTTGGGTGCCCTCGCTGGCGATCGTCAGGATGCTGCCCGGCAGCGCTGCCGGGTCGATCGCCGCGCCGTCGAGCGTGAGGTCGGCCTCGCCGTCGAGCCGGAACGCGAGCACGTCCCCGACGAGTCGGTAGCTGTCACGGCCACCGCCACCGACCTGTCCCGAGACGACCGCCCCCTCGATCGCGTCGTTGTCGTCGATCGTGGCTCCGTGCGCGCCGCTCTTTTTGACGTCGCCGACGACGACGAACCGGTAGGTCGCGCGGGTGCCATCCGCGAGCGTCCCCCGGCTAGAGATCGTCAGCGTGTCCACCGGGGGCAGGAACTCATCGGGATCGATCGCCGTGCCGTTGCGCGAGACGGTCACGTCCCCGCTGACGTCGAGGCCGGTGATCTCGCCGTCGAAGCCGTAGCTGTCGCGGCCCCCGGGTCCGACCTGCCCGTCGGCGCGTCCACCGAGGACGGTGTCGTTCGGATCGGCCAGCCCCGGCTTCGCGATACTCGTCCGTAGCTCCCCGTCGACCGAGAGATCGTACGTGCCGCGACCCTCGCCGCCGGCGAACGTCACCACCTCGCTCGGAAGCGCGCCGGGGTCGATCGGCCGACCGTCGACCGCGACGCGCGCGGGCCCGTCGAGGTCGAACCGTACTGGCGGGCCGGCGATCCGGTAGTCGTCGACGCCACCCTGCGCGACCGATCCCGAGGCCTCGTCCCCGTCGACCGCGTCCGGGACGGTCGCTTCGGCGAGGTTCGCCCGCTCGCCCGGCTCGAGTTCGCCGTCGACGGTGAAGGTGTAGCTGGCACGCTCGTCGCTCGTGCTCTCGACGGCGAGCGTGTCCAGTATCTTCCCGATCACCGCATCGGGGTCGATCTCCTCGCCGTCGAGCGTGACCGTCGCCGTGCCGTCGACGTCGAACGCCTCGACGACGCCGGTGAAGCGGTAGCTGTCGCGGCCGCCGAGCCCGACCTGTCCCGTGGCGCTCGACCCCGAGACGTCGTCGGTGTCGTCGATCGTGGCGTCGTTGGCCGTCGTCGGCTCGAGTTCGCCGTCGACGGCCAGCCGGTAGGACGCGCGGGTGCCCCCGCGCTGGGTTCCCCGACTGGCGATCGTCAGGACGTGCGAGAGGTCGACCCCTGTGCCGCCCGCGTCCGGGCCCACCCCCGGTCCGCCGGCCGGCCGGCTCGGCACCGGACAGCTCCCCGCCGTCGTGACGTCGCTCGGGCCCGGGGAGTCGAAGCGCTCGACCGGCCGACCGGTGACGTCGATCGTCGCGTCCCGGACGGGGCTGTTCGGCGAATCGACGAGCGTGATCCCGTCGCGGTTCGCGCCCCCCTGCTGGATGCAACAGGCCTCGATCGTCGAGCCCTGCCGCTCGCGGAGTTCGATCGCGGTCCCCTCGGCGGCGGGTCCCGTGACGCTCACCCCGCGCAGGCGCGCACCGTGGGGTCGGGATGGCGGTGGGTAGCTCGGGCCGCCGTCGGGAACCTTGGCCTGTACGCCCCGCACGTAGTCCTCACCGATCCCGATGCGGGTGTCCGCCACGAGAAACTCCCCGCACGTGCCGTTGGCGACGACGCCGCCCTCCGAGTGGGGAGTGGCGGCGATCGTCACGTCGCAGTCGCGGGCCACCGGTCGTCCGGACTCGATCTTCGCGCCCTCGAAGCGGATCCCGCGCTGGTTGAGCGCCTCGCCCGGGTTGGGACTCCGCGAGCTCGTCGAGTCGACCGCGATCGTCGCACCGCGGACGTAGCTGCCGTCCGAACCGATACGGACCTGCGAGACGTCGTTGTTGCGGAACTCGCCGCCCTCGACCTGTACGACGCCCCGCGTCCGGGAGGCGTACACCCCGTTGCCCGGAAAGCCCGAGAACGCACAGTCCTTCAGGGTGATCGTCCCCCGTGTGCTGATGCCGATCCAGATGCCGCCGCGGGTGTACGCGCCCATCAGCCCCGCGTTGTGCGCCACCACGTTCTCGACGACGCCCGTGCCGTCGGGCGAGCGTACGATCGGAAACAGCGCGTTCATCACGTCCGGGTTGCCGTTGGAACCCTTCGCGGAGTTGCCGAAGTCCCGGGGCTCGCTGTCGTGGTGGATGCCCTGCCCGACGAACTCGACGTCGTGGATCTCGAGGTCGTCGGCGGCCGCGAGGTGCAGTCCCGGCGTCGCGCCCGGGGCCGTGAGGTCGACGTCGATGTTCTCGAACAGCGCGCCCGTGCCCCGGTCGATCACGATCAGCTTCTCGTTGAATCCTTTCGGGACCGAAAACCGGACGTCTCCTTCGCCGAGCAGCCCGAGGTTCGCGTAGTCGAGCAGCACGTTCGTCTCGGTGAAGCGGTACTCGCCCTCGGGAAATTTCAACAGCGTGTAGTCGGCGGCCGCCCGCTGGAGGGCCGTGTCGCAGGGCTCGCTCCCGGTGGGATCACAGCCGGCGTCGGCGACCATGTCCACGACGTTCGCAAACCGGACGCCGTGACGCTCGGCGGCCGGCTCCCCGGCGACCCCCCGCCCGCCCGTAGCCTCGCTCCCAGCGCTTCCCCGCCCCGCAGCGGCCCCTTCGGCAGCGAGCAACGGCAGCGACGCCGCGGCCGCGCCGGCGGCCTTCAGACACGATCGCCGATCGACCCCCGATCCCGCCGGTCCGCCGCGACCGCGAACGCGGTCGTCCGCCTCGCCTCCCGCGACGCTCGACCGTCCGTCGCGCCCCTCCTCGCCGGCCCCCCGGTCGCCGCCCCGTCCACCGCCGGACGTGTCGACGTTTCGCCACTTCGCGCTCGGTCGCTCCGACGTCGTGACCGCCCCCTCCCGATTCCCCCACTCTGCGCCGTCCTCATGGCCATCACCGTTGCATGGCATCAGTACCCGTCTCAGACATGACGCGCATGAGGGTTCTGGCCAGATACGACCGAACGGTTAGAACGACACATCGGTTAGATCGTTTTTGATGACTATTGGATGCGAGCAACCTCCGCTTACTAACGGCCGCGGCGAGGCGGCGTGTTAACCACGACGGCCGTGGTCGCCGCCCCGTCGTCGCTATCGGAAGATCACGATCGGCTGCCGGTAGAGGAGTCTGCACCGAGTTCTCGGCTCGTCACTCACTTTCGCCGTCGCCTGTCGACCGCTTTTCGGCGCTGCTGTCCGCTTTTCGGCCTACGGAGCGCGGTGACGACCGGGAATCGGCCTCAGCCCGCCGAGAGTCGCTCGTGAACGTCGTTCCAGCAGTCGGCACAGAGCTGCTGGTCGAAGCAACACCGCTTCAGGTTCGCCTCGTCGCCCATGAACTGCTTGGTCGAGCGCGTCGTGTCTTCGACCTCGAGGACGACTCGATGGCGGGGACGATCGTCGGTCACCGATTCACCACAGGCGGGACAGTCGCTCATTCTATATGGTTATTGTCGGGGATGAAATAAACTTTTTGCCATCGGACGGCTATATATGTGGAACGACGCGCAGGAAAGATCCACGGCGGTCGAACGCGACCGTGCCGTCGGGACCGCTGGACCTCGCGAACGTCCGCCGGTCTCCGGTCGCATCCGACGGTCCGCGGTTGGCCGCCGCGCGGTCGAGCACGCCGGCGATCACCCGACGAACCGCTCGATTCGGTCCATCGCCTCGCGGAGGTCGGCGAGCCCGGTGGCGTAGGACACCCGGAGGTGACCCGCCCCGCCGGCACCGAAGACGCCGCCGGGGACGACCGCGACGCCGGTTTCTTCCAAGAGCGCCTCCGCGAACGCCGCGGCGTCCGCCCGTGGCGACTCCGGGAAGGCGTAGAACGCGCCGGTGGCCTCGAAGCAGTCGATCCCCATCTCCGCGAAGCGCGAGAGGACGAACCGCCGGCGGCGATCGTACTGACTCCGCATCTCGGCGACGGCGTTCCCGCAGTGTTCGAGCGCGTCGAGGGCGGCGTGCTGGGCGGTCGTCGGCGCGGACAGGAGTGAATACTGGTGGATGCGGTTCATCGCCGTTACGGCCGCGGGGGGACCGAGCGCGTAGCCCAGCCGGAGACCGGTCATCGCGTAGGCCTTCGAGAAGCCGTTGAAGACGATCGTGCGCTCGGCCATCCCCGGCAGCGTGGCGATCGAGGCGTGCTCGCCAGCGTAGGTCAGCGCGGCGTAGATCTCGTCGGACAGAACGGTGAGGTCGTGCTCGCGGGCAAAGCGCGCGACGGGCTCGAGCTCGTCCCGGCTCATCGTCGCACCGGTCGGGTTGTTCGGATAACAGAGGACGAGCAGCTCGGCGTCGGCCGCGCCGTGGCGCTCGAGCGCCTCGGCCGTGAGCACGAACTCCTCGGCGGCGCGAGTCGGCACGTCGACGACCTCGCCGCCGGCGAACGTCACCCCGGGCACGTAGGAGACGTAGGCGGGCTGGGCGACCGCCACCCGGTCGCCGGGATCGACCAGCGCGCGGAAGGCGACGTCGAGCGCCTCCGAGGCCCCGGCGGTCACGAGGACCTCCTCGTCGGGGTCGTACTGCAGGTCGTAGCGATCGTCGACGTGGGCGGCGATGGCCGCGCGGAGCTCGGCCATTCCGCGGTTGGCGGTGTAGGAGGTCCGCCCGCGTTCGAGCGAGTCGATGGCCGCCTCGCGCGCGCTCCATGGCGCGGCGAAGTCGGGCTCGCCCACGCCCAGCGAGATCACGTCTTCGCGTTCCTCGGCGAGTTCGAAGAAGCGCCGGATGCCCGAGGGCGGGACTGCTTCGACCCGGTCGGCGAGCTTCACGCGAGCCCCTCCGGGTGAGCGCGTGCTCGGAGCGGTTCTGCCGCTTCGGTGTTCACGCGAGCCACCTCCGGTGGCGAGGGTGAGCAGGGAGCAGCTTCGCTGCGACCGTGTTCACGCACTCCACCTCCGGAAGCGGACGCGAGCAGGGAGGTGCGCTGTGGCCGTGTTCACGCCCCCTCCGTGGAGAGCACGGCCCACCGCGTGCCACACCCGACGATCGAACCCCGCCGCGCTCATGGCGAGACCGAGAGCCGGTCGTCCTCGTGTCCGTCGCTCATCTCGATGCCGCGCTCCTTGTAGGTGTCCATGATGTAGTGGGTCACCGTCTGGGTGATCTCGGGGACGGGCGCGACCTTCTCGGCGATGAACCGCGAAACCTCGCTCATCGAGTCGCCCTCTACCTCCAGCGCGAAGTCGTAGTCGCCCGAGACGAGCCGCAGGGAGTTGGCCTCGGGGAACTCGACGAGCCGGGCGGCGATGTCGTCGTAGCCCGTCTCGCGGTCGAGCGTGACGTTGCACTCGACCAGCGCGCGCACGGGTTCGGGTTCGACCCGTGAGGGATCGACGACCGCCTGATAGCCACGGATCACCCCCTCGGATTCGAGCTCCTCGATGGTCGCTTCGACCGCCGCCTCGTCCATGTCCGCGAGCCGCGCGAGGTCGGCGATCGAGTGGCGCGCGTTCTCGCTCAACAGCGCGCGGAGCTCCGCGCGGTCGCCACCATCGTCGCGGCTGCTCGCGTCCTCGTCGCGACCGTTCATGCGAGCGAGGGCGGTAGCGCGCGCAAAAAGGCTTGCTACCCGTCGGTCACGCCGGATTCGTCCGCCTCGCCCGGGCCGTCGGTCGCGTCGGCCCCGCTCGCCGCGTCCGACCCGGCCGACCTGTCGACGTCGTCGACGGTAGCCGGTCCGTCGGCGTCCCGTCCGCCGGTCGCCCTCGCCGCGTCCGGTTCGTCTCCCGGTGGTCCGTCCTCCGGGCGGGAGTCGGGTGGGTCCGTGCGGATCTCGAAGCGCGCGCCGCCGGCCTCGCTCTCGGTCGCCGCCACCGACCAGCCGTGGGCCTCGGCGAGCGACCGGACGATCGGGAGTCCCAGTCCGGTGCCCTCCTCGGCGGTCGAGTAGCCCCCTTCGAAGATCCGCTCGCGCTCGCTTTCGGGGATGCCGGGACCGTCGTCCGCGACCGCGAACCCTCCCTCATCGAGCGCCACGACGCGCACCGTCGCGTCGTCCCCGGCTGGCTCGGTGGTCCCCTCGTCGCGCGCTGGATGGCCCGTGGAACCGTGTTCGACGGCGTTCCGGAAGAGGTTCTCGAACAGCCGTCGCAGCCGGCGCTCGTCGGCGACGACCGTTCCCAGCTCCTCGCGGTCGAGCGCGACGCCCTCGCTCTCGACGGCCCGCCACGCGTCGTCGACGACCGCCCCGAGCGGGACGGGTTCGGGATCCTCGACGGTCTTCCCCTGCCGAGCGAGCGTCAGAACGTCGTCGACGATCGCTTCCATCCGGTCGAGCGCCCACTCCACGTCGGTGTGGTGCTCGGAGGGGCAGTCCTCCTCGGCGAGCGCGAGCCGCCCGGTGGCGACGCTCAGCGGGTTCCGGAGGTCGTGGCTGAGCACGCTGGCGAACTCCTCTAGGCGCTCGTTCTGTCGTTCGAGGGTGGCCTCGCGTTCGCGGAGTTCCGCCTCTGAGCGGATGCGCGCGAGCGTCTCCGTGGCGTGCGAGACGAGCAGCTCGGCGAGCTCGCGGTCGGTGTCGTCGAAATAGCTGGGCTCCGTCGACACCGCCTGGAACACGCCCATCTCGCCGAGCGGGACGCTGAGGTCCGAGCGGAACGTCTCGCGTGCCGGCTCGGCGTCCTCGTTCGCCGCGATGTCCTCGACGACGAACGACTCGCCCGTGCGGTAGGTCTTCCCGGCGATCCCCTCCTCGACCGACAGCACCGGGAAATCCCCGGGTTCGGTGCCCGCCGAGGACGCCCGCGGGACGATCTCGCCGCCGGCCTCGATCCCGACGTGACACAGCTCGAAGTCGAGGACCCGCTCGGCGACGTCGACCGTCAGCTCGAACAGCTCTTCTTCGGTGCGGGCGGCCACCAGCTCCGTCGCGGCCCCGTGGAGGCGCTCGATCCGTCCGCGGCTCTCGCGCACCTCGGCCTCGCGCTCGCGGAGGACTTCCTCGCGGGCGACGCGGTCGAGCGCGGCCGTTGTGTTCGCCCCGAGCACCTGCGCCAGCGAGACGGCCGACTCCGAGAAGTCCGCCGGGGTCGTCGCGCCGGCGATGAAGACGCCGTGCTCGCCGAGCGGGAGGAGGACCTCGCTCCGCATCGGCGTCTCGGGATTGTACAGCCCCGTGATGTCGTCGAGATCGTCGTACATCCGTGATTCGCCGCTCTCGTAGACCTCCCAGACCAGTCCTTCGCCCACCGGAAACGTCGGCAGCTCCGCGAACAGCTCGCGTGCAGTCGCCGAGCTGGCCACGGGCACGAGCGCGTCGCTCGCCGCGTCGTACCGGTAGACCGCGTTTACTGGAAGATCGAGGAGCTCGGCGGCCGTCTCGCAGGCGGTCTCGGCGACCTCCGTGGCGGTCTCGGCGGCCATCAGCTCGCGGGTCGCCCCGTGGAGCGCCGAGAGTCGCCGCTCGTAGGTTCGGCGTTCGAGCTCCTGGCTTACCCCCCGAACGAGGAGGTCGACGAAGCTCCGCTCCTCGGTCGAGAACCGCTCCTCGCGCGGGGAGCGGTCGGCGAAACAGAACGTCCCGTAGAGCTCGCCGTCGACGACGACGCTCCCGCCGACGTAACTGTCGATGTCGGTCGTCTCGTAGGCCGGATCGCCCTCCCAGCCCTCCGCGACGGCGTCCCGGATCGCCAGCAGCTCGTCGGTCTGGATCGCCCGCCGGCAGTACGACTCCGCCAGCGGCCACTCAGTGCCCGGCTGCACCCACTCCTCCGGGCCGCCGACCGTGACCGCCCGCTCGGTGTCGTCCTCGATGCGCGTCAGCAGCCCGCTCTCCATACCGAGGCGCTCACAGCCCAGGTCGAGCAGCGCCTCGACCCGCTCCTCGGAGCTCCGCTCGGCGTCGGCGGTCAGCTCGTAGAGCCGGCGGCGGTAGGCCTTGCTCTCGACTCGCTCGGTGAGGTCGCGCACGATGCCGATGGTTCCCTGCAGCTCGCCGTCGGTGTGAAACAGCGTGTTGTGTGATTCGGCCCGGACGGTTTCGCCGTCGGCCGTACGGAGGGTCGCCTCGTAGGTAACCCCTCCCTCGACGTAGTCTCCGGATGCGACCCCCTTCTGCAGCGCCTCCTCGATCCGCTCGACGTCCTCTGGGTCGACCACCTTCGTGACGTGCTCGCCGAGGAGCTCGTCGGCTGCGTACCCCAGCAGCTCCTCGATGGCGTCGTTGACGAACGTGAAGGCCCCCTCGACGTCGAGCGCGTAGACGACGTCGCCCGCGGTGTCGACCATCTGCTCGTAGCGTTCGAGCTCGTGCTCGCGGTCGAGGCGGTCGAGCGCGGCCGCCGCGTTCGCCGCCAGCAGTTCGGCGAGCCGGATGTCGGCGTCGGTGAAGCCGTCGTCGACCTCGGAGCCGATGCTGATGGTTCCGTGCTCCCCGATCGGGATGTACAGCGCGCTGCCGAGCGCGTCCGGGAGCGTGTCGGCCCCCGTCGCGTCCCTGTAGACGACCGGCGACTCCGTCTGAAGCGCGCGCCACGGAGCCCCCTCGTCGCGGCCGTAGGTCGGCCGCTCGCCGATGAGGGGGATCGCCGAGTCGGTCACGGCGACCGGCTCCAGCGCGTCGGTTCCGGGATCGTACAGCCGGATCGCCGTGATGGGAAACTCGAGGACTTCCTCGGCGGCCGCGGCGGTGCGCTCGGCCACCGCCTTCCGGCTGGATGCGCTCATGAGCGCCCGCGTCGTCTCGTGGAGCACGCCGAGCGCGCGCTCGCGCCGTCGGCGCTCGCTGACGTCCCGACCGACGCCGACCAGCCCGGCGAGCGCGCCCGTCTCGTCTTCGATGCGCCTTCCGTTGAACGCGTAGGGGATCCGTTCGCCACCCTTCGTGAGCAGGTGGCTCTGCAGCCGTTCGGGCCCCTCGCCCTCGATCGTCCGCTCGACCGTCTCGGCGGCCGCCGCCCGGTCCTCGGGCGGCAGGAGCTCGAGGGGGTCCATTTCCGCGATCTCGGCGTCGGTATAGCCCGAAACCGCCGTGAGCTCGTCGTTCCACCGAAGGAAGCGCCGGTCGGTGTCGTAGGCGTAGACCACGTCCGGGATGGCGTCGAAGGTGCTCTCGAGGAGCGCGCGCTCCTCGCGGAGCTCGCGCTCGCGCTCGACGCGCTCGGAGATGTCCTGGACTGTCGCCAGGTAATAGCGCTCGCCGTCGACCGCGATACACGTGGCGACCACCTCGACCGGGAGGGTCGTCCCGTCGACGCGCTCGTGGGTCAGCTCCGTTCGATGGCTCTCGCCGACGTCGAGCGACTCGACGACCCCCTCGAAGGCCGCGGCCGTGTCCGGCGGGACGAACTCCCGGACGTCGGCCCCCACGACGGACTCCCGGTCGGTCCGGCTCAGTGCGGCGTAGGCTTCGTTGGCGTAGACGATGCGGCCGTCGGCCCCGTAGACACAGACCCCGACGCCGATGCCCTCGACGCCGATCTCGAACAGGCGGCGCTCGCGCTCGCGGCGTTCGAGCGCCGCCCTCGTCTCGGCGGCGTCGATCGCCTCCGCGACCGTCCCGGCGAGCTCGGCGAGCACCCGCCCCTCGTATCCCTCGAAGGCGTCCGGCCGGGTCGCGTACACCGCCAGCACGCCGTCGACGTGCTCGCCGTCGAGCGGGACGGCCAGTATCGACTCGCAGCCGTGCTCGGCGGCCACCGCCTGCCACGGCTCGTCGGCGTCCGCCTCGCCCCGCCGGGCGACCCGTGGCTCGCCGGCGTGGAGCGCCTCGGCGATCGGTCCTTCCTCCCGCGAGCCGTCGGCACGGGTCACGGCGTCGCGGGCGCGCTCGTCGTCGACGCCCGCCGACGCCCGGCCGTGGACGGTCCCGCCCTCCAGCTCGCCGATCGCCGCGACGGCGTAGGGATCGGTCCCGGCGAGACACTCACACACCGTCGTCTCGATCGCCGCGCGCGTCTCGGCACCGACCAGCTCGGACTGGACCTCGTGGATCAGCTCGTTGCTGTCGGCGAGGCGCTCGGCGCGTGACTCCGCCCGGCGGCGCGCCACGGCGGCCCCGACGCGGTTGGCGAGCAGTTCGTAGCACTCCGCGCCGCTGTCCTTTCGGAGGTAGTCGGTGACGCCCGCGGAGATGGCTTCGCTCGCCACCGCCTCGCTTCCCTCCCCCGTAAACAGGATGAAGGGCACCCCGGGGTCGACCTCGTGCGCCGCCGCGAGGAACTCGAGTCCGTTCATGCCGGGCATCGCGTAGTCGCTGACGATGCAGTCGACGCCCTCCTCGCGGAGCCGGTCGAGTCCCGCGGCGGCGCTCGTCTCGACGGCGACCGAGATCGCCTCGCCGGCCTGTTCGAGCCGTGTCGCGGCGAGCTCGGCGAACGACTCCTCGTCGTCGACGAGGAGAACGGTCGTTCCCCCGTTCGCGGCCCGATCGTTGTACGATGCCACTACCGTACCCCGGAGAGGGGTATATATCAATGTTGTCTCGGTGGCTCGAAAACCGGCAGTAAACGCGGCTCGGCTCTCGTTTCACGCTGTGTGGCCCGGGAGGACGGACGGCCGAGACACCGGCCAGCCTGGGGCCGCCGGATGGGGGCGGATCGGGACCGCGGGGCGACCGGGCCGAAGGGTAATATTAAATACTCGCGTCTATAAGGTTAAAATAGCAGTATGAGCGACTCGGCGACCCTCGTACGCGAGCCGGCGACGCGGCCAGTGCGGGTTCTCCACGTCGACGACGAGGAGTCGTTCGCCGAGCTCGCCGCGACCTTCCTGGAGCGCGAGAACGACGCCTTCGAGGTCGAGACGGCGACCACGGGGGCGGCGGCGCTCGATCGGCTCGCGGCGGGGGACGTCGACTGTGTCATCAGCGACTACGCGATGCCCCGAATGGACGGCTTGGAGCTCCTCGAAGCCGTCCGCGAGGCACACGGCGACCTCCCGTTCGTCCTGCTGACCGGCAAGGGCGGCGAGGCGGTCGCCGCGGAGGCCGTCTCGGCGGGCGTCACCGAGTACTTCCGCAAGGAATCCGGGGCCGAGCAGTACGCAGTGCTCGCCAACCGGATCGCTGGCGTCGTCGAGTCCTCGCGCCGGCGGATCGAGATCGAGACGCTCAATCGGATCAACACGCTCGTCCAGGAGATCATCCGAGGGCTCGTCGAGGCGACGACGCGCGAGGCGATCGAGACGACGGTGTGTGCGGAGCTAGCCGCGTCGTCGCTCTATCGCTTCGCGTGGATCGGCGAGCCCGCGGTCGGGGACGGCGGGGGGATCGTCCCCCGGACCGCGAGCGGCGCGGACGAGGGCCACCTCGACGCGATCACCGACGCCGAGGGACGGCTCGTCGAGGCGGGTCCCGCGGCCGCGGCGATCGACGCCGGCGAGATCCGATCGGTCAGAAACCTCGCCACCGATCCGGCCGTTCCCGAGCGCGTCCGCGAAGACGCAACCGAGCGGGGCTACCACTCGCTCGTCGCCGTCCCGCTCACTCGGGGGAGCGTCGTCTACGGGGTGCTCGTGGTGTACGCCGACCGGCCGGACGCCTTCGGCGAGCGCGAGCGCGCCGGATTCGCGGCGCTCGGCGAGACCGTCGGTTTCGCCATCAACGCCAGCAAACAGGAGCGCCTGCTGCTTTCCGATAGCGTCGTCGAGCTCGAGTTCGACGTCGTTGACGAGCGGGCGTTCCTCGTTGACCTCGCCCGGGGACTCGACTGTGCCTGCTCGCTCAACGGTATCGTCCCCGGCGCGGCGGGTACCCTGCTGTACTACGTCACCGTCGACGACGCACCTACCGAGGCGATCCTCGAACGGGCCGCCGCCACCAAGGCGGTCGCCGGTGCCCGGCTCGTCGGCGAGAGCGCCGACGAGGATGCCGATCGGGAGGCCACCTTCGAGTTCGTCCTCGCCGAGTCGCCCTTCGGGACGCTGATCGAGGTCGGGGCCTCCGTGCAGTTCGCCCGCGTCGAGGAGGGCGTGATGCGCCTCGGTGCAGCGGTCAGCGCCGACGCCGACATCCGGGCGGTCGTCGCCGCACTCGGGAACGCCTACGAGGGCACCGAGCTGCGCGCGAAGCGCAACGTCGACAGGCCCGTCCAGACCGCCCAGGAGTTCCGCAAGACCATCAACGACCGCCTCACCGAGAAACAGCACCGTGCGCTCCGGGCGGCCTACTTCGCGGGCTACTTCGAGTGGCCTCGCGGCTCGACCGCCGAGGAGGTCGCCACGGCGATGGGCGTTTCCTCGCCGACGCTGCACAACCACCTCCGGAAGGCCCAGCGGAAGCTGCTGGCGGAGTTCTTCACCGGTCGGTTCCAGCAGTGACGGCCCCGGACGGAAGGGGTATACGGCTCGCCGGGGTCGCTCCCGTATGCGATACCTCCCGTGGGCGGTGCTCGGACTGGCCGCCTACACGCTCGTCGCGCCGCTAATGAAGGTCGCCACGAGCGAACTCCCCAGCAGCGTCGCCGTTCTGATCTCGAACACGGTCCTCGTCGTCGCCGCCGTCGCCGTGGTGGCGCTCTCGAACGAATCGGTCGTGGGCTATCACACTCACCCGAAAGCACCCTACGCCTACGCCGGCGGGCTCGCGCTCGCGGTCGGTATCCTCGCGTACTACCGGGCGCTCTCGCTGGGGCCGGTCAGCGTCGTCACGCCCGTCTTCGGGATGTTCATCGTCACGAGTTCGCTGATCGGGGTCGCCGTCCTCGACGAGTCGCTCACCGCACGGAAGGTCGCCGGGATCGCGCTCGCGGTGCTGGCGGTCTACCTGACCTCGGTCGAGTGACCTACTCACCCGCACGATCCGCCGATCGACGGAGTCGCCCGTCATCCGTCGCGTCGGCCCGCGTCGCTCCGAGCACGCGCTCGACGAGCGGTGCTTTCCTCTCGACGTGGAAGTCGCGGTCGTCGGAACAATGGGTCAGAACGCGCCTGATTCGATCGGAACTCACGATACGATCCTACTTGGTCGATACTGGAATAGTGCAGGAGACAATCCGTCCGGCGAGAATTGACGCGAGAGGACGGTAACAACGAGCATCTCTCTTCTCTGGAGCAGAAAAGAAATCTGGTTTCGACAACTGATGAGTTATTTCACCTGTTCGAACAGCGACTGGACATCGACAACGCTGAACTCGTCGTCCCGGTTGAAGTCGAACGCTCCGGGGTTGTTCTGCACTGCGGGGTCGTCTCGGCTCGTGAACAACGCTTGTGCGTCGACCACGTCCGTCTCGCCGTCGCCGTTGACGTCCTCGTAGCGTCCGTCGCTGTCGGGGTCGCGCGGGGGTTGGCCGTTGCCCGTGACGTCCGGTGGGCTGCGCGAGGAAGTCGTGTCACCGTCTGTTCCACGTGGAGTTACCACACCTTGCGTGTAGAAGAGGTTGTTAGTGTCGTCGCCCGAGTTCAAGGTTCGCGTCGGGTTTTCGATCGTCCCCGGTTCGACTTCCCGCCCGAAAGTGACGTGTACCTTGTCGTCCGGGCCGATCGCACACTCGAAGAAGTCCTCGGGCTCGCCGTCGTCGACGGCGACCGGCCGGTCGGCGAGCTGCGTGAGGGTCCACGTCGGCGAGCGTTCGAGAGCGTCCCCCGTCACGAGCGCGTAGGGGAACCACTCAGTGGCGTCGCCGACCTGCACATCCCGCGAACCGTAGAACGTGATCGCGACGAGACCCTCGCTGCCCGCGCCGATCCACGGTTTGTTGAGCGTGCCCTCGAAGGGGGTGACGTCCAGCGTTTCCCAGCCGTCGGAGCCGTCGCGCCGGGTGAAGCGCACGTCGGCCGGCTTCTTGTCGGTCGTATCGTCGTTGATCCAGACGTGGTAGGGGTTACCGGCGCGGTCGGTCACGCTCCAGACGGGGAAGGGGTCGGCCGTCCCGTCCTCGAAGGTGCCGACCTCTTGGCGAGTGAAGGTTTCTCCTCGGTCGTGGCTGGTAAAGATGGCGAACGTCTCCTCGGGGGCCGAACTGAAGAAGGTGCCTTCGCTACAGGCAACGTAGACGGTCTTGTCGTCGGCCTTGCTCTCGGCGAGCGAGCAGTAGCCCGAATCGGGGAAGCCGTAGCCCTCGCTGAAGGTGAGTCCGCCGTCGGTCGAGCGATAGAAGACGATCCGCGACCCGTCGTCGGGATCGGTATTGTTCCGGGTGGGGACTTCGACGCCGTTGTTCCCGAGGTAGTAGACGATGCCGTCGCCATGGGCGCGCAGCCACGGGCGGTCGTCGACGCCGACGGTTCCCTGGATGGGCTTCGAGAGATCGAAGACGGGCCCGCCCGGTGTCGTCTTCCAGCGGCTGAACGTATTATCGGCCGCGTAGGTGTCACAGTAATAGACCATACCGGCGTCGTCGATGGCGATGTCGCCCTCGAAGGCGAACAGCTCGTCGTCGGCGTTGGCGGGTGCGGGCATGTCCTGCCAGGTTCGCCCGTCGTCGGTGCTGTACCAGAAGAAACTCGCCAGTTGCGTCCCCTCGTTGGTGAGGCTCGTCTTGTGGGCGGTGGCGTAGATAGTCCCGAACCGATCGACGTGGACGCCGGGTTCGTAGCCGTAGCGCTGTGGCGGGTTGATCCTGACCGGGTCCGAAAACGACGCCGAGGGGCCAGGAGCTCCCCCTGCGGCCGCTGTCCCCGAAACCGGGGCCAGCGAGGCCGCCCCCGCGATCGCGGTGGTCTTCATCATCGACCGGCGGGAAACCCAGCGGTTTCGCCCGTCGCCGACCCATCGCCAGTCCGTCCCATCTCCGCGCTTGACGTCTTCCGGTTCGCGCGACATAGCTCCACGTGGACCGTGAGATACAAAAGCAAGTGCCCTAACCCAGTAGGTGGCCGGTCAAAGCTGGGTGGAAGGCGTCGCTCTACTGGCGTACTGATGTGAGGAGTGAGTGCCCGGACCGGGTACTGATTCCGAGTGATTCACGACGATTCCCATCGACTGCCGATCCATTCTGGGTCGTCCGTCGGAGTCGCGCTCGTTCCTGTCGATTACGACCGTTCCGGTCGCCGTCGCGTCGGTCGGGAACGCCTTTTGTCCCTGCCGCCCGAACCCGGGGCATGACGCTCGAAGAATCAGCGCGCGAGCTCGAACGCGGCGATAGCGCTCCGCGATTCGAGCTACCGGGCGCGGACGGCGAGACCCACCGTATCGAGGACTTCGGCGATCACGACGCGCTGCTCGTCGCCTTCACCTGCAACCACTGTCCCTACGCGAAAGCCAAAATGGGGACGCTCAACGCCATCGCCGCCGGCTACGAGACGGTCGCGGTCGTCGGGATCAATCCGAACGACGCCGACGCCTACCCCGAGGACTCCGTCGAGCGCATGGAAGAGCTGGTCGCCGACGGCACGGTGCGATACGACGCCTACCTGCGCGACGGGTCCCAGGAGATCGCGCGGGCCTACGGTGCGGTCTGTACGCCCGACCCGTTCCTGTTCGAGCGGACGGGGGAGGGGTTCGCGCTCGCCTACCACGGCCGGCTCGACGACGCTCAGGACCCTGGGGCCGAACCCTCGGACGAGCCCGGCTTCGAGATGCGCGCGGCCATCGACGCGGTGCTCGCGGGCGAGGCGGTCGGGACGGAGTTTCGACCCTCGCGGGGCTGCTCGATCAAGTGGCGCGAGTGACCGTCCGCCCGGTCCGCGCTCGGTGACGGGGACGGACACATCGCACGCTCGGCGCGGAACGCCGGTGTGTCGAGCGAGCGAGACTACTACACGACTGCCGGCACGTGCGGCCGGGTACGGCCCCCCACAACGGTTTTGCGTTCGTGCATCGAACTACTACGGGTCATGCAGGCAGCCAGGCTCCACGAGTACACCGACGAGATGGACGCGGCGCTCTCGATCGAGGAGATCGACCGGCCCGTGGTCGATGCCGCCGACGGGATCGTCGTCGAAGTCGAGGGCGCGGGCTGGTGCCAGACGGACAATCACGTCGTCGAAGGGATGTGGACCGAGTACGTCCCCCAGGAGCTGCCGATGACGCTCGGCCACGAGAACGCCGGTACGGTCGTCGAGACCGGCGACGGCGTCTCCGCCGTCGCGGAGGGACAGCAGGTGATCTGTCACCCGGTGATGACCTGTGGGATCTGCCGATCGTGTCGGCTCGGCGAGGATATGTACTGTGCGGATCTCGCGTTCCCGGGGCTCACGACCGACGGCGGGTTCGCCGAGTACCTTCGGACGAACGAGCGCGCGGCCGTCCCGCTGCCCGACGGCGTCGATCCGATCGACATCGCACCCCACGCCGACGCGGGCATCACGGCCTACCACGCCGCGAAGAAAGCAGTGAGCGAGCTGAACCCGGGCGACCACGCCGTCGTGATCGGCGTCGGCGGGCTCGGCCACATCGGCCTTCAGTGTCTCGCCGCGACGAGTGCGGCCGAGATCACGGCGCTCGATCCCAAGGAGGGGGCGCTCGATCTGGCGACCGAGCTGGGCGCACACCACACGGTGAATCCCGGTAGCGAGGACGCCGCCACCGAGATCGAGGCGATCACCGACGGCGGAGGCGCCCAACAGGTGCTCGATTTCGTCGGCGCGGACGCGACGACGGCGCTCGCGCCCGAGATCGTCGCGGCGGGCGGGGACCACCACGTCGTCGGCTACGGCGGGCACGTCCACGAGCCCGCACAGGCGCTCGTCGACGGCGAGCTCAGCTACCGGGGGACGCTGGTCGGCCGGTACACCGAGCTTCAGGAGCTCGTCGCGCTGGTCGAGCGGGGCGACGTCGAGCTCCGCACCTCCCGGTACGAACTCGGCGAGATCAACGACGTCGCACGGCGCCTCGAAGCGGGGGCGATCGAGGGGCGAGCGGTCATCACGCCGTGACGACTCCGTCTCTCGTCTTCCTCGCCCGGCCCGTACGGACCTCGTCCTCGGAGCGACCTTTCTGACGGCTACCCGGACGGGCCGGTGAGGTCGAGCGGCCGGACCCAGACCCACCAGACGACGAGCGCCATCGTCAGGTAGCCGACGGCCCAGACGGCCAGTCCGAGCCGCTCGTACCCGGCCGCCGAGAGGGCGTAGTCCGCGACGCCGGGCACGACGACGCCGACGGCGAGAGTGGTTGCGAGCTTCGTGCGCTCGGAGAGCGTCACCGGCTGTCCCCCGTCTTCGGCCCGTTTCGGCGCGTCACAACTCCTCCGAGGAGCGCCGGACGCCTCAATCGCTCGGTTCGGCGGCACGCCGCAGTGGGCCCCTCCGCCGCCCCTCTCTATGGCGGCCGATCCGTTCGCCCCACCGATGGAGTTATGCCGCCCCGTGCCACGGAACGACCATGCACAGGCGCACGTACCTGAAGACCGGCGCGGAGCCGGCGGGGCGGGGGGAACCGACGGCGAAACGGCGGGCGGAGCGGCGACCACGGCCGCCGGCACGGCGACGGCCGACGGCGAGGACGGCGGTAGCGACACCGCGATCGTCGCCGGGACCGCACCCGGGTTCCGGCCCTTCGAGATGAAGGAAGGCGGCGAGCTCGTCGGGTTCGACGTCGACTTGCTGGAGGCTGTGATCGAGCAGGCCGAGGGCTACACGCTCTCGGGCTGGCAGGAGTTCGAGTTCTCCTCGCTCATCCCGGCGCTCACCAGCGAGAAGATCGACACCATCGCGGCGGCGATGACGATCAACGACGAGCGCGACGAGACGATCGACTTCACCGACCCCTACTACAGCGCGAACCAGTCGGTGCTCGTCCGCGAGGGCGGCGAGTTCTCGCCATCTTCGTTGGCCGACCTCTCAGGACAGGTCGTCGGCGCCCAGACCGGCACGACCGGCGAGGGCGTCGTTCAGGACCAGCTGATCAACCGGAGCGAGCTCGCCGAGTCGAACTACAATTCCTATGGCAACTACGTCCTCGCCGTCGAGGATCTCGTGAACGGCAACATCGACGCGATCGTCATCGACGAGCCCGTCGCCGCGACGTTTGCGAGCGACCGGCAGGTGGACGTCGCGTTCACCTACGAGACCGGCGAGGAGTACGGCTTCGGGATCCGGGACGGCGCGAGCGACCTCCAGAGCGCGCTCGACAGCGGCCTCGAAGCCGTCCGCGAGGCCGGCACCTACGAGGACCTCACGAAGAAGTGGTTCGAGCAGGACGGGTAGCCGGCCGGTATGACCACGCCCGCCCCGCCTCCCGCCTCGATCTCGCTCTCCGCTCCCGGCTCGCTTCCCGCGTTCCCGCCCCTTCAGGCTTCGCTTCGGATCGCCCCTCCCGGGGGGGCGCTCCCGCTCCAGGCGGGCGACTGGGCGTTCGTCTTCGAGAACGCGGGCTACCTGCTCGGCGGCGCGGCGCTGACCGTCGCACTCACGGCCACTAGCATCCTGCTGGGTTTTCTCGCCGGTTTTCCGGCCGGGGCGATCGAGGTGTACGGCGGCCGGTACACCGGCGGTCTCGTGCGTACCGTCGGCGTGGTCCTCCGGGGGACGCCGATCGTCGTCATCCTCCTCTTTGCCTTTTTCGGGACCCCGATCGGCAGCGCCTTCCTCGCCGCGACCCTCGGACTGGGGCTTCGCAGCGCTGCCTACCAGTCCCAGCTCTTTCGCGGGGCGATCCAGAGCGTCGACGAGGGCCAGCTCGAGGCCGCCCGCTCGATCGGGCTGTCGCGCTTGCGGGCCGTCGTCCACGTGATCGTCCCGCAGGCGCTCCGGCGGAGCGTGCCCGGCTTCCAGAACGAGTTCACCATCGTGCTGAAAGACACCAGCGTGGCCTTCGCCATCGGGCTCGCGGAGCTACTCACTCGGAGCTTCGACCTGTTCGTCCAAGAGACGACCGCGGTCCTCGAGATCATCCTCTTCGCCAGCGCGGTCTATTTCGTCCTCACGTTCGCGACCAACCGCGCGCTCGACCGCCTCGACCGCCGGTACGCGATCCCGTCGGGTGAGTCGGTGTGAGCCTGCTCCGCGTCGAGGGCGTCTCGAAGAGCTACGGGAACGAGCGCGTCCTCCGGGACGTGACCTTCGGGATGGACCGGGGCGATGTCGAGGTCGTCGTCGGCCCGAGCGGTAGCGGGAAGTCGACGCTGCTGCGCTGTGTCAACCGGCTCACCGAGGTCGACGCGGGCGAGGTCTACCTCGACGACGCCTGCGTCACCGCGCCCGACACCGACGTCGACGCGCTCCGCCGGCAGGTCGGCATGGTGTTTCAGGGCTTCAACCTCTTCGCCCACCTCACCGCCAGAAAGAACGTGACGCTCGGCCTCCGGCGGGTGCTCGGCATGGACGCCGCGGCGGCGCGCGAGAAAGCCGACGCCCACCTCGAACGGGTCGGGCTGGGCGCCCAGGCCGACTCCTATCCGGCGGAGCTCTCCGGTGGGCAACAGCAGCGCGTCGGCATCGCCCGCGCGTTGGCGATGGACCCGAAGCTCATGCTGTTCGACGAGCCGACCAGCGCGCTCGATCCCGAACTCATCGGCGAGGTGCTCGGGGTGATGCGCGACCTCGTCGCCGAGGGCATGACGATGCTGGTCGTCACCCACGAGATGGGCTTCGCCCGGTCGGCCGCCGACACGCTGAGCTTCCTCGAAGACGGGCGGATCGTCGAGCGCGGCCCGCCCGAGCGGCTGTTCGAGCGCCCCGAACACGAGCGCACCGCGGCGTTCCTCGGCCGGCTCACCGACCTCCACGGCGGGTCGGCCGACAGGAGTGTGGAGGCCGACGGTCGCCCGGACGCCGGCGGGGAGTCCGGGCCCGCGAGCGACCGGGCCGGCGGAACGAGCGGGGCTGACGGGGCCGGCGGACCGTGAGCGACGCCACCGCCGACGGCGCTTCGGACGGCACCGCGGACGCGGCTCGTCAGCGCACGCTTCCGCGGGGAACGGACGTGCGGAGCGCGCTCGCGCTCGCGGCCGGGCTGCTGTTCTGGGGCTGGCTGGTCGTTCGGTGGCTCAACGACTGGCTGGGCGGCGTGCTGGTCGGCCGTGGCGAGCCACTCCTGGCCGCGGAGCCCTTCGAGAGCGCCGCCGCGGTTCTAGACGGGCTGGCCGCGTCGCTCGGCGTGCTCGGCTGGCCGATCGACGTGCTGGCCGGGCTCGCCGGCTTCGCCGCGTTCGGCGTCGAGTTCCTGCCCGCGCTCGCACGGGGCGCGTGGCTCACCGTGGTCCTCACCGCCGTGAGCATCGTTCTCGGATTCCTCGTCGCGGTGCCGCTCAGCGTCGCCCGTGTCTACGGCACCCGGTCGGCGTGGCTCTCGCTCGCCTACGCCGAACTGATCCGCGGGACGCCGCTGCTCGCCCAGCTGTTCGTGCTCTACTACGGGCTGAGCCTCTCGGCGTGGATCCGCGAACTCCCCGCCGTGGGGACCGGGATCGTGCCGGGGCAGGCGGTCTGGGTGGCGATCGTCGGCTTCACGATCAACAGTGCGGCCTACCAGGCCGAGTACATCCGCGCGGCACTCGAGAGCGTCGCGGCCGGGCAGCTGACCGCCGCGCGGGCGATCGGCCTCTCGAAGCTCGACGGGATACGGTACGTCGTCCTCCCCCAGGGACTGCGCTATGCGATCCCCGGCTGGTCGAACGAACTGGTCTACCTGATCAAGTACTCCTCGCTGGCCGCCTTCATCACCGTACCCGAGCTGTTCGACCGCGCCGACACCATCGCCGCCGACAACTTCGAGTACACCGCGATGTACGCGCTGGCCGCACTGCTCTATCTCGGGCTCGTGCTGTCGGCCTCGAAGCTGCTCGCCCGCCTCGAACGCCGCGTCGCCATCCCCGGGCTCGGGCAGGTCGCGGGCCGGCAGGGCTCTTGAGCGACCTCGCCGTGTCGGTGTCTCCCTCCGGACGATCGGCGTACACTTCGAGCTCGGACGGCACCGTGATTAGCGTCCGCCGATCCGACCGTAACACGGACGTGATACGCGCTCTCCGGGCGTTTCCCCACGCTCCTCGTCCGGGGTCGACTGTACCGGTTTTCGGCCCAGCCGGCGATAGACCTTCCACGACCGGCAACCGCTCAAGAGAAGTCGGCCAGTCCCGACTGTGAGTCCCCCGTCGCGTCGTCGCGTTCCTCCGCGTTCGAGTCGTCGGTGACGGCCCCGTCAGCGTCGTCGGCCCCATCGTCGGCGTCGTCTCCCGAACCGTCGCTCGCGGTGTCGTCGCGCTCCCCGTCGGTTGCGTCTTCGCCGGTCACACTGTTCGCTCCCTCCTCGGTCGTCGTGCCCGCGAACGCATCTCCCGACCTCTCGACGGCCGTCTCCTTGCGGAGCCGCTCGGCGTCCGCGACGATCGATTGGACCTTGTTCGTGTCCTCGCCGCTGCCGGTGACGAACGCGACGTGCTCGGCGTCGAGATCGTAGCGCGCGGCCATCGCCACGGTGAGCTCGCGATTTTTACAGTGGTGGGTCATCGTGCGCAGGAACGGCAGCACCTCGTGACGGGCGGTCGCCATGCTCGTCCCTCCCGCTTCGGCGACCTGGCGGGCGACGTAGTCCCGTTTGTCCCGCGTGGCCCGCGAGCGGCCGAGCTTCGACCAGTAGCTCGGCGGGCCGTACCGGGTCCATCCGCCCTTCTCCTCCCGTCTGGCGGCCGCGACGCCCGCGGTCATGGCGTCGGCCGCGTAGCGCCAGTAGGCGTAGTTCTGGGTCGCGCGCACGCGCCCGAGCCAGCGGTCGGCGTTCGCGAGGTGGCCGTAGGCGTCCGCGAGCTCCGTACCCCGGAAATCCTTGGGGACGTTCTCGTCGATCCAGTCGATCAGGTCGTCGGGCGTCTCGTCGACCGCGTAGGAGGCCCGGAGCGCCCCTTCGGCGTCTTCCTCCTTGATGAGCGCGTCGAGGAAGTCGAAGATCCCCGTCGTGCGGTCGCGCTCGCCCGTGACGACGGCCCCGGCGGTGAGTCGCTCGGTGCGCTCGGCGAGCGCCTGGAGGTCGTTGATCGCCCCGCGGAGGTCGCCGCTGTCGGCCTCGGCGATGGCCTCCAGTGCCTCGTCCTCGTACTCGACGCCCTCTTGGCGACAGATGTCCCGGAGCACGGGCAGGATCGAACGCGCGCCCACGTCGCGGAACTCGACCGTCTCGCAGGCCTTTCGAAGCGCGTTCGAGAGCTCGTAGAACTCGTTGGCGATCAGGACCATCGGCTGGCCCGCGTCCTTCACCAGCGACGTGATCGCGCCCGCCCCGCCGCGGTCGACGTTGCCGTGGAGGTTGTCCGCCTCGTCCAGGATCACGAGCCGGCGGCCCGCGCTCCCCCCGGTGAGCGTGCCCGACTTGGCGGCCTCGCCGGCGACGCGCTCGATCACGCTCTTGGTGCGCTGGTCGGAGGCGTTGAGCTCGATAGTCGGCCAGCCCACGTCCGCGGCGAGCGCGTGGGCCGCGGAGGTCTTGCCGACACCCGGCGAGCCGTGGAGGACGACGGCCTCGCGGTGGGAGTCCCACGTGTCGGCCCACTCCCGGAGCGCGTCGCGGGCCTTGTCGTTGCCCCGCACCGCCGAGAGCGTCGACGGGCGGTACTTCTCCGTCCAGTCCATCTATCGGTGCTACGCCCGAGCTGCGTTTAGTGGTTGCGAAGCGCGGAACGTCGGCCACCGAACGCCGTGTTCCGACTCCGGGTCACGGACTTCGACTGGAATCGTGAACCACCGGGCACACAGGACCCTGCACCGCCGCCGTCCACATCGTCCCGCTGTCTTCCCCACCGCAACCACACCCTCCCCAGCCGATTCGCGCGCTCGGTGGCGGGCGTGGTTCCCGTGTATGTCGGTGCTCGCGGTCCGCGACACGTCGCTCCGCTCGGCACTCGCGCTCGTCGCTGCATTTGCTCCACTCGGCGCGCGGTCGCGGTGGACACGGCGGTCGGCCGGGCTTCCGGTTCGAGTTCGGACGGTTTCCTCGCCTCCCGTCGTCAGTTCGTCCGGAACGCTCATTGTGCCACCCTCACTCACGCGAGTATGTTCGACGACGGTTCTGCACCCGACGGACGCGACCGGATCAAGGAGATCTTCGCCAGCGGGACGCTCGCCGACGAGCCCCCCGAGCTCCCCGTTTCCTTCGATGAGCTCGCCGCACGGGCCCACGAGGCGATGAGCCCCGAGGCGCGGGCCTACGTGCCCGGCGGCGCGGGCGCGGAGCGTACGATGGACGCCAACGAGCGGGCGTTCGACCGCTGGCGGATCGTCCCCCGGATGTGCCGGGACGTCTCGACGCGGGACCTCTCGGTCGAGCTGTTCGGTCGAGAGTTCGCCGCCCCCGTCGCCCTCGCGCCGATCGGCTGTCAGTCCCTGCTCGACGCGGACGGCGAGCTCGCCACCGCGCGGGCCGCGGCCGAGCAGAACGTCCCCATGACTTTGAGTTCGGTTTCCTCACGGTCGATCGAGGACGTCGGCGAGGCGCTCGGCGACGTTCCCAAATGGTTCCAGCTCTACTGGGGGTCGGACGATGCGATCGCGCGCAGCTTCGTCGAGCGCGCGGAGGCGGCGGGCTACGACGCGATCGTGCTCACCGTCGACACGCCGGTGACGGGCTGGCGCGAGCGCGAGCTTCGTGAGGGGTACTCGCCGTACCTCGACGGCGAGGGGCTGGCGAACTACGTCTCCGATCCGGCCTTCCGGGAGCGTCTCGATCAGCCGCCCGAGGAGAACCCCGGCGCGGCCGCGATGGAGTTCGTCGACGTCTTCGGCGACGCCTCCCACACCTTCGCGGACGTAGCGACGCTGCGGGAGTGGACCGACCTCCCGGTCGTGCTCAAGGGGATCCTCCACCCCGCAGACGCCGAGGCCGCGATCGAGGCCGGCGCCGACGGGATCGTCGTCTCGAACCACGGCGGCCGGCAGGTCGACGGCTCGATCGGCGCTCTGGAGGCGCTTCCGGGCGTCGTCGACGCCGTGGACGGCCGGCTACCCGTTCTCTTCGACAGCGGCATCCGGGGTGGGGCCGACGCCCTGAAGGCGATCGCGCTCGGGGCCGAGGTGGTCCTCTACGGGCGGCCCTACGCCTACGGGCTCGCCATCGACGGCGAGGACGGCGTCGACGCGGTGCTCTCCAATCTGCTGGCGGACCTCGACGTGACGCTCGGACTCGCCGGCCACGCTTCGATCGCCGAGGTGGATCGCTCGGCGCTCGTCCACACGGCCGAACTGTAGATCGTCGGACTCGACTGCGTCCAGCCGGGACCTGACGGGCGACGGCGGACCACCGTGGGGTGTGATCCGCTGTGAGGCCGTGCTCCGCCGCGGAGCTGTGACCGCTACGACCGCGAGTGTCGGCCGGCCGACGACGCGAGCCGTGAGTGCCGAACGGAGTAATTGAAAACGGACCCGGGAGCGTTGAGCGGAGCGACGTGTCGCGGACCGCGAGCGCCGGTACACACGAGAACCACGCCCGTCACCGCCACCGCGACCGTACAGCACACACGCCTCCTCGGCCGATCGCTCCGCTCGGGCCACTGCACCGCGACCGCACCGCCGGCCTCGCTCTATCAGCCCTCGCACGAGCGGCCGCGCCGACCGTCACAGCTTCTCGACGGCGCTCTCGACGTCCTCGCGGGGCACGGGCGAGATCCAGTCGCCGGCCACCCACGCGTACTGCACGCGGCGGTCGCCGTCGAGGACGAAGACCGCGCGGCGGGCGGTTCGGGTGCCGCCCATCCCCTCGCGTTCGACGAGGAGGTCGTAGGCCCCGGCCGCGGCGGCGTCGTGATCGGCGAACAGCCGGAACGGGCTGTCGAGGTGGCGGAGGAAGGCGTTCTGAGCGTAGGGGCCGTCGCGGCTCACGCCGAGAACGGGAACGTCGAACTCGTGCCAGCCGGCACGCTCGTAGCGCTTCCACCAGTTCTCGGCGATCGCCGAGAAGGAGAAGCCGTCGAAGACGAGCACACCGCCCCGCGGGTCGAGGGTCGCGTCGAACCGCCGCGGGCGGAAGGTTTCGCTGTCGCACAAGAGCGCCTCGAAGTCGGGCGCGCGATCGCCCTCGCTGGGTGGCATACCTCGCCCTCGACCGTCGCGGGTGGAAAACCCTCCGGCTCGCGCGATCGCGGGACCGGGCCCGAAGAACGCGGTCACGACCGCTGTCAGAACCGGTTTTCGTACCGACCCCGCGAGTAGGGGCATGGACGCGTGACGCCGGTGCACCACCTATTTCTCCGCTCTGGCCGCCATCGCCGTCGGATGACCGACGTCGGCCCCGACTTCCGTGTCCGGGGCCGACGAGCCACTCGTCACCGACACCGACGAGGGAACGCCCGGTTCACGCGGCTGTTCGAGTGAGGCCGAACGCGTCCCGAAGCCGAGCGATCGGACGTCCCGAAGCCGAGCGATCGGACGTCCCGAAACCGCGTGGCCGTGGTGATCGTCGCGACTCGCGCTCGACCCGGACCACCGGAACACGCTTCTGTTCGCGGCTCCTCGGGTGGGCATGGGCATCACGCTCTACCGGTTGGAGGGCTGTCCGTTCTGTGAGCTCGTCGTCGACGAACTCGACGAGCTCGGGATCGACTACGAGAACGTCTGGGTCGAGGGCCGACACTCGAAGCGCGACGAGGTCAAGCGGGTGTCGGGCCAGCGCGCCGTCCCCGTCTACGTCGACGACGAGCACGGGATCACGATGGCCGAGTCCGCGCGCATCATGGAGTATCTCGACGTGACCGGCGGCGAGCCCGGCGCGAGCTGAGCGCGGACCGACAACGCCGGTCCCGGAGGCTTAGTCGAGCTCGTGAGGGTCGAGTCCCGGGTCCTCGGTCGGCGGGGCCCCGAACGCGAGGATCACCCCGCGATCCTCCCCGATATATCGGTGTCCGTGGCCGGTTTCGGGTCCCGCTGCGTAGAAGCTTCCGGGCCCGACCTCGACGTACTCCTCCTCGCCCGAGGGACCGAGCTTGAGCGAGAACTCGCCTTCGAGGACGTAGTAGAGCTCCTCCTGCTCGGCGTGGGCGTGGTACTGGATCTCCTCGCCCGGATCGAAGTACCAGAGCTTCGCGCGCAGCTCCCCCAGCCCGAGCGCGTCGTCGATCGAGCGGATGTCGAGATCGGGTGGGATGGCGTCGATCTCCGAAAGGTCGGTGACGGGAACGTCCTCGGCGTGTGCTACCTCGTAGCCCATACGCTCTCCAGGCGGGCCGGGAGCAAAAGTCTATGCCCGCGACGAGCACGATGCTCGAAGCGTCCGGCACGCCTCCCGGGTCGGTGCGCTTCGGATTCGGTCGGCCGATCGGAGCGCGATACGAACCGCGAGTGTGGGGCCGAGCGGGACCGTGAGCACCGCGAGTGCGAAGCGAGTCGACGAGGACCGCAAGTGCCGATGCACACGAGAGACCGCCCCCGCGCCGCTGCCACACTTCCGTGATCGTAGCCGCACGGCCCGCGACCTCCTCGGCCGATCCGCTCACGGCGGGCTCTCTACTACCACCGCACCGAAACCACACCGCCGGCCCGTGCGTGGCTCACGGGTCGCTGCCCCGTTCGCCGTCGGGGTGTCGTCTCTCGCGCTTCGCTCCCCTCGTCCCTCGCGCGGGCGTTGCGCGCCGTCTTCGGCGCGCAGTCGCGCCGACCGCAACACGATCGCACTGCACAGCGTGCGAACGCGCGGTGACAGGTGCGCTGGAGCGCGGTTCCGCGCCGCCGAGTCACTCGACGCCGACGATTTCGGGGAGCTCCCGGAGGTCGGCGACGGCGACGTCGACGGCCGGATCCTCGGGGCCGGCCGCGGCCGCCGATCCGCCAAAGGCCACCGTGTCGATGCCTGCGCGGGTGGCCCCCTCCATGTCGTGCTCGTGGCGGTCGCCGACCATCAGCGTGCGACTCGGGTCCGTGCCCGACTTCTCGAGCGCGGTCTCGAACATCGCCGGGTCGGGCTTCGTCCGGCCGACCGCCTCGGAGGTGGTGACGTCATCGAGGTGGCCGAGAACGCCGAACCCGTCGAGCAGGCGCTCGGCCTCCCACGTATCGATGTCGCTGACGATCCCCTGATACACCTGTCCGTCGAGCCGACGGACGGTCTCGACCGCCCCGGGCGAGGGATCGAGGTGGTCGGCGGTCGCGCGCTCGAAGAGCGACAGCCACGCCGACTCGGGAACCTCGCGGCCGGCGATCGCCTCGACGGCGCGACCGTAGCCGATCCGCGCCGGTCGATACGTGGTGTCCTCATGGCTGGCGAAATACTCGCTCAGCGTCGCGCGCCACGTTTCGAGGGCATCCTCGGGATCGCGGTCGTACTCGGCGGCGAGCGCGGCGGCGAACGCCCGGTGGCCCTCGCCGACGGAATCGAGGTCAAGCAGGACGCCGCCGATGTCCCAGAACACCGCGTTGTAATCTTTATCCATGTATGTTTTACATAACAGCTTTTGCGTCTGATGGCCGCTCCCTGTGGTGATTTTTCCGGGTGGGAGCGCTTAGTCCTTTTCGTCGTCGGATGAACGCTCTCACGACGGCGTGGGGCCGGCAAGAGCACCTTACCAACAAAATCGGCCGTCTAAACACCCCGCTAACGCGCTTTTGTTGGTAAGGTCTTTCCGCCGAACGCCGTCGCTATCCCGGTGGGGGCGGCTCTCCGTCTTTCCGCCCGGGAGAGCGCTCGCCGCCGTCTGCGTGTGCTTTCTGGCTCTCCTTTTTGAAGGCGAAGCTCGAATTCGCGTCTGACTTTTCTCGCTCGATTTCTCGTGAATTCGAGCCGGGAGAATTCGGCTCCGAAGTATCAGGTTCGGGCGGGGACGGGGGCGCGGACGCCGACGACGACAATCCGCCGAGCCGAGCGCTTTGGCCGGCATATGCCCACATCGCAGCGCCGTGCTGGCGCTGCTGTTCGGAGCGGTCGCCAGCGTTGATGTGCGGTAACTGGGTCGCTACATAGCGCGCAAGCGGGCTTACAGCGCCGCGCCTCCGGTCTTCTTGGTTTTGCGGCTCGATTTGCATATCGCTCTCCGAAGCGACCACAACGGTCGGCTCGACGGGATGGCGGTCTTCGCTGGCGACCGGCGAATTGCGAACGTGCGAGTCGACCACTCCCGAAAAATCACAAGCATCTACTTCGCCGTCTACCCATGCTAAATAGTGCCAATGGGGTGTCGCGTAATAGCTATTTCCTGCCAACACGGCGCACCACTCGCTTTCATGGTCTTGTAGGGCGTAATTCAGCGAGCGGCGAACGTTATCCATCGACTGATTTAGTTTTTCGAGGAAATCCAACACGGGTAGCCACTCACCGTTTTCGTCGCACGGTGAGCCACGCAACGATATCAGGACCAAGTGCGGGTCGTCCATGTTGGGCCGGAGCCGTCTGTCGGCTTCGAGAATTCGTCCGTAATTCTTGCGGGCCTTCCCGGCGTGGGAATTCCCGAACCGTTTGTTAGCAGCTTCCCCGCGCATCTTTCGGTCGTATCTAACGGCAGCGTCTTCGAGCGTGACAGGCTTCCCGTTATCCAGTAGCGGATGGTCGTCGTCGTCCGTGCGCGCTCGAAGCGCTCGCGCCTTCTTGGGGTCCGTGGTTAGGGGCGTCGAGAGACGGTCGCCGGCGCACTCGATGGGTTCGGGCGAACCGGACGACACGGAACACTTGTCGTCCGCGAACAATTCGTGGGGGTCGTCGGAGTGGCCGGGGTCCGTCGAGTCCGGTTCTGGCGAATTCGAGTGGTCCGGTTCTGGCGAATTCGAGTCCGTCGTGTCCGCCGTGTCCGTGCCGGACTCGATGGATTGTTCGCTAACGACAAGTGTTCCGGGCGTCCGCTTGTAGGCATCGGGCGACTCGGCAAAGCTTCCCGTCCCCGATTGTTCGCCAGCGACAAGTGTTTCGGGCCGGTCGGTGGGCGTGGGGCCGTCCGGGTCGACTGTGGCTTGTTCCGTCGAATCGCCTTCGTCGTGGCCGTCTTCCCCATCCCCCGCCCGCTTGCTTGTGGGGGACTCGACTGATTGTTCGCGGACGACAGGGTATGCGGTGTCGGGGTCGTCGGCGTCGTTCTCGGAGTGGTCTTCGACGCCGAATTCCTCGAATTCCTCGCTCGCCTGACGACCACTCCGGCGATCCGCGAGGGAGTGCGGGTCCGTTGAATCCCTGTTAGTCGAGTCCGGGTCCGTCGAGTCCGGTTCTGACGAATTCTCGATGCCAGTCGAGTCCGGTTCTGACGAATTCGGGTCCGTCCCCGATTGTTCGCTAACGACAAGTGTTTCGGGAGCGCCGTGGTCCGTCGAGTCCGGTTCTGACGAATTCGAATTCGTGGGCGATTGTTCGCCAGCGACAAGTGTTCCGGGCCGGTCGGGGTCGGAGCCGATGCTATCCTCCGTCGAGTCCGTGTCCGTTGTGCTTTGCTTGCTTGTGGCGGATTCTCCCGTTTGCTCGTCTGACTTGGGGGACTCGACTGATTGTTCGCTGCCGACAGGGTATGCGGTGTCCCTGTCTTCGGCATCGGAGTAAGACGCTATGTTCTGCTGGCCGCTCGGCTCCGTCTCTTGTTTTTCTCGACGGCTCGACGGAGCGGGATGAGCCGGTGTCTTATTTTTCGCAGATTCTACAAACGAATAGTCGCCGTCGTCGTCTGTGTTGTCGGTGTCTTTTTCTTGGTAGTGGGGAGAAAAAGGAGTGACACCGTTCATCGGCCCCCACCGGAGAGAACCGAAGCTTCCGCTAATCGTTCGTTTGCTATCCTACAAGTCGAAGGCGACAAGGTTAAGAACCTAGCCGCATAAGGAGTAATTGCTTTCATGCTTGCTGTGAAGGGGCGCGCTCACGCCCTTTCGTCAAACCCGATTAGCGACGGGTGTGATTTTTTGTCTTCTATCAGATGCAAGTAGCCGCAAAGTTAAAAATCTTCCGTTTCAGCCGCGACATTGCAAGAATACAGTAATGGGGGAGTATAAAAAACGACAATGTTACTCGGGAAACGAGTAAACAACCCACCCCTGATTACCCTATCGAAAAAGTTAAACTCTTGAAGATAACTTGAAACAAATGCACCTGCCCGTGCAACTTTCTGGTTAGAAGAGCCATGTGTTTCTCTCTCGGGCGGGGATTTTTGACGCGAGTCACAAACGACACACAGCCGTCTGTGTGCCTTTCGAGGATGAGACGATGCTTACCCTTCGGTGGCGTCCGGCGTCCCGTCAGACGGCTCCTGTTGACGCTCTCACTCCCAGAAGCTGCGTCTGGGGAAGGCTGCTGATTGACTCGCGCTGTTCCGTGGCGTGCCTTTCACGACAATATAGTTTACGGGGATAGTCCCGGTCGCCCCGACGGGATGCCCATCAACCCACCGAACTACCTCAACGTCAGCGTCGGGGTGGGCATGGAGCCGTCGAGCTATCCCTCCGTTCTCCGTGAAAACGTGGGCTTTGTCTTCGTCTTTCGCAAATCTTATTATAGTCTCTTTTTCTGCCGGAAAAAGGTCGCTGTCCTCGCGGATTTTGTCTATCAATTCGTCGTCTATCATGTGTCAAAGTCCACATCGGAACGGTCGTCCGCACGCTCGCCCGCGAAAATAACGATAATGTAACCAATTGGGATACCGACTAAAGCTAGCGCGAAACTCAAAATCATGGTCGGTCTTCGTCAGCAGCGTGGTCCGCTTGCTCTTGCGCCTTTTCCAGATAGCTCACATCGGAGCGGTCGCTGTCGTGGTCGTCATGGCCGGCTCTCATGGCCGTCAATTCGTCGGCGATTTTTTCGAGTTTATTTTCGCTAACTAAAACTAAGTCTTCACCGGCGCTTTCCAAGTCTTCTTTATTTTCGTTTTCGAGTGGGCCGTGGCGGGAGCGATAACGGTGTAGTTTTCCTTTTAGGATTGAATAATTCCGACGGCTTACCATCATCAGATTGTCCCAGTCGGGCGCGCTTTCTCTCATGCTCGGTGGGGTTCGTCCCGGCGACCCTCCGGGAAACGATGTGGCTGGCCTTCGCGCTCGACGGCTTCCGGTTCGCGGGCGCTATGGCAGACGGAAGGCTCGGCCCCTTCGTTCCTTTTTGTCATATTTCAAAAGAATTTGTTCCGAAGTCGCTCTTGCTCATTTTTGATGCTGTCCGTCGAGACGGACCCGGAGGCTTCGGCGTCCGCGCCGTCGGCCACCCACGGCTCAAGCGCGGAGAACCTTCGAGCGACCCGCGTTCCGGTCGGCTGTGCGTTATTCCCTTTGCCTTCATAGACCATGATGAGAGCCGCAGGGTCTTCTTGAGTCCCACGAACGCGACGGCCTTCCTCGCGTTCGTCTTGGAAAGCCGAGCCGGTGCTGATTTTCTTGATTTGTCCATATGACGGACCCGAACCGTCCCACCTAACGAAGTCCCCGATTTCAAATTCCAGACTGTTCAATTCGACAGATGTGTTGGTTTCGCCGGAAAGATATCTGTTCGACAATCGCTCGCGTTCCTTTGCGATTGTTTCCTTCTTTTGCTGCCTCGCTTTCTCCTCCTTTTCCTTTTGCGCGATTCTCCCGTCCGCGAGTTTGGAAACCAAAGCGTCGACGGAAGTATCGTCGGAAAACTCGGGAAAATCGTCGCTCTTGGCTAGCTCGTTAAGCTTGCTAATGCAAGCCTTCCCTAACTGTACGTCTCTATACTGGCTGGCTTTACATCGTTTCGATAGCATGGAAGATTTAGTTTTCAATTCAAAAGCTGTCGTGTCGGCTTCGTTTCGGTTCATTTTCTTAATTCGCTCGCGTTCGCTCGCGCTCCTCGTAAGGCGTCCACTCGGCTCGTTCGGAATATTCGTCCACGAACCACGCACATATCCTGATGATGTGCTCATCTAAAGCGGTTACTTGCCGCTTTCCCGAACCAAATCGGGAGAACTCTAGGTCTTCTTTCAATCGAGTGACGGCTTCGTGAGGTAAATCGAGCGGGATTTCCTCGACTGGGGATTGTTTGCGGGGGTCTTCGTCGGGTTTTTCATATTCTCGCAAGTTTTCCGGGGAAGATTCCGCGAAATAGCTTGGCAGGACTACAGTCAACAAGAAATGGGCCATGCCGGTGTTTCGACGGAAAGTATTTTCATAAAAATCCGCCTCGAAAAACTTTGAATAGTCGTTTTGGGCCATTTCTTTCATCGGTTCGCCCAATTCGTGGGGGATTTGAAGCGTCGTATCCCCATTTAGCTCGCCTCCGTATCTTTGGTTTACCCTCATTGTGCTGGTTCTTGCAGTTCTCCTTTGCTCTCAACGTATTCGTCCAATACGACGGAGATGATATCGGCGTAAGGTACACGATTGTTTGAATCATCCATCGTTGCCCCGACTTCATCGAGCCGGCGAGCGTCGGCTTCTTTGACGATTATGTGTTTCTTGCTCATTTTTTGGTGTATGTTGTGTGTTTTTGGTATGAGTGAAATGAAGGTTTTTTCTCAACAGGGGAAAACCTCCGAAACCCCCAAACATGGACGTGGAAACCATTGCGGAAGCCTGTGGATTCTCGGAGCCTATGACAGAATGCCCGTTTCCTCCGAGAGTCACAGCACAGGGGGCCTCAACGGGCGAAATCATGCGGAACAGCCGCGTGAGAGAGTGCGTTTTTGATGATTTGTCCATTTCATCGGCCCATTATTCACTATATACCGAATAAACTTAAAAGTGTCGGTTTAAAGAATAAACCTGCTAAATCCGGGTAAGTTCGATAAATATGCCGATAATTTTGCGTCTCCGAAAGAAGGCAGTCGCCAAAACCATCATGATTGTTCATAAAAAACTCACCGGGGCGGACGCTTCTTTCTTTCCATCGAATTTTCTATACAAATAAATTCTTAATCATCTATCATGCAAATCTCCGTCGAAACTGTCGCTCGATTGTCGTCTCGCGTTCGCAACTGCCTGATTGACAGTAGTGCTACACAGCAAGCTAAGAAAAGTAATCTCGCTTCGTGGTACTACACGGGTTTGTTGTGGTACTACATACGGGAGAAATAAACGCCTAGAACGGCGATATAGATATGTAGTCGAGAAAGCATAACGGAGTAAGAGTAGTTTGTCTCGGAGAACCTGATAGGTTTGCGGGGGTCATCGAAGATGATAGCCGCCCAACAAACCTTCCCCACGAATTCAGCGCGCCGTCAACCCATCCTTCCGACCCCGGTTGACGGCCACGCCCGGAAGTGTCAGTAAAGCTACACGCGCGCGTGCGCGTAATGTTCATCGAGTGATACTATCGGATAGGCGACTTGTACGTGGATATTTGTCATAAATAATACCCTGTTTTAAGAATATAATGGACAAACATGATGTTTTTAGCGTCTCTGACCGCTCAACTGCCCGAAAACGCCGGAATTGGCGTCTTAGCTGTGGTTTTCGCCGCCAACATTGTTTGAACTTGCCGAATTCGACAAGAGCAACCTTGTAAACCCGTTTACTAGCAGATGACGCCAGCTTGCTACCGCAAGCGAAAGCAACTTGTTGTTTGATACTTTGTGTTTGATAATGGGCGTTTTTGCTGGTTCTTTCGACATAGATTCTCCCGTTATTCAACCCCCAACTTCCGACCCTGATTTTGACCGATTCAAGCGGATTTTCGGGAAACACCACAGTATTCGATGCGTTCAAGATTACGCTGATAGGCCAGTAGTGCTCTTTCAGCTTTTCAATCCCAAGAAATATCGTCAAGGATGGCTTGAGTTTTCAGTCGAACACATTAATGATGAACTTATCGAAGGATATAGTGCGGAACGCAAGAACGAACCACTAAATCCGCTCGTGGGGAATTGCCGGAGTGGCGTCATGTTTGATGGAGATTATATTAGTAACTTATCACTAACTTTAGCTCCACCCGGAAAGAGCGTTGTGAAAAGTTTATATCGGAAGATGAAAGACGAAAAAGTGCCGTGTTCGTTGGCTGTAAGACACAAGCTGAACGAAAAAGCAGACGGAACTAACAACGGCCAAGTATCAATTGTTGGAAGGGACGTGCACGTTCATCCCCACTCTTTTCGTCTTTGGTTTGATGAAATAAATCGGTGGTATATGCGCACCCATATCCACGAGAACGACCGCCTGTCGGCTTCGATACGCTGGCGTTAAGCGCCCCAGATAGCCGCGAGAGAGCGTTCGGGTATCGGCTCGGGGGAATACGCCTTCGATGTGCTCGACGGCTCTCTCGGCATTAGAACGCGATTCTATGTATCTGGCGTGCAAGCCGTTTATGGTGTTCCGAACCCTGTAAAATTTCATGAATAAGAACGAGTCCGGGCCGGACTTTCTCGAAGCGATTGAAAAGCAGAAAGAAAAGTCCGAATTAGAGCGCGCTTGCGAACTACATGAATTCGAAGCCGACGCCGAGCTAACCGACGCTGGCCATCGGAGTCGGTTTCTCGCGCTCAAAATCAAATCGCTCGGAACTAAACGCGACGCAGGTTATTCGCTCGATGCAAAGCTGCTTGAAAAACTGCTGATAGCGCGCGGGGTTCCCGAGCAAAAGGCCGAGATAAACGCTTTCCAAACCCTGCTGAAAATGCAGGCTATGGCGTCCGACGATGCTTTGACGGTCGTCAACCGGACGGGAGAGCCGGATATACTATTTGTCCGGTCGGAAGCTATCAAAAAGTACGAACTTGCGAGTGGACGGGAAAGCTTGCAAGAGCAAGGTCGGCTCGACGGCTTCGGCTCGGGAGAGCGGGCGACCGTCAAAGCCGACTAATCAGACGGACGCATGAGCGTCTGTGTGGCTTCGTAAGACGACGCGAGGATAACCGCCCGGGAGAACAACGGGGACGCCCCAGCGCCCGCTGGCTGTCTCTCATGGCAGTTGGGCGCGTTCGACGCAAGTGGGCGCTTCGACGGGGACTTGCCCTTTCCTCATCCGGGTCCGAAGTCGTGGCCAGCGCGGACGTAATCTGTGTTAGGTAGGTATCGCTCCGTTGTGGCTAGGCGCTTGTGTCCCATCAGTTGTTGCAAGTCCCGGAGATTGATTTGACCCGAGCCAACATCCGGGTCGAGCGCGCCGCGAGCGAACGTGTGTCGAAGCGTGTGCGCCGTGATTTTGAAACGTTCTCTCCCGCCAGCATCGACATACATGACAGTTTGCAAGCCGGCGTTCTCGGCGGCTCTTTTGACGACCCGGCCGACTGTCTTCGGCGTGATTTTCTCGCCCTTCTTACTCGGGAAAAGATAGGGGGATGTGTCCGCCGTCGGCTCGGCCGACCGATAGCCTCCTTCGAGCCATTGGCTAAATAGGAAGTCGAGAGACGGTTGGTAGGGGACGACCCGACTTATCCACGACTTGTCACTTTGAACGTTAATCTCCCGTTCGTCGCGGTCTACGTCGGAGAGCCGTACTTTGGATAGCTCGGCGCGTCGGAGCCCCGTCTGATATAGAAGCCTGATGATTAGTTCATTGCGGAGCGTGGGGGATGAAACGCCGTCGGCCAGCATCTGGATTTCATGGAGTGCAAGCGAAAAGTCGTCCGTGTTCAACGCTTGTTCCTTCTTTGACGGCTCTTTCAGTATAGCCCACCCTTCAAGCTCGGGGTGGTCCGTCGGGTCGTCGGGCACTTCGACGCCCTCCGGGACGTATAGCTCACTCCCGACATAGAACGCCTTAATTCCCATCTTGGCGTCGATGAACCCGGACGGGCTCGCGTCGCCGTCGACAAGCTCGCCCAAGTGGGCGTGAACGTCTCGCCAATCAACTTCCCATAAGGATTTGTCGTTCGCTTCGAGCCAGCGGGCGAAGTTTCGCATGGCGCTGGCGTAGCGCTCTCCGGTCGTTTTCGCGCCCTTCCTGTAAGCGTTTAGGAAGCCGTCAATGGCGCTCTCGGTTTCGGCGTCGAGTGCGTCGGCCTGCTGTTGGGCTTGTGCCATGAAAATCACTCCCTTTTGAAGTGATACGTCCCATCGTCCGTGTATCGGCCTTCGACTTGGCTGGTTGTCTCTTTCAGGCCGTCGAGTGCGTCCCTAACGGCTTCCTCCGGGGTGTCTAGGTCGTCTGAAAGATTCTCGACTGTTGCGCCCCACTCGGTCACGTCGGGTTCCGCTCCGGTGAGAGCTTCACCGATGGGCGTCTCGACGCCGCTCGGGGGAGTGGGAAGCGCGTCGAACACTTCGGTTTGAAGCTCGACGCCTTCGCTCGCCGTCGTGGCGCGTTGCTCTTTTTCGAGTGCGTCGAGCCGAACGGTCACATCGTCTAGCTGTCCGCTAATCTGCCGGAGTGCTTCGAGCACTTCGGGGTGGGGGTCGCCGGATTTACCCCCTCCGTCAGACGACCCGACGGCGTTCTCGACTATTGACGGGACGGTAACGTATTCGTCTGAAAGCTCCCGCTCGACGGAAGTGCGGATTAGGTGCGACAGGCTGTCCGCTTCGGGATGTTGTTCGACGGCGTTATGCCAGCGCTCGCGCTGTTCCTCCGAAACCTCTAGGTTGATTTGTGGCAACTGTCTTCCCTCCGTTTCGGCGGACGGCCCCTGTCTACATAAGACCTATGTAATTTATGCCTACAACACCGCGTCGTAGTCGGTCATGGGCCCGAGATGGCCGCCCTAAACAAGAGGCTGACTACCACGCCTCGAAGCGCCGCACCCCCTTCCCGTCGATCGTCGAGGTCGCCCGGCTCGTGGCTTCGAGGTGGGCGAGCGCCGACAGCGACTCGGGGAGGAGGTAGTCGATGCCGCGCCCACCGCCGGCGCGCTCGTCGGCGACCGCGGCGGCCGTCGTCGCGCCCGCCGAGAGCAGCCCGTGGGTGCGCTCGACCATCCGTTCGAGGCGCTCGCGGTCGCGCGCCACGGTATCCTCGAACTCGCCGTGGACTGGGCCGTGACCGGGGTAGACTCGATCGATCCCGCGGCCGGCGAGGCGATCGAGCGCGCCCGCGGAGGCCTCGATGGCCCTCTCGAACCCGTCGTCGAACCCGACGTGGAGCAGCACGGCCCGGAACAGCGCGATGACCATATCGCCCGCGAGCAGCGCGCGCTCGCCGTCGAGGGTCGTACTGAAACAGCAGTGATCAGCCTGGTGGCCCGGTGTGTGGATCGCTTCGAGCGCTCGATCGCCGATCTCGACCGCCTCGCCGCCCTCGACCCAGCGATCGACGGCTGTCGGGGGCAGGAGCTCGCGGTTGCGTCGGAGCGAGTCGACCGCCCGTTCGACGGCGTGGTCGTGGTCATCGCCCGCGAGTCCGGCCCGCGTCGCGTTTTCGCGCACCCGCGCTTCGAGGTCCGCCGCGTCGCGCGCGAAGCGCTCGCGGACGCCCGCCGGGGCGTACACCGTGGGGTCGCCGGCGTCGAGCAGCGCGGGAACGCCGCCGACGTGATCGACGTGGGGGTGGGTGAGCACGAGGTGATCGACGTCGTCGAGGTCGTGGCCGTAGTCGGCGAGCCCGTCGACGAGCTCTCCCCGGCTGCGCTCGCCGGCCATGCCCGCATCGACGAGGATCGGCTCCGGGCCAGGGATCAGATAGGCGGCGACGTGACCGGGCGGCCAGTCGACGGAGCACTCGATGCGGCACACGCCGGTCGCCGATCCACCCGAGGGCGATCCATCGCCCCCGGATCGGCCGCCGGCCGGCCCCTCGCTCTCGGTCTCGCTCGCGTCCATCGGTCTCGGATGTGCGCGCTCGGCGAATAAGAATTGGCTTTCCCGTCTCTCCGCGCGGACGCGAGCGCCGGAGCGGCCCGCGTTCGGGCCCGTCACGAGCGGTGGGCGGCGGTGCTGGCGATGTCGGCGGTGGTGCCCCCAGCGCCGTCAGCAGTGACGGTGCCGTCGGCGTCGGCGGTAGGGGCGCCGTCGCCAGCATCGTCGGTACCAGTAGTGCTGCCACCGGTGTCGCCGCTGTCGGTGGTCCGATCCGCGACGGCAGCGGCGGGAGTGTCGGTTCGGTTGCTTCCGGGCGCGACCGGCTCACCCTCGACCTCGCTCAGCACCGCCGCGACCTGGGGCCCGGTGAGCGCCGCCGCCCTGGCACGGAGGGGCTCCAGCGCGGCGGTGTCGACGCCCGCCTCCGCCGCGACGGTACCCGTCTCGACGATTGCCGTGTGGAGCGCGTCGATCCGGAGCGCGAGCGCCACGACCCGGGTCCGGCCGGCCAGCGAGTCCCCGTCGGCACCGAACACCGCCGGCTTCCGCGCTTCGAGGCGATCGAGACGGGCACGCAGCCGCCCGACCCGCCGGTCGAGGACCGCCGCCTTCCGGGACTGGTTCGCGCGCTCGAACGCCGCCGTCCACGCTCCGGTCTCGACGGCGGTCGCCGTCCTGACGGCACTCGCCTGCATGAACGTCGTGACGTCGACGCCGAGTTCCTCGCCCGGCCCCGTGGACGCACCCGCACCGCTCGGCGCTGTCGGGCTCGTGGACGTCACGGCCGCCCCCGGCTCCCCGGGCGAGGACGCCGCGGGTCCCCCGGGCCCGAGGATGGCGGCGCTCGTCCCGACGATGCCGCCGAGCACCACCAGCGCGAGGAGAGCGACGAGCCGGTCCATCCACGACACCTTCGACGCGCCCCGACAAAAAAGCGCGGCGCTCTCGCTCGCCGGAGCGGCCGTCCCTCCCCCACACTCGCCGTCGGACGTCGACCGGCGTCGGTCGAGCGTGCCGACCGGGAGCGTCGTCCGGGACGGGAGGTCAGAGCCGATCGAACGCCCGGTCGGCGAGCGCGACGGCGAGTACCGAGAGCGCGACCGACCCGGCGACGAGGGCGAGGGAGGGCTCGTAGCGCAGCGGCGGGTGATACGCACGGCCGACGCCGAGCAGGACGGCCCCGTAGTCGAGGGCGTCGTTGAGGAAGGCGACCCCGAGCGCGAGCGCCAATGCGCCGCGAGTCGTCCGACCGTACTGGGGGATCAGGAGGGCCTCGGCGACGAACGCGAGGTGGGTGAGAACAATCCCGAAGTAGCCCCACAGGTCCGGAAAGTAGGCGGAGAAGCCGAGGGTGAGCGCGAACACCGTCCAGAGGCCGTACTTGACGAGCCAGACGAACGCCAGCGTGTGGAGGTACGCGAGCGGGCGGTTCCGTGGGGCGTCGTCGAGCGACCGACCCAGGTTCGGGAGCAGCGTGGCGATCGACAGGGTCGCCAGAAAGACCGCGGTCGGCGAGTCGGCGAACAGCGGCCAGAGAAACGTCGAGACGCCGGCGAGCCCCCGTTCGACGTAGAAGCGCAGGCCCACGACCACGGCGACCGCATTGGCGAAGACCAGCCAGACGAGGCTCGGCGCGCCTTCGAGGTAGTAGCGCGCGTAGCGCTCGAGGAGGCGAGCGCTCGCACGGCGCGTCGACCGATCCGGGGCCATGCCGCGGGTTGTGAGACGATCCCCAAAGCGGTATCGGGACCGAGCGGCTGGGGCTGTGCTCCTTTTTCCCTCACCCCCCACCGCAGGCACCGCAGGCACCGCCGCCCGCCGTCCGACGTACCGGCGGCGGTGGCTGGACGAGCGGCGAGGGCGAGCGACCGAGGGCGGTGAGGAAACGCTTATCGGCGCGACCCGAAAACCGGGCGCGCGATGGATCTCACCTCGCCGGGCCCGACGCTCGGCGTCGTCGGCGGTGGCCAGCTCGGCCGGATGCTCGCCGAGGCGGCCGCGCCGCTCGGCGCGGAGGTCGTCGCCCTCGACCCGACACCGGACCCCCCAGCCGCGCCCGTCTCGCGCGCGACGATCGAGAGCGACTTCGACGATCCCGAGGGAATGGACGCGCTCGCTGCGCGCGCCGACTGCCTGACCTACGAGATCGAGCTGGCGGACCCGGACCTCCTCGAACGAGTCGGTGAAGACGCGGGCGTGCCCGTCCATCCCGCACCCGAGACCCTCCGGACGATCCAGGACAAGCTCGTCCAGAAGCGACGCCTCCGCGAGGCGGGGGTGTCCGTGCCCGCGTTCCGGGCGATCGAGTCGGCCGCCGACCTCGAAGGGGCGCTCGACGAGCTCGGCTGTCCGGCCATGCTGAAGGCCCGGCGGGGCGGCTACGACGGACGCGGGAACGTCCCCGTCGAGTCGCCCGCCGATGCCGAGGCGGCGCTCGGAGCGATCGAGGGACCGGCGATGGTCGAGGAGATGGTCGATTTCGAGCGCGAACTGTCTGTCATCGGCATCAACGGTGCGGGCGAGGTGGCGACCTTCGCACCGAGCGAGAACGTCCACCGGGAGGAGATCCTCCGCGAGACGGTCGTCCCGGCCCGCACGTCCGAGCGCGTCCGTGAGCGGGCGCGCGCGGTCGCCCGCGAGGTGCTCGACCTGTTGAGCGGCCGGGGCACCTTCGGGATCGAACTGTTCGAGGTCGGCGAGGCGCGAAGCGCCTCGGGAAGTTCGAGCGGGCGACGTCCGCGAGAGGGCGGCGAGATCCTCGTCAACGAGATCGCACCCCGGCCACACAACTCGGGCCACTGGACCATCGAGGGGGCGCTCACCTCCCAGTTCGAACAGCACGCCCGGGCGGTGCTGGGCTGGCCGCTCGGCGCGACCGCGAGGCGAGGGCCGACGGCGATAGCCAACGTGCTGGGGGACACCGACGAGCCCCGCCCCGCCGCGCTCTCGGGAATCGAGTCCGCGCTCGCCGCGCCGGGCGTCTCACTCCACTGGTACGGCAAGCGCGAGGCCCGCCCGCTGCGGAAGATGGGACATCTCACCGCGGTCGGCGACCGCGAGAGGGCGGCGGACGACGCCGGCACCGACGGCTCCGGAACCGGCCCCGAAACCGGGGCCGAACTGCTGGCGCGGGTCCGCGAGCTGCGCGACGGGCTTACCTTCGCCGCAGCCGGTGGGGACCCATGAGCGAGCCGACCGACGCGACCGACGCGACCGACGCGGCCGAGGGCCAGCGACCCGACCCGTGCGCCCTCCAAAGGTCGATCGACGCCTTCGAACGCGAGGCCGAGCGCGAGCGCGCGCCCGAGGCGACGCCCGACGTGGGGATCATCATGGGCTCGGACTCCGATCTCGACGCTATGGCCGGCACGTCGGAGGCGCTCACCGAGCTGGGGTTCGCCGAACTCACGGACTACGACGATCCGCCCGACGCCCGGTTCACCTTCGAAAGCTACGTGGTCTCGGCCCACCGGACGCCCCGACTCATGTACGCCTACGCCGAGACCGCCCGCGAGCGCGGTCTGGAGGTGATCGTCGCGGGTGCGGGCGGCAAGAGCGCCGATCTGCCGAACATGACCGCCTCGATCGCGTTCCCCCTCCCGACGATCGGAGTGCCGGTCCAGGAGAAATCCGTGGACTCGGTCCTCGGGATGCCGACGGGCGCGCCGATCGTCGCCGTCGACGCGGGCAAGTCCTTCAACGCCGGGCTCTCGGCCGCACAGCTGCTCGCGCGCGAGCACGAGGCGCTGAAAGGGCGGCTGGTGGAGTACCACGAGGAGCTGGGCGCGGACGTCGCCCGGGTCTCCCGCGAGCTCCACGAGCGCGGGACACCCGGCTTCCGCGAGCACAGCGGGTGACCGGCGGACGCAGACCGATCCGGGCGAGCGAGAATCAACCCTTATGTGAGTGCGCACCCAAGCGCGGACACAGGTCAGAACTGCATGAACCCGTGGATAGCCATCGGGGCGCTGACGTTCGTGGCGATCGCGATCCCGCTGTCGATGATGGGACTGTCGAGTCTGCTGCGCCCGAGCGTCCCCGCCCAGGGAAAGCGAGCGATATACGAGAGCGGCGAGGTGCCGACGGGCAGCACGCGCATCCGGTTCAACATCCAGTACTACATGGTCGCGCTGCTGTTCGTCGTCTTCGACATCGAGACGGTGTTGATCTTCCCATGGACGGTGATCTACCGCGAGGCGGTCGGGGAGGTCGGTCTCCTATCGGCGCTCGCACCGATGCTCGGGTTCATCGCCATCCTGGTCGTCGGGCTCGCGTGGGCGTGGCGCAAGGGCGCGGTGCAGTGGGTTCGCAACACCGAACCGGAGAACTGGCAGGTGAGCCGATAGACAATGAGCAGCAACCGAGAAACCACCGAGACGGGGACGGCCGATGCACAGCCCACCGACATGCAGTTCGGGGAGGCACGATCCGCGAGCACGGACTCGGACGGGCCGGCGGCCGAGGGGGTGGTCGAGAGCACCCAGGAGGCCCGGATGGGGTCGGGCGCGGACAGCCGGTTCAACTCCAAGCTCCGGAACGCCTTCGGCTCCTCGCCGTTCATACTCACGAAGTTCGACAAGTTCATGAACTGGGTGCGGGGCTCCTCGATGTTCATGCTCCAGTTCGGCATCGCCTGCTGCTCGATCGAGATGATGCACACCTACGCGGTGAAACACGACCTCGATCGGTTCGGCGCGGGCGTGCCACGCGCCTCCCCGCGACAGGCCGACGTCATCATCGTGCCGGGCACCATCGTCTCGAAGTTCGCCCCGCGGATGAAACGGGTGTACGACCAGATGCCCGAACCCAAGTTCGTCGTCTCGATGGGGTCCTGTACCGTCTCGGGGGGCCCCTTCCAGCAGGGGTACAACGTCATCAAGGGCGCGGAGGAGGTCATCCCGTGTGACATCCACGTTCCCGGCTGTCCGCCCCGCCCCGAGGCGCTGATCTACGGGGTCGCCAAGCTCCAGGAGCGCATCGCCGAGGGCGAGAGCGCGCCCGTCACCGTGAAGCCTTACGAGCTAGAGCAGTTCGGCGACCTCCAGCGCGACGAGCTGGTCGAGCACCTCGCCGCTGACATCGACGAGGACACCCTCGTCATGCGGTACAACTGGGCCGATTCGACATGAGCTTAGAGGAACCCACAGGAGAGCGGACGGAAACGCACCTGACCGGCGTCACCGAGGCGGGCCTCGACTACGACGCCATCGCGGACTTGCTCGGCGACCGGGTCGTGGGCCGCGAGACCCACCTGAACGCCGAGGCGTTCGTCGTGCGTCCGGACGAGGTCCAGGAGGCGCTGTTCGCGCTCCGGGACGAGGCGGGCTTCGATCACTGCTCCTGTGTGACGGCACAGGAGTACGAGGACCGCTTCGAGTCGATCTACCACCTCAAGCGGTACGACGATCCCACCCAGGAGGTCTCGGTGGTCGTGCCCACGCCGCGGGACGCGCCGGCCAGCCAGACCGCCGAGCCGGTCTATCGCACGGCGGACTGGCACGAGCGCGAGGCCTACGACCTCGTGGGCGTCGAGTACGAGGGCCATCCCGACCTCCGGCGTATCCTCCTGCCCGAGACGTGGCAGGGCCACCCCCTTGGACTGGACTACGACCAGGACCGGCCACAGATCGTCACGCTCGAGTCCCACGCCAACCCCCTGGCGGAGGATCAGGCGGATGACACCGGCGAGGCGGACACGATGTTCCTCAACATCGGCCCCCACCACCCCGCCACCCACGGCGTGCTCCACGTCGAGACGGTCCTCGACGGCGAGCAGGTCGCCGACGTGCGCTCGGACATCGGCTACCTGCATCGCTGCGAGGAGCAGATGGCCCAGAGCGGGAAGTACAGACACGAGATCATGCCCTACCCCGATCGGTGGGACTACGTCTCGGCCGGGCTCCTCAACGAGTGGGCCTACGCCCGCACCGCCGAGGACCTCGCCGGGCTCGAGGTGCCCGAGTACGCCCAGGTCATCCGGACGATGGGCGCGGAGTTCTCCCGGATCGCCGCCCACATGCTCGCGGTCGCGACGTTCGCACTCGACGTCTACGGCGAGTTCACCGCCACGTTCATGTACGGCTTCCGGGACCGCGAGGTCGTCATGGACATCCTCGAAGACCTGACCGGCCAGCGGCTGATGTTCAACTACTTCCGGCTCGGCGGGGTCGCGTGGGACCTGCCCGAGCCCCGGGCCGAGTTCTTCGAGAAGATCCGGGACTTCCTCGACGAGCTCCCCGGGAAGCTCGACGAGTACCACGACCTCATCACCTCGAACGAGATCTTCCAGCTGCGCTGTGTCGACACGGGCGTCATCGACGCCGAAACCGCCAAGGACTACGGCTGTACGGGTCCGGTCGCGCGCGCCTCGGGCGTCGACTACGACCTCCGGCGGGACGACCCCTACGGCTACTACGACGAACTCGACTGGGACGTCGCGGTCGAGCCCGACGGCGACAACTACGCCCGCGTGCTCACCCGCCTGCGGGAAGTCGAGCAGTCCGCGCGCATCATCGAGCAGTGTGTCGACCTGCTGGAGGACTGGCCCGAAGAGGAACGGGAGATCCAGTCGAACGTCCCCCGCACCCTGCGCCCCGACGAGGACGCCGAGATCTACCGCGCGGTCGAGGGAGCCAAGGGCGAGCTCGGCATCTACATCCGTTCCGATGGAACTGACAAGCCCGCCCGGTTCAAGATCCGGAGTCCGTGCTTCTCGAATCTCCAGGCGCTCCCCGAGATGGCCGAGGGCGAGTACATCGCGGACCTGATCGCCTCGCTCGCCAGCATCGACATCGTCCTCGGCGAGGTCGACCGATGAGGGCGACGGGCGTCGATAGCGACGGCGCGGCCGACAGCGGAGAACCGATCGACGGCGAGGGCGTCGACGCGGGCATGGTCGGCGACGGCGACGAGGGCGAGCGATGAGAGCGGGCGGGCCACCCCTCCAGCAGGGAACGACGACCGCCAACGCCACCGGCGGAGCCACCACCACCGCGAACGCGACCGGCGCGGCCAACGCCACCAACGGCTCCGCCGCAGGGGTGGGGCCTACGGCACCCGAGACGATCAGCGGGTGGCTCGGGCTCGGCGCGAACCCCGATCCCGGCGTCCAGTTCCTGATCGGGATCGTCGTCGCGTCGCTGATCGCCACCGTCTTCCTCGGGCTGGCCGCGTTCGCGGGCATCTGGGGCAAGCGCAAGATCACGGCCGCGTTCACCGACCGGATCGCCGTCAACCGCGTAGGACCGTTCGGACTGCTGATCATCGTCGCCGACGCCGTCCGGCTGCTCTCCAAGGAGCTCATCGTCCCCGAGGACGTCGACCGGCCGGCCTACGACATCGCGCCGATGCTCGTGCCCTTCTCTGCCCTGCTGGGCTTTGCGGTGATCCCGATGGGCAGCGGCCTCCAGCTCGCCGATCCCGAGACGGGGTTCGTGTTCGTCTTCGCCGCCGCCTCGATCGCCTCGCTGGGCCTGCTCACCGCGGGCTACGCCTCGAACAACAAGTACTCCTTCCTCGGGGGGCTGCGCGCGGTCGCTCAGAATCTCGCCTACGAGATCCCCTTGGTGGTGACGGCCGCCTCGGTCGTGCTGTTCGCGGGCACCCTGCGGATGAGCGAGATCGTCGCCGCCCAGGCCGAGCCGCTCGTGACGGTTGCCGGGTTCGCGATCCCCGCGTGGTTCGCGTTCGTCAACCCCTTCGCGTTCGTGCTGTTCATGACGGCGAACCTCGCCGAGGTGGGGCGCAACCCCTTCGACGTGCCCGAAGCGCCCGGCGAGCTCGTCGCGGGCTACATGACCGAGTATTCGAGTGTGTACTTCGTGTTGCTGTATCTCGGCGAGTTCCTGCACATCTTCCTCGGCGGGGCGATCGTCGCCACGCTCTTTCTCGGCGGTCCCGCAGGACCCGGCCCGGCGGCGCTCGGGCTCGTCTGGTTCATGCTGAAGGTCCTCGCAGTGTACCTGTTCACCCAGTGGATGCGCTCGGCGATCCCGCGGGTGCGCATCGATCAGCTGATCGAGATCGGCTGGAAGGGGATGCTCGTGCTTTCGTTCGCCAACCTCGTGCTCACGGCCGTCATCGTGGGACTCATAGTGTAGGCTCACCGCCCGACACACGATCCAACAGAGCGTCGACCGTACCAACGACCCACCACCAAACCCCAAAACAAGCCATGATCGGACTCCTCAAATCGATGGCGACGACGATGAAACACGCACTGGACGGCTCGACCTTTACGGTCGAGTACCCGGACACTGCACCCGAGGTGAGCCCCCGCTTCCGGGGAGTTCACAAGTTCAGTCAGGAACGGTGTATCTGGTGTCGCCAGTGCGAGAACGTCTGCCCGAACGATACGATCCAGATCGTGATGGACGAACAGCGCAATGGCGAGCAGTACAACCTCCACGTCGGCCAGTGCATCTACTGTCGGCTCTGCGAGGAGGTCTGCCCCGTCGACGCCATCCTGTTGACCCAGAACTTCGAGTTCACTGGCGACACCAAAGACGACCTCGCCTACAACATGGAGCAGCTGAAGAACGTCCCCTGGTACAAAGACATCGACCCCCTCGAATCCAGAGAGCCCGACCGCGGCGCGTGGATCGGCGAGGGCGAGGGCGCGGTCGACTACCAGTAGACCCACCACTTTTTGGGCCGGGCACTCGCGTCGCGCGCCGCTCCGTCGGCGCGCGACCCACGCCACTGCACCGCACGTCCGATCAGCGCTCGCCGTCGTCTCCAGCCGTCTCGGCGACCGCCTCGCGGAGCCGCGGCAGGAGGTCGGTGACGTCGGTCCGAAAGTCGTACTCGGCGCGACCGGATAGCGGCGTCGCGTCGAGGTTCACTACCACCATCGTCGCGCCCCGGTCGGCGGCGGTGTGGGGCAGCGAGGCGGCGGGTTCGACCGACAGCGACGAGCCGGCGACGAGGAAGACGTCGGCCTTCTCGGCGAGCGCGTGCGCGCGCAGCAGCGCGTACTCGGGGAGAGACTCGCCGAACAGCACGACGTCGGGCTTGAGTGGCTCACCGCAGTCGGCACACGTCGGCGGGCACTCGCCCTCGCGGACGCGCTCGTGGACCGGCTCTGCCGGGAATCGCGACCGGCAGGATCGGCAGACGACGCGCTCGCCGCTGCCGTGGATCTCGATCAGCTCCTCCGAGCCGGCCGCGGCGTGCAGGCCGTCGACGTTCTGGGTGATCAGCGCGTCGAGGTGGCCGTCGGCTTCGAGGGCAGCGAGGGCCTCGTGGGCGGCGTTGGGCTCGATGGCCACACTCCCGTCGGCCGCGTCCTCGGCGTCTCCGCCCGCGCCAGCCGCGTCGCTCCCGGTGTCGTTCCCCTCGCTCGCCTCGCTTCCGGACTCGTCGGTGCCGTAGATCGATTCGTGGAGCGCGAGCCGGTCGGCCCAGAATCCCTCGGGATCGGCCTCGAACCGGTCGACGTGGAAGTCCATCGGGTCGTGGCGCTCCCAGAGGCCGTCGTCGCCGCGGAAGTCGGGGACGCCGGAGGCGGTGCTGACGCCCGCACCGGTCATCCCAACGACCGAGTCCGCGTCGGCGATCGCCCGGGCCGCGAACCGAAGGTCGTCGCCGTCCATGCCCGTCGAAACACGTACGCAAGCAAAAGCACACCGGCGGGCGGGGACCGGGGCGCCACTTCGCGGGTCGTTACTCGGCGAACTCGATGCCCGCGACGACCGCTCGGACGACGGCGACGGGGAGTACCCGGAGCGCGCCGAACCCGAGTACGGTAGCGACGAGCAGGCCGCCGAGCGCCGGCAGCAGCGCCGTCGCCAGCCACGCGAGCGCCAGCCCGACGAGAACGACCGGCAGCAGCCCGGCGAGCAGCGACGCGGCGCGCTCGCCCGAGCGCCGGAGGGGAAGCCGGGTTTCGGTGTGAGTGATCGTCCGCGCTGTTCGCCGCTCGGCGGCCGTGACGAGATCGGATTTCATGGTGTGGTGGTCTCCACCCGATCCTCCGTGGTCCGTGGCGAAAAGTGTTATCTGAAATCCATTTCTGTTGGGCGGGCAACCGAAGCGAGTTTATGCTCGGTAGTTGACGTGGCCGTGGCGGCGGTCGTCGAAGTCCGAGGTCGCGGCGTCGATGGTGTCGTCGGGAACCGGGCCGCGAAACTCCTGGGCTTTCGCCGCGACGATCGCGGAGGCCGATGCCGATCTACGAGCAGTTCGAGAACGGTTACTGGTCGACGATCCCCTCGTCGCTCGGCGGACGGCGCTGTGATCGGAGCTGCCTGTAGTAGCGATAGAGGGGAAAGAGTCGGTCCCCGATCCGCCGTCGGATGCCGGACTCGCCCGCGTAGACGATCACGGGCACACCGGCGCCAGCCGCGAGGTCGATCACCCGGTCGGGCGTGCCGCCGAAGATCCACTGTCGCAGCTCCCGGGTGCGGGTGGCGCCGATCACCAACAACCCGCCGTTCTCGGCGGCGGTCGAGACCAGCCCCTCCGCGACGCTCGATGCGGTGACGTTGTGGACCTGCACCGTCGCCGTGTCGGTGAGCCCGGCGAGCGTCTCGTCGGTGCTCTCGGTCGTGCCGCCGCCCGTCGGCGTGACGCTGATGACGTGCAGTTCGGAGCCCGCCCTCCCCATCATGTTCACGAGCGGGAGGGCCGCCTCGTGATGGGCCCCCACCGGCGCCGACGTTGACCGCCGAGACGTCCGTCGGGTCCGCGAAGCCGTGGGCGTAGAGCACGTCGCAGGGCGCGTCGACCTCGATTTTCTTTGCGATCTCGGGGCGGTTCTCGGGGTAGCCCATGAGTATCAGGTCCGCCCCGTCATCGCGGGCGGTCTGGAGGATGTCGAAGGCGATGTCCCGGCAGATGTGGCCCTCGACGAAGTACTCGGTGGCGATCTCCTCGCCGGCGAGGGCCTCGGTGACGCGCTCGACACGGTCGTTCGCGTCGTCGACACTATCTCGCTGGGCGTCTGATCCGGAATGTTGGTGACGTTGACCACCTGAACGACCGCGTTCTCCCCGTAGAACTGTCCGAGGGTCGCTGCGAGCTTGACGTGGGTCACCGCGCGGTCGAGCCGGCCGACCGGGACGAGGATGCGGAACTTCTCGCCGTCGCTTTCGGTTGTTGGGCCGGCGGCGGTTTCGGAGGAGTCGTCGCCGTTCGCGGTGATCGGGGCCCGTGCGGAGACGACCCGCTCGAACAGCTCCTCGGTGTCGGGTGCGCCGCCCCAGACGAGGTAGGCGGCGATGAGCACTACTGTCAGCACGAGCCCGACGGCCACGCCCACGGGCGGGAGGTTGTAGATGAGCGCGACGTTGGCGACGATGCCCAGTGCAGGGACGACGGGAACGCCGGGCACCCGAAAGCCCCGCTCGATGTCGGGGTACCGTCGGCGCGAGTACACCAGCGCCCCGTTGACGAACGCGAGCGGCAGGAGGAGGTTGAGCGTCGCAAAGCCGGTCAGTGTATTCAGCCCGAGGGCGAACTCCTCGACCGCGACGGAGACACCGGCGACACTCGTCTCGAACCCCACTGCGATCGGTCCGACGAGGCCCTCCTCGCCGAGCAGCGTGATGAAAGCCAGTATGAGGACGCTGATGAGGCCCGCGGCCGTCGCCGTGCTCCAAAAGGGCGTCCCGTAGGTGGGATGAAGACGCGAGAATCGCCGGGGTGCCTGTCCCTGTCGGCCCATCAGCGAGCCGATGCCCGACGCGGCGAGGATGCTCGCGTTCGAGGCCGACACCATCGAGAAGATCGCGCCCGCGACGATGAGATACGTGCCGACGGGAACGCCCGCCACCGAGAGCGGGATGAACGCCTGTGCGACCGCCCCCATCGCGGTCTCGCCCAACTGGAGGATCTCGTCGGGCGAGCGCGCGAGCCGGCTGGCGACGCTGGTGATGTTGACATCGCCACGATCACGAACGTGTAGAGAACCGTGACCGTGAGGATCGAGGCGGCGATGGCGCGCGGGACGGTCTTGCGCGGTTCGATGATCTCGCCGGCCGATGCGGCGATGGCCGAGAAGCCGAAGAAGGTGATGAACGCGAGCGCCGCCACCGAGATAGTGCCCACGGGCTCGACCTGGAAGCTGCCCGCGAACTCGCCGAGTGCCGGGCCGACACCCACGCTGGCGAACATCCCGCCGATGAAAAAGAGGAGGACCACCACCTTCGCGCTCGTCACGAGGAGCTGGAACGTGCCCGACTCCTCGGTGCCGCGTGCGTTGAGGATGCCGAGGAGGACCGCCACGAGCACGCCGAACGTCCCGTGCGGGAGGAAATGGAAGCTCTCGGGGATCAGAAACCGGAAGAACCACTCGTCCATCGTAGCGAGGTAGAACGCGGTCGTGCCGGTGTACCCCAGAAACAACGACGCGCCGACGGCGTAGGTGAGGAGGTCGCGGTCCTCGAAGGTACGCGAGGTAAAGAGGTAGCCCCCGCCGTTCTCCGAGTAGATCGAGGCGAACTCCGAGTAGGAGGCGGCGGTGATCCCGGCAACGATGGCCGCGAGAACGAACGCCACCACGGCAGTCGAGCCGATCCGGAAGACCGCGATGCCCGACAGCGAGAAGATGCCGGCCGCGATCATCGTTCCGAGACCGATGGCGAAGGCGATCTTGAAATCGAGCGTTCGAGTGTGCTCTACCATCGACCGCGAATGTACGCTCGATTCGTATAAGTCGCTCCTCTTCGAGTGGCCGTGACCTTCTGCGGTTACTATCGGCTAACCGCAACCCGATGTCTTACGACGCTACGTCCGACTCCGCGAGCGAAACGTGAGGGGTTTTTGAGCGCTTCGGACATCGTGCCCTCGATACGTGATGAGGTAGCGACGGGGCGGCCGACGACACGTCAGCTGATGCCGAGGCCGAGCCCGCCCGCGACATCGGGTTCTCGGCGCGGTCGCCCGCGGTGTCGGGACGATGACGCCGCCGGTCTTCGTCCTTTTGGGACTCGCGGTGAGCGACCCACCTCGGCATCGAAGCCACCATCCGTTTCGCGGATCGCTCTTCTGAAGGAGATTGTTGGTCGGAGAGCTGGGGCTGTGAAAGCGTAGCGGGCAAGGGTGACGCCGTGGCGTCACCCGGATGCAATGTTTCCG
>PXRN01000014.1 GCA_003021045.1 Halobacteriales archaeon QS_4_69_34 | reverse complement strand
CCGGGGGCGCGAGGTGCTCGGGCACCCGGAGTTCCTCGCCGCACTCGACCGTGGGCGGGTGACCCCGCAGCGTCGGATAGGACCGCTCGGCATTCGTGGTCTTCAGCGCCGAGCCGAACGCCGAGACCGCTCGCATCACGTCCGCGGGATCGTCGGGCGTCGTGACGGTGCCCGCCGGTTGGTTATGATAGGATCGTGCGCCGACGACGACCTCGGTGGGCTCGTCGAACCCGATGTCCATCCCGCCGGTCTCAAGGTCGGTGGTGATCTGCACGGGAGCCTCGACGCGAAGATAGAGTTTGACGGTGGCGTTGAGCTCGATCGTGTAGGTTCCGCGCGGGAGGGTCTCGAAGGCGAAGTCCGCGACCTCTGCCCGAATGGCCCCCGTCTCGGTCTCGCTTCCCTCCCGGACGTAGGTGAGGACGACGTTCGGGAGCGTGACGGCCGCGGTCCTCACCTTGACGGCGGCGTCGACCGGGAAGTGGAACTCTTCGGTGGCGGCCGGTTCGGGCGATACCGTTCCGGAGGTATCGAGCGGGTAGCGGTGGCGCTCGATGGGGTCGACGACGGTCAGCCCCGACTCCATACCGGACTCGAAGGAGATCCCCACGGGTCACCGACCTCCCCGCCGCCAGCACCCGGCGCGCTTGCGATCCTCCCCATCCATTACGTGTCCGTGCGTGTCTCTCCTATATAAAGTGTGGTGCCGAGAGAAAACTTTCCTCTGGATGGTGGAGACACCTTGGGACGTAAGAATCGTCTCTTGGATTGTCACGAGTGAGTCATAGAATGCATCTCACACCCGCTATCCAGTGATTATATAGTCCCCATCTCGCCTGTAGCCAGTAATTCCACCAGTCACCGATTTCATCCATAATTGAGCCCAACATTCATGATCTTCGGCACTGTCTAGATGAGCGGCATCAATCGAGTAAATTACCGTAATCTCGGTTCTGCGGTTTCACAATTCGGACGGAATAGGCTCTCATCTATCCGTTCTCGAGTTAGATTACGGTAAAGCGAGGAACGACGATTGCTCAACTAGACAGTGCCCGATTGCTGAAATCTGTCATCACCAGGGATTTCAACGAAGCCATCGACGTCGACCTCGATCGATGCTCGTGGTTCGTAGGAAAGCCGGCTAGATGCCGTCTCGACGTCTCTGTCGAGGGACCGGTCGACGACAGATAGGACTCTCGGAGACCACCACGGACTCTGAGGTACAGACGCTGTCGCTCTCAAGCCCGAGGGCACGGAACGACCTGACCAAGCAGATCGAGGCGGACATTTGCGAAACCGAGTCAGCAGACACGAGCGGAGGACCTACCCGTCGGGCAACTCGTAGCCGATTTCTGGCGAGAGTTCGATGTTGCTGGGGACGAACCTTCCGAGGGCCCGTCCGAGGTGGTTCCCATCCTCGTCTTCGAGGACGGATTCGGCGATGAACTGGCTTGACGCCTCGTGGACGACCTCGGCGCTGGCGTGCATCGTTCCCGAGGAGATGGGGGCCGTCAGGTGAACATCCAGTTGCGTGGTTAGCACGAATACGTCCTCGACCAGCGAGTTGGCCGCAAAGAAAGCCGAGTTGTCGAGGGCGTGGAAGTAGACAGTCCCGTGGACGGCACCCGCGGCGTGGTGCAGTTTCTCCGAAACGGGCTGTTCGAGTTCGGCCCGGCCTTCCTCGACAGAGAGCGTCGGTTCGAAAAAGTCGTTGATCGGGATATTGTGATACATCCGTTCGAGTTTCCGGTAGTGCTCCGACATCGATGCGTTCACCGCGACAGTACGGACGGACTTATTGGGGGGGACCGCGTCGACGGTCGAGAACCGACGTCGGTCTCAGTGCACCCTCGGACAGTTCTCAACGAACGCCCCGAATTCCTGTTTGATCGTCGCATTGACGGTCTCGTTCGTGTTTCGGCGATGGTGAAGATCGCTGTCCAGCCGGGCGTTCCACGCCCCATGGAGGGAAGTAAATTCCCGATGCTTGATGGGTGGTCGAGTGTCGTGTTCAGGGGCGAGGCGCCGGAGGCTCTGGTCACCGTATCCCTTTTCACCGGTCGACACCGCGATGGACGTTACATTCCGTTTCACTATCCGTGGCGCGATCTGCGTATCGTATTTCCGTGTTGTCATCTCGCGGATGTCGAGAACGGTGTCGGTCGCGGTATCGACCAGTAGCGTCGTCTTGAGCTACTGGATAGTGAGGTTCGTTCGCTTCGTGTAGTGATACTGTCGGAGGGAGCTGTCCCGTGGATCCAGTTCGGATATCGATCTGCTGTCCAGTGGTCCATCCGCGTTCAGTACGTGCGTACTTTTGTCCGACAGTATGAGTCGATGCGTGAGCCCGCTCAAACCCGGACGCATCGACACCGGTGACACCGGTGACCGGCAAACCCGCGAGCGAGACGTTCAGTAACACCCACCAGACGGCCATCTCCAGGCGGTCGAACGCCTTACAGAGCGTCGAGGGCGCAGGAATCGCGTCGAGACTAAGGCCATCACGGATGCGAGGCATCTCAATGAGTTCGTCAACGAGGTCGCGGTACGTGGTCGTCTCCTTGACCTTCAGACAGAGTAAGACGACATGGTGGCGGAGCGTGAACCGCTTCCGCGAATAGCGAGTCGAGAACCGAGCAACAGCACGGCGAGCCGGCACGACAGTTCGTTCGACGAACCGGAGGAGGCGTGACTTCGGGAGAGTATTCATCCTGTCCGGCGCTACTCACCCGTCGTGCCTGCCAGCAAGGGCTTCAACATGACCAGAAAGGCCAAAACAGCGGCTGATTCACCGGAGGAAATCGAAGGAGACGTCAGCCGGTGTCGTCCGGGCGTCGACCTCCCGGCCCTCCTCGTAGTTCACGAAGTTGAGATAGAACAGCTCACCACAGCCCTCGCCGTCGGTCTCGCTCGCGCCACAGACGATCTCGACGCCCTCCGCGTCCTCGAAGTCCCCGTAGGCCGGGGCGTACTCCCAGCCATCCAGTGCGAAGGGCGTCACGGACTTGTCGGCGAGATAGGGGTCGCGGTGGAGGGTGACGACCGCATCACAGCGGGGGCAGGTATAGGTGACGGCGACCATGTCGGGAGGAGGGGCCGCGGGGGCTAAACACGTTCGGAACCGAGCGAAAGGGTCATTGAGGCGACCCATGGACAGGAGGTATGATCGACGAGACGGCCGCGGAGATCAGGGAGATGCAGACCCACAGCTCCTCGGTGGTCGCGGTCAAGGCCGCTCGCGCGCTCGGGTCGCTGGCCGACGGCGAGTTCGAGAGCGTCGATCAGTTCCGTCGGGACCTTGAGCGCAACAGCACGGCGCTCCGGCAGGCCAACCCCTCCCACGCCTCCCTCCAGAAGACCCAGCGCGAGATCGTCGCGACGGTGGCCGACGCCGAGTACGAAACCGTCGCCGACGCGAAGGCTGGCGTCCGGGAAGCCGTCGAGGGGGTCGTCGAGACCGTCGAGAGGGGCAAGCGCCGGGCCGCCGAGAACGGTGCGGTCGCCATCGACGACGGCGCGACGCTGTTGACCCACGACTACTCCTCGACGGTGCTCGAAGCGATCGAGATCGCCGCCCGCGACGGCGCACACCTCGACGTCTACGTCACGGAGGCACGCCCGCGCTACCTCGGCCGGAAGACAGCCCGCATGCTCGCCGGCGTCGACCGGGTCGCGGTCCACCTGCTCGTCGACGGAGCCTGCGGGCACGTCCTGCCCGAGTGCGATCGCGTGTTCCTCGGGATGGACTGCATCGTCGGCGACACCCTCTACAACCGCGTGGGAACCTTCCCGATCGTCGCCACCGCAGCCGAGGTCGGCGTTCCAGTGACGGTGGTCGGCTCGGGTGCGAAGCTGCTCGACGGGGGGTTCGTCTTCGAGAACGAGTTTCGCCCGTCCAGCGAGGTGATGCGCGAACCGGCGGAGGGCTTCACGATCGAGAACCCCGCCTACGACGCCACCCCGACGCGGCTGCTCGACTCAGTCATCACCGACGAAGGGATGGACGACTGAGCGGAGCACAGCCGAGCGAAGGCGGCCGGGCACGGACGACAGAGCGGAGCGCACGGCGGAGTGCAACACGCGGCGGACCGTTCGACACTACACGTGTGCGGGCCGCGCCACGGGGCGGGTCGTGATGGAGTGGCCACAGTCAGGGCAGGCATAGACGACGCGCTCGGGATCGGCGTCGACCGGAGATACCCGCCAGTCGCCGTCGGCGGGGCTATCGTGACCGCACGCCTGACAGTAAAGCACCGACTTGCGGGGCGCACGGTGCAGCCGATCGCGGAGGGCGGGGCGACTCATGGCTCATACTACGCCCCGAACGGGGATAGTTCTGGTGTTGACGGCCATTCAGTGGTGAGAAATGGGCATAAAAGACGCACGGTTCGGAACCGTCAGCGCTGCCGGTCGGCTCACGCGATCGTCCACGCGACCGCCGAGCGGAACGAGATGCCACCGACGGCGCGCGATTCAACGTGGAGCGGTCGGCCCGGCTTAGAGAGGCCGGTCTCGGACCCGCGGAAAGCGATCGCCCTTTCTCTTCCCTCGCCGACGATCCTCAGAGTTCGTTCAGCTTCCGGAGGAGCTGGCCGCGGCGTCGCTCGTCGCTCCGGATACCTTTCCGTTCGAGGACGTTTCGCTCGAGCTTGTCGAGCGCGACCCGGAAGGCGCTCTCGGCCCCATAGCCCTCGCCGGAGCCGGCGATCTGTCCGCGGTCGGTTCGGAGGCGGACCTCACACCGGATCAGGGGTGTCCCGCGGAGCTTCTCCTTGTGTTTCTGGAAGCGGACGTGGGCGTGCTGGACCTGCATCTCGCCGTACTTATCGGCGACCCGGGTGACGGACTCCCTCACGCCCTCCCGGGAGAGCGTATCGAGTAGGCCGATGTTCGAGATCTGGACGTCCATGTGCTCCTCCTCGGTGTAGGTGAGCGCCCGGAGCACGTCGGTCTTGGTGAGCACGCCCACCACGGTGCGGTCGTCGTCGGTGGGTGTGACGGCGAGGCCGTCGTAGTCGCGGTCGAGCATCCGTCCGACGGCCTCCCCGACGGGCTCGTCGATCGAGGCCGTCTCGACGGGCGCGCTCATCAGATCGTAGACAGGGAGGTCCAACATCCGGTCGGAGTCGCCCGAGCGCTCGCCGACGGTGGGTTGGTCCATGTTACGCACCACGAAGTCGACGAGGTCGCGGGTCGTCACCATCCCCGAGAGGAGGCCGTCGGCGTCCAGCACCGGGAGCCGGGAGATGCCGTGCTCGCGCAGCCGGTTGATCGCCTGTCCGACCCGCGTGTCCTCGGTGACGGTGACCACGTCGTCGGTGTATATCTGCTCGACGGCAAGGGCATCGAGGTGCTCGTGAACCGCTTCGAGGATGGCGTCGCCGGTGACGACCCCCCAGAGCTCGCCGGCCTCGAAGACGGGTGCGATCTTCGTTCCCCCCTCGACGAGCACGCGCGAGACGTCCCGCACGTCGTCGGTGCGCTCGACGCGCGGGGCCGCGCTCGTCAGCGCCTCGACCTTCGTCGTGTCCTCGACGTGGGACTGCATCAGTGCACGCTGGGTGATCACGCCGGCGTACTCGTCGTTCTCGGTGACGACGATCGCGCGTGGGTTCTCGCGCTCGAAGGCCGAGCGCGCTGCCCCGAGGTGGGCGTCGTGTTCGATCTCGGCGTGCTCTCGTGTGGCGATGTCGGCGATGTCCATCACTCGCCCCTTTCGCGCCGGCGGTATTAAAACTCGGTCCGACGGCTCGATCGCCGGGGGAACGCGGCGACCCGATCCGGCACTTCACACCGGCCCGGCGAGCAGCCACGCGGTCCCGACGGCCGCCAGCGACGCCGCGAGCGTTCCTCCGGCGTAGGCCGTCGCGCGGACGGGCTCGCCGCTTTCCCACAGTCGAACTGTCTCGTAAGAGAACGACGAGAAGGTGGTGAACGACCCGCACGCTCCGGTGCCGACGAACAGTAGTGTGTCGCCGCCGACGCCGGCGAAGACGAGCAGCCCGAGCACGAAGCTCCCGACGACGTTCACGAGAGGCGTCGCCAGCGGGACGTCACGCCCCGCGACCCGCTTGCCGACCCAGTACCTGAGCAGCGCCCCGATCGCGCCCCCGGTCCCGACGAGGTGGGCCGGATCAACCATCGTCGCCCCTCGTCCGTCCCGGCTCGCCTTCGATCCGCGCCGCGAGTGCCCGCCCGGCGAGCACGCCGACGACCCCGAGCGTGTGGGTCGCGAGGACGTTGGCGAGTGCCCAGCCGGGGTCCGCTCGAACGGTCTCGACGGCGAACGTGCTGTAGGTGGTCAGCGAGGCGAGAAAGCCCGTGGCGAAGACGAGCCGCGCGCGGTCGTCGAGCAGCCCCGCGTAGCGTGTCTCGTAGAGGACGAGTCCCAGAACGAGGCTCCCGGCGGCGTTCGCGAGCAGCGTCGCCCGCGGTCCGGGCAGGAGTCCATCGAGGAAGTACCGGAGGTTCGAGCCCGCGAAGCCGCCGACAGCGACGAGGGCGAGCGTTTCGAGCCGGACGAGGGGGTGTGCTCCTGACATGGGCGTACGACAGGAGCCATCAGCCGGCCCGAGCGGTCGGGTGGGGAGGTCGCGACCCGAAATGGGGCCGGCGGTTGGGGCGGGCGAGCTCCATCGCCCGTCGCGTCCCCGCGGTCGGTACTCCCTACATAAAGACGCTCCGACTCCGGGTTCCGGCTCGGTGGCCCCGAAGACGGGTCGGAGACACCGTGTCGCGGGAATCCCACCGCGAACCGCGAGTCACGGGCCGCACGCCACCGCCCCGCCCCGAACCGCTCCGCAGCCACCGCACCACACACTCACGACCGATATGGGCGCTCTACCGTCTGACCGCACCGCGGCCCTCCGCATCGCTCGCGGGTCGCTGCCCGCTCGCATCGAGGTGCTCGCCGCCCACCTCGCGTTCCTCGTCCCTCGCGCGGCGCTCGCGGTCGTGTGCGGGGGAACGAGCATGCGACCGCGAGCGCGCGCCGACCCGTTCGGTCGGGCGTGGACGAGCCGTTCCAGCCGACACGGGTCGGCGGGCCGGCCGCCGTCTACGACCACGGCCCGATCCTCACCCCCGCAGATCGGAGAACAGCGTCTGCACGTCGTTCACGTTCGCCCGCCCGTCGCCGTTGAAATCGAAGGCGTTCGGGTGCTCGCGCACTCGGTCCGCGTCGCGGTCGACGAACAGCGACTGCACGTCGACGACGCCGACCTCGCCGTCGCCGTCGACGTCCTCGTAGCGCCCGTCGCGGTCGAGGTCGGCCGCGCCGAAGGCCCGCAGCGCCCGCGGGACGGTGCCGACGGCCTTGGCGGCGTCGACTCGGCCCGCTCCCTGCTTCTCGGCACCGAGTCCGATGTCCGTGGCCGTGTTCCTCAGGTGCTCGCGGAGCTCCGTCCCCGAGAGGTTCCATCGGGCGAGCGCCAGCCCCGCGACCCCCGAGACGACCGGCGCGGCGGCCGAGCTGCCCTCGAAGAAGACGTAGTCCCCGCCGCCGTCGCCCGTCCCCGCGAGCGTCGTCGTACCGACGACCCCCGGCGCGGCGAGTTCGATCTCGGGCCCGCGGCTGGAGCGCTCGTCGAGCGTCACGCCGTCGTCTTCGAGCCACGAGACGGCGAGACACGCCTCGAACGCCGCCGGGAAGGCGACCGAGCCGCCGTTGTTCCCGGCTGCGGCGACGACCAATGCGCCCTGGCTCTCGGCGTACTCGACCGCCCGCCACAGGGTTTCGTCGGCCCGGTCGTACCGGCCCAGCGAGAGACTGATCACGTCCGCGCCCTCGTCGGCCGCCCACTGGATCGCGTCCGCGACGTCCGCGAGCCGCCCTTCGAGGGTGCCGTTCGCGTTCGGCGCGAGCGCCCGCCCACAGAGCAATGTCGACTGGCTCAGCCCCGCGATCCCCGTGTCGTTGTTCGTCACCGCGGTCGCGATGCCAGCGACCTTCGTGCCGTGGTTCTCGCCGGAGCTATCCGGGTAGGGATCGCCGTCGGCGTCGACGAAGTCCCGTCCCGGACCGCCGGCTGCAGTTGATCGAACGTTCGCCGCGAGGTCGGGGTGGTCGTACTGGACGCCGCTGTCGACGACGGCGATCGTCACGTCCCTCTCCCCGAAGGTCTCGTCCCACGCCGCCGGGGCCCCGACGAGCTGGGGGACGTACTGGCTACCCTGCCCGTCGAACAGCGGGTCGTTCGGGGTGGCGAGCGTCCCGTACGTGCCGTTGGGCTCGACGTACTCGACGGCGTCGACGCGACGGAACGCGTCGACGAGCGCCCGCCGGGGGGTCTCCGACGCGGCCGCCGGCAGCGCCAGCGCGGCGTAGCCGAGCGCCCCGTTCGCGCCCGTCACGCGGGCGTCGCTCGGGGCGTGTGCCGCGACGGTCTCCCGGACGCTCCCGGCCGCCGACGCCGAGACCCCCACCAGCAGCTCCTCGGTCTCACCCGCGTGCCCCGATCCCGGTTCCTGCGACCGCCCGGCTGCCGTCCCGCCGGCTGCGACGGCGAGGCCGGCCGCACCCGCACGCAGGAACGTCCGCCGATCGAACGACTGGCTGCGTCTCACGGCCCGCCCGAGGGACGGACCCGCTATGAGTCTTCGTTTTGTCCGGTGATATGGTAGTTCCATCGGCCGTTCGCCGCGCACGAATCGGCGGCCGCTATGGGGATGAGCGACGCTTCTCGGGTCGATCTTCCCCGAGACGAGATGCAGCACCGACCCACGCCGAGGGGAGATGGGAATTTCTGCTCGTCGCGATGGTGACCGTCGACCGCCACCGCTACGATGTCGGCGTCATCGGCGAGTCGGAGCGATCGGAGCCACGAGCACTCGGTCGCCGTGCTTGGGCCGCGAGAGCTCACTTCAGCCGGGCGAACAGCGCCTGCACGTCGACGATCCCGGCCTCGCCGTCGTCGTTGAAGTCGAACGCCGCCGGATCGGTCTCCACTGCGCTCCCCTCCCGGCCCTCGAACAGCGCCTGCACGTCGACCACGTCGAAGCGTCCGTCGCCGTTGACGTCCTCGTAGCGCCCGTCGCCGTCGGGGTCCGTCGGCGACGCGCCCGTCACGGCCGGCACGTCCCGGAGCGTCGCGGGATCGATCTCCACGCCGTTGTGAAACGCCACGAGCGAGCCGGCGTGGCGGAGGGCCGTGATCGAGCCCGAGAACTCGTAAGCGTCGCTGCCACCGTTGACCCGTCCGGTGGCCGTGCTCCCCGACAGGCTGTCGGTGTCGTCGACGGTCGCGCCCGCCGCGGCGCTCCGTTCGAGGCCGCCGCTGACCGAGAGCTCGTAGGTCGCCTCGCCGGCGAGGACGAGCTTCTCCGGGAGGGGCGAGAGCGTCTCGGGATCGACCGCTTCGTCGTCGAGGAACACCTCCAGGGGGCCGTCGCGGTCGAACTCGACCACGTCGCCCGCGAAGGCGTAGACGTCCCGGTCGCCGGCCCCGACACGCCCCTCGGCCCGCTCGCCCTCGACGCCGTCGCCGTCGTCGGTGTCGTCGCTGCCACGGCCAGGTGCGACCGCCGCGAGCGCGCCGTCGACCGCGAACGCGTAGCTCGCGGCGTCCCCGCTCCCGCCGTCCCCGTCGCTCCCGTCTGCATCGGCGTCCGCCCCCGTCCCCGCGACAACGATCTCGCGGGGGAGGGTCACGGCCTCGGGGGCGACCTCGCGCTCGTTGAGGAAGGTCCGGACCGAGCCGTCGTACTCGAAGCGGGTAATCGACCCCGAGTAGGCGTAGCTGTCGCCGCCGCCGTTCACCTGCCCTTCGGCCGTGCTCCCCGAGACGGCGTCGTTGTCGTCGATCGTGACCCCCATCGCGGTGCTCTTTTCGAGCGCGCCCTCGACCGCGAGCTCGTAGGCCGTCTCGCCCACGATCGTGAGCCGCTTGGGGAGAGTGCCGACGGCCTTGGCGGCGTCGACCCGCCCCGCGCCCGCCTCCTCGGCACCGAGCCCGACGTCGACGGCGGTGTTGCGGAGGTGATAGCGCAGCTCCGCCCCCGAGAGATCCCATCGGGCGAGCGCCAGCCCCGCGACCCCCGAGACGACCGCCGTCGCCGCCGACGTCCCCTTGAAGCCGCCGTACCTGCCGTCGGTTTCGGTCGTGTGCAGGTCGACCGCGGGCGCGGCGAGCCCGACCTCGGGCCCGGTGTTCGAGAACCGAGCGAGGTCGCCCTCGCGGGTGAGCGCGCCGACGGCGAGACACTCCTCGTAGGCAGCGGGGTAGACGACGGCCGCGTCGTTGCCCTCGTTGCCCGCGGCGGCGACCACGAGGACGCCGCGCTCGGCGGCGTAGGCGACCGCTGCGCGCATCGCCGCCGAGTCGGTCGTCCCGCCGAGCGAGAGGTTGATGACGTCCGCACCGTGGTCGGTCGCCCACTGAATGCCGTCCGCGATATCGGAGAAGCGCCCCCGGAGCCTGGCGTCGAGCACCCGCCCACAGAGCAGCGTCGACTGGCTCAGCCCCGCGATCCCCGTGTCGTTGTCCGTGAGCGCGGCGACGATGCCCGCGACCCTCGTGCCGTGGCCCTCTTCTGGACTGTCTGGCTGCGGGTCGCCGTCGCGGATCGCTTCCTCCCGGGTGACGAAGTCCCGTCCCGGACCGCCGGCCGCGGCCGACCGGACGTTCGCCGCGAGGTCGGGGTGGTCGTAGGCGACGCCGGTGTCGACGACGGCGACCCGCACGTCCGAGTCCCCGAACGTGGTCTCCCATGCCGACTCGGCTCCAACGAGTCGGGGCACGTACTGCTCGCCGTAGTGCGGATCGGCGGGCGTCGCGACGGCCTCGTAGGTCCCGTTGAGCTCGGCGTACTCGATCCCGGGCCGGTTCGTGATCGCATCGATGAACGCCCGTCTGGCGACCGCGGGTGCGCTCGCCGGGAAGCCGACGGCGGCGTAGCCGAGCGCCCCGTTCGCGTGGACGACGCCGGCGTTCGCGGGAATGTGGCGCTCGACGGTCTCCCGGACGCCGTCCGCCGGCTGTGAGACCCCCACCAGCACCTCCGCCGCCTTCGACGCGGGCGTACGGACCGGCCGAGCCCCGTCCCGCCGGCGACGCCGCCGAGGAGACCGGCCGATCCCGCCAACAGGAACGCTCGCCGACCGAGCGGACGATCGTGTGTCACGCTACCGGCACGGAGGGCCCTTATATAAACTTTGCTGCGAACCGGAGGAAAGCGCAGTGGTCGGCTCCTCGACGCGGCCGCTGTCGACTCGACTGACCGCCCCGCTGTTCGGAAGAGTAGCGGCCCTCTCCCGCCGATCGGCATCAGGTATATATCCGCTCCGGTTTCGGAGGGGGTATGAAAGTCGCTGTCTCTGGCAAGGGCGGATCGGGCAAGACCACGGTCTCGGGGACGCTCGCGCGGTCGTTCGCCGAGGACGGCCTCGACGTGCTGGCCATCGACGACGACGAGAACCCGAACCTCGCGCTCACGCTCGGCATCGACCGCGATCGGGAGGTGCCCCCCATCCCGGGCGACCTCCTGAAACGCGTCGAGACGGCCGAGGGCGAGACCGAACTGGAGCTCGCCAAGACCCCCGACGAGATCGTCGCGGACTACGGCGCGGCGGCCCCCGCGGGCATCCGGATGCTGAAGATGGGCGAGGTCGACCACGCCGGCAGCGGCTGTATGTGCCGGGCACACTCGACGGCACGGGAGGTGCTCTCGGAGGTCGTCGAGCAGCGCGAGGAGGTCACCGTCATGGACATGGTCGCGGGCGTCGAGCATCTCGGCCGCGGCACGGCCAAGGACGTCGACACGCTGTTGGTCGTCGTCGAGCCCTACTACAAGTCCCTCGAAACCGGGCGACGCACGAAGGAGCTCGCGGCCGAGCTCGACATCCCGGACGTCCGCGCCGTGGCCAACAAGGTCCGCGACGAGGACGACCGCGAGGCCATCGAGGAGTTCTGTGCGGACAACGACCTCGACATCGCGGCCGTCGTTCCCTTCGACGATGCGGTCCGCCACGCCGACCAGGACGGGACGGCACCGTTCGACTACGACGCCGACTCGGGGGCCGTCCGGGCAATCCGCGGGCTCGCCGACGACCTCGTCGCCACCTACGTCGGCACGGCCTGATCGGCAGCCAGTTAGCAGATCCGCGGGGCGGGCTCCTTCGCGGGTTCGCGCAGGTAGCGGTTGCCGATCCCCGTGTCGAGGATCACCCGGCCACGGTGGTCGTCGATGGCCTTTCCGATCGCCGCCGCCTGCTCCCCTTTCGGGTGCTCGCGCAGCGCCGCGAGCACGTCCTCGGCCGCCGTGGGGGCGACACCCAGCACGGCGACGCCCTCGTTGGCGATCTGGAAGGGGTCGAGCCCGAGCATCTCGCCCGTGCCCTTCACGTCGGCGGTGACGGGCACGCGCTCCTGGCGCAGTTCGATCCCGACGCCGCTCTTGTCGGCCATCTCGTTGAGCGCGCCGGCCAGCCCCATGCGCGTGGGGTCTTTCATCGCCGTCACCCCCTCGCCGCCGGCGTCGAGCGCCGCCGCGAGGAGGTCGTTGAGCGGCTGGACGTCCGAGGCCAGCTCGCTACCGAACTCGATGCCCTCGCGCTCGGCCAGCAGTGAAATACCGTGCTCGCCGATCGAGCCGGTGACGATCAGGACGTCGTCGGTCGAGAGCCCGGCGTCGGGCGTGACGTGCTCGGCGACGCCGATCCCGGCGGTGTTGATCACCACACCGTCGATTTCCCCATGTCCCATCACCTTCGTATCGCCCGTGACGACGCCCGTATCAGCTTCTTCACACGTACTGGCCACCGACCGTGTGATCCGTTCGAGGTTCGCCCGCGGGTAGTTCGCCTCGATTATCACCGCGCTCGTCAGCGCGCGAACGTCCGTCGCGCCCATCACGGAGAGGTCGTTGACGGTGCCCGAGACGGCCAGCCGTCCGATGTCGCCGCCGGGAAAGACGGGCGGCTGGATGACGTGGCTGTCGGTCGTGAGCACGAGGGTCGCGCCGCCGACGGGGACGACCGCGCCGTCGTCCATCGCGTTGAGGCCGACGGTAGCGTCGCCTCGCCCCTCGAACCCGGCCGTGAGCGTCTCGGCGACCAGCTCCCGCATCGCTTTCCCGCCCGCACCGTGCTGGAGGGAGACTCGCTCGTCCGAGTTCGCTTCACCGGCGGGCGACGCGGCCGACCCGCCGTCGGCGCGGGCAGCCCCGCCGGCGTCATCGCTCCCATCGGAACTCGCGGGATCACCGGAGCCGTCCGTGCCGTTCGTCATAGATCCGGACGGCCGCCGTACTCGTGCCAGATCTTGCAGGTGCCCTCGCTGCTCACCATGCAGGCGCCCACGGGGTCTTCGGGGGTGCACTCCTCGCCGAACATCTCGCAGTCGGTGGGTTCGGCGACGCCGGCCATGATGTCGCCACAGATGCAGTCGTCGGCGAGCCGCGAGGACGACGGCTGTCGGAGGTGGGCGGCGTCGATGTCGAAGCGCTCGCGGGCGTTGTACGCGGCGTACTCATCGCGCATCCGGAGGTTCGCGTTCGGGATGTGGGCGATGCCGCGCCACTCGCCGTCGACGCCCTCGAACACCTCCCAGAGCTGCTCCTGTGCGGGTTCGTTGCCCTCCCGGGTGACACACCGGGGATAGGCGTTCTCGACGCTTCCCTCGCCGTCACGGATCATCTCGACGAGCTTCGTGACCCCCGCGAGGATGTCGAGGGGCTCGAATCCGCCGACGACTACCGGGAGGCCGTACTCCTCGGCCAGCCCCTCGAACACGCCCGAGCCCGTGATGATGGCGGCGTTGCCCGCGGCGAGATACCCCTGGATGTCGGTGTCGGGCATCTCCGCGACGATGTCCATCGCCGGCGGGACGTACTTGTGCGAGGAGAGTACCGAGAGGTTCGGAGGGGGGTCGTCCAGCACTACGGCGGCCGTCGGCGCGGCCGTGGTCTCGAAGCCGGTGGCGAAGAACACGACCTCGCCCTCCTCTTTCTCGGCGATGTCGACGACGTCGGCCGCGCTGTAGACGACGCGGACGTCCGCGCCCGCCGAGCGGGCGTCGTCCAGCGACTTCGTCGTCCCGGGCACCTTCAGCATATCGCCGTAGGTGGCGACCGTCACCCCGGCTTCGGCGAGCGCGACGGCCTCGTCGACCTCGGGCATATCCGTGATACAGACCGGACAGCCCGGCCCCATGATCAGCCGCACCGTGTCGGGCAGCAGGCTCCGGATGCCGAACTTGGCGATCGACTGCTCGTGGCTCCCACAGACGTGCATGATCGTCGCGGGCGGATCGTCGAGCTCCGCGCCGATCTCGGCCAGCCTGTCGGCGATCGCCCGTGCCTTCTCGGGATCGCGGAACTCCAGCTCGTTCTCGCCGCCGGTGCCGGAGATCCCGCCCGTCGGCCCCGCTGGCGGCGTCTCAGACATCGATCTCCAGCTCCTCGAGGAGGTCCTCGGCGTCGTCGGCGTCGGCGGGCTCCTCGCCGTTCTCGCCGCCGGCCGTGTCCCCGGCTTCGACGCCGGCACCGGCGGGCACCGACCCGCCCGATTCGATCTCGTCGATCACGTCCTCGCTGAGCATGTCGTCGGGGTCGTCGCTCATGAATGACTCGTACAGCGCCATCGTCTCCGCGACCTCGCTCTCGGGGATCCGGCGGATGGCGAAGCCGACGTGGTTGAGGATGTAGTCGCCCGGGCCCACCGGGCTGTCGACCGTGTCGAGCCGGACCTCCTTTTCGACCCCCCAGAAGTCGACCGTCGCTCGCGCCCCGTTCACCGCCTTCACCTCGCCTGGTACGCCGAGACACATGGGTGAGATTCTGTGTGTCGCTCGGTGCCGGACGCTCAAATACCTTTGTCACGGCTCCCCACGAGGATTCGGGGCGTCGAACTCGCTTCGTGGAGCCGAAGCGAGATCCGAGCGTGCCACCCTCACACGGTCCGTAGACGCGCCCGATCGGTGGTCCGCCTCGCTCGCCGCGGCCGCGACCGTGTCACGTGCGGGACGGACGCGTCGCCACGCACGGCGGCTGGACGACCAGCCGGCGACGATGGCGGGCGGTACACCGCGAGTCGGCCGCAAATCCCTCCGGCGCGACCGCACCACCCGTCGGGATTCGGCGACCCGTCGCGGGCGTCGCGCTCGGGAACCGCCATCCGAGCCGATCTCCGTGTCGTGAGTCACGTTCCCCATGTCGTGCTTCGTCGTTCCCTCGCCGCCGGAATCCATCCCCGTCGTCTCGCCGCCTTCGCCGTCACCACCGTCACCGGAGTCCGTTCTCTCCATTCCCGCCATCGCGCCACCGTCGTCACCGTCGCCGCCACCGCCGATCACGGTCGCGAGTCCCAGCACGAGGCTAGCGCGACGGGGCCGATCGCGATCGTGCGCGCCGTCGAGAACCGCGAGTCGCCCCGCGCCAGGCGATTCCTGCCTCGTTTTTCTCCCGTGGCTTGGCGCGCGTGGCTTATATAATCCGGTTGCGTAGTCGTCGGTGATGGAACGAGCGACCGTCCGGGTCAACGGCGTCGTCCAGAGCGTCGGCTTCCGGCCGTTCGTCTACCGGACGGCGGTCGATCTCGGTCTCGGTGGATCGGTTCGCAACCGCGGCGACGCCGGTGCGCTCGTCGAACTGGAAGGCCCGCGGGAGGACGTCGATGGGTTTCTGGACGCGCTCCGTGAGGACAACCCGCCGCTCGCGCGCGTCGGGACGATCGAAACGGAGCGCGAGCGAGTCCCCGAAGCGGAAGCGCAGTTTACCTCCTTCGAGATCGTCGAGTCCGACGGGGGCGGCGAGGGCGGCAGTGGCGACGGCGGCGGCACGATCCCGCCCGACACCGCCATGTGTGGGGCCTGCGTGGCCGACATGCGCGATCCCGACTCGCGCTATCACGGCTACTGGGCGACCGCCTGTCTGGACTGTGGCCCACGCTTCACCGTGATCGAGTCGCTGCCCTACGACCGGCCGGCGACGTCGATGGCGGCCTTTCCGCTGTGTGCGGACTGTCGAAACGAGTACGAGGAGCCGGCCGACCGGCGCTATCACGCCCAGACCATCGCCTGCCCACAGTGTGGGCCGACGCTGCGGTACGTCCCCGCCTCGGCGGCCGGCACCGCGTCCACAGCCGTCGGGGAGCGGCCTCCTCCCGGGGATCGCGACCCGTTTCCGGACGATTCGGCCGACGCGCTCGCCGGCGGACGGGAAGCGGCCATCGAGGCACCGGCGGCCGTCGCCGGCGGACGGGCGGCGATCGGCGCGGCCGCCGACGCCCTCGCGGACGGCAACGTCGTGGTGTTGAAGGGGATCGGCGGCGCGCACCTCGCCTGCGACGCCACCAACGAGGATGCGGTCGCCCGGCTCAGGGAGCGCACCGGACGCTCGGAGAAGCCGTTCGCGCTGATGGCCGCCGACGCCGAGATGGTGGGCTCGTTCGCAAGCCCCTCGCCCGCCGAGCGCGACGCGCTCACCTCGCCGCGCCGTCCGATCGTGCTCCTCGAAGAGGACGGGACGGCCCCACTCGCTTCCGGCGTCGCGCCGGGGTTGCACACGGTCGGCGCGATGGTGCCGTACGCGGGCGTCCATCATCTACTGTTCGACGAGCTGGACGCCCCGGTCGTGATGACCTCCGCGAACCTCCCCGGCCGACCGATGCTCACCCGAAACGGCGCGATGCTCGCGGGACTCGACGGGGTAGCCGACGGCTTCCTGCTCCACGACCGGCGGATCGTCGCGCGCTGTGACGACTCCGTGGCCCGGCTCGTCGACGGCGATCGCCGCCTCCTCCGTCGCTCGCGCGGGTTCGCGCCGCTTCCCGTCCCGGTCTCACGCGCCGGCGATGGCGACGGCGACGACGTGGCGGTGCTCGGGCTCGGTCCCGAACTCGACGTCGCCGCCGGCGTCCTCTCGGGCGAGGAATGCTATCTGACCCAGTACGTCGGGAACGTGGACGACGTCGACACCTTCGAGTCGTTCGTCGGGGCCATCGACCACCTGCTCGGCGTCACCGGTCTCGACCGTCCCCGCGTCGTGGCCCGCGACGCCCATCCCGGATTCCGAACCACGGAGTACGCCGAGCGCCTCGCGGCCGACGAGTCCTCGCCAGCGAGCAGGGTAATCGAAGTCCAGCACCACCACGCCCACGCCGCGAGCGTGCTGGCCGAGCACGACGTAGACGCCGCTATCGCCGTCGTCGTCGACGGGGTCGGCTACGGCCCGGATGGGACCGTCTGGGGCGGTGAGGTACTCGACGCCACGCGTGCCGACTACGAACGGGTGGGCGGACTCTCCCCCACGTCGATGCCGGGCGGCGACCGCGCGACCCGTTACCCGGCCCGGATGCTCGCGGGCGTGCTGCATCGCCGCGACGCCGACACTCGCCGCGATGCAGACGCTCTGGAGGCACTGCTCGCCGAACACGTCGCGTTCCCGCGAGGAGCCGAGGAGCGCGAGGTCGTCCTCCAGCAGCTCGACGCCGGCGTGAACGCTCCCACGACCACCAGCGCCGGCCGCTTTCTCGACGCCGCGAGCGCGCTGCTCGGCGTCTGTGAGGAGCGGACCTACGAGGGCGAACCCGCGATGAAGCTAGAGGCGCTCGCGGCGCGGGGCACCGCCCGAGGGATCGAGCTCCCGTACGCGACGGTCGACGGTCGTCCGGTGCTGGATACCCCCCGCCTCATGGACCGGCTCGTCGAGCTGCTCGACGACGCGGAACGGGCGGACGTCGCCGCGACGGCACAGGACGCGCTGGCACGTGGGCTCGCCCGGATCGCCGTTGACGCCGCCGAGGAACGCGACCGCGATACCGTCGTCCTCTCGGGCGGCGTGGCCTACAACGACGCCATCGCCACCCGCGTCCGCGAGACGGTCGTCGACGCCGGTTTGAGGTTTTTAGGCAACGAGCGCGTGCCGCCGGGCGACGGCGGAATCGCCTACGGGCAGGTCGCGGTCGCCGCCGCCCGGGTCGCCGGCCGAGACGCCGACTGACGGCTCGTCACCCCCAGGAGCGCCGCCTCCCGAACGGCGTGACACCGGGTGGAGCGATACGCGCCGTGCCTGCCGGTGTTCTCCGCGATCGTATCGTGCCCGTCCTCTGGGCTCGGCTTTCCCACCGGGCTCTCCCGACTCGGCGGACGGCGGGTCCGTCCCGAAGCCGGCCCGTCGATTCGCCCGGCTGGCCCGTGCGGAGTGTTTTTGACGGCTCGGGAGCAAGGGGGAGCATGGCACAGCAACACTCGTGTGGGTGTTGTTCCCCGACGTCGGCTGCTCCCGCAGCGGGCGCGACGACCCCCGAGACGACGGAGACGACGTGCTACTGTCCCATCGACGGGGTGCTCGGGACGGTGAGCAAGAAGTACGCGATGCGGATCGTGGCCATCCTCGGTGCTGCCGGGCCGACGCGCTACGGCGAGCTCCAGGATCGCCTGAAGAGCGCCAGCTCCGCGACGCTGTCCAGTCATCTCGACGAGCTCGCCGACGCGGAGCTGATCGAGCGCCGGAGCTTCGACGAAGTGCCCCCGCGCGTCGAGTACTCGCTCACTCCACGGGGCCGCGAGCTCGAAACGCGACTCCAGCCGCTGCTCGAGTGGGCGTCGGACGAGACCAGCTGAGCGGACCGTTCTCCGCCCATTGTGCGCCCGTGCTCAGGGGTGCTCAGGGAAACTCGGGGTACTGTTGTGCACCGCCCGCGGAGTTCCGCGCGACCAGCGTGACGAGCGCCGCCGTCCGTCCTTCGATCGTGCGGGTCGTCTCCTCGTAGCGCAACACCGTGAGGTCGAGACAGGCGTGGAGCAGGTCGTTCGACCGGAACCGGTAGCGGTCGCCCTCGGGCCCGCGATCGACCGGCTCCGCCGAGCGGAGGTGGTGCTCGTAGAGGAGGATGCCGTCGGGAGCGAGCGCGCCCTTGAGATCGGGGAGCCGATCGAACGCGGTGTAGAAGTCCACCATCACGACGTCGTAGGCCCCCTCGGGGAACTCGTACTCCTCGAGGTCCGCCCGAACCCAATCGACCTCCACGGAGCGTTCCGCCGCCCGTTCGCGTGCGATGGCGAGCGCCGCCTCGGAGATGTCGATCGCGTCGACCGCATAGTCCTGTGCGGCGAGAAACAGCGCGTTGCGACCGGTGCCCGTGGCGACGTCGAGTGCGCGTCCCTCCGGCAGGAGGTCCACGACCTCCTCCAACAGCGGGGAGGGTGTCTCGGGTGGGTCGAAGTCGCCAGTTCGGTACCGCTCCTCCCAGTACTCGCGCTCGTCGTCCACGTGCTATCGCTCCATCACTCCGACAGCACTCGTGCTCACGACGCCCTCCCGCCCGCCGCGTCGGCGACCGACGACACCGTATCACGGACCGCGGCCGGGTTCTCGACGAACGCGAGCCGCATGTCGTCTCCCGTGTCCGACGTTAAAAGGAGGTGGCCGATGCCGACCCAGCCCTGCCACGCGGACTGCTCGACCTTCACCGCCCGAACCTGCCGGAGCGGGATCTGCCGGACGGTCTTCGACAGCAAGCCCCTGCGCTCGTAGGCGCGGTGGTCGGTCACGACGTACTCGTAGCGCTGCATCGTGAGGTAGGCGAGGGCGAGCAGCGCGAAGACGAGGGCGATCATGGCGGCGGCCAGCACCCGCCCGGTGGCGAGGTCGACGGCGAGGCTGAGCACCAGCCCCATGACGACGATGAGCACGCCCGAGAGCGCGAGCACGCCCAACAGGAGGTTGTTCGAGGGCGTCGCCCACAGCTGCATCGTCTCCTCGCCGTCGAGCGTGACCCACTCGGGGGGATCGACGCCCGTGACCGGGTCCATGCCCTCCCGCACTCCCCACCAGGACATAAAACTACAGTTCGGATGGATGACAGCCGACCAGCCGTCGTCGGGCGAAGGGTTTTGGGGCTGCTGGCCCTCGCCACGAGCGAACGACAGCCGTGAGCTCGACCCACTCCGCCGCCGGAAAGCGGTGTATGCCCTGTGCGGTCGCCAACTCCGTCGTGGGGCTCGTGGTCGCGTGGCTGCCCTTCGGGGCTGCCCTCCTCCGGAGCGACGGATCGCTCCTCGCCCTCACGGCCGTCTGGGGGGTCGCCGTCACGGCCTACACGCTCTACCGGGTGATCGACCGGGGGTACCTCCCGCTGGCCGAGCCGGTTGCCAGGGCGACTGGGCTTCACGACGTGGTCGGGCCGGGGTCGAGAACGAGGAGCGAGCAGCCGCCGGACGGCCGGACGGACGCCACGGAGCCACGGGAGGCCCGCCGTTCCACCGACCGATCGAACGAGTGATCGCACCGTCGTCAAACTCCTTTCGGTTGGCACCGACCCCCACGGTACGACTTGACGCAAGAGTTAATACCTCACGATCGAAAACAGGAGTTCGAGGGGGACACTTCGAGCGGCCGAAGCTAGTTCCTCCATCGAAAGCAAACGGTGATTCCATGGCGCAAGCACATCAAACCCAATCGGGCGGTCGGACCGGGGGTATCGGCACGGGATGGAGAGTGTTTCAGGCGGTAGCGTTGCTCACGGCGCTCTCGTATATCGTGAGTTACATCCTCTTCGTCGATCCCGTGGCACGGATCTCGACCGCCCTGAGCGGGAGCGTCCCCTTTCTGGACGCGTTCGGCAGCGTCGTCTCCGCACTCTCAATAATCGTCGCGCTGATCGTCGTCGCGCTCGCGCTGGTCCCCGAGTGGTTCAGCGTGCTCTCCGAATCCTCGGGGGCGAAGGGGATCGCACTCCGGGCGGTGGTGCTCGTCGTCCCGGCGCTGTGGATGGTAAACGTCTTCATCGGCACGCCGATGGTGGACAAGCTCATCACGATCCCCTTCGACGCCTCGGGCATGATCCCCTTCGCCGGCGGCGTGTTCCTCCACGTCGTCTTCCAGCACTGGTTCATGTCGGTCGCCGCGATCGCCCTCGCGTTGGTGCCGGGTGCGTTCGCCACGCTGACCGAGTCCTCGACGCCCGCCGGGCTCCAGTGTGCCGTCGTCCGGTGTGAGTGAAGTCGCAGAGAGCGGCTCACTACCGGCGTTTATCGGGGAACGGAGAGGCCACGTGTCGATCGAACCCTCGTGGATCGTCCGGTAACCATGCTCGGGCTGCATCTCGAACGGATCGGCATCACACACGCCCTACGAGACGCCGAGCGACGCGCCACACCAGGGGTTCGCCGCCGAGGCCGGCGCGGCGATCGGGACTCGAGACCCACGAGCCCGCCCGCACCGGTATCGACGGTGTCCACCGCGTGACCGTCATCTCCTGAGCGCACGAGGCCGACCGGTCCTCGCTCGGGCGACGACGGCGACGGGGCGTTCGCGTGCCGGAATCCGATCGTCCGAACCCGCTCGGCATCTGCCCCTGTCCGCTGCTCGACCGCGACGGCCGCCGAACGCAACGACCGTCCGCGACCCGGCCCGTAGCCGGCCCCGGCGTGCAGTTGAGACCGCTACGGCTCCGGCGTAGGGTCGAAACGGTCAAGCGCGCGAGCGACGATTTCGACATCGGATGCTCACCAAACGCATCATCCCCTGCATCGACGTCGACCTCGATGACGATGGCGATCCGGCGGTCTACACCGGGGTCCATTTCGAGGATCTGACCTACTCGGGCGATCCCGTCGAGATGGCGCGGGCGTACAACGCCGCCGGGGCCGACGAGTTCGTCTTCCTCGACATCACCGCGAGCGCGGAGGGCCGGGCGACGATGCTCGACGTCGTCTCGCGGGTGGCCGACGAGGTGTTCATCCCCCTCACCGTGGGCGGGGGCATCCGCACCCGTGAAGACATCAAGGAGACCCTGCGGGCGGGCGCGGACAAGGTCTCGATCACGACGGGCGCGCTCGAACGCCCGGCGCTCGTCGACGAGGGCGCGGCCGCCTTCGGCAGCCAGTGTATTGTCATCTCGGTGGACGCGCGCCGCCGGTACGACGAGGCGGGCGAACAGTACGAGCGCGTCGACGGCGAGTCGGTCTGGTTCGAGTGCACCAAGAAGGGCGGACGCGAGGGCACCGGGATCGACGCCGTCGAGTGGGCCCGCGAGGCCGACTCGCGGGGCGCGGGCGAGCTGTTCGTCAACTCGATCGACGCCGACGGCACCAAGGACGGCTACGACGTTCCGCTCACGCGGGCGGTCTGTGAAGCCGTCTCGACGCCCGTCATCGCTTCCTCGGGCTGTGGCGGCCCCGAGGACGCCCACGAGGTGTTCACCGCGGCCGGCGCGGACGCGGCGCTCGCGGCGTCGATCTTCCATTTCGGCGAGCACTCGATCCGCGAAGTGAAGGAGTATCTCGCCGAGCGGGACATGCCGGTGCGGCTGTGAGCGAGGCCGTGTTCCACGGGCAGAGACAGACCGCTCAGTCGTCCTCGGGGCGCACACCGGAATCGCCCTCGCGGCCCGCCGGGGCGTCGAGCGCCACCCCGTCGAGGCCGAACTCGGCGGCCCGGGCGCGCCAGAACTCCTCGTAGCCCTCCTCGCGCTGCTCGACCGTGCTCTCGCCGCTCTCGATCCGGTCGAGCTTGAGGTTCACCTCCGCTAGGAGGCGCTCGCCGGCGGCGTCGCTCACAGCACCCGAACGCATCGCGTCGAGGATCGCGCTCTTCTCGCGCTTGAGGACGCGGCGCTCGCCGACGAGCACCTCCTCGCGCCGGAGCTCGGGGTTCTCGTGCATGAGCTGGCCGATCGCCCGCTCGAGGTCCTCGCTCTCCTCGCGGTACTCCGCGAGGAAGTCCTCGTAGACGTCGCCGGGCAGGTCGCCGCCCTCGCGGAGGGCCTCGGCGGCGTCGAGGGCCGCATTGACCGCCCGGGCGCGGCCGACGAGCAGCTCGTAGAGCACCTCGGCGTCGCTGCGGGTGACGATCCCGAGCCGATCGAGCAGCCGCTCCATCGTGAGCCCCTGGACGACGAGGCTGAACGCGGCGACGCCGAACACCATCGCCCGGAGCTCCTCGCGGAAGGGGAAGGGAGCCCCCGAGTCGAGGGTCGCGGGCAGCCCGAGCACGAGCGCGATCGGGATCGAGGCGTGGAGGCCGCCCCAGAACATCACGTGCTGGTACTCGCGCGAGATCGTCCGCCGGGTGAGCTGGTTGACGAGCGTCGCGATCGGGTAGACCGCCACCGCGCGCGCGAGCAGCACGAACACGACCGCGCCGGCGATGAGCGGGGCGTGCTCGGCGAGCTGATCGATCGGCGTGGTGACGCCGATGGCGACGAAGATGAACGCGTTGGCGACGAACGCCGCCGTGTCGAGCGTGTTGAAGATCGACACCTTCGTCTGGGGACTCATCGCGTATTCCGCACCTCGATTGCCGACGAACAGGCCCGCGACGACGGTGGCGATGACGCCGCTGGCAGTGACCCCAAAGAAGCGGGGGACGTAGTGCTCGGCGAGCAGGAAGCTCCCGTAGGCGAGCACGAAGGTGAGGACGATCTCGGTGCGGTGCTCGTCCAATCCGACCATCACGCGGTAGACGGCGTAGCCGGCGAGCAAGCCGACGAACACGCCCCCGAGACTGGCGACGGCGATCTCGGCGGCGGCGTCGCCGAGGCGCTCGGGTACGAGCAGCGCCGAGAGGGGGACGTCCGCCCCCTCGGTCCGGACGATGGCGAGCAGCGTGGTGAAGACGACGACGCCGACCCCGTCGTTCAAGAGGCTCTCGCCCTCGACGAGCACCTTCAGGCGTTCGGGCGCGCCGAGCTCGTCGAACAGCGCGAGCACGCTCACCGGATCGGTCGGGAGGATGGTGGCCGCAAAGAGCAGCGAGACCAGGAGGGGAAAGCCGAAGACGTACGGACCGAGCGCGCCCAGCACCACGACCGACAGCAGGAGGCCGACGACCGCGAGCGCGAGGATCGCCGGCAGGTCGGCCCGGAAGGCTTCGAGATCGGTCGTGGCCGCGCCCTCGAACAGAAGCGGCGGGAGCAACACCAGAAAGATGATATCGTGGCTGAGCGCGAGGTCGATGCCGAGCGCCCCCGCCAGCCCCAGCACGGAGACGACGAGCCCCGCAAGCAGGAGGGTAATGGTGTAGGGAAAGCGCCCGACCCTGGCGACGAAGACGCCGACGCCGGCGGCGAGGACGAACACGGCGAGCAGGTCGATGACCTGATTCTCGATCCCCCCGCCGGCCGGCGCTTCTTGGGCGAGGACGCTGAACAGGTCGAGTAGCTGTGCGCCGAGCTCAACCGCCATACGGTCGGTTAGCGGCGAGAGATTAAGAGTGCCGCCATCGCGTCGCGCGTCGTCGTGTCAGCTGTTCGACTGCGACTCGGTAGTACGGCCATGGAAGGAAAAGCCACACCAAGCGACGCGAGGAGCGCCGCTCGGAACCCGAGGGCGGCCGAGAGCGGGATGGCGACGAAAAGCGGGACCCCGCCACTCGAACGACCACCGATGGCGTGCCGACCAGCGCACGCCGAGCGCGTCGGGTCAGTCGCCGACGGGACCGAGTTGGGCGGTCATGCTCTCTCCCCCAGTTCCGCGAGGGTGGCCGTCTCCGACGTCCGGTGAGACAGATCGTCGATGACGTGAAGATCGGCCTCTAGTCGCTCGAGCATCGCGGCCTGGCTGACCGACGCGGACAGTACGTCGTAGGAGAGCGCCCTCGCCGTGAGCCGCCGGCGTCGGGTAGCCGGGCAGGGCCGGCTCGTCGGGCCGGTACCGACGCGATATGCTCAACGCGGTCCCGGACGGAGCGTGCATCGAGGGCGATCGGACCGGCAACTACCGCTCCAAAACTCAGGATCTGCTGGCGCGGCTGACGGTTCGAGAACGCGAGACGCTCCGGGCCGCCGCCGAACTCGGCTACTACCGGACTCCCCGTGAGGCGACCTCCGAGGACATTACGGCAGTAGTCGGCCGTGCAGCCGGAACCGTCGGCGACCCCCTCCGCGACGCTGAGGCGAAGATCGTCGGGAGGCTCGTGGCGCCGGAGAATCCGAAGACGGAGACACACCGGAACCCGTGAGCGCACCCAGTCGGTCGGGTTCTCCTCTCACAGCGCTCGGCGCTCTTCCCGCCTCCCCGGTCCGATGTCGGAGCTGGGCTCCGAGCCGAGGCGAATCTTTTTGCGCCGGCCCGCCCCGCTTCGGGCATGGTCTCCACACTCTTCGATCCCGACCGCTGGGAGCCGATCGACCGTAGCTTCGAGGACGTCACCTACCACCGAGCCACCGAGTCGGGCACCGTCCGGATCGCGTTCGACCGCCCCGAAGTCAGGAACGCCTTCCGGCCCAAGACCGTCGACGAGCTCTACGGCGCGCTCGACGACGCGAAGCGCCGGACCGACGTCGGCTGTGTCCTGCTCACCGGCAACGGCCCCTCGCCGGAGGACGGCGGCTGGGCGTTCTGTTCGGGCGGCGATCAGTCCGTCCGGGGTGGCGCGGGCTACGAGTACGATCCCGACGAGGACGGGAGCGAGAGGGACGGGAGCGACGAGGACGACGGTGGCGACGCCACCGGCGCGAAACAGCCGGGTCGACTCCACATCCTCGAAGTCCAGCGGCTCATCCGGCATCTCCCTAAGGCCGTGATCGCCGTCGTGCCGGGCTGGGCGGTCGGCGGCGGCCACTCGCTGCACGTGGTCTGTGATCTGACGATCGCCTCGGCGGAGCACAGCAAGTTCCTCCAGACCGACCCCGACGTGGCGAGCTTCGACGCCGGTTTCGGCTCGGCCTACCTCGCCAAGCAGGTCGGCCAGAAGAAAGCCCGGGAGGTCTTCTTCCTCGGGAAGACCTACGCCGCCGCGGAGGCCGCCGAGATGGGGATGGTCAACGAGGCCGTCCCCCACCAGGAGCTCGAAGACGTCGCGCTCGACTGGGCGGCGACGATCGACGGGAAGAGCCCGACCGCGATCCGGATGCTCAAGTACGGCTTCAACGCCGCCGACGACGGCATGGTCGGCCAGCAGGTCTTCGCCGGCGAGGCCACGCGGCTGGCGTACATGACCGACGAGGCCGCGGAGGGCCGGGATGCGTTCGTCGAGGGCCGCGAGCCGGACTTCTCCGACGTTCCGTGGCACTACTGAGGACCTTTTTGGAGGGGCCTCTGTCGCTCGCGCCCTGCAGGCGCTCGCTCCGTCGAACCCTCGCAGAAACCTGGGCTGAAAAGCTCCGCGAGCTCCCTCGCTTCGTCCCCGTGAGTAGCGAGGAACACCTCCCTCGGACCGTGCGAACGGGCGGCAAAGCCGTCCGTGAGCAGACGAAGCGAACGGGGGCTCGGGGCTCGGAGCGCCTCGCTCCGGCGCTCGGTCGCCCGCTCGCGGTAGAGCTGCTGGCGACGACCGCGACGGCACCACCACAACCGCGACCGCATCACCACTGCGACCGCACCACCACCGCTGCCGCATCACCACCGCGACCGCACCGCCACCGCTACCACCCCGCTACCGCCGCCGCAGCCACACCGCGTACGGCCCGCCCGTGACTCCCCGACAGCCCGGACCGAAGCCACAAGCGCTTTCAACCAGGTAATTATATCTCATTACGCCATGTCGCAAGGAGCTCCCGAGTACGTGGACATCGACTACACGGACGGCGAGGGCGAGAGCGCGGCGGACTACCCACGCATCGAGGACAAAATCGAGAAGGCGATCGAGGTCGTCCACGAGGGGCTCGAGGCCTACGAGAGCCCGGCGGTGATGTGGACCGGCGGGAAGGACTCGACGCTGACGCTGTATTTCGTCAAGGAGGTCGCCGAGGAGTACGACCTCGAGATGCCGCCGGTCGTGTTCATCGACCACTTCCAGCACTTCGACGAGCTCCACGAGTTCGTCGAGCGCTGGGCCGATCGGTGGGACCTGGAGGTGATCTACGCCCGCAACGAGGACGTGGGGTCGCTGGCCGACGAGCCGGGCGAGGAAATCGCCGTCGCGGACCTGAACGAGGCCAACCGCCACCACGTCCACGAGATCCTCGAATACGAGGAGGACACCTTCCCGTTCCTCTTGGACACCTACGTCGGCAACCACCTGCTCAAGACGGTCGCGCTCAACGACGCCCTCGAAGCACACGACATCGATGGCATCCTCAGTGGTATCCGCTGGGACGAACAGGAAGCCCGCGCCGAGGAGACCTTCTTCAGCCCGCGCCACGACCCCGACATCTATCCGCCCCACGACCGGATCCAGCCGATCGTCCAGTTCGACGAGGGCGACGTCTGGGAGGCCTTCTGGGGAGTCGTCGTCCCCGAGGCCGTCCCCGAGTGGCCCGACGAGGGCTACGTCCCACAGGACTACGACGACCTCCCGGAGGGGGTAACCCACGAGGACATCCCCGTGAGCCCGAAGTACTTCGAGGGGTTCCGATCGCTCGGCAGCGAAGTGAGTACGGAAAAATCCGACGAGGAGCCGGCGTGGCTCCAGGATCTGGAGGGGACGACCGAGCGCGCCGGCCGCGCCCAGGACAAGGAGGACCTGATGCAGCGCCTGCGCGACCTCGGGTATATGTAAGCGCCCCACTTTTTTGCGCGGGGTCCTCCGTCGCTCGCACCCTTCGGGTGCTCGCTCCGCCGAACCCCGCGCAAAAACCTGGACTAAAGAGGCCGCTCGCTTCCGACCGCGCGAGCGTAGCGAGCGCGGTCGTCCACTCGCGGTGCGACCGCCTGTCCCCCGCACCGCGACAGCCGTCCGCCCCGCTGTTCGGTTCGGATCGGTGATGTGAGCGCGTAGGCCGCGACGCCGGTCTATCCCATCGGGCGTGGACACGGAGAACGCCGAACAAGTGCGGCAGTCCGACCGAACCACCCGCGGACGGCGCTTACGACCGTTCCTGATATAGTTTATGGCCCCTAACTATAAGTTTGGGGGATTACGGGATGGAGCAATGATCGACACACGACAGTTCGCTGCGGTGCTGGCGGTCGTCCTCGGCGCGCTCGTCGTCGGGGCGGCTGGCATCAGCGCCGATACGGCAGCACAGGACAGTTCTGTAAACGAGAGCGAGAACGATCCGGGCGACGAGCGTTCGAACGCGACCCCCCTTACTTCCGGAGACAGAGTCGCTGGCACCACGGGACCCGTGGATGACGACGATTGGTTCGTCTTCGAGGCGACCGCCGGACAGACCATTCAAATCAACGAGACGTTCGGCACAGGAGCCATAGAGCTGTACGGCCCGGGGACGGACTTCTCGGGGCAAGAGCCCAACGGTACCCTCGATTCAGCGTCTACTGCCCTCGGGAGTGGTACTCCCTTGAACCTGAGCGCGACAGCAAATGAAACGGGAACGTACTACATTCAAGCCTATAGCGATCCGATGATTTCCTACAACTTCACTCTCACAGTAAGCGGCGCTGAATCGCCGACGATGACGACCGAAACGGGGAGTCCGACGATGACCACGACCTCGGCACCTACAGACACTGTGACTACGGAAGAGCCGACTACGACCGAGGAGCCAACGACCACGACGGAAGCGCCGAGCGACGGCGGCGACGGCAAGGCCAAGGACACCACCACCGCCACGCCCGAGGACGGCGCTGACGGGAAGGCAAAGCAGGACGGCGGCGCGGACGACGGTGGCGGTGATGGGAAAGCGAAGCAGCCGAGCGGCGGTGCGGACGGCGGCAACGGCAAGGCGAAGGCGGGCTGATCGCGCCGCGGCGCTTCTTCGACTTCTTCGAGGCCGACGAGCGGCTTCGGAGCGTGTGAGCACGCTTAAGCCCCGTCGGCCGCTGCTCGAACCATGCAGCCACGGGACCTCTCGGGACACGCCGTCTACCGGGCGGGCCGGGGCGTCGAGGAGGTCGCCCGCGAGCTCGGCATGGAGCCCGACGATTTAGTCAAGCTCTCCTCGAACGAGAACGCGCTCGGCCCGAGTCCCGCGGCGGTCGAAGCGATCCGCGAGGCCGCGTCCGGGGCCCACGCCTACCCGAAGGCCGTCCACGCCGACCTCGTCGCGGCGCTCGCCCGGCAGTGGGGAGTCGCCCCCGAGCAGGTCTGGCTCGCCAACGGTGGCGACGGCGCGCTCAATTACCTCGCGCGCGCCGTCCTCGACCCCGGCGACGCCGTCCTCGTCCCGGAACCGGGATTCGCCTACTACGCGATGAGCGCCCGGTATCACCACGGCAGCGTCGGGACCTACCGCCTCTCGAAGGAAGCGGGGTTCGCCCAGACCGCCGAGGGAGTCCTGGAAGCCTACGACGGCGAGCGGATCGTCTACCTGACGAGCCCCCACAACCCGACGGGAAGCGAGATGGGTCTCGACGCGATCGCGACGATCGCCGCCGAGACGGACCCGGAGACGCTCGTCGTCGTCGACGAGGCCTACGCCGAGTACGCCGACGCGCCGAGCGCGCTCGCGCTGGTCACGGGCCGTACTGAAGGGCGTATCGACACCGACGACCACGACGGAACCCGGACGAGCGGCCCCGGCGACGCGACGGACGCTAGAGGGAGAAGCGACGGCGCGGGTGTATCGAGGCGCGAGGACGTGGCCGTTCTCCGGACGTTCTCGAAGGCCCACGGGCTCGCCGGCGTCCGACTGGGCTACGCGCTCGTGCCCGAGCCGTGGGCCGACGCCTACGCCCGGGTGAACACCCCCTTCGCGGCCAGCACGCTCGCCTGTCGTGCGGGCCTCGCCGCGCTGGAAGACGACGAGCACGTCGCACGCTCGGTCGAGACGGCCCGGTGGGCACGCGAGCACATCAGAGCGGAGCTCGACGCTCCCACGTACGCGAGCGCGGGCAACTTCGTGCTCGCCGACGTAGGCGAGGCGGCCGCCGTCGCCGAAACCGCCCGGCGCGACGGCGTCATCGTCCGTGACTGTACGAGCTTCGGGCTTCCCGAGTGCATCCGCATCACCTGTGGCACCCGCGAGGAGACCGAGCGCGCCGTCGCCGTCCTCAACGGGGTGCTCGCGGGGTGAGGGTCGCCGTCACCGGCACGCCGGGGGTCGGGAAAACGACCGCGACCGAGCGCCTCGCCGCGCGCGGCGACTGCGAGGTCGTCCACCTGAACGAGGTCGTTCGGGAGAACGACCTCACGACGGGCGTCGACGCGGCGCGCGACAGCGCGATCGCCGACCTCGATGCGATCGAGGAATGGCTAGCCGCCCACGAGGGCAGTCGAGACGACCGCGCCGACGTCCCGCTCGTCGTCGAGTCCCACCTCGCCCACCGCCTCCCCGTCGACCGGGCGGTCGTGCTCCGGTGTCACCCCGAGACGCTCGAACGGCGGCTGGACGAGCGTGGCGAACCGCCGGCCACCGTACGCGAGAACACGGAGAGCGAGGCACTGGACGCTATTCTCACCGAAGCCGTCGATCGCCACGGGCTCGGCGCGGTTCACGAGATCGACGCAACGGACCGGCACCCCGACTCCGTGGCCGACGCCATCGGAGCCGCGATCGCCGGCGAGCGCGAGCCGAGTGCGGGGACGGTGGCGTTTCTCGATCACCTCGACCACCGATGAGCAGCCTCGACGACCGTCGACCGCCGTCGTCCCCTCGCGACGGCCACCGACCGCTGCCGCTCCCGACCGACGACCGCCATCGACCGCCGCCGAACACGCGCCAGGCGCCGGCCGGGAGCCCGTAGTGCTCGATCGCTTCCGTCCGATCGCCGACCGCGCGCTGGAGCCGCTCGTCGCGCTCTCGCTCCGGGTCGGGCTCACCCCCGACGCCGTGAGCGTCGTCGCCGTCTCGCTCGCGGCCGGGGCTGCCCTCGCCTACGCCGTCGCTGGGGGCGAGCCGGCGTGGTATCTCCTCGGAGCCGGCCTCGTCTTCCTCAACGGCGTGCTCGACCTGCTCGACGGCGCGCTCGCGCGCCGGCTCGGGACTGACTCGCCGGCGGGCGACCTGCTCGATCACGTCCTCGATCGCTACGCCGACGTCCTGTTGGTCGCCGGGCTCGCCGCCGGCGTCGGGGCGTACGCCCTCGGCCTCGCGGCCGTCACGGGCGTGCTCCTGACCTCCTATCTGGGCACGCAGGCTCAGGCAGTCGGTCTCGAACGCGTGTACGGGGGGCTGCTCGGGCGGGCCGACCGGCTCGTCCTGATCGGTGCCGTTACCGCAATCGCGGCGTTCGTCCGGCCCCCTCTCCTCGGACTGTCGCCCGTCGACTGGCTGCTCGTCGTCCTCGCCGCGGTCGGTCACCTCACCGCGCTCCAGCGGTTCTACTACGCCTACCGGGCGCTCTCGCGGCCGTGAGCGGTGCGACGCGGCCGCGACCGTCGCCGGTGTGCGATGGCCGGCTCACCGAACGTCCCCGCGGCCGGCGGACGTTTTATGCACCGCCCCGGCCAACGCGAGGCATGGCGCAGTGTGAGATGTGCGGCGTCGAGACGGGCTCGCCGAAGACGGTACAAGTCGAGGGCGCGGAGCTCGACGTCTGTGCCGACTGTGCGGACTTCGGCACCGAGGTCAGCCAGCCCGCCGCCGGCGGCAGCTCCAGCAAGTACTCGACCGGGGGCTCCGGCGGGGCAGGAGGCTCCGCGGACGCCGGCTCGGGATCGGGTTCGAGCGCCACGGCCGGCGGCTCGTCGCGCTCGTCGGGATCGCGCCCGCGGGACATGTTCGACGACATGGAGGAGGTCGCCCAGGACTACGATCAGCGCATCCGGGGGGCGCGCGAGACCGCCGGGCTGAGCCAGGAGGACCTCGCCGAGGAGTTAAACGAGAAGGCGAGCCTCATCAGGAAGCTCGAACGCGGCGAGATGCTCCCCAGCGACGCCGTCCAGCGGAAGCTCGAACGCCAGCTCGACGTCGACCTCGCCGAGGAAAGCGGCGGCGAGGACTCCGAGTGGGAGGGCGGCGGCTCGGCCGGCGAGTACACCCTCGGGGACGTCGTCAGGCGCAAGGACTGAGCGTGACATCGCGGCTCGCTGCGTCGCGGATCACGGGCTAGCCGCGAATCGCGCGTTGGAGCTCCGGATCGCGTGTTGGGTCGCGGCGGAGCTCCGGGTCGATCCCGGAGCCGCCGGAGTGGCGTCCATCGCGCAAGCTATGTGTCCTCGGTGCGGTCCTCTCAAGTGTGTTCGTCCTCGTCAACCTGAAGGCCTATTCCGGGGAGCCGGTCCCGGTCGCCGAGGCAGCCCGCGCGGTGAGCGAAGCGACCGGCGTGCGGATCGCCGTCGCTCCCCAGACCGCCCACCTCGAACGCGTGGCCGCGACGGGCGTCGAGACGTGGGCCCAGCACGTCTCGTCCGTCGAGCCGGGCAGCCACACCGGGGCCACGCTCGCCGAGAGCGTCGCCGAGGCGGGCGCGACCGGCACGCTGCTCAACCACTCCGAGCGCCGGCTGACGCTAGCCGACCTCGACACCGCGGTGGGGGCGGCCCGCGACGCCGACCTCGAGACGGTGGTCTGTGCGAACACGCCCGCACAGGTGGCCGCGACGGCGGCGCTCGGCCCCGACGCCGCCGCGATCGAACCGCCCGAACTCATCGGCTCGGGGACGCCGGTCAGCCGCGCGGACCCCGAGGTCGTCACCGAAGCGGTCGAGGCCGCGGGCGCGATCGAGGAATCGGGACCGATCGAAGGTTCGGTGCCCGTCCTCTGTGGGGCGGGCATCTCGACGGGCGAGGACCTCGTGGCGGCGCGCGATCTCGGCGCGACGGGCGTCCTGCTTGCGAGCGGGGTGGCGAAGGCCGACGATCCCGCGGCGGCGCTCTCGGCGCTGGTCGACCCGATCACGTAGGTCTACTCACCCGATTCGCGCCACCCACGGATCCAGCGACGACGGCCGCTCACCGCTGCGGTGGCATCCGGTGGATCGCTCTCGGTGGTGCCGTCGGGATGGTTCGGGTCGCCCGACCCGTTTCCACCCGCCGCTCGCCGACCGCCCGTGCGGGATCGGTCACGCGCCGGCGGCCGGCAGCCCTCGTCGTTCTCCTCTCACCGCCCGGCGCTCACTCGTCGCTTTCGCCCTCGACGTCGATCGCCGTCCAGCCCTCCTCCGTCGCCGAACCGAACTCCTCGACGCCCGCCTCGGCGATGCCCGACTCCGCGATGGCGTCCTCGACCGCCGCGGCGAGCTGGTCGAGCCGTTCGGGGTCGGACACCGCCTGGAGCTGTGCGGCGAGCGCCTCCGGGTCGCCGTGTTCGACGAGCGCCGCTGCGATCGTTTCGCCGACTCGGCCGCCCAGCTCGCTGCCGAGCGATTCCTTCACGAGCCGCCCGGGCAGTCCGCTGTTGCTCGCGCTCTTGATCGCCGCCCGGCCGACGACCGCGCCGAGTGCCTTCCCCAGCTGTTCGTACTCGACGACGTCGTCGAGCGCTTCTCCCTCCGCCAGCGCGTTCACGTCGATCCCGGCGAGCAGGTCCGTGATGGTGTCCCCCGCGAAATACGCTTCCAGCCCTCGCTCGATGGCCTCCTCGGGCGTGTCGTCTGACATTGAACATCCCCGGTAGGCGCGGCCGCCGGATATAGCTGTGGGCGGCCCGTGCGGCCCGCGGACGATCCTGTCGAGATCCGGGACCGAGCGCCCGAGCGGTCGACAGTCACGACCCGGTCGCTTATGCGTGGTCGTGGTCTACGGTGCGGTGACATGTACCGTTGGACGTGGGCGCACGAACGTGATTGGTCGCCGGCCGATCGCGGGTCCCGCGGATCGGAGGAGCGACTTCTCGCGGACGGCGGCCACGAGCAGGGGGACGGGCAGAACGAGGAGGAGACGGAGACCCCGATCGACGCCGACGGGCGGATCGACACGGACGAGCGAACCGGTGCCGGCGAGGGGGGCTCCGGCGGGGGGCGCTCGAATGTCGAGATCACGGAGGCCGGCGAGGCCGAGCCCGCGGAGCCGAAGTGGGACCCGCCCGACATCGACGACGTCGACGACATCCCGGAGGTAACGGGACCGAAGACGCGCCCCGCCGAGCCGGACCGGGCCGACGCCCCCGGCGGGGAGAGCGACGGTACGGCCGGCGAGCAGGCGGCGACCGACGCCACCATTCCGGACGGGCAGGCTGCCAGCGATCCCACCGCCGGGATGCCCAACACCGCCCGCTCGCCCGGGGGGACTCGGCTCAAGAGAGGGGGCGCCGACGGGTACGTGGTCGCGCTGGAGCTGTGCGCGCACCTGCCCGAGGAGATGCGCCTGCCCGAGGAGGCCGCGGACCTCGTGCCGGTGGCGCTCGAAGCCGAACTCGAGGGGAGCGTCCAGCAGTTCGCCGGCAGCCAGTTCGACAACCCCTCGCCCCACGTCGAGACGCTCGACTTCGTCGAGGCCGACGGCGAGGTGTGGCTGCGCCTCCGGCTCGGCATCCCCCCGGAGGCGTTCGCCGACCTCGATCCCGACGAGATCGGCGAGCACGCGCTCCAGAAGCTCGAAGGGATGTTCTAGCCGCCGGGACAGAGCGATCGCCCCGCCGATGGCGACGGTACACGGCCACGCAGAGTCTTCGGAGTGTGACTCACTCGACGTCGGTGGGCCGCATTCACGACACCTCACCCGGCATCGACGCGGGCGTCCACGACGCCGAGGTACTCCGGGGGACGGTCGTCGTTCGGTCGCAGCTCCTCCGGAAGCACCTCGGCGAACGCCGCGAGGTCTCCCTCCTCGGGGACGAACGTGCGGCCGCCGGGCCGCTGGACGAACAGGGGCGCGTCGGTGTCCCGGGCGCGCTCGGCCACCGCCTCCCAACTCCACGGCGCGTGGAGGTAGACGCCGAAGGAGAACCGTCCTCGCCCGACGGCCTCCGCCTTGCTTTCGAACCGATCGGCCTCCTCCGTGCGGAATTCGGCGTCGGTCATCCAGACGAGACACGGCTGGTCGCCCCCGGTTCGCACGAGATAGCAGTCCCACGACCGGTCGGCATCGAAACTCACCCGCGCGCTCCGCGACCCGACCCCGTCGAGTTCGAGTCCGAACTGGTCTTCGTCCCCGCGCCAGCGGAAGGTCGCGCCGGTGGCCGGGACGCGCACGCCGCGGTGGTGATAAACCACGCCGCCGAGGTTGAGGTCGACCTCCTCGCTCACCCCGTGTGTGCCCCGCTCGCGGACGCGGTCGAGGAAGTCGGACAGGTGATACAGCCAGTTCTCGTCGTCGGCCATGCCTACCGATGCGCGAAACGGGTCAAGAGGCTTGTGCCCGCACCGACGGGTGTAAACGGACCAGAGACGGTGACGGCACGCGACGATCGAGCAGCCCACGACAGTTTAAGTCGCGTGCGCATCGAGGGCCTGCCAGTGGCCGACCGGGTGCTCGTCGCCGGTATGGGGAACCTCCTGCGCGGAGACGACGGCTTCGGCGTGGCGGTGGCGCGCGAGCTCGAAGCGCGCGACCTGCCCGCGGGCGTGGCCGTCGCGGAGGTCGGCATTTCGGGCATGAGCATGGCACAGGAGTTACTCGACGGCTACGAGGCGTTCGTGCTGATCGACGCGATGGAGCGTGGCGCGGCGCCTGGGACGCTGCACGTCGAGCGCGCCGAGGTGCCCGACCTCGACGAGTACTCCAAGCGCGAGATGGGGGGGTTCGTCGCCGACATGCACCAGACCGACCCGGCGAAGGTGCTCGTCCTCGGCGAGGCCCTCGGAGCGCTCCCCGAGCCCACGATCCTGCTCGGCTGTGAACCCGAGGGAACCGACGAGCTCGAAGACAGCCTGAGCGAGCCCGTCGCGGCGGCCGTCCCCCGGGCGGTCGAGCTCGTCGAGCGGGTCGTCGGGGAACTACTGGCCGGCGACGGAGGGGCCGGTCGGTCGTGAGCGACGGGCCGGAGCGGTCCCGCGGGTGGTGGTTCGAGCGGCCGGTCGCGGGCGGCGGTGGCGCACGAGCTCGGACCCATTTCGACACTTCACCCCGTTGAAGCCACCCACTTATGAGCCTGCGGCCGATAGGAGCGCACAGTGATAGTCAATGGCAACCAGTTCCGATGAGGGATTCGACGGCTCGGGGTTCGAGCCGGCGGCCGAGCGGGGGGACGCAGCGAGACCAGCGGCGGCCGAGCGGGGGGACGTCGAGCCGGAGTTCGACGAGCTCCACGTCTTCTGGATCACGGGCGAGTCGTGTGACGGCTGCACCATCGCTGCGGCCGGTGCGACGGACCCGGGCCTGGAGGACGTACTGACCGGGGCGGTCCCGCAGCTGCCGAAGATTAACCTCCACCACCCGGTGCTCGCCACCGAGTGGGGCGAGAACTACGTCGACGAGTTCCGGGCCGCGATGCGGGGCGAGCGCGATCCCTACGCCATCGTAGTGGAGGGCAGCGTCCCCAACGAGAAGCTCATCAGCGGCGACGGCGAGGACGGCTACTGGATCGCGATGGGCGAGGACGAGAACGGCGACCCGATCCGCTGTGTCGACTGGCTCGACCGCCTCGCGCCGGGCGCAGCCGCCACCATCGCCATCGGAACCTGCGCGACGTGGGGGGGAATTCCGGCCGCGGAGGGCAACCCCACCGACGCGATGGGGACGATGGACTACCTCGGCCGCGATTATCGAAGTGTGCTCGGCCTCCCGGTCATCAACGTTCCGGGGTGTTCGCCCGTCGGAGACAACTTCGTCGAGACCGTCGCGCACGTCCTGCTGTACGCACAGGACCTCGCTCCCCTCCCCGAACTCGACGAGCTCGGCCGCCCGAAGTGGCTGTTCGGCGAGACCGTCCACCGCAACTGTAACCGCGGCTCGTACTACGAGGAGGGCGACTTCGCCGAGGAGTACGGCAGCGAGAAGTGTCTCGTCAAGGAGCCCGGCTGCTGGGGCCCGGTCGTGAAGTGCAACATGCCCTCGCGGCGGGCCGTGGACGGCGTCGGCGGCTGCATGAACGTCGGCGGGAAGTGCATCGGCTGTACGATGCCGGGCTTTCCCGACAAGTTCACGCCCTACTTCAAGGAGCCGCCGGGATCGACCATCTCGAGCGCGGGCACGAAGATCCTCGGGGCGCTCATGCGCCCGCTCCGCCGGAAGAGCATGAGCAACCTCGACCGCGAGACCCGCTGGGACGAGGAATCCAGCGGCATCGGCATCGAGGAGCGCCTCTACGAGTGGTATCACCGGCGCGGCGCGAACTACGACACCGGCCGCCAGGACTTCCAGCGGGGGGAGGCCGACTGAGATGTGCTTCGACAGCCTCCCGATCGAGTTCGACGAGAGCGGCGAGCCCTCCCTCGCCGACGACGCCGAGAACGTCACCCAGCCGGGCACCGACGACCAGGTCGGCGTCGGCGAGGGGCGTGGGTGTGCTCCGGACGCCGAGGCTGCCATCGACGCGGCCCCCGAGGCGGCCTACGACGCCATCCTCTCGGCGGTGCCCGAGACGGCCCGGTCGCAGGTGATCGACGCTGCCACCGAAACCGACGCCGGGACCGGCGTGGAGACCGACGGCCGCCGCGGGCGTACCCCAGCGGACGGCGACTGATCATGGATCACGACTACCGAAACCTCCCGATCGCGTTCGACGACGACGGAACCCCCTACGTGCTCGACGACGACGGGTTCGCCATCGACCACGACAGCATCGCCCGGAGCGGGGTCGAGGACCTCGTCCCCGACGGTGCCGGCCAGCAGGTCGACGCCGAGACCGAACCGGCCGGCGAGGAGCACTCCGAGTCGATCCACGACGTGAACATCGATCCAGTGACCCGGGTCGCCGGCGCGCTGGCCTTCCACGCCAAGGTCGACCTCGACAACGAGCAGGTGCTCGAAGGCCACTCCCAGGCGACGCTGTTCCGGGGCTACGAGATCATCCTCGAAGGGCGGGACCCCCGGGACGCCATCGACCTCTCCAGCCGGGCGTGTGGGGTCTGTGGGGCCGTCCACTCGCTGTGTTCCTCGATGGCTCTGGAGATGGCCTTTCCCGTCGAGCCGCCGCCGATGGGCGTCTGGGCGCGCAACATGGGTCAGGCCGGTGCCTTCCTCTACGACCACACGATCCATCTGTTCTTGCTCGCCGGCCCGGACTACTCCGCGTCGCTGTTGGGCGAGAGCAACCCCGACCTCCTGGAGACGGCCCGGAACACGGCCGCACCCCACGCCGACGTCCACGGCTACGAGTCGATCGGGGAGGTCATGGCCGCGCTCGATCCGCTCGAAGGCGAACTCTACCTCAAGGGCCTAGAGAAGACCCGCGACGCACGCCAGATGGCGTCGCTGATGCTCGGGAAGTACCCCCACCCCTCGACCATCGCGCCCGGCGGCGTCACGACGACGCTCTCGCGGACGACGTTCATGCAGTTCTATTCACGGCTCGACGACATGTTCGACTGGGCGAAGCAGGTCGCGTTCATCTGGGACGACCTGATGGACTTCATGCTCGAACACTTGGAGGGGTTCGAGCAGGTGGGCGAGCGGCCGATGAACATGATCGGCACGGGGATCTGGGACGATCCCGACGCGTACAACGCGCGCTACGAGGACGCCGAGGAGTGGGGACGGGCGCGGCTGTCGACGCCCGGCGTCATCGTCGACGGCGAGCTCGTGACGACGAGCCTCCACGAGCTCGACATGGGCGTCGAGGAGTTCGTCGATCACTCCTTCTACGAGGACTGGACCGACGAGAACCAGCGCTTCGAGACCACCCCGGCAGGGGGGCCGCTCAGCCCCTACCACCCGTGGAACAAGCAGACCCGCCCCAAGCCCGAGGGCAAGTCGTGGCGCGAGAAGTACACGTGGGGGACCGCCCCGCGCTGGGACCGCACGCCGATGGAGTGTGGTCCGTGGTCGCGACAGTGGCTGACGGCGATGGCCGAGGAACTCGACAACCCGTTCATCGAGCCCACCGGCGACGGGCTCAACATGACCGTCCCCGAGGCCGAACTGCCGGAGATGACGCTGCGGTGGGACATTCCCGAGCGACTGAACACCGCCGAGCGCCACCGGGCCAAGGCGACCCACCTCGCGTACAACGCCTTGGTGTGCTATACGGGGTTCATCGAGGCGCTCGAACTGCTCAAGGCGGGCGAGTCGGCGGTCGCCACCGAGTTCGAGGTGCCCCAGAGCGGGACCCAGCGGGGCGTCGGCTTCTGGGAGGCCGGTCGGGGCTATCTCACCCACCACGTCACCATCGAGGACGGCGTCATCGACAACTACCAGATCCTCACCCCGAGCACGTGGATGGCTTCGCCCACGGACCCCTTCGACAACCCCGGCCCCTACGAGACGGCCGCGCGCAACACGCCGCTGCTGGAGGAGTACACCGACGAGGAGGACTTCACCGGCATCGACATCCTCCGGGGCATCCGGAGCTTCGATCCGTGCATGCCGTGTACGGTCCACCTCCACACCGACCGGCAGGCCGACGTCATCACCGACGACGTCACCTCCTGTGGCTGCTCGTTCACCGAGGGCGACCAGACTGCAGAAGAGGCGATCACCGAGATCATCCACGCCGACGACTGACCGCCTGGCTCGCCGGTCGCGCACGCTTCGGCGTCGCCGGCACACGACTTCCATGACCGACTCCGATCCCGAGCCCGACGTCGACGCTCTCGACCAGCTCGATGGCCCCGACGAGCCGGAGCGCTACCACATCCGCGGCGAGCACCGTGGGGCGGGGGCCGATACTGGCTCGCTGTTCGGTAACGTGAGCGAGAAACGCGACGAGGCGGCCTTCGGGACGGAGCCGGGGCTGATCGCGGGCACCCGCGAGGACCCCATGTTGGTGGCGGGCGTCGGCTACCCGCTCTTGAGCGACCTCGCGCTCGGGACGGTCCTCGCCCACCGGGTCGCCGAGTGGGACCTCCCCGGGGTGGCGGTCGCGGACCTGAGCCATACGCCGGTCGCGGCCTACCAGACCGTCTCGGAGGGGGCGTATCGAACGGTTCTACTGGTCGGCGCGGAGAAGCGCGGCGGCGAGCTCAACGATGGGACGCCCTCGGAGAACCCGGGTGCGATCCACGAGTACGGCCCCGACGCGGTGGCGATGCCCGAGGAGGGGCTGACCGAGCTCGTCGGCCAGTCCGCGATGGGATTTAACACCGTAGAGAACGTCGTCGTCGTCACGCGGGCGCTCGGCTCGTTTCCCGAGGACACCCGCGTGATCGCGGTCGAACCCGCCTACGACTCGTGGGGGATGAACGTCGACGAGTTCTCCGATCCCGTCGCCGCGGCGCTGGAGGCGGTCGAGGAGCGCCTGCTCGACGCCCTCGACGACGCGCTGGCGTGAGGGGCCACGGGACCGTGCGGCCGGAGTGCACGGTCCCGGCGTACGGCCCGGCAGTCTCTCACGACACACTCATAGCCGCTACGCCGGAACGTTCCACGTGGACCTGTTCGACGCAGTACGCGACCGCCTGCCCGGACGCGCAGGCGGGGCCGCCGGGGACAGAGGGACGTTCGAGTACCGGTGTCGGGACTGTGACGCCGAGTTCGCGTCGCCACAACGGCACGTGACGGCTGCCAGCTGTCCGGACTGCGGGTCGGAGGACGTTCGCGTGGGCGAAGACCCCTACTGACCGCGCGAGCGATTCGTCGAGAATCGCGGTCGTCGATCCGCTCGCGATCGTCCGTCGTCGAGGGCGGTCTCGGTCGTGATGTGTCGATCCGGGTTCCGTCTCGGGCTCGTCCCGACGCCGTCGGTCGACGGTCACGGTTCGGCGTCGGGGCTCGTGTCGCCCTCGGTTGCCGGCATGGCGCACAGCGTGTCGGCCGTTGTCGTAAGCTGCCGCGGCCGTCGGTTCGTGCGTTCGGCCTCGGCGGAGCCCACCGAAATATCTTTGAGAGATGAGCGGTAGGGTATCACATGGCAACCAGATCGCTCGAAGTCGGCCTGAGCGGGATCGACGACCCGCAACGACCCGTCGCGCTCGTGGTCGGATCGGTGTTGATCGTCGTCGGCGTCGCGGGGCTGACCGGCCTGCTCGACACCGACGTGGTACGGGGAGCGCTCGGCAGCGACGTCGGGCTGGGTCCGGGGCTGGTGCTTGGCTTCTTTGGCGTCCCATTCTGGCTCGGCGTCACCGCCGTCGTGGCCGGGCTGCTCGGCGTCGTGCTGTCGTTCTACGCGGGTGCGGCGACGACGTTCGACAAGCTCGCGGCCGGGCTGGTCCTCCCGGCCGTCCTCCTCCTCTCGATCGTCGATTGGGCGCTCGCCGGCGGAAATCTACTACTCGTCGCCCTCTCCCTGATCGTGCTCCTCGTCGCGGTCGTCCTCGTCGCGGTCGGCACGTTCCTCCTCTACGGACACCCGCTCGTGGTGGTCCTCCCAGTCGTGGCCGTGCTCGCGCTTGCCGACTGGGGACTCGGGCTCACCGCGCTGGTCCCGTCGGGTGCGAGCGTCACTCTGCCGACGATCGGCCTCCTGATCGTCCTCGCTATCGCCGTCGGCGTCGTCGCCTTCGAGGGTGGCCGGCGGACGACCCGCTTCGAGTGAGTTCCCCAACAGGAGAAAGTCGTAAGTAGACCCACCCTGTACCCTGCGTCACGGTAGCACGCACACGACGGGTGCGCTCCGGCCGGACGAGACGGGGGCGACGGCCACCCCGCGTGCGGTCCCGACCCCGATCGAAAGACAGGGCCACGGCAGCTAGGAGATCACGATGGCAAGCCAGAACCTCTACCAAGGCATCCGAACGCAGGTCAAGAAGAACCTCAACCGCGTCGTCGAGCGCGCGAACATGGAGCCCGCGATCCGCGCGTCCACCCCGGCTCCGATCGAGGAGGCCGAGGCCGCGCTCCGGGAGTTCCTCGGCGAGCACGGGTTTCACGTGATCCACGAGACGGACGTCGAGGCGATCCACAACCACTACAAGCTGGGTTATCCGGGATTCAAGATCCTGAAGGTCGTGCGCGCCCGGAACTTCATGTCCTGCCCGATGGCCAGCAGCGCCGTGCAGATCAACCCGGGCACCGGCGCGGTGCTCCCCCCCGGAATCGTCCTCTACGAGGCCGACGGCGAGACGCGCGTGAGCGCCGTCCGCCCCTCGACCCTGCTGGCCCTGTTCACCGAGCCCGACCTCCGCGAGACGATTCGCGAACTCGAAGGCCACCTCTGGACGGCGCTCGAAGACGGCCTCCCCGAGTCGACGATGCTCAGCGCGGAGCCGCCGGTGGCTCCCGGCCGGAACGATCGTCGAGCGCGGATGAAGGGCGCGCTCAACTACGTGCTCTCGCTCGTGGACGCCGAGTACAGCATGCACGTCTCCTCGCCGGAGCCTCCCTCGGAGGTCAGAGACGCGCTGCGGGGGGCGCTCGACGTCCGCGGCCAGAAGGTGGTCGGGGAGGTGGCGGGCGGGCAGATCACGCTCGTGGTCAACCCCGGGCAGGCCCACAAGCTGCTGGCCATCGACCCGGACGTCGCGGTCTTCGCGCCGCTGTCGGCGGCGGTGTTCGAGGACGGGGGCCGAACCCACGTGCGGACCGTCCGCCCCTCGACCCTGCTGATCTTCTACACCCAGCCCGATATGCAGAACATCCTCATGGAGATGGAGATGCTCCTGTGGAACGCGCTCACGAGGGGCGTGCCGGAGGCGCGGGTCGAGAGCCGCCAGCCGCCGCTCCCGCCCGGAACCGGGCAGGCCACGACCGCCGGCGGGCTCCCCGGGGGGTTGGACTCGTTCCGCAGGTATCGACCGGAGTGAGAGAGAAAGGTCGCAGCGGACGCGCATCCGTGTCGTCTCCACGAGCGAGTCCGGCAGCCGACGGCGGATCGAATCGACTCCGTGCTATCGCTGCCACGAACAGCGCCGATCGCGGTGTGTCCATCCAGTAGGGGGAACGCCGTCGATCAGTGGCCCCGCCGGCCGTGCGAGCCCGGAAAGATCCGTCCGGACGTTCGGCGACCCGACCGACGGCGACCGATCCCGAGCCCACGACGCTGGCGGTCGATACGAGCGGGGCCTTTAGGTGCGTCCGACCTCCAGTGTGGGCATGGAAAACCGCGTCGTGCAGGGGCGGATGGTCACGCCGGCGGCGCTCGCCGAACTGATCGAGGGTGCGGACGTGATGGACGCCGAGCCCATCGAGGACGCCGACCGGGACTGTCCCGACTGCGGCGGCGACGTCCTCGAAGTGGGGTATATGCCCTCGATCACGACCTTCGTCACGGGCCGGAAGTGTCAGGAGTGTGACTGGAGCGAGACCGACCGGGAGTGAGCGGGCCCGGGTGACTCCCGGAGCGTACAGCCCGACGACAGTCCGGAATCGGTTCGCGGAACCGAAATCGGTTTAGGGCCGCTGGCGATAGACGAGCACGCGGGGTCGTGGCCAAGCCAGGCATGGCGACTGACTCCAGAGGTCACGCGCCCGGTGACGAACTCCAACTGGTATGCCGAGCGGGCGGCTGATCACCGCCCGCGATGACGACCCTCTGGAGAACCGAGGCGCACGCCGGAGATATCAGTCGATCGGGGGTTCAAATCCCTCCGACCCCATACTGCTGTGCGAGCACTGACGCGAGCGGCTGCTGTCTGTCGGACGGATTTGCTAGAGGAATCGCGGTCTGAAAGCACGGCGGAGCGAGCACCCCGGAACGCTTCCACAGTCCCGACCGTCCCGACGTCACGTTCAGTGAAGACGTCGTTTCGAGCGCGTCGACCGATGCTGACTCACCGCTCGGTGATCAGGAACTCCTTGCCCGACTCCATCCGCGTGGTCATCTCGGGGGAGGTGGGCGGCTCGTCGCTCCGCTCGCCGAGCCAGTAGAGCTCGTAGTTGCGGCCGATCGTGGCGAGCGCGAGTTTGGCCTCCAGAAGGGCGAACTCGCGACCGATGCAGATACGCGGCCCGCCGCCGAAGGGTGCGTACGCGAAGTCATGGAGCTCCCGGCGGAGCTCCGCGGTCCAGCGTCCCGGGTCGAACCGTTCTGGATCGTCGAAAAAGCGCGGGTCGCGCTGGATGTGCCGGATCGGCAGCGAGACCAGCTCGCCCTCCGGGACGCGGTAGCCGTCGAAGGCCACGTCCGTGGCGGCCTGGCGCGGGAGCGAGTACACCGGCGGGAACAGCCGCAGGGTCTCGGTCACCACGCGGTCGGTGACGTCGAGGTCCTCGACGTCGGCCATCGTCGGCGGCCCGTCCAGCCGGTCGACCTCCTCGTGGAAGCGCTCCCGGACCTCGGGATGGGTCGCCAGCGCCCAGAACGCGAACGTCAGTGTGGTGGTCGTGGTGTCGTGGCCGGCGAAGATCATCGTCACCATCTGGTCGCGCAGGCGCTCGTCGCTCAGCATGCCGGTGTCGGCGATCCCCGCCTCCCGCAGACCCACCAGAAGCGAGAGGAGGTCCTCCGCATCGGTGGGGTCGGTGGGTGCGTCGCCGGCCTTCCCGCCGAGCAGCCGGTCGGCCTCCGCCTGGAGGGTCGCTTTCGCCCGCCGGAAACGGCGGCGCGCGGGCGTGGGCACCCAGTCGGGCAGGAAGTAGGTGGTGGGCAGAAACCAGTCGTGGAGGTGCTCGGCGGCCGCCCGGATCTTCCGGTCGCCGTCGAGCGCCAGCTCCCGCCCGAGGACCGTCGCAAAGAGTACGTCAAGCGTCATGTGAGTCATCTCGCGCTGGAGCTCGATCCGGTCGCCGTCCGCCCATCGCTCGCTCCGGCGGCGGATCTGCTCGACCATCCCGTCGGCGTAGTCCATCACGCTGTCGCGGGCGAACAGCGGCTGGAGGACGTCGCGCTGCTGGGCCCACTCCTCGCCCTCGACGGTCAACAGCCCCTCCCCGAACGCAATCCGGAAGTCGTCGGTCTTGTCGAACTTCTCGCGCTCGGTCAGCAGCACCCGTTTGGTGTGATCGGGGTGGCCGAGCTGGTAGACGTCACCGGTCCCGATCAGGTTGACGCGGACGACGTCCCCGGTCGTCAGCGCCCGCTCGAAGAACGCGAACGGGTCCCGCATCTGCCGGAAGGCGTGCAGCGCCGGCCGGCCGAGGTTCGGCGGATAGGGGGCAAGCGGCAGGTCCTCGATCGGCGTCCGAGCGCTGGCGTCGCCGCGCTGGACGCTGCCGGACTCGACGGCCCCGGTGCTGGCGGCCGTGCTCGCGGCGGCCGCGCCGGCGGGATCGTCGTCTCCCGCCTCGGTATCGGAACTCATTGATTCCGTGTATCGGACCGGAGAGGGTTTAAACGCCGTGCCGTGGATGCGCGGGTCGCTCGTCCGTTTCTGGTGCGCTGGCGAGTAGCCCCGTCTCGGTCGCCCCGCCGAGCCGCCCCCGATCGATCGGCGTTCGGACCCGGTTCTCAGCCGATCGGACCGCTCGCGTCTCGACCGCGCCGAGCCACCGGTACAGTGGGGTTCGACCGAGCGCGAAGAGCACGCGAGTCGTATGGATCGCACTGAGGACCAGCTCTAGCCGGTGTTCCGCTCGGACCGCCGATAGTCGAGCGACGCGGCGAGGCGCGGGTGCCGGCATACGAGAGGCCCACCGCCGCCGCCATCGCAACCGCCCACGTCTCCCCGGCCGATGCTCCGCTCGGGTCACCGCATTCCACTACGGCTCCCGCTTTGCTCGCGGGTCGCTGCCCCGCTCGCATCGAGGTGCTCGCCTCCCACCTCGCCCCGTCCGTCCCTCGCACGGGAGTCGTGCGCCGACCGAGCGGCGCGCAGCCGTGCGCCAACCGCACGGTTCTGCGCTGGCCGTCAGCTCTTTTCGCCACCCGCTATCTCCACTATCGCCCGTTCGTCGACTGCACGGTCCGGCGCGCCGGCGGTGGAGCGATCGGTCGGCCGTGCTATCGCGGCTGTGCTCGGGTGCTCCGACGGCGTTATCCCGGTCGCGGGCGAAGCGAGGGCGTGGTCTACACGACGCGCGGACTGATCGACGCGCTCTGTGGATTCGCCCGCGAGGCCGAGCCATCGAGGGTATCGATCGCGCTCGCGACGACGCCCGCTGGCGACCTCGACACCCACCTCCCGCCGGAAACGCCCGTCTTCACCGACTTTTACTTCCCCGACGCCGGGCGCTCGGTGGGCGCGGTGTTCGGCGTCGACCTCGGGACGCCGGCCGGCCAGACGCAGGGTCGATTCGTCTCACACCCGCGAGGCGACCTCGAGCTCACCCAGCGCGACGACTTCCACGCGGTGGTGTTCGTCGCAGTCCCGCCGTGGGAGCCCGATTCGGTGGCGGCCTTCTCCCGGGACGGACGCCGCCACGCCCTCGACGTGCTCGACGTCGAGCCGCCCGTCGAGTCACTGGGGTGACGTTCGCGGCACTCTGGCGGGGTCACGGCGCGATCGGACGGCCGGACGGTCGTCGTCCGCGCGTCCGTCGGGCCGAGCGCTCGTCGAGGACCCCGGACGTGCCGCCGAGCCGCGCTGTTCACTCCAGATAGCCCAGATCGCGGAGCTGGGCGGCGATCTCGGCGAACTCCGCCTCGGTGAGCTGCTCGCGGCGCTGGTGCTGGACGACGATGCTCCGCAGCAGGAATCGCACGAGGTCGCTCGTGCTCGAGAAGCTCGTCCCCTCGATCGTTTCCTCGATCCGGTCGGCGAGTTCCTGGGGGATCGAGACGGTGGTGTAGTCGGTCACGGTGGCTCGAAGGCCCGGACCGGGGATAGGGGTTGCGCCGGGACTTTTGTCCCCCTGGGTCCAACCGGGGACGATGGCACTACGGCCGCCACGCGACACCGCCGACCCCGAGAGCGTCGCGTTCGGCATCGCCGCGCTCGGCGAGCACCTCGATCGCGCGGAGCTGTCCTTCCCGGCCGACGCCGAGACCGTCCTCCGAGCGCTCGACGATCCCGACGTCGCCTACGACGCCGGCGGACACGCGATGGCGCTCTCAACGGCGCTCGAACGCACCGACCGCGAGCGCTTCGGCTCCGAGCGGGAGCTGCTGACCGCCCTCCATCCCGTCTTCGAGCAGCGCCGCGAGTCGGCGTCGATCGGGCTCGTCGAACGGCTCCGGTCGCTGCTCTAGTCCGGATCGCTGGCCGTCGCCCGGCCCGCGGGATCGACGGCCTCGTGCTCCTCGGATCGGTCCCCGCGATCGGCGGGGCGGTCCTCGGTCGCGTCGCTCCCGCCTCGCTCTCCCCTGTCGACCGGATCCTCCGGGGTCGGGCCGGGGACGCCGGGCCAGCGCCCGGGACGGTCGGGCGTGCGTTCGACGGACGGGCGACCGGAGCGACCGGCCAGACGCTCCAAGCGGCGGGTCTGCTCGCGGTTGATGGCGACGATCATGTCCGAGAGCACCCCGAACATCAGCAGCTGGACGCCAAACAGTACCGCGAAGGCCGCGACGATCGCGAGCACCTCGTGGGAGACGCCGACGGTGAGCCACTCGGCGAGCACGTAGGCGGCGACGAGCGCGCCCAGCAGGGTGCTGACGGTGCCGACGCTCCCGAAATAAAAGAGGGGATTGTTCGTCTTCGCCAGCCGGTACAGCGCCACGAGGATGCGCCCGCCGTCCCGCACGGGTCGGAGGTTGGTCTCGGAGCCGTCCGGTCGAGCGTGGTAGCTCGTCGGCACCACCGCCGTCGCGATGTCGCGCTTGACGCACTCGACGGAGAGCTCGGTCTCGATGCCGAAACCGTCCCGCGAGGGATCGCACCGTGCGAACGAGTTGCGGGTGAACGCGCGATAGCCACTCAGGATATCAACCAGATCGTGACCGTGGATCGAGGCGAACGCTCGGTTGATGAGTCGGTTGCCTACTCGGTTGAACCGCGTCATCGCGTCGGCGTCCATGTCCCGGAAGCGGTTCCCGATGACGTGCTCGGCCTCGCCCGAGAGCAGCGGTTCGAGCAGCGCGTCGGCGTCGGCCGGGTCGTAGGTCCCGTCGCCGTCGAGCATCAACACGTAGGGCGCGTCGGCGCGTGCGACCCCCTCCCGGATCGCCTGGCCCTTGCCGCCGCCCCGGCCCGTCCCCGACTGTTCGATCACGCGCGCGCCGTGCTCGGCGGCGATCTCGGGCGTACCGTCGGTCGAGTGGCCGTCGACCACGAGGACGTTCGCGAAGCCGCGCTCGCGGAAGGCCGCGACCACTTCGCCGATGGTGGTGGCCTCCTCGAAGGCGGGGATCAGCACACAGACCTCCTCGCGGTCGGGCATCCCGCCACACCTTCGTCGCCGCGCGCAAAAAGCCCGTGGTTCACCGCGTCGCGCCCGTGGTTCGTCCCGTCTTCGGCTCGCCGGCCGTCCCCGAAATTCACGTGCTGGCCGTGTCCGCGGCCGAAAGCCGTCGAGGGGTCGGTCGACGGCTCCGTCGCGCCCGTCGTCCGCCGACGCCGCCGTCACGCCGGAAGCCGAGAACCCGGAGAGCGCCGTCGGCTGCTGCCCGCGGCTACGAGCGGGTCGTGCCAGCCATGCGTGCGTATCGTTCGTGACGCTCGTCGAACCAGGCCGGGACGTCTTCGAGACGGGCGTACCGAGCGGCGTCCGCCTCGCGCGACGGCCCGGGCTCACCGCTTATCGGAACGCACCGGTAGAGCAGCGTCACGCCGCCGTGCGGGCCGTACGCCGCCGGTTCGAAGTAGTCGGCATCCACCAGCTCGGCGACGCCCACCTCGACGCCGACTTCCTCTCGCGTCTCGCGGATGACCGTCTCCTCGGGTTCCTCGCCGGACTCGCTCATGCCGGGGGAGACGCCACGCGTCGTCGTTCGGGTGCCGCATCACCAGGACTCGCCCCTCGCCGTCGAAGACGGCCGCGGTAGCGCCGACCTTCGGCGTGACGTGTCCCACCTCCTCGGCGGTGAGCCGCTCGCGGACCTCGGCGGGCGGGAGGTCGAGGCTCCTCCCGTACCACTCGCTCACGAGGTGGAGAACCCGTTCGTACCGTTCCTCGTCGTAGGCGTCGTGGGGATCGCCCGCGTAGGTCAACCCGTTACGGGCGATGATCTGGAGCTCGTCGAGCAACGGAAGGACGTTCGGACACTTCTCATCAGCAGGACGCTCGGTCATCGTCGGGTGGCGTGCCGACCGCTCTCACTCCTCGGGCGCGCGCCGCTCGGAGAGGTGTTCCCAGACCTCCGCACAGCCACAGCCGTCCGCGAGGTCCGCGAGGTGCTCGTCCTCGTCCCCGGCCCGCTCGGGCGCTGCGTTCACCATAGTTACTCGCTCACCGAGTAACCCGTAAGCCGCGATGGATAAGTACCTTTCGGCAGCGTGGGCGAGAGTGGGCGGCGGTCCGGAGCCGGCGGGCTTACAAGCGGGGGCCGCCGAAGCCGGGCCGATGACCGCCGATCCGACGGGGACGTTCGACCGGCTCGGCCTCACCGAGTACGAGGCGCGCGCGCTCGCCGAGCTGCTCTCGCTGGGGCAGACGACCGCGCCGAATCTCGCCGAGGCGACGGGCATCCCGAAGGCCCGTGTCTACGGCGTGCTCGATTCCCTGTCCGATCGGGGCTTCCTGAAGGTCATCCCCGGCCGGCCCAAGCGCTACCAGCCCCGCTCGCCGGAAGCCATCCTCGAACGAGCGGTCGAGAATCGTCGCCGGAAGTACGAGGGGTTCGAGCGGGCCATCGAGGCCGTCCGCGAGGAGTTCCTCGCGGAGTTCGGTCCCCGCTACGAGCGCGCGGGCGAGGACGTCGCGCCCGCCGAGGAGCTCTTTCACGTCGTGGACGTCGGCGAGCCCAGCGAGGCCGAAACGCTGCGACTCTACCGCGAGGCCGACGAACGGGTCGTCGTCATCACCACGAGCTTCGAGTACTTCGAGGCCGTCGAACCGGCGCTCGCCGACGCCATAGAGCGAGGGATCGACGTCGACGTGCTCATGCTCCACCCCGAGTACGTCCCGGCCGGCAACCGGAGCGCCGCGGAGAAACACGCCATCCAGTCCGCGATCGTCGAGCGACTCGCCGGGGAGTATCCCGAGGTGGGGGTCCGCTTCAGCACGGAGAAGCTCCCGTGGCGAGGCACGGTCGCCGACCCGAGCACGGCCTACGATTCGGGCCGGGCGATCATCCTCGTTGAGGAGAACGACGTGCCCGACGCGATGCGCCAAGCGGCCATCACCGAGAACGGCTCGTTCGTCGCGGGGCTGAAGCGCTACTTCGACCTGATCTGGGCACACGAGAGCGTCGCGGAGTACCCCCAGTAGACACGGGTGCCCGTGGCCGCGACCCCCGACGGGCGGCGGTTCCGCCACCGATAAGGGGGAACCGGGAGTAGAGGCCGGGAATGAACGTCGCGCTCGTCGTCCTCGACACGCTCAGATACGACACCTTCGAGGCGGAGTTCGACTGGCTCGGTGGCCGGCGGTTCTCGGCGGCGTACGCGCCCTCCCATTGGACGATCCCGGTGCACGCATCGCTGTACACCGGGCGGTACGCGAGCGAGGTCGGCGTCCACGGCAAATCGCGGACCTTCGACTGGGAGGGGACCACGCTCGCGGAGGCGCTCGCCGACGCGGGGTACAGCACCCGGCTGTTCAGCGCGAACGGCCAGATCTACCGCTGGGACGGCTGGACCCGCGGGTTCACCGAAGCGCTCGGTCCGGCGTCGGTCCCCCCGCTCGGCCAGGAGCACGGGCTCGATTGGGATCGCCTGCTCCACCGGACCGCCGGGGGGTATCGCCGCTACCTCCGGGCGCTGTGGGAGTGTCTCGCCGGGGAGTACGACACCGTCGGCTCGCTGCGGCGTGGCTACTACCTCCGGCAGAAACCCCTCTGGACGGCGACCGCCGACGAGGTCCGCGATCGCATCCAAGCGACGTCGTTCGGCGACGACGAGTTCCTCGTGGTGAACCTGATGGACGCCCACGCGCCGTACTACCCGCCGGCAGCGTACCGAACGGTCGACGATCCCGTTCGCGTTCTCGATACGGACGTGTTCTCCGGTGCGGTCGGCGATCCCGAGCGGATCGAGCGGGCGTACCACGACGCCGTCCGCTATCTCTCCGACACCTACCGGACGATCCACGCCGACCTCGTCGAGGCGTTCGACTACGTCATCACGCTCTCGGACCACGGCGAGCTGCTCGGCGAGCACGGGCTCTGGAACCACGGCTACGGACTCTTCCCCGAACTGACCCACGTTCCCCTCGTCGTCGACGGCGAGGACGTTCCCGAGGAGGTCGTCGACCGACCGGTCAGCCTGCTCGACGTCCACCGCACGGTCGCCGGACTGACGGGCGTCGACGTCGAATCCCGCGGACAGCACCTGCTCGACGGGATCGAACCGATCGACCGCCTCACCGAGTACCACGGGCTGTTGCCGTGGCACCGCGAGCGGTTTCGAGAGAACGGGATGTCGGGAGCGGAGTACGATCGTCTGAACGAGCCCCTCGCGGGGTTCGTCGCACCGACCGGCTACTACGGCTACGAGACTCACGACGACGGGTTCCGCTCGGTCGAAGCGGCTCCGGAGGGAATCGACGACCCCGAAGCCCACCTCGCGGAGGCCGTCGCCGAGGTGCCGCTGCGATCGATCGAGGGCGAGGACGACACCGACGTCCCGCCGGGTGTCCGCGAGCGGCTCGAAGACCTCGGTTACGCTTGAACCGTAGTCGCTGATCACGGAGACGTCGTGATCGTGCGAGCCGTGGGCGTATCGCCACCGGACGACGGACGCCAGCCGTCCTTCGACGGCGCGAGACGGCTGGACGGAGGCGGCTACCGACCGCCGACGATCGCTGCCGGGAGGTTGTCGTACACGGTCGACCGGAACCGCTCGGAGAGTCCCGACAGGACGGCGAAGTAGACGAGCGCCCCGCAGGCGACGAGCACCAGCGTCACCGGCAGCGACCCGCCGAGGAGGGCGCGGCCGGCGGCGACGACCAGCCCCATCGCGCCCGCCGCGATCCACTGCTTTGCGATCTCGCCGGTCGGAACGGCGACCTCGACGACGGCCGCGAGCGCGCGGTAGCCGAACACGAGCGTCACGAGCGCGGAGACCGTGGTGGCGACCGCCGCGCCGAGCCAGCCATACCGCGCGACGAGGACGAGGTTGAGAACGACGTTCGTGGTGGCGAACGCGCCGTTGACCCGGAAGGCGGCGTCGGGCCGGTCGATCGCGTTCAGCGTGTTGACGAACTGATTGCCGTAGGCGTAGACCAGTCGTGCGGCGACGAGCACGACCAACACGAGGTGGCCCCGAGCGAACGCGCCGCCGTAGATCGCCAGCACGCGGTCGCCGAGGAGGGCCGCGCCGACGAACCCCGGGACGACGAACAGCCCGGTGTACGCGAGCGCGTCCTCGACGAGTCCGGCGACCGTCGCCGACCGCTCCGCGCTCGACAGTCGGCTCATCTCCGGGAACAGCGCCTGACTGATCGAGACGCCGAAGACCGCGAGGATCGAGGCGACGTTCCACGCGACCTCGTAGATCCCGATGAGCTCGCTGGTGACGAACAGACCGAGCACGATCGTGTCCATCGACTTGAACGCGCGGTTGGTCAGCCCGCCCAGCCACGAGTACTGCGAGTACGACAGCAGTCCCCCGAGGTGCTCGCGCCCGGGACGCTCGGGACGGCCCGCGACGAACGCGAGCGCGAGCGCGCTCGCGGCCAGCCCGGCGAGCGCGTAGCCGGCCAGCAGGCCGACGAGGCCGAGCGTCGCCACCACGGCACCGATCTGGAGCGCGCTCCGGACCGTGCGCTCGGCGGGATCGAGCAGCGCCGCGACGTGGACGCGGTGCTGGCCCCGGAGGACCGCCAGCAGGAACGCGAACAGGAGGCTGACGCCGGTGAGGGCGACGACTGCCGGACCGAACGGGCCGAGCACGCGCGCCATCGGGACGTCGGCGAGCGCGCTCGCCGCATCGCCCAGCGCCAGCACGAGCGCCACGATGACCGCGAAGAGCCCGAACTGGACGGCCGCGCCAGCCGCGAGGTAGGGACCGTCGGAACCGGGCTCGCTGAGGCGCTTTTCGAGCGCCTTCCGGATGCCCATGTCGCCGATCACCTGCAGCCAGATCACGACCGCGACGACCAGCGAGTAGGTCCCGAGCACGCCGGCCCCGAGCTCGCGGGCGATGAGGAGCGTGGCGAGAAAGCCGACGACCGTCGAGATCACCTGGGAGGCGAAGTGGATCGCGGAGGTCTGGCCGATCCTCATGGCCGCCTCCCGGCCCGGCGATCGAACGGTCCCCGGGCGGCGGACCGATCGGGGCCCGGGCCCGGCACCGAGGTCGGCCGGCGGGACGACCGTCGATCCACGCGGGACCGGCCCGGGATCGCGTGATCCACACGAGGACGGGAGGGTCCGGAGCCGCGCGTCGTCCCCCTCACCGGTAGCCCAGTGCTCGCAGCCGCCGTTCGCGGCGCCGTTCGTCCTCGATCGACGCCGGGCGGACGCCGTCGTCGGCGATCGACCGGCGCTCGCCGTCGAGGACCGCCCACGGGACGGTCGTGAGCGCGGGCACGCAAAGTCCCGGCGGGTGGCCGTAGGCGCGCACCGGGACCGGCCACGCACGCTCGCCCAGCAGGTTGCCGTGATCGGCGGTCAGCACCGTCCTGCCCGGCACGTCCCCGGCGAGCGCGAGCGCCGCGTCGAGCGCCGGCCCGAGGTTGCCGGCGTAGGCCCGCCCGACGGTCTCCCGGTCGACGAGGCCCATTTCGAGCGCCTGCCAGGGGTCGTGGGGCCGCTCCTCGTCGGTCGATTCCCCGACGATCTCCGCGGGGTCCCAGCTCGCGTAGGTGAGCGCCTCGTGGCCGACGAACGGGTAGTGGGGCTGCATGAAGTGGACGATCAGTCGCTTGTCGGGGAACCGTGCGTGGGCCTCCCGGGCGGCGTCCGCGACGGTCCCGGGGAGGACGGTCCGGTGGGTCGCGTCGAACCCGTCGCGCCAGACGGGCTCGACGTGGTGGAAGGCGTCCCCGGCGAGCTTCGTGACGAACGGGTTCGCCGAGACGTAGACCGTGTCCCCGAACGCGCGACCGGCGAAGTTCTCCTCGATCCACTCGGCGGTCATGCTCCCCCGGCTCTGCACTCGGCGGTAGGCGTCGAAGCGCGAGCGGTCAGCGACGGCCTCGAAGAGGTCCGCGCGGCAGGCGTCGAGCACGACGAGCGTGTCCCAGTCTTCTTCCATCACCCGGATACCGTTCCGCCGGCCTGGGTGGACCCGGTGGATCGGTGCGACGACCCGCTGGAGGAGCCGCGCACGCCACCAGAGCGGGTCGTCGTGGTGCTCGCGCAGCTCAGCGCAGGCGTAGCGGATCGCGCCGGCCGCGCTCGAACCCCTCACGCCCGGGCGGTGGAGGAGCGGGATTAATAAGCCGCCGGTTGTAGCGTCGTCGACCCGTGACCGACGTCAGCCTCCCCGCCTCCATCCGGTCGGGCTCCGGGCCGCTGGTCTCGGTGATCGTCCCGACCTACGGCGACGCCGCGTACCTCGACGGGGCCATCGAGAGCATCGCGGCCCAGCGCCACGACAACCTCGAGATCGTCCTCGTCGACGGCTCGGGCGTCGAGTGGCTGGCCCGGCTCGGCGCGGACGTCGAGGGCGTCACCTACCTCCACCAGGAGCCACGCGGGCTGGCGGCGGCGCGCAACCGGGGACTCGACGCCGCGAGCGGGGAGCTCGTCGCTTTTCTCGACGCGGACGATCGCTGGCATCCCGCGAAGCTCGACAGACAGCTCGCGGCGATCGACGCCGGTGCCGACGTGGTCTACTCGGACGCCTACGTGCTCGAGGGGACGAAACGGCGCTATCACACCTCCCTCCCGGTGTGCGATCCCGAGCGCCACCACGTCGACTTCCTCCTCGAAGGCGGGGTCCCGGTGCCGACGGTGATCGCCCGCCGGGAGTGTTTCGCCGCCGAGCGGTTCGAGGAGTCGCTTCCGGCGGTCGAGGACCGCCACCTGCTGGCGCGGCTGTTCGGGCTGTACCGGCCGGCGCGAATCCCGGAGCCGCTGGCGTACTACCGCCGCCGCGCGGGCTCGATGAGCTCCGACGCCGAGCTGATGTACGAGAGCGAGCTGGCCTCGCTCGCCGACCTCTTCGAGCGCTTTCCGGCGCTCGGCGCCCACCGCGGGGCGCTGAAGCGCCGGGCCGAGTACGCCTACGGCAAGCGCCTCCTGCGGACGGGCCGGGCCGCCGCGGCACGCCGGGTGCTCCTCGACGTGCTCCGCGAGCGCCCCGAGCACCGGGCGCTGGCACTGTTCGGCGTCTCGCTGCTCCCCGCGGGCCACCGGCGCGCGCTCGGGATATTGGAGTCCGCACAGGAGCGTTTCGGCTAGGTCGCCGGTCGCCGGTCGTCGGCGATAGGAGCGGGCCGTCCGCGTCATCCCTCCGGCGGCCGTCGCCCGTCGGTCGCCGGGCAGCTATCGCTCCCGTCGGTCGTCGGGCAGGCCCTCGCTGCTGTGGCGGTCGCCGACCGGCGTCACTCCTGGTAGCCGAGGTCGCGCAGGCGCTGTTTGACGCCCTCGTCCATCTCGACGGTCCCGAGGTCCGTCTCGGTCGCCGCGACGGCGCGCTCGTGTGCGTCGATCCGCTCGTCGAGCCGGTCGGCGACGTCGGCGTGCTCTTCGGCGACGTTCGTCGTCTCGCCGGGGTCCGCGCCGAGGTCGTACAGCTCGATGCCCTCGGATCGCCGGACGTACTTCCAGTCGGCGTCGCGGTAGGCGAACCGCGGCTCGCCCGCGTTGCTCCGCCAGTCGCCGATCACCGCCGTGCGCTCCCAGCCCGCGCCCTCGATCGGCCCGCGCAGGCTCTCCCCGTAGAAGTTCTCGGGCCGTTCGAGCCCCGCGTAGTCCACCAGCGTCGGGGCCACGTCGAGCAGCCCGACGAGCTCGTCGTGACGGCCCCCGTCGTCGCCGACGTCGACCAGCAGCGGCACGTGCAACACCTCGTCGTGGAAGGTGGCGTGGTGGCTGAACCGGCCGTGCTCGCGGAACTCCTCGCCGTGGTCGGCCGTGACGGCGAGGGCGGTGTCGCCCTCCCACGCGGCGCGCACTGCCTCTACCAGTCGAGCGATCTCCGCGTCGGTAAAGCGGATCTCCGCGTCGTAGAGGTCGCAGATCGTATCGAGCTCCGCGTCGGTCACCCCGCCGGGGGTCTCGATCATCTTCCGGCGGAGCTGGACGGCGCGGCGCTCGCTCACGGGCTCCTCGCGGAACGCGCGCTGGTGGCGTGCGGGGGGCACGTAGGGATGGTGGACGTCCATGTAGTGCACCCAGAGGAACTGTGGCGTGTCCGCGTCGGCCCCGCGGGCCCACGCGATCGCCCGATCGGTGATCTCGTCGGCGGTGACGTATGCCGAGCCGACGTTCGTCCCCGTCCGTCGCTCGGCCACCTCGAACCCGCGCGCGAGCAGCCGGTAGAGGAGGCCGTCCTCGTCGAGGCGGTCTTTCACGAGCTGGCGGAGCCGGGCGGTCGGGGAGGGGTCCGACTTCGAGTCGTACAGCGTCTCGAACCCCCGGCCGTACCCGAAGTCGGCGCTGAGATAGAGGTTCGAGTGGAACCCCCCACACCGGTAGTCCCCCGCCGCGAGCGCCTCCGAGACAAGCGTGCGCCCCTCGGCGATCCGCTCGAACCCGCCGTACATCAGCGGGTACGAGGAGGTCAGGATCGACGGGAACGAGGGTCGGGTGCTACACGCGTGGGCGAAGGCGTTCTCGAAGGCGTGGGCCGACGTCGCGATCGTATCGAGGTTCGGCGTCGTCGGCCGGTCGTAGCCGTGCCAGCCGGCGTGATCGGCCCGCAGCGAGTCGACCGTGACCAACAGCAGGTTGTCCATGTCCTCCCGTGTCCGGCTCCCTACTTGCTGGTTGTGGTGTGTCGCCGGACGGGGAGACGCGGCCGCGAGCCCGCCGACCTCGGTCGGCCCGGCGCGCTCAGTGGTCGGTGACCGACCGGACGGCGCGCTCGTAGGTTTCGGCGATCGCGCGCCAGCGGTGTCGCCGGGCGAACGCCCGCAGCGCAGCCACGTCCTCGTCGTCGCTCCGGGCCGCTCGGCGGGTCGCACGGGCGACGTCGGCGGGATCGGGCCCACAGTACGCCACGAGGTCGCCGAGACGCGCCTCGGCCCGCCCCCGCAGCTGCACCGCCGGCAGCCCCGCCGCGGCGTACTCCAGTAGCTTCAGCGTGTGGGGGTCGTCGACGAGACAGGCCCCCGCGTCGGCCGCGTGGAGATAGCCCGGCACGTCCTCGTGGGGAACGGTCCCGAGGAAGACGACGTCCCCGCGCTCGCTCGCGGCCTCCCCGACTGGCTCCTCCAGAGAGCCCGCCCCGAGGACGAGGAGCGTCCAGCCCGCCAGGTGATCGATCGCCGCCAGCAGCTCGCGGACGTGATAGAGCGGCTTGAGGCCGCCCACGTAGACGAGCACGCGCGAATCGGCCGGGACGCCCTCGCGGTCCAGCCGCTCGCGGGCGCGCTCGATCGCCCCGGGATCGGGCTCGGCGAAGCGCTCGTACTCCACGCCGAGGTTGGTCCGCGTCGCCCGCGGGGCGTACCGGCGGACGCGGGGCTCCTCCTCGGGGTAGACGTAGAGGACGTGTGCGGCGAGCGCGAACGCGGCGTTCTCGGCCAGCCGGACGGCGAGTGCGAGCGGACGCGGGTGGGTCGCCCCGAACTGGCGGATCGGGTCGACGTGATCGACGACGAGCGGCGTCCCGGTGCGGGTGGCGAGCGCCGCGCCCGCGATCGCCCCCGCGCGGGTCGTCCCGACGAGGGCGTCGTACGCGCTCCGCTCCCGGAACGATTCGAGGACCGTCCGTGGCGTCGTCCCGCGCAGGGTCACGTCGATGCCCGCCCTGCCGAGGTGCTCGGCGATCCGGCGGCGGCCGACGCTGACGTTCTCGGGCTTGTCCGGCGTGAGCCAGCGGACGCGCATCTCAGCAGCCTCCGCAACGCCCGCTCGGGCGATCGGGTCGGCGTCCGGCTCGCCCGTCTGCCGCGAGGAGTCGTCCGTCCTTCCGGAGCGGGAGTTCCCGGCGGCGTCCGCTCATCGGGGGCCGAGCGCCCCCGGGTAGCGCGCCAGCCCGTACAGATACCCGAGGCCGACGAGTGCCGTCAGCACGATCAGGGCGACGAGCTGCGTGGCCCGCTCGCGCGAGGGGCGCGCCGCGAGCCCCCGTACGCGCCGCGGGACGAACTCGGTCAGGAGCCGGCCGAGAAAGGCGCTCTCCTCGCCGGCCGATCCCGGGACGAACGTTTCCATCGCCCGCTTCGAGTAGCCCTGCCAGAACGCCCGCGCGGCGAGCCAGCGCGGTGCCGTCCGGGGGGCGAACACCTTGTGGGCGACCCGGGCGTCGGGCTCGTAGTACACCCCGGAGCCGTGCTCCCGCTGGAGGCGGGCACAGAGTTCGGTCTCGCCCCCCTGGAGCTTGTTGTCGCCCTTGCGGCCGCCGATTGTCGCGTCGAACCCGCCAAGGTCGAGAAAGGTCTCGCGGTCGAAGGAGATGTTCGAGCCCAGCGTGTTGCGCACCTCGCCGGCCCGGTCGGCCGCGCCACCGGGCCCGAATCCCCGGTGTGTGACACCCACCAACCAGTAGAACTCCGCGGGCAGAAATCGGGGCCGGCCGGCGACCCACGCGGGCACCATCCGGCCACCCGTAGCGAGCGCATCGGTGTGTTCGTGGGCCGCGACCAGCTTCGCGATCCAGTCGGGTTCGGCGACCGCGTCGTCGTCGAGGAAGGCCACGACGTCGCCCGAGGCGAGCCTCGCGCCGCGGTTGCGGCTCTCGAGTAGTCCCCGGTTCTTCTCGTTCAGGTGGACGCGGACGTCCGCGCGGTCGCCGTAGTCGGTCCGGATCCGTTCGGCGAGATCGGCGCTGCCGTCGACGACGACCACGAGCTCCACGTCCTCGTGTGTCTGAGCGAGGACGCTGTCGGCCGCTTCGGCGAAGTCGTCGTGTCGGGCCGGGTCGTAGGCACAGAGCACGACCGAGACCTGCATACGTCCCCTCCCCCGGGTCGGGCCATAGCGGTTTCCCTTCGCTCCGCGGTCGCTTCGGGGCTTCCGTCGGCGACGCGACCGGCTCCACCGCCGCTCGGGTGCGAGCGCGGGACGCCCACGGGTTTGCGCTCTCCCCGGCCGATCCGCTGTGCCACAGACCGGGCTCCCGACCGGCGGTATCACAAGCCTTATGCGCGTTTTACCGCTCCGGTTCGTCAATGGGTCAGCGCAGCGAGCGAGCCAGAGAACGGGTTCTCGAGCTCGGGGCCGACCTCGGCTCTATCGAGTCGTTCTATCACGTTCCCGTCCTGCTCGCCGTGATGGCGTTCATGCTGTGGCTACGGGTGCGGGACTGGCAGCGTTTCGTCCGCGACGGACAGGTCGTGTTCAGCGGCAACGACGCGTGGTATCACATCCGCGAGACGTCCTACGTCGTGCGCAACTGGCCGTCCACGATGCCGTTCGACCCGTGGACGAGCTTCCCCACGGGGACGAGCGTCGGCCAGTTCGGCACGCTCTACGACCAGCTGGTGGCGACCGCGGCCCTGATCGTCGGTCTCGGCTCGCCTACCGAGCACACCGTCGCGCTCACGCTCCTGTTCGCGCCCGCGGTGCTGGGGACGCTCGTGGCCGTCCCCACGTACCTGATCGGGCGGCGCTTGGGCGGCCGGTTCGGCGGACTGGTCGGCGTCGTCGTGCTGGCGCTCTCGCCGAGCACCTTCCTCGGGCGGTCGGTCGTGGGCTTCTCCGACCACCACGTCGCCGAGGCGTTCTTTCAGGTGCTCGCGGTCGCGGCGATGCTCGCCGCGCTCGCGGTCGCCGCGCGCGAGAAGCCGGTCTACGAGCAGTTCGCCGAGCGCGACCTCGACGGCCTGCGCCCCTCGCTTCTGTGGGCGGCGCTCGCGGGCGTCGCCATCGCCCTCTACATCCTCGTGTGGCCGCCGGGCGTCCTCCTGATCGGCGTCCTCGGGACCTTCTTCGTCGTCGCCCTCCCCGTCGAGTACCTCCTCGGGCGCACCCCCGAGCCCACCGCGATCGCCGGTGCGGTGGCGCTTTCGGTGGCCACCGCGGTCCTCCTGCTCGTCGCCGCGCTCGGGTTCTACCAGTTCGAGCCCTTCGAGCTCGGCACGACCACCTACTCGCTGCTCCAACCGGGGCTCGCGCTCGCCGTCACGGCGGGCTGTCTGTTCCTGGCGTGGTTCGCCCGCCAGTGGGACACCCGGGGACGCTCGCGGATCGGCTACCCGGCGGCGGTCGGCGGGCTGCTCGCCGCCGGCACGCTCCTCGCTGCGGTCGCCCTGCCGGACCTCTATGCCTTCGTCGCCGGCCAGCTCGAGCGCGTCGTCGGTTTCGGCTCGACGGCCACTTCGCTGACCGTCGGGGAGGCACAGCCGCCGTTCAACACCGGCGATCCGTTCGGAGCCCAGGTGAATCAGGCGCTCGGCTTTCTGAATCGGTCGTACGGGCTGGCGTTCTACACGGCGGCCGTCGGCGCGGCCCTCATGCTCGGCCGGATCGCGCTCGGTCGCGCCGGCGAGAACCGGACGGGCTATCTGTTGGTGGTGGTGTGGGCGCTGTTCATGACCGCCGCCGCGCTCACGCAGGCCCGGTTCAACTACTACCTGATCGTCCCGGTGGCGGTCCTGAACGCCTTCCTCGTCGGCCAGGTGTTGCGCGCGCTCGCGTCCGCGGAGGCCAACGGCGAGACGAACCCCTGGGACGTCGAGGCCTACCAGCTGCTCGTCGTGTTCGCGGTCGTGCTCGTGATCGCGGTCCCGCTGGTCGTCGGCTCGCCGACCGCGCCCGCCTACGCCGACGCGAGATCGAACCCCGGCAACGGCATCGTCGGCTGGCAGGGCGCGCTCGACTGGCTCGACGAGGAGACGCCCGACGTGGGTACCTACGCGGGCGGCGACGAGATGGCCTTCTACGGCAGCTACGATCCGCCGGCGGACGGCGACTTCGACTACCCGAACGGAGCCTACGGGGTGCTGTCGTGGTGGGACTACGGCCACTGGATCACCCAGCTCGGCCACCGGATCCCCGTCGCCAACCCCTTCCAGCAGAACGCCCACCAGGCCGCGAACTACCTGCTGGCGACCAACGAGTCGGTGGCCAACCGTCGACTGGCCGACGAGAGCGAGGGCGTCCGGTACACGATGATCGACTGGAAGATGGCCGACCCCGGCCCGCGGACGAAGTTCTTCGCGCCGGTCGTCTGGTACGACGCCAACAACAGGAGCTTCACCGACAGCCAGTTCCGCGCGGCCCTGCTCAGCGGGCAGGGCAGGCAGGCCCAGTTCCAGGCGTACGTGCCCAACCAGCGCTACTACGAGACGATGCTCTCGCGGCTGTATAACTTCCACGGCAGCGCCGCCGAGGTCCAGCCCGTGGTCCTCGACTACGAGCGACCTCGGTTCAACGACGACGGCTCGCTCGCGGCCGCCTCCATCCCCACCGGAGGGAACGCCTCGCCGGTCCGCCAGTTCGACAACCTCTCGGCCGCGCGTGCGTTCGCCGCCGAGGAGGGCACGGCGCGGGTCGGCGGCATCGGGCGCGTCCCACAGGAGCGCGTGCCTGCGCTCGAACACTATCGACTAGTGCACGCGACCGAGCGCACCACCCGCAGCCGGTCGCTGCCGGCGGCGAGCCAGAACTGGGTGAAGACCTTCGAGCGCGTTCCCGGCGCGACCGTCGAGGGCACGGGTCCCCCGAATTCGAACGTCACCGCGAGCGTCACCATGCGGATGCCCAACGGCCGGGACACGTTCACCTACGAGCAGCGCGCCCGGACCGACGGCGAGGGCCGGTTCACGATGGGGCTGCCGTACTCGACGACGGGCTATGACAACTGGAGCGTCGAGGAGGGCTACACGAACGTCAGCGTCCGTGCGGTCGGTCCCTACGAGTTCCGGACGAACCCCGAAGTCGAGAACGGGACGGCGACCTTCGATAACGTCACCCTCTCGGTTCCGGAGGCGAACGTCGTCGGCGAAGCGGAGGGGCCGCTGACCGCCGAACTCACCGAACAGTCGGTCGACGTTCCCACGAACGCGACCGGGAACGCGACGAACGCCACCGGCAACGCGACCGACGCGACCGGGAACACCTCGGCGAGCACGAGCGAAACGAACGCCACGAACGGAACCGGCAACGCCTCGAACGGAACCGGGAGCGGTCCGGGCGGCGAGAACGGCACGAACGCCAGCACTGCCGACGAGAACGCGTCAGCGGCGAACGCGAGCGCGCTCGCCGCGCCGGCCGTGCGAACGGGCGCGGCGGCCGCCGAGCGCCGGTCGATCGGCCCCGCACGGGCCGTCGGTCCGCCGGCACGGACGGCCCGATGAGCGCCGACCCGGAGCCCGACCCGGAGCCACGGTCGGAGCGGGCGGGCGCGCGGGCGTGGCTCGTCGTCTACCTCAAGGGCGTGTTCATGGGCGCGGCCGACGCCGTTCCGGGGGTGTCGGGCGGCACGATAGCGCTCATCACGGGCATCTACGAGCGGCTCATCCACGCGATCACCGGCCTCGATCCGCGTGCGCTCGGCGACCTCCGGCGGGTCCGTCGGCCCGCCGGGCGGGCCGCCCTCCGGGACTCGTTCCGCCGGATGGATCTGGCTTTCCTCTTCGTGCTCGGGGCGGGGGTGCTGACGGCGCTCGTGACGGTCGCACGGATCATGGACGTCGCGCTCGACGCTTACCCGGCGCTCACGTTCGCCTTCTTCTTCGGGCTGATCGCCGCCTCGGCGGCCGTCTTCTACGGCCACGTCGCGCTCGATTCGCCCCGACGGATCGCGGTCGCCATCGCGGGCTTTACGCTCGCGTTCGTCGTCTCCGCACCGGACGTCAACGGCGCGTTCCCCCACTCGTCGGCGTTCGTCCTCTTCGCGGGCGCGGTGGCGATCGCCGGCATGATCCTCCCGGGGATCTCGGGGGCCTTTTTCCTCCTGTTGCTCGGCCAGTACGACTACCTGACGACCGTACTCAGCGAGTTCACCGACGCGCTGGCCGGCCTCGCGGGGGGCGGGAGCGCGGCGGCACTCGTCGGGCCCGGCACCACGATCGCGGCGTTCGGCACCGGCGCGCTCGTGGGGCTGTTCTCGATCGCCTACGCCATCCGGTGGGCGCTGGCGACCTACCGCGCGGCGACGCTGACGTTTCTGGTGAGCCTGATGGTCGGCGCGCTCCGTCTCCCGGCCCAGAAGGTACTCGAGCACACCCCACGGACGGCGGCCGGAGTCGGGGCGGTCCTCGCGGTCGCGCTCGCCAGCGGCGCGCTCGTCCTGCTGGTCGATCGCCACACCGAGGACGTCGAGTTCGCCGGCACGGGCGGCGGTCGAGAGTCGGGCAAGCGCAGTCACCCGCCGTAGTCCACCACACGGTCCAGCGGCTTTCGGTTCTCGGTTCAGGCACCGACGTACAGCGATCGGTGGTCGACGCAGCCGGGATTGAACGCGGCCCCACAGGCCGGACACGCCGACCCGCAGTCGAGGTACGCGTCGACGGTCAGCCGCGTCCCGCAGGCCCCACAGAGCACCGCCCGCTCGTCGAAGTTCGAGCGATCCCACGTCGCCGTGGGATGCTCGACGAGCGCGTCGTGGCAGCGGCGACAGGGGTAGAAGACGCGGCCCGACTGCTCCGGCGTCTCACAGCACGGGAACGCGAAGGCCACGATGTCGCGCTCGGTGGCGTAGTGGGCACACTGCGTCCGCGCATCGACCGCGAGGCCGCGGACCGGGACGTCCCCGACGACCGTCTCCATGTGGGGCGGTCGGCCCCGCTGTACTTGCCTCCTCTGATCCGTCGCCGTCGGCAGCGCTCCCGCGCCGGTGCTCGGGTCCCGGAGTCGGCATCGCGCCTCCCGTCCGTTCGGCTCGCACGGCACTATCGACACGCAGTCGCATCGATGATTATATGTTCTCGATAAAAACGTGTGACCGGCCCGACCGACCACGGCGTCGGCGGGACGATCCCCCACGACGGTACACCTATGGGCGAGCGCGAGCAACCCCCGCGCATGAAGAACGTCGACGATCTCATCGAGAGCGCCGCCGCGCTCTCCGAGCAGGGTCTCTCCCGGGGCGAGATCGCGGACGAGCTGAACGTCTCCCGGGAGACGGCGAGCTGGCTCGTCGAGCGCGGCGGCGAGGCGGGCGGCTCGGCGGTAGCGACGGACCTAGAGGACGTCCACGTCGACTGGAGCACGATCGGTCGGGACAGCGGGCGGCTCGCCGCCGTCGGTAGCGTGCTCGCGGACCTCTTCGCGGACCTCGGTACCGGGGTGGCCGCCGAACGCGTCGCGCTCGTGGTCGGCATCGAGAAGGCCGGCACGCCGTTGGCGACCGCCGTGGCGATGGAGCTCGACGCCGACCTTGCGAGCTACGCGCCCCGCAAACACCACTGGGAGGAGGGCGACATCGACGACCAGGAGGGCGGCAGCTTCTCGCGCAACTTCGCCGCGATCGAGGGCCGGGAGTGTCTCGTGGTCGACGACACCATCACCAGCGGCACGACCATGACCGAGACGATCGCGGCGATCGAACGCGAGGGCGGCACTCCCGTGGGCTGTGGCGTCCTCGCCGACAAGCGTGGCGTCGCCGCGCTCGAAGGTGTCCCGGTGCGCTCGCTCGTGCAGGTCATCCCGGTCGGCCGCGAGGGCTGAGAGGGGGTGGCGGAAGTCGCCGTGCCTGCTGACCGATGGTAGCTTCCCCCTCCCTGAATCGGGACTGCTCCGGTGTGTCGAACGGTCGGCTGTGACGTTGTCAGGACGGAGTCGCTGTCCATCGAGTGGTGACGGCGGTCGCCACCCAGCCACCGATTCGACCGCACACCCAGCCGAACGCCGGAGCCAGAACAAGTATTAGGACACCAGACACGACGAAGATCACCATCCTAAACGGTGAGGGCATAGTATAGTACTCTCGATCGCGGAACTGACTGCTGCCACGACCGGTGTGAGTATCCCGATAACCCCACCGAGAAGACCAGCGGTGAGCCAGCGGCGTCCGGGCCTGTCGAACGTAGTGTGGCTACCACTCCCGCGATGAACGCACCGAACATTCTGATGCCACCCGCGATGTCCGCCTCGGAACCCGGGAGCCAGTTCACGAGAACGGTGACGGGTAGTGAAGCGAGTGCACCAATGAGCGGGGATCGCCACGCCGATGGGACGGCGCGGAGGGGCGACGGGGACGTTCGCATCCGAAAATAGCCGAGAGCTATCATAAAATTTGCGTGAGAGCGGACGGAGAGGACTTCGGCGACCGAGTGAAGCGAGTCACGTATGGACGTTCACCCGACGACTGTTTCGGTGACGGGCGTGTCGAACTAATAGCATTTCCAACAGAGCCGGCTCTTCTGGAGTCGGTATCCCCCGGATCGATACGCTCTTTTTTTGATCGCCCGCGGTCGATCCGTGGTCGTACGCGGGCTGCCAACCCCCTCCGCTCAGAGCACCCCGAGCTCGCGCAGCTCGGCTTCGAGTGCGTCCCGTTCCTCACGATCCATCGTCCGCAGCGGGCTCCTGAGCCCGCCGGCGTCGAACCCCCGCAGCGAGAGCGCGGCCTTCGCGCCAGCCATGTCCGGTCCCGCCTCGAACGCCGCTCGCACGCCACGAAGGGTGCGCTGGAGCCCGCGGGCACGGTCGCGCTCGCCCGCGTCGTGGGCGGTATGGAGGTCGGCGAGCAGCCCGGGGAAGGCGTTCGCTACCGCGCTCACCCCGCCCGCACAGCCGACCTCCCTGCCGACCAGCTGGAGGACGTCCGAGCCGGCGAGGAAGGTGAGTTCGGGGTGGGCGTCGGCCGCCCGGGCGAGCCACGCGACGTCGCCGCTGGAGTCCTTACAGCCCGCGATCCCTTCGATCCCGGCGAGTGAAGCGAAGGTGTCGAGCGAGAGCGTCGTCCCGGTGCGCTGGGGGAACTGATAGACGTAGATCGGAAGCGGGACGGCCTCGGCGACGCGCCGGTAGTGCTCGACGATCCCCTCGGGATCGGGCGGGTAGTAGTAGGGAGTGACGACGACGAGCCCGTCCGCGCCGGCCGCGGCGGCACGCTCGGCGTTCCGTACCGTGCGGTGGGTGCTCGGTGCGCCGACGCCGGCGATGACGGGCACTTCGCCGCCGACCTCTTCGACGACGCTCTCGACCACGCCGTGACGTTCCTCGGCGTCGAGCATGGCGAACTCGCCGTTGGTCCCGAGCGGAAACACCCCGCTCGCCCCGCGATCGACCACGAACCGGGCGTGGGCGGCGGTCCTCGCGTGGTCGACCGCCTCGTCGGCGTCGAAGGCGGTCACCGTCGGCGGGACGACGCCGCCGAGCGAGAGGGGGTCGGCGCTGCCGGACCTGTCGGTGCTCATCGCCTCCCGTTCCGGCGGGACCCACATAAGCCATGGTGTCGGCGCGGCGTCGAGAACGGAGGCTGCGAGGCCCAGCGTCGAGACGTCCCGTGGCGACGGGTCGATGGCTACGCCAGCTTTTTCGTCCCGTTCGCCCTACCGGCGGCATGGACATCGGCGTGCTCACCGTCCCGCTGGGTGACCGGCCGCTCGACGAGGCCTTGGAGTACCTCGCGGGGCTCGGCGTCGACTGTGTCGAGTTCGGCTGTGGTGGCAACCCGGGCGACGACCACCTCCCGCGCGAGCAGTACTTGGACGACGAGCGCGAACAGGCCGACCTTCGCGCCGCGCTCGACGAGCACGACCTCCGCGCGAGCGCGCTCGCCACCCATAACAACCCGCTGCATCCCGACGACGCACGCGCCGCACGCGCCGACCGGGAGCTCCGGGAGGCGATCGAGCTGGCCGCCCAGCTCGACGTCGGAACCGTCACCACGTTCTCGGGGCTTCCGGGCGGAAGTCCGAACGGCGAGGTGCCCAACTGGATCACCGCCCCGTGGCCGCCCGAGCACGCCGACGCGCTCGACTATCAGTGGGAGACGGCGACCGAGTACTGGACCGATCTCGCCGCGTGCGCCGACGAACAGGGAGTGGACGTCGCCATCGAGATGCACCCGAACATGCTCGTCTACGAGCCGACCGGCATGATGCGCCTGCGCGAGGCCACCAACGAGCGGATCGGCGCGAACGTCGATCCCTCGCACCTCTACTGGCAGGGCATCGACGCCTGCGAGGCCATCCGGTTTCTGGGTCGCGAGGACGCCATCCACCACGCCCACGCGAAGGACACCCGGGTTTACGACGCCAACGCGCGCCTGAAGGGCGTGCTCGACACGACCCCCTACACCGACGAAGCGGAGCGCTCGTGGCTGTTCAGGACCGTGGGCTACGGCCACGGCGAGACCCACTGGAAGGAGATCGTCTCCACACTCAGAATGGTCGGCTACGACGACGCACTCTCGATCGAACACGAGGACTCGCTGACGAGCTCGCGGGAGGGGCTGGAGAAGGCCGTCGAGCTGCTGGAGCGGGCGGTCTTTGCGACCGAGCCCGGTGAGGCATACTGGGCGGAGTAGCTCAGAGGCGGTCGCTGACCTGCTCGCCGCTTACGACCTCGGGGACGACCACCTCGTCGGCACCGGCCCGTCTGGCGAGTGCGGAGTACTCCTCGTCACCGACTCGGACGATCACGCGCACCTCTGGGGCGAGCTGGCTCGCCGTGATGGCGATCTGGATGTTGGCGTTCGAGTCATCGATGGCCGCGATGACCGTCTTCGCTCGCTTGATGCCCGCGTCGCGGAGCACCTGCTCGTTCCTCGCGTCGCCGTTGAGCGCGAGCACCTCGTCGGCGTCGATACGCCCGTAGGCGGCCTCGTCGACTTCGAGGGCTACCACCGATTGCCCCTTCTCCTGCAGCCGCGCGGCGACCGTGCGGCCGAAGAGACCGTACCCGCAGACGATAGCGTGATCGGTCAGGTCGTCGATCGCTCGTTTGGTTTGCACGCGTTTGATCTCTCCCCGTATCTGCCCACCGAACGCCGCCGACAGAACCGTCTCGCCGATCCAGACGCTCGACACGATGAGCGCCGCGAACACCACCAGTGCGAACCCTCGAAGGACGGTTTCCGACCCGTGGTCC